>JBCBHE010000045.1:0-26543 GCA_038526085.1 Pseudomonadota bacterium | reverse complement strand
CGAAGAGCGGAAAACGAAGGTCGGGAAAGTCCGCGATGTGTAAGTTCAAAGAAGCCTGGAGTTTGCGCTTGCAGCGAATGACCGCAAAGCGGGCTGCGGGCGCAGCATCGAGCATCAGCGGTCAACGGCAGCAATGGGCCGTTTTCGCCTCTGGACAGGGACCCCAATTACCAATTGGGCGGTGCATAAGGTCAGACTACGCTGGCGATGCATCTAGGACCGTATGATCGATCCTCTCCAACCTATCCTAGTTTTTAGCCACATCCACGACATTCAGCAGGACATGCAAAGAAATATCACAAGTGAAAATAATGCATTAAAACAGTAGCTTAAGGGAAGAAGTGGCGGACTGGGGAGGATTCGAACCCCCGACCCCTTGATTCGTAGTCAAGTACTCTATCCAGCTGAGCTACCAATCCGCGTATCGGGGGATTTAGACCTCTGGCTCTCGCGATGCAAGGTCCAATTGGTGCTTTTCTTGGTTAAACGCGCGGTCAGCTTGCAGCAGGCGCCATTGGTTCTGCGACTTCGAGCGCAAGATCTGCTTTGGGCAGTGTGATCGTAAATGTCGTCCCCGTAGCGTCCGTTTTCGTCAATTCTAACCGTCCCCCATGGCCCCGGATCAAGTCCGCTGCAATCACCAAGCCTAAGCCACTTCCCCCTTTGCGCACGCCACCTTGGAAGGGTTGGAACAAATGCTCTTGGGCCTTGGCGGGCAGACCTGGCCCGGTATCGACAACAGCGATCTGCCAAGAATTGTCGTCTTCAGCGGCCTCAACGGTGATCGATCCATGGTTGCCGGTCGCCAAGATCGCCTGACGCGCGTTTCGCACGAGGTTTGATAAGACACGGAAGATCTGTTCGCCGTCCGCACGGATTGTCAGGCCGATTGGTATCTCTTCCGAAAATGTAATCTGGGTTTCATCCGCGGCGAGCCGCTCTCCTTCGAGCAACTCGTCCACGACATCGGCCAATTGCAAACGGGTTAGCGTCGGTTGCGGTTCGTCGACGCGTCCAAAGGCTAAGGTGGTCTCACAAAGGTTGACTGCACGAGTGATGGACCCGACCAACTTCGGGGCCATACGCTTCACTAGCGGGTCTTCAGAACTTTCGATCCGGTCGGTGAAAAGCTGCGCAGACGTCAGGATATTCCGCAAGTCGTGACTAACTTTTGCCACGGCCCCACCCAGTTGCGCCAATCGGCCTTTTTGGCGCAATGCCCCGGACAACTGGGTTTCCATTGATTGCAACGCTGTTTCCGCAGCCCTCAGTTCTTTCACTGTTGCGGTTGGCTCAATCAACTGGCGTGCGTCTTCGGGATCCGCCGCATAGCGTTCCATATGGTCCACCAATCCTTTGATGGGATGCACCAGAAGAAAGCGTACTGCGACGAACAAGAGCGCTGCTGTGATGATCGAGATGATCGCGGACAGGATCAGAACGTTGCGCCCATAGGCGAGCATTGCCTCGCGCAGCGGCATTTGGGCTGTCGTAATCTCAATTAGCAGCCCACCATCTTGAACTGGGTTGCCGATAACCCGAATGACCTCCTCATCTGTGTAGAAGAGCGTCATCATTGCGTCCCCAATGAGCCGCCAAGCAGACGGATCGCGCATATCGTAAGTTGAATTCACCGGCAGCGGGATGGGTGAAGACAACGCCAATTGCCGCGCCTCATTCCGGCGCAGCACGACATTGTAGACGTCAGCATTCTTCAGCAATTCGGATTCCAACTCCGCCGAAATCATCGAATCCGCTTCGAGCGCTAGTGACGCAATCTGCGCCCGCTCAAGCCGTTCCAAAAGGTAATCCTGCCGGAACCGGGCGACGGAGGGCACAAAGATCAGCACTTCCGCCAGCATCACGAAGATGATGGTCAAGATCAGAAAGCGTCCGGAAAGCGTATTAAACATGCCCGTCTCGTCTTTATCTTTCTACGGTAGCCACTTCTGCACGAAGCCGACCACCTTTTTGACTGTGTCGCTTTCGAACAAGCGTGGGCTGAAGTAAGCGCCGGCGGCCCGCTTGTTGACCTCCATGATTGTCGGATAGGGCAACACAGTATTGGCAATTGCCGACATTTTTAGCCCGTTGGCAATGGCCATGGCCCATATGCCAATCAGTTCACCGGCCAAATGCCCCGCGATGGAGGCGCCGACCGGTTTACCTTTCACAACCATCACCTTGATCAGTCCCGTTGTTTTCCGCTCCGCAATGGCGCGGTCATTGTGATGGTATTCAAACCGCACAACTTCCAACCCGGTTCGGTGCTTTTTCTGCGCTTCCGCTTCCGTCAGGCCAACCTGTGCCAATTCCGGGTCCGTGTAGGTGGCCCAAGGAATATGGCTGGTCTTGGCTTTCGACGGCAGACCGAACAGCAATGAACGGATCAACACGCCAGCATGGTAGCCCGCCACATGGGTGAACTGCAGGCCACCCGCTACGTCGCCAGCCGCATAGACCTTCTTGTTGGTCACGGACCGCAGATCCGCCCCAACCTTGAGCCCGCGCCGGTCATGGGCGACATTGCCTTTATCGAGATCGAGCTTGTCGATATTCACCTTCCGCCCTACCGCCATGAGTAGGTGGGACCCGGTGTAGTCACCCTTTGGGGTGTGGACCGTGACAGTGTCACCCTCGCCACTAACTTTCTCGGCCTGAGCCTCCTCAACAATCTCGATCCCCTCGGCCCGAAGCTTATTGAGCACCACCTCTGCCATCTCGGGGTCGTCTTTGCCGAAGGCTTTCGCGCCCTCGATCACCGTGACCTTCGAACCAAGGCGACGATGCGCTTGCGCCATTTCCATGCCAATGGGGCCGCCACCGATAACGATCAAATGCTCTGGCTGCTCACGGAGGTCAAAGATGTCTTCATTTGTGTAATGTGTGACAGTGTCGAGGCCCGGGATGGGTGGTACAAACGGGCCTGACCCTGTGGCGACCACAAAGCGGCGCGCCTCGATGATTGTGTCGCCCGCCTGCACTTCTGTCGGCGAGATGAAGCTGCCGAACTCTTGGATGACGTGGACACCAAGACCCTCAAACCGCTCGACTGAATCGACGGGTGCGATGGTTTCGATCACGTCGGCGACGTGATCTTTTGCTGCGGCATAGTTCACGACCGCTTTTGCATCAGCTACGCCGAGCGCCGCACCGTGCGACATTGCATGAGCTTGTTTCGCAGAGGCGATCAGGGCCTTCGATGGCACGCAGCCATAGTTCAAGCAGTCCCCGCCCATCTTGTGACCTTCCAGGAGGACCACCTTGGCCCCCATTTGGACGGCACCGGCTGCGACAGACAAACCGCCAGAACCACCACCAATCACACATACGTCTGTTTTAATGCGGTTCATGGCTTCAGAGACCTTTCTTGCCGCGGAAGGCTTTGATGACGATCGGCAGGGCGGCAAGAACGCACAGACCCAAGATCGGCAGGATGATGAACGGCTCAAAGATGATGCCCAGGTTCGGAGTCTCGCCCCGTGCGAACACTTCGCCCAAACCGGCGCCGACGGAAGTATAGACAACACCGCCTGGAATGATGCCAAAGAAGGTCGAAATCACGAAGCGGCGTGTCGGGACCTCTAAGAAGGATGGGATTAGGTTCGCCATAAAGAAAGGTACGGCAGGGACCAAGCGGATAAGAAACAGCATCGACCACTGGTTTTCATCAATCCCGTCTTTGATCTTTTTGACGATCCCTTCAGACCCTTCAAGCCGCGCCCCCAGCTTATCGCCGAAGCCCCACCGTGCCGCGAGGAAGATCGCCGTTGCGCCAATCGTTGCCGCGGTGACGTTGAAAAGAAAACCTGGGAATGTCGCAAACAGGAAACCGCCCGTCAGCGTGGCAATCGTTGCACCTGGAAGCGAGAATGCGACGATCACGACATAGGCGACCATAAAGATTAGAACGGTCATCAGGTAGTTCGCGTCGCGAAACGCCAAAAGCGTTTCGCGGTTCTCGGACAACGCCTCAAAAGTGATGTAATCCTTCAAGAAAACCGCACCAAGGATGGCGACAATCGCGATCACGATCAGGGGCAAACGGCGCATGAGCGCGCTCTGCTCGGCGGGCTTGGGTTGGGTTTCTGGCATGTCAGTCATCGGTCTATCCTATCAAGCGGTCACGCACCATCAGGGGGAGGGTTGGCGCGGGGGTTGAGACGTAAATGCCCAGAAAAGCGCAATGCCGATACCCCGATCACAGGCGCTTGAACGGCCGTTAGCGAAACGAGAGGCGAACGCGGCGGCCATTGCGAAAATGAAACATTTGAAATGGGCACGTTGGGCAAAATGTTGCAGTTTCGGAGCGTCAGATGCGTTGACAGGTCAGTGCTGCCCTACTAAACGGCAGGTCTGTTATGCAAACCGGGACGAATCCATCGTGTGATTTGGCCCAGAAACCGGAGAACACGCCATGAAGCGCACGTTCCAGCCATCGAACCGGGTTCGCAAGAACCGTCACGGATTTCGCGCCCGCATGGCCACCAAGGCCGGTCGCAAGATCCTGAACTCCCGTCGCGCCAAAGGCCGCGCGAAGCTGAGCGCGTAAGCGCCAGCCGGGTAAGGCTTTGAAACCGCCGGTGGCCCCCATGGAAGACCAGACGGTCGGCACCATGGACAGGCCGCCGGCGGTTTCCGTTTGTCCAGATGTCAGCGTCCTGAAAAAGCGGGCTGACTTTCTGCTCGCAGCTAGGGCGCGCCGTTACGGTACGCCCGGCTTTCACCTTCAAGGGCGCGAACGGGCAACAGACCCTGAGGCCGGAATCCGGATTGGCTTCACCTGTTCCAAAAAGGTCGGCAACGCAGTCGCTCGCAACCGCGCTAAACGCCGCCTGCGGGCTATCGCGCAAGCGGTTCTGCCCCAACATGGGCGCGATGGGTGGGATTACGTGCTCGTCGGTCGGGCTGAGACCACGGATGCCCTGCCCTATTTACAGCTGATTGCAGATTTCAAAAGGGCTTTGGGAAAGGTACACCGATGACCCCCCTCGCCTATGCCCTGTCTTTGCCGGTCAAAGCTTATCGTTTGGTCCTCAGCCCCTGGGTCGGTCACGGCTGTCGATACCAGCCAACCTGTTCGGCCTATGCGCTCGAGGCGCTCGAAAAGCATGGCGGCATCAAAGGCGGTTGGCTCGCCATCTGTCGCATTGCCCGCTGCCACCCCTGGGGTGGATCCGGAATCGATAACGTTCCCGACTGATCCTATTGTAAGGACGGGGCTAGCGTGCGGTAGAAGACCGGATCGTCGTAGTAGAAATTGTGGCTGTGGCGCAGATTGAATAGCCCCCAATGGTTTTGGCGATAATAGTCTGTCCAAGGCACGCCGATCAAAATGGACGGCTGCGGCGACGCTGGGCCATCGCGGCCAAGTCGCTTTTTGCGATTGTTATAACGATCTTCAGAAACATGAAGAATTTCGTCATGGCCACTAAAGTGCACCATAAACCGACGACAGGTCCGTTCGAGTGCTTTGACGAACGGCTGGCCTGCCTTTGACCAATCTTGGTCAACATCGGCACCTGTGGCTGCAATTGTCCTCAGCGACCCGCGAAGCTTTCCTTCCAGCGGGGTGCCCAACGATGCCTGCAGTGCAACGCTCGTAAAGAAGCACCCCATCGAATGGGCGAGAATGTGAAGCTTCACCGTCGGGCGGGCTGTGTGCAGCGCATTGACGGCATCGCGGAGCAAGGGTGCTGCGGTCTTTTGCGCGTCCCGACGATCTTTGCGGTAGTCAAACAGGCGACCGTTTGTTGGCCAGTCCAAGCCCACCACGGCACCTCGAAATTGACTACCGAGCATCCTTCGTACATCAGCCACTTCGCGCAGGAAACTGTGCTGTTGAATGCGGAACCCATGAACAACCAACAGAACATGCCCGTTTTGACTGTGCTGGAGGACTTCACGCGCCCAAACTCCGGGGGCGATCCGATGCCCGGGCGACGCGGTTTGACCAATACTGGTCACCCGCAAAAAGCAGCTTTCATTGCCCGGTTGTGCTGTAAATGTCTTGCCGTTCGCGCTGATCTTGCGTCGGCTCACAAGGTAATTCATCAAATTGTCTCCTGAAAATCAGCAGAAGGTTAAATGGACGAAGGCCCTATGCAAAGTCACGTTTCCCGGACTAAAGTCGTTCAAAGGTAATGATGACCTCACCAATATCGACACCAAACCGTTTCATGTAAGCGCGGTTCAACAGCCGGTCGTCGGACAGTAACCACATCCAGTCATCAAACGTCACCCGTACCGTCTCCACCGAGCCATCTGCCGCCGGAATGGGCAGGTCAATCTCGTACTGCCAATTGAACCGATTATCTTGCTCCTGACCGGTGGCAACGCCAATCACACCTGGCGCCGTGCCCTCCCAACTGTCTGGCCCGGTCTTTTGCAGCGCCCAAATGCGTTGCTCGGTTGATCCGTCTTCGTAAACGAAATCCTCAACTAACTGCAGCGTTTCGCCATCCCAGGTGCCTTTGATCCGCACCTCAAAACTACGACGTACGGTACCAAGGATGTCTTGGAACTGGCCATAGGCGACCAAATCTCCCACGAAGAAGGTTTCCAAATCAAGCTTCTGCTTGCTCAACGACGGGTCCTCGAATGAGGGCTTACCGGTGCAGGCGGCAAGGGCGAAAAGGGCGGCTACCAACAAAGCGCGCATTGAATGTCTCCTACTGTTCGGCGTGGACGTAGGGCGCGACGCGACTTTGACGACACACCTGTGTGGAACAGGCAAGGCGCCCAATGACAACGCCCCTCTTGGCGTCGCCACCCAGGCGAGCTAGGGGTGATGCATGCTTGATGACGACACCGACATCCATCCGCTTTTTCATGGCGCGCCGTCCACGACGGAGTTCAAGAAGCTCCGGAAACGGATCGTGCGGCATACGCGTGAGGCGATTGAACACTACGGGATGATCGCGCCTTCCGCGCGCGATGGCAGCCCTCCAAAGTGGTTGGTTTGTCTTTCCGGCGGCAAAGATAGCTACACGCTCCTCGCCGTGCTGCACGAACTCCAATGGCGCGGTCTGTTGCCCGTGGAGATCCTCGCCTGCAATCTTGACCAAGGCCAACCCGGTTTCCCGGCGACGGTCTTGCCCGAATTTCTGGAACGTATGCAGGTCCCGCATCGGATTGAGTATCAAGACACCTACTCCATCGTGGTTGACAAGGTCCCGGCCGGGCGGACCTATTGCGCGCTCTGCTCACGCCTGCGGCGGGGCAATCTGTATCGGATCGCGCGTGAGGAAGGATGCAGCGCTGTCGTTCTTGGCCACCATCGCGATGATATCCTTGAGACATTCATGATGAACCTCTTCCACGGCTCGCGGTTGGCGACGATGCCGCCCAAACTGGTCAACGAAGATGGGGATTTGTTTGTCTACCGTCCACTCGCCCACGTGGCGGAAGCCGATTGTGAAGCCTTCGCGAAGGCCATGAACTACCCCATCATCCCATGCGACCTTTGCGGGTCACAGGACGGGCTTCAACGCCAACAGATCAAACAAATGTTGGATGAATGGGAAAAGAACCATCCTGGGCGGCGGCAAAAGATGTTCAAAGCCCTCACAAACACCCGGCCGTCCCACCTTCTCGATCCGAAGATCTTTGACTTTCAAGGGCTCTTCGCGGCGCCTCGATCGGAACCGGGGCATTAATCCTTCGGACAGTTTTTTGCCCTAGTCTTCCTGCGAACAAGCAGGTGGAGGCTTGGGCAATTTCCCCGCTTTCATTGGGTACCGGGGCGCATGGGACAGATATTTCCGATCTTTAGATCCGCGCTGTCGCGCTTTCAGTCTTACTTTGCCGCCCCGCGCACCGCGCAAGGCCAGATCATCCACGCGTTGGATGAAACCTTGCGACAGCGTCGCGCCACGCACGCAGATGCCATCCTGCTGATTGCGGAGATTGATGACTTCGATATGCTCCAATCCCAATTGAAATTAGCGGAGCTGGAGCTGTGCCTGCAGTCGTTGGAGCGTCGTCTAAAGGGCGGCCTTCTGGCGCGTGATAAGGTGCACAGGTTGGACGGTGGGCGCTTTGGTTGCGTGTTGAGCCCGATGCATGGCTATTGCGCCGAAGATGTCTTGATCGTCGCAGGCCAAATTCAAGACCTGATCGCCGTTCCTGTCGTGATGCGGGATACATCGGCGAAAGTCAGTGTCTCGATCGGATGTGCAATGGCAAAAATGGCCACGCTTACAACTGGGGAAATGATGTTTGAGGCCGCGCGCTTAGCCCTTGTCGAAGCCGCAGGAAAAGGCCCCGCAGGGCTGCAGTTCTACGCGGACCCCATGGGCGAGCAATTGTCGCTGCGCCGTGCACTTCACAAAGATGCCACTGCCGCACTCCACTCCGGTGCTATTCACGCCCATTTTCAACCGCAGATCGACCTCGCGACAGGCGAGATTTCAGGTTTTGAGGCGCTAGCAAGATGGGCGCACCACGACCGTGGCCCTATTTCGCCATTTGAATTTCTGCCCGTCCTTGAGGAATCCGGCATGATGCACCCGCTTGGGCGTGTAATGCTGCAGGACGCGCTGAAGGCGCTCGTGAAATGGGACGCGCAAGGACTGCATGTGCCGCGCGCTCCGTCAATATGTGCGCAGAGGAGCTTCGACACCGTAACGTTGTCAAAGAAGTGTCTTTTCAACTGAAACGCTACAACATCCGACCAAACCGCCTTGTCATTGAGGTGCTTGAAAGCGTTTACGTTGATCGCAACGACGACCCAATCATCAAAAATCTCGAGATGCTCTCCGCACTTGGGTGCAAGATTGATCTTGATGACTTTGGCACTGGCCAGGCCTCTCTCAAATCTGTCCGTCGCTTTGCTGTGAATCGCGTGAAGATCGATCGTTCCTTCATCATGGATGTCGACACTGACGAAGAGCAACAACAGGTGGTCAAAACGATCTTGTCGATGGCGGAGATCATGAAAGTCGCGACGCTCGCCGAGGGTGTCGAGAGCCAGGCGGAGATCGATCATCTCGCCTCGATGGGCTGCGCACATGCGCAGGGTTTCGCGATTGGTCGACCTATGTCGTTTGAAGAAACAATTGCTTGGATCCAAGCGCGAACGAAACCAACGGTTGCAGAGAACGTTTCCTAGGAAGGAGATAGCAAAATACAAGGCGGCCGACTTGCAAAAAACCTAGCCCAAATCGCCACGTTTCGGCGCATTTCAACCCCAAAAAGCCTTGACCTTTCGGGCCCCGACAGGTTGAACCTGCATGAACTTTTCATGACAGCAGGACACCCTTGGGATGGACGAGCAGAACAGGAACTTGATCCTCGCCACAGTGCTGAGTTTTCTTGTGGTAATGGTGTGGTTCTGGTTGTTTCCACCGGAAGAGCCTGCGCTGACAGACCTTCCCGCCACCGCTGAGACCGCTCAATCCGCAGATCCTGCCGCGCCTTCAGCTGGCACTGCCGAGACTGGCACGCCGTCCACGGCGGGAACTGCACCCGTGGCAGTTGACGCGCCACGTGTGGACATTGAGACACCTCAGTTTACAGGGTCCTTGTCCCTGCACGGCGCGCGAATTGATGATCTTTCCCTCTTGAACTACCGCGAAACGATCGAAGAGGGCGCGCCGATTGTGCGCCTCTTGAAGCCGGTAGGCGAAGAAAATGCCTATTTTGCCAGTTTCGGCTGGGCAGCCGCAGTTGGTATCGACGCTGCCGATGTGCCCGGGCCGGACACGGTTTGGACGCTTGAAAACGGCGATGTTCTAACGCCAGAAAGCCCCGTCACGCTCGCGTGGGATAACGGCAAAGGCCAGATCTTCCGCACAACCGTCAGCGTCGATGAAGAGTTCATGTTCTCATTCGACCAAGGTGTTGAGAACGCAACCGGAGGCGAAATCGCACTACGCCCCTACGGCCTGCTCCGTCGCCATGGTGAGCCCGCGGATCTCAAGCGCTTCTTCATTCTGCACGAAGGCCTCGTGCGGATGACCGATGGGGAGCTGGAAGAAACGACTTACAACAACATCACGGACTACGAAGTTGACCCTCGCGAGGGCACACAGGCCGAACGGCTCGACGCCAATGAAAGCGGGTGGATCGGGTACACCGACCACTATTGGATGACAACGCTGATCCCGGACCAAAACACCGCGTTCCGGTCCACATCGAAGTACTTCGATAACCGCGATCTTTATCAGGCAGAAGCCGTGATGCCGTTGCAAACCGTTGCCTCAGGCAGCACCGTCAACGTGACAACACGCCTTTATGCGGGCGCAAAGGAATGGGAAGCGATCCGCAACTATCAAAATGCGGAAGGCGTCAACGGCTTCCTCGACAGTATCGACTGGGGCTGGTTCTTTTTCCTGACAAAGCCAATCTTCTGGCTGCTTCACCAGTTGAACGTGATCATTGGCAATATGGGTTGGGCCATTATCGCGCTGACTTTCATCATCAAAGCATTGGTGCTGCCGCTCGCCTGGAAGTCCTACGTCTCCATGGCCAAAATGAAAGAGCTGCAGCCAGAGATGGAAGCCTTGAAAGAGCGGGCTGGCGATGACCAGAAAGCCATGCAGCAAGGCATGATGAAGCTCTACAAAGACAACAAGGTGAACCCAGCCGCCGGCTGTATGCCGATCCTGCTGCAGATCCCGATCTTCTTCTCGCTCTACAAGGTGATCTTCGTCACGATCGAATTGCGCCATGCACCGTGGTTCGGCTGGCTGCGCGACCTTTCCGCGCCCGACCCCTCATCGTTCATCAACCTTTTTGGCATCCTACCTTGGGCAGCCCCGGCGCAAGGCAGCATTTTGCAACTCATTTTTATTGGGATCATGCCAATCATCCTCGGTATCTCGATGTGGCTTCAGCAAAAGCTGAACCCCGCACCCACCGACCCGACGCAAAAAATGATCTTCGCTTGGATGCCTTGGGTCTTCATGTTCATGCTGGGTGGATTTGCGTCCGGCCTGGTGCTCTATTGGATTGCCAACAACATCATCACCTTCACCCAGCAATATACGATCATGCGGATCAATGGGACGAAGCCTGACGTCTTTGGCAACATCATCGCCGCCTTCAAGAAGGACGCGGCGGAACCAGAGCCCGTAAGCTCAACCAACAAGACAGCAAAAGCCACAGCGTCGGACACGCCAAAGAAGAAGAGCAAATCCGGCAAGTCGAAAGGCAAGTGATATGGCCACCGTTGCCGCCCTTTGGCGGCATCCCATCAAAAGCCACGGGCGTGAGCCGCTGGAGCGGGTCACGTTAACAGAAGGGCAAACACTGCCCTGGGACCGGCACTGGGCCGTGACCCACGAAAAGACGAAGCTCGATTCCGCAAATCCGGAATGGGTCCGCTGCCGGAACTTTGTAATCGGGGCGTCTAATCCCAAGATCGCAGGCACTTGGGCGACCCTGGATGAGACCTCAGGCAAAGTCACCTTGCGCCACGCAGAGATCGGGACGCTGACCTTTGCGCCCGACGATCCGCACGACCAATCGCGCTTCTTAGACTGGATCAACCAACTCGACCTCCGCACCCCCGCTACAGGCATCGCGCCGCACATCCCCGGCAGGGGTTACACCGATGACAGCAAGCCAACCGTCACGATCATGAACAAGGCGAGTCACGCCGCTGTTGAAGGCTTTTATGGCGGCCCGCTTGAGACTGAACGCTGGCGTGGGAACATCTGGCTGGATGGCTTGGCACCTTGGGCCGAGTTCGATTTCATCGACCGCGACATTCAAATTGGCACAGCTGTCATCCGCCCGCACAAACGGACGGAACGTTGCATGCACACAACGGCGAACCCCCAAACCGGAGAGCGCGACGCCGACACTTTGGCAGCTTTGCGCGATGGATTTGGTCATCAGGACTTTGGTGTGGCAGGCGTCATCGTTAAATCTGGCTCTATCGCACTCGGCGATACAGCGGCGGTGCTGTAATGGAACTGCGCTTTCCCGAAGTGGAAACGCCCGATAACGCCGCACTGGAAAAGGGGCGCAAACTCTTTGCGGGCGAGACGGACTTCCTCAAAGGCGTTGTTGCCATGGACGGCCTGCCCCCTGCAGACCGAGTCGAGGTCTGCTTTGCGGGCCGGTCCAACGTCGGAAAATCTACTCTTATCAACGCACTGACGGGCCGCAAGGGCCTCGCCCGCGCGTCGAATACACCGGGCCGCACGCAAGAGATCAACTACTTCACTGCCGGTGACATCTACGTTGTTGACCTTCCTGGCTATGGTTTCGCCAACGCCCCGGTTCCCGTCGTTGAAAAATGGCAGCGTCTCTTGAAGAACTATCTGCAAGGCCGCCAAACGCTCCGGCGTGTCTTTGTGCTGATCGATGCGCGTCATGGGGCAAAGGCGGTGGATGAAGAGATCATGACGCTCCTAGATCGCGCCGCCGTCACATTCCAAGTTGTCATGACAAAGGTAGACAAGCTTAAGGGCAGTGCGCTAGAGCAATCGCTCAACAAAACCCGCGCAGCGCTCGCCAAACACCCGGCAGCCTTCCCAGAGATCGTTTTGACCTCTTCCGAGAAAGGCGACGGTGTCGCGACGCTACGGGCGGTGATTGCAGGTATCGACTAAATGAAGGCCCAAGATATGAACCGCGACTGGATGGGAACCGCCCACACCCTGTCTCAAGCGCTGCCCTATCTGCAGCGGCATGCCGGATCGATCGTTGTCGTCAAATTCGGTGGTAACGCGATGGGCGATGACGCGGCTATGGCCGAGTTCGCCCGGGACATCGTGCTCATGAAGCAGGTCGGCGTGAACCCGGTTGTCGTGCACGGCGGCGGGCCGATGATCAATGAGATGCTGGCGAAACTGGGGATCGAATCCAGCTTTGTGCGCGGCAAACGGGTCACGGATGCGGCGACGATTGAAGTAGTTGAGATGGTTCTCACTGGCTTGGTCAACAAACGCATTGTGCAAGCGATTATGGACCAAGGCGGGCGGGCCGTCGGGTTGTCCGGAAAAGACGACAGGCTGATGGTCGCAGAAGCTGACGATCCAGAATTAGGCTTCGTTGGCAAGCCCAAAGACCTGCGGGTGCAGGTGCTTCATGACCTGAACGCAGCCGGAATCATCCCAGTGGTCGCACCGCTGGCCAGCGGAACGAAAGCAGGCGAGACCTTCAACGTGAATGGGGACACCGCTGCGGGCGCAATTGCCGGAGCGCTCAAGGCGGATCGTCTGCTGCTCCTCACTGATGTGCCGGGCGTCAAAGGCAACGATGGCGAAGTGATGACCGAGCTTAACGCCGACCAGGTCCGCGCCATGATTGCCGACGGGACAATTGCGGGCGGTATGATCCCCAAGACCGAGACGGCGCTAGAGGCGCTAGCAGACGGGGTTCGGGCGGCGGTTATCCTCGACGGACGCTTGCCAAACGCGAGCCTGCTCGAGCTGTTCACCGACCATGGCGCAGGATCGATGATCCGCAACGCGTAAGGCACCCATGACGCGCAGGTCTCCATCTGATAAACTCCTCAGAATTGTGAGGAGGCACATTTTGAAAAAGACAATTTGCGGCGCACTCTGCGCCTCGGCGATGCTGACGACCCCTGCGCAAGCCGCGGTCGACACTTGCATGGTCGGGACGTGGTGGGCAGACATCAGCGACATCGCCGACATGATGGCGCTTCAAATGAACGGCGCGGCACGCCCAGTCGGCGGAGACGTCAGAATGGACGTCGCACCCGACGGCACTTTTCGCATCACCGTGCGCGACATGAAAATCAATGTGCAGGTTCCTGATACACCAGCAATTGATGTCACCGTCACGGGCTATAGTGCCGGGTCCTTCGATGCCGGTGAAGGCGCATGGCTTGCGGGTGTCACTGACTACAACCTGGTGGGGTCCGGCGACGTGCTTGGCCAAACCATGACCA
The DNA here is from genome assembly GCA_038526085.1 of Pseudomonadota bacterium. Classification (GTDB taxonomy): domain Bacteria; phylum Pseudomonadota; class Alphaproteobacteria; order Rhodobacterales; family Rhodobacteraceae; genus Yoonia. Next base: position 12,673 of record JBCBHE010000045.1, on the reverse strand, counting down.
TACCATTCACCTCCGCTACGGGCATGTTCGGAGGTGGAACCGGCGGCTATAACTGTTCATTGAGCATGTTGCGGTTGGACGGAGATCCAAGCGTTCCGATGCGATTTGTCCGCACCTGGCAGCGCGGTTAGTGACAAATGACGGTCTCACAACCTCTTTGGCAGAGGGCGGGCTACAACTGCTTGGCACCTGTGCGATCACGGCAGAAGACGCCTTAGACTGCACAGGGATCTTGCATCTGATCGGGCCAAATGAACCCAACTTTTGGCCGATTTTCACGCAAAGCACCGAATACGCCGACGGGGCACCGGACCCACTTGACCGGTGGTCCCGGCGAGTTTTGGGCGACATTGCCACAGCAAGCGGCGGTAAACCTGTCTTCCCCTTTGGGAAGCCACCTTATCTCCCTTTCTACACATGGGCTTTGCGAAGCGGCCGGTTCTGGGCGTCACCAATTGGGTTTTTGGTTCATGATACTGCAGGCCTCTTTGTGTCCCTACGTGGTGCAATTGTTTTGCCGGGACGCGTTCGCGCAAGCTCCGGCAAGAACCCCTGCGACTCCTGTCCTGACCAACCCTGTCGCTCTGCCTGTCCTGTCGAAGCCTTTCGAAAAGGATATGACGTCGCTGCGTGTAAAGAGCACATTGCGTCAACCGCCGGAGCCGACTGCATGTCAGACGGATGCCGCGCCCGCCGCATATGTCCCATCGGTCAAGGCAACCGCTTGCCAGACCAAGCTGCGTTTCATATGCAGGCGTTCTTATGACCCGCCGCCTCATCCTCATCCGCCACGCAAAGTCGAGCTGGGACAATTTCTATGCAGACGACCATGCACGCGTTCTCAATGATCGCGGCGTAAAAAGTGCGGAAGCGATAGGCAAATGGCTCGCTGCACAAGACTGCATCCCCGATGTGATCGCCACCTCTGATGCGACGCGGACCTTACAAACGACAACGCTCCTGAAGCGCGGAATGGGCACCGTGCCAATAACTCATGAGGTCAGCGCGCTCTATCATGCGGCCCCGCAAACGATGATCGACGTGGCGCGCGCTTTTCCACAGAACACCGTTGCTCTCGTTGGCCACAACCCGGGTATCGCCATGATGGCCGAGATGCTCGTGAAGGCGCCGCCGGACAATCCGCGCTTTGAAGATTATCCCACCTGCGCCACCACGCTGATGGACTTTGAAGACGACACCTGGTGCCAGCCCGGCAAAGGACAGGTTATCAACTTCGTGATCCCACGCGAGCTATAGCGGGCTCAAAAGACTTCTTTTGGGCAAAAATACCCTCGGGGGAGCCCGGCGGGGGCGGAGCCCCCAGAATTTCGTGAAAGTTCTGAACCAATTTTTAAAAAAAAATTGGCACCCGGCAGAAATGAATCAGTGCCCCAAAATCTGGCTCAAGAACAACTGGGTCCGTTCAGACCGCGGGTTATTAAAGAATTCTTCCGGTTCATTTTGCTCCACCACCTGACCTTGGTCCATGAAGATCACACGGTTTGCCACCTGACGGGCAAAGCCCATCTCGTGCGTCACGCAGAGCATCGTCATGCCCTCTTCCGCGAGCTCGATCATGGTGTCGAGCACCTCTTTGATCATCTCAGGGTCAAGCGCCGATGTCGGCTCGTCAAACAACATGATGCGCGGCTTCATGCACAGCGAACGGGCAATCGCCACCCGCTGCTGCTGACCACCAGACAATTGTCCCGGATACTTATTCGCCTGATCCGGGATTTTTACCTTTTCGAGGTAATGCATCGCAGTCTCTTCGGCTTCCTTTTTGGGCGTCTTGCGTACCCAGATCGGGGCCAGCGTGCAGTTTTCCAGGATCGTCAAATGCGGAAACAGGTTGAAGTGCTGAAAGCACATGCCCACCTCAGACCGGATCTTGTCGATATTCTTTAGGTCTGACGACAGCTCCGTCCCATCAACAACAATCTGGCCCTTTTGATGCTCTTCCAACCGGTTGATGCAGCGGATCAACGTCGACTTACCAGAACCCGAAGGCCCACAAATCACGATCCGTTCGCCCCGCTGGACAGTGAGGTTAATATCACGCAGCACGTGGAAGGTGCCGTACCATTTGTTCATTCCGACGATTTCGATGGCGACCTCGTCAGAGACGGTCATTTTGGGTGCAGTCTCAGCCATGGTGGCCTCCTATCGATGATCTGTGGCCAGCTGACGCTCGAGCCACTGTGAATATTGCGAAATGCCGTAGCAGATGATGAAGAACAACAGGGCGGCGAAGCCCAAAAGCTCCCAGTACACCCCGAACCATTCAGTCGTGTTAAAGATCCGCTGTTGGATCATACCCAACAGATCCACCATCGAGATGATCGACACCAGTGTCGTATCTTTGAACAGGCCAATAGCGATGTTCACGATGGACGGGATCGAGATCTTCAGCGCCTGCGGTAGGATGATCAACCGCATGGACTGCCAGTAATCCAGGCCGAGCGAGTCACCCGCTTCGTATTGGCCTTTTGGCAGCGCGGCGAGGCCACCACGGATCGCTTCCGCAATATAGGCGGCCGCGAAGAGCGTGATCATGATGATCACACGTACCATGATATCGAAGTTCGCATCGGGTGGCAGGAAGTAGGCCAGCATCACGGATGCAACAAAAAGCAGCGTGATCAGCGGCACACCGCGGATAAATTCGATGAAGACCACGCAGATGCCTTTGATGATCGGCAGATCCGACTGACGTCCCAGCGCCAACACAATGCCCAAAGGCAGCGACAATGACACACAGGTAATACCAAGGATAAAGTTCAGGATGAACCCACCGATCTCGCGGCTCTCCACGCTGGAAAGACCGATCGGGATGATGCTGTGCAAGCCGTTCGCGATGGGACCAACTAGATACAACCCACCGATGAACACCACTGCGACGAAGCCAATGATCCCCATAAAGAAGCTCTGCGCCACCAGGCGGCTATAGGCGATGTAGCCCAGTACAACCATGCCCAGGAACAAAAGCGGTGCCCAAATGGTTCCCCCCCACAGCAGCCAATAGGTCACGAACGGGAAGATACCGGTGAAAATCAGCAGGTTGCGCGGCAGTTTCACAAACATGACCGGCAAAGCCGCCAGAACCAGGCCAAAAAAGGCAACGGTAGGCCGCCAGAGCTCATCTTTCGGGTAGTTTCCAAACAGGAGCTGCTGCCAGCGTTCACGGATGACCGCAAAACAGCCACCAACGGCACCTTCGAGCTGCTGTCGACACTCATCTAGAGAGTTCGGGCCTTCGCCCTCCGTGCCCCAGACCCCATTCATGACCCAAGGGATCACGATCATTAAAGCCTGATAGATGATGTAAAGGGTCAGGAGTGTCAGGATTGCGTTGGGGATGGACGAAAACAAATTCTCCCGCACCCATTTGATCGCCCCGACCTCCGACGCCGGTGGCGCAGACGGCGGGATCATTTCTTTGGCAACGAACGGTGCAACTTTGGTCATCTTACCGCTCCTTCAATTTGACAGAGGAGTTGTAGAGGTTCCCGAGCAGCGAAATCAAAAGCGAGATCATCAGGTAAATCAGCATGCCCAGGAGGACCGCTTCAAACGACCGTCCTGTCTGGTTGAGCGTGATCCCCATCAACGTGCCGGTAATCTCTTGGTAGCCAATGAAGGCCGCGAGGGAAGAGTTTTTCGTCAGGTTCAAGAACTGCGAAATCACCGGTGGGATAATGACGCGAAGCGCTTGCGGCAGCACAACCAGGCTCATGGTGCGGTTCGGGCGCAGACCCAGTGCAGCCGCCGCCTCTGTCTGACCTTTCGAGATCGCCAGGATCCCAGCGCGGACGTTTTCCGCAATAAAGGCCCCGGTGTAGAGCGACAAGGCCAACCAAAGCGCGATCAACGGGCCGCCGATCAAAGCACCGCCCGAGAAGGTAAACGCGCCCATCTCTGGGTAATCCAAGCCAATGGGCCGCCCCATAATGAAGAAGGCCAAAAGCGAAGGCAGGAAGAACAGCGCGACCATCACGGGCCAGCCTGGCAGCATCTCACCGGTTTCGAACAATCGCCGTTTTCGGTATCGGCTGTAGCCCCACATGAGGCCGAGCGACAGGAAGAATGTGATGACAACAACGCCAGAGCCATAGCCCCAGACAGGCGCAGGCATGTAAATGCCCAGGGTCGTGAAGGCAAAGGCGCCCCAAACCATTGATGCTGTCGGTTCTTCGCCGCGGAAATCAAACGGATTGCTAAAGCTGATCGCAACGATCTGCATAATCAGAAGGATCCACAACAGCACAGGCACGTTCCGGAAGATCTCAACGTAGACGGACATCACCTTCGCGACGAGCCAATTGTTCGACAGGCGCAGAACACCTGCGATCACGCCGATAATCGTCGCAGTGATACAGCCAAAGAAGGCCACAAGCAGCGTATTCAGGACCCCAACCATCGCGGCGCGGAAGTGGGTATCGGTACTCTCAAACGGGATGAGCTTGGGATAGATATCGTAGCTGGCACCTTGCCAGAGGAAATCAAACGAGATGTCTTTACCCAACCGCTCCAGATTTGCAGCGGCATTCATCACCATCATGGCCGCAAGGCACATAAGCGCGATGAAGGCGATGGTTTGGAACGTGTACCCGCGATACCGCGAGTCGTTGATCAACATCGACAACTTAAAGCCCGGCGGTGGGGCTTGATCTACCATTGCCATACGAACCTCCAGTCCACCAAGGTGGTCGTCTGATCTCAATGAGGGGAAAGAGAGCGCAAAATGCGGAAGGGCGCGATGATCGCGCCCTTCCCTAAGTTCTTAGCGGAACGGTGGTGCGTAGAGCAGACCGCCGTCGGTCCACTGCGCGTTCAGGCCACGAGCCAGACCGATTGGGGTGTTCTCACCGATGTACTTTTCGAAGATCTCACCGTAGTTGCCGTCAACCGCAATGATCTGAGCGCCGAAGTCTGCGGCAACGCCCAGTTGCTCACCAAGGTTACCCTCGGTGCCGAGCAGGCGGTTGATCTCTGGGTTGTCGGTTGCAGCCGCTGAAAGCTCACCCACGTTTGCAGATGTCACGCCCAGCTCTTCAGCTGCGACCAGTGCATTCAGTGTCCAGCGGACCACATCACCCCAGTTGTTGTCGCCGTGGCGCACAAGCGGGCCCAGAGGCTCTTTGGAGATGATCTCCGGCAGGATCACGTGATCGTCTGGGTTTTCGAAGGATGCACGCGTCGCAGCCAAGCCAGATGCGTCTGTGGTATAAACCGCGCAACGGCCAGCCAGATAGGCTTGCTGAGCTTCAGACGCTGTTGTGATGGATACAGGCTGGTAGCTGATGTTGTTGGTGCGGAAGAAGTCCGCCAAGTTCAGCTCTGTTGTTGTACCAGACTGAATGCAGACAGGTGCGCCGTCCAGGTCTTTTGCAGAGGACACGCCCAATTCTTTCGGCACCATGAAGCCCTGACCGTCGTAGTAGTTCACGCCAGCGAACTCGAGCTTCAGGTCAACGTCACGCGAGAACGTCCAAGTTGTGTTCCGCGACAACATGTCGATATCGCCAGAGTTCAGAACTTCAAAACGCTCTTTGTTGGTCACTGGGCGGAATTCAACGGCTGTTGGATCGCCGAGAACAGCAGCTGCAACAGCGCGACAGATCGCGACGTCAAAGCCTTCCCATTCGTCATTCGCGTCCTGAGACGCGAAGCCGACCAGACCTGTCGAGATGCCACACTTCAGTGCGCCACGCTCCTTCACCACGTCCAGCGTGCTCCCGTGAGCATCAGCAAACGCCATGCCCGCAGTCATCCCCGCAACAGCTAGCGAGCCAAGAAATACGTTTGTTTTCATTTTTACCTCTTCCTGAGTTTCCGCCCCTACTCCCGTTAGAGCGGTATCGAGCCTGCCTCTTAAAAAGCAGATTTCCAGCCTCTGGCAGGATTCCCCCGCCACGAACTGCCTCAGACTGAAGGGAATCAGGATTGGTCGTCAAGGCTTACCCAGCGAAAATGCCGCGAAACTGGGCACCGTTTTGCGAGAAAATGAGGCAATTGACCTGACCGCCAAAAAAGTTGCTACTTTTTACACAGTTCGATGAAGCGGGCTGCGTCCTGAAAGGCATTGTTTTTGATCTTTTCTTGTATCATTGCCTCGTCATCTTCGCCCCATTGACTGATTTGCCAGGCCTCATCGACGCGCGAAGCCGCCCATCCTTCGGTTGTGGAGATGTGTTTTTTGATCACCGCCAATGCGATAATCAAAGAGCCCGAAAGGCTGATCAAATCATGGGCACCGGCTAATTCGAATGCGGTCAGCTCGTCCAATTCAGCAGTCAGACGCGCTTGCCCGTCCAGATCCTGCTCCACATGCATGACCCCTTCGCCTGTCCTCAACCGAACACCGAATGTTTCAGCAGCCCAATCGAGCAAAGGATCCCAGGCATCTGCTTGCTGCGCGATCAGTTGTGTTGGGCCTGCAGCGCGGTAGCACAGCAAATCGCTGTCACCGTAGGCGGCCAAAAGCTGCACGACCTCGGCCCGCTGCGCCATGACCTTGTCGATGGCTGAATTCGCACCGCGTGTGACAGGCATCGTACTCGGGTCGATCTGACCGTCTTGCGCATCCCATTCCTCGGCCACAGCAGCGGCCATCTCGGCTGTGGGTAAAACCAACGCCGACTTTGCCGGCGTTTTCACCTCCCGACCATCCAGGGCGATGCCGTATCCCTCCTCCACTTCCACCGTGGCGGTCGTGGTCCAAAAGCGCTTCGCGGCCCATTCGCTCATTCTGGTGGTCCTATGAGTTGGTCAATCGTGGGAAGCAGATCCGCGAAGTCGGTGACAACGGCGTCAGCCTTAAGTTTGTCCACGGGGTGATGTCCCCAGCTCACGGCCATCGTTCGCACGCCAGCGGACCGCCCCATGTCCATGTCGTAAGTCGTGTCGCCGATCATCACTGTCCGCTCGGGCGCGACACCTGTTTCCGCGAGGCACGTGAAAATCATGGATGGGTGCGGCTTTGAAGGATGCCCATCGGCGGTTTGTTGGCTTTGGAAATAGCCCTCTAATCCGTGTGCCGCGACCATTGCATCGACCCCACGCTGGGCCTTGCCCGTCGCAATCGCCAACAACGTCCAATCTTGCACCTTCAGCTCATCCAATGCGGCGCGCGCGCCCGGGAAAAATGGTGCGGCCGCCGCATCCCCCATTTCCAACCGGGTTGCGTGATAGACCTCACGATAAGCTGCAGCCAAAGCCGTGTGGGTATCGCTGTCGAGCTCTGGCGAGAGCAAAGGAAAAATTTGGTTCAGCGAGATGCCGACATAATGCAACGCCTTTTCGCGCGGTGGGGGTTGGAGCCCCAAAACCTCATAGGCGCGCGAAAATGAGGTCGCGACAAGTGCGGCGCTGTCCACCAGCGTCCCATCCACGTCGAAAATGACCAAGCGCAGATTACTCATCGTCCATAAAAAACGGATCGGCCGGGGCGTGGCTGACATTCCAGCCGACAAAATCCCAGGTGTTTTGCATATGTGGCGGCAAGGGCGCGATAAAGTCCATGATCGCGCCGGTCATTGGGTGTTCAATCTTCAAACTGCGCGCATGCAGGTGCATTTTCCGGCTGATGTCGCCCCCCATGCCTGCACCCCAACCATCCCCAAGGTTCTCCTGTTCAGACCCGCCATACTTACCATCCCCAATTATCGGATGCCCAATCTCAGCCATATGAGCGCGGAGCTGGTGGGTCCGACCGGTGACCGGCACCAACGCACACCAAGACGCGCGAGAAGCAAGCGTGTCCATCACCGCATAGTCAGACGCAGCCCGCTTCGCACCTTCAACCTGGTCCACCTCACGCGGATGCACGCAACGCATCTTTTCATTTTCGCCACCTGGGCCATGACCGGGGGCTTTCACGAGGCCGTATTTAATCGTCCCCGCCTTTGGATGCGGCACACCGGCAATCGCCGCCCAATAGATCTTACGCGTCTCACGATGCTTGAGGTTTTCGGTCAGCCCTTTTGCGGCCATCCGAGTGCGAGCGAGCAACAGAACACCAGAAGTGTCCTTGTCCAGGCGGTGCACCAAACGCGGCTTCTCGTCATAATCGAACATCAGCGCCTCGGACATACCGTCGATATGCCGCGTTGTGTTGGTACCCCCCTGGGTCGCGATGCCGGGTGGCTTGTTGATCGCGATGATATGGTCGTCGCGGTAGATAACGCAGGATTTGATCAGTTTCTCATCTGCTTTGGTCACGCCGTGCTTCAGCAGCTTGGCAGAGGCTGCGACCTCCTCTTCTGACGGCAAGGGCGGGATGCGGATCGTCTGGCCGGTTTCCAGCCGCGTGTTGGTTTTCACCCGGCCGCCGTCGACGCGTAGCTCTCCCTTGCGGCACATCTTTTCGATCCGCCCTTGGGTCAGATGGGGGTACAGGCGCCGCAGAAAGCGGTCGAGCCGTTGATCCCCATCATCGGGGCCGATCACCCGTGTTTGTACGCCGCTCATGCGATGCCCTTTGCGATCCAAACGCCAGCCGCACAGGCGGCTAGCGAGAATAAGACGGACGCCATAACATATCCGCCAGCAGCCGCCAGCCTTCCGTCGTCCACAAGACGCAGCGTGTCGAGGGAAAAAGCCGAAAAGGTGGTGAAGCCCCCTAAGACGCCTGTCATCACAAAGGGCAACCAGCCGTGCAGGTCTTTGGCCGTGAAACTGTGCCAGATCAGGCCAATGGCGAGGGAGCCAACGACATTGACCGTTAGCGTACCTATGGGAAAGGCGACGGCCAGTCCGACAAGATACCGCAGCACCGCGCCAAGCGCGCCGCCCATGGCCACCGACAACAACGTCATTCCGAGCTCCTCTTGGCCCGCAGCCCTTCAAAGTAGGTCACGCGCTTTTTCAAATCTCGCTCAAACCCACGATCCACCGGGTCGTAGAACTTCGGGCGGTCCAACCCATCAGGGAAATAGTTCTGCCCGCTGAATCCATCCTCGGCATCGTGGTCATAAGCGTATCCTGCGCCAAACCCTTGTTCTTTCATCAGCGTCGTGGGTGCGTTCAGAATATGGGCTGGCGGTGGTTGCGACCCCGTTTTCTTGGCTGCAGTCACAGCGGCCTTATAAGCGACATAGCCAGCGTTCGATTTCGGAGCGAGTGCCAGGTAGGCCAACGCATTCGACAGTGCCAACTCTCCCTCTGGCGACCCGAGTCTTTCATAAGTCTCCCAAGCATCGAGGCACACGCGGTGAGCCTGTGGGTCGGCCAAGCCAATATCCTCCACGGCCATCCGGGTGATGCGGCGCGCAAGATAGCGCGGGTCCTCGCCCCCCTGCAGCATGCGGGCGAACCAATAGAGCGCCGCATCCGGATCAGACCCTCTTACGGATTTATGCAGGGCGCTGATCAGGTTGTAGTGTTCATCGCCCGACTTATCGTACTTCGCGGCACGCTTCATCAACCGGTTGGTAAGGTCATCGATGCCCAGCTGTTGATCCGCACGCCAAGCGGCAATCTGTTCGATCAGGTTCAAAAGCGCGCGGCCATCCCCGTCGGCCATCTCCAATAAGGCTTCACGAGCTTGCGCGTCCAACGGTAATGCCTGATCCAGCTCCGTTTCGGCCCGCTGTGCAAGGCGTTCCAGATCATCTTGCGACAGACGCGTCAGGATCAGCACCTGGGCGCGGGACAAGACAGCCGCGTTTAGCTCAAACGACGGGTTCTCAGTTGTCGCCCCCACCAGCAAGATCGTCCCATCTTCCATGTGCGGCAGGAACCCGTCTTGTTGGGCTTTGTTGAAGCGGTGGATTTCGTCGACGAAGAGCAGCGTGCCCTTGCCATTTTGACGGCGCATTTTTGCGGCCTCAAAGACCTTCCGTAAATCCGGTACCCCCGTGAAAATCGCACTAATTTGGACAAAGTGCAGGTCGGTTTCATCCGCCAAGAGCCGCGCAATCGTGGTTTTCCCCACCCCTGGCGGACCCCAGAAGATCAATGACGACAGGCTACCGGAGGCGAGCATCACGCCGAGCGGAGCCTCGGGTCCTAACACCTGGTCTTGTCCGATCACATCCGCCAAAACCTGCGGGCGCAGCCTGTCGGCGAGCGGGCGGGGCGCATTCATTGCCGGCGTGATAGCGGACGTGTCAAAGAGATCTGCCATGCGCGGAACTTATGCGGGAATGTGCGGAGGAGCAAAGGGGCAGCAGACTTTCACAGAAAGTCTGTGCTCAAATCCTCAAAGAGGATTTGGCACCAATTTCTGGAACAGAAATTGAAGCATACGAAAAAAGCCCCGCACATTGATGTCCGGGGCCTTCAAAACGCAACGTGAGCAGATTTACTCTTCTGCGGCGTCCTCAGTCTCAAGGCGCGCTTTGTCTGCGGCGCCTTTTGCATCAACGTCCCGGTCCACAAATTCGATAATCGCCATTGGGGCCATGTCACCATAACGGAAGCCCGCTTTCATCACGCGCACATAGCCGCCCTGACGATCTTTGTAGCGAGGGCCAAGCACATCAAACAGCTTGGCTGTGTGCATCTCCTGCTTCAGGCGCGCGTTGGCCTGACGACGGGCGTGAATGTCGCCGCGCTTCGCCAGTGTGATCAATTTCTCGATCACACGCTTCAATTCTTTGGCTTTGGGTAGGGTCGTTTTGATCTGCTCGTGCTCGATCAAAGACCCTGCCATGTTTGCGAACATCGCTTTGCGGTGTTCGTGGGTGCGGTTAAGCTTACGGTACCCGTGTCCGTGGCGCATATCATAGTCTCCATTTCGTTTTATGTGGGCCGACGCTGCGTTGACGTCGGCTCCGTTAGTGGGGCACCATGCCCAAAGTTCCCCGGTCATCCGGGCATTTGCGAATGGGCCCGAAGGCCCATTCAAATCTTAAAACTGATCTTCGAACTTCTTCGCCAGATCTTCGATATTGTCTGGTGGCCAGTCTTCGACATCCATGCCAAGGTGCAGCCCCATACCGGACAGAACCTCTTTGATCTCGTTCAAAGACTTCCGGCCAAAGTTTGGCGTGCGCAGCATTTCTGCTTCGGTCTTCTGAATAAGATCACCAATGTAGACAATGTTGTCGTTTTTCAAGCAGTTAGCAGATCTGACAGACAGCTCAAGCTCGTCCACTTTCTTCAACAGAAGTGGATTAAACTCAAGACCATCGTCCTCAGCACCTTGCGTTGCGGACTCTGGCTCATCAAAGTTCACAAAGATCGACAGCTGATCCTGCAGGATGCGCGCGGCGTAAGCAACAGCATCGTCTGGGGTCAGAGAGCCATCAGTTTCGACCTTCATCGTCAGCTTGTCATAGTCCAGAACCTGACCCTCACGAGTCGGCTGCACGTCGTAGGACACTTTCTTCACCGGCGAGTAGATCGCGTCGATGGAGATCATGCCGATGGGCGCATCTTCTGGCTTGTTTTTGTCGGCAGCCACATAGCCCTTCCCGGTATTCACGGTCAGTTCCATATAAAGATCGGCACCATCATCCAAGTGGCAGATGACGTGGTCCTTGTTCAGGATCTCAATGCCGTTGGTCTCAGAGATGTCACCTGCGGTGACAGCGCCGGGGCCCTTTGCCTGAACAGACAGGCGCTTTGGACCTTCAACGTCCATACGGATCGCAACACCCTTGAGGTTCAACACGATGTCGGTGACGTCTTCACGCACGCCAGACACAGATGAGAACTCATGCAAGACGTTGTCGATCTGCACGGCAGTGATGGCAGCACCTTGCAGCGACGACATCAGGATGCGGCGCAGCGCGTTGCCAAGCGTCAGGCCAAAGCCCCGCTCCAACGGTTCTGCGACGACAGTTGCCTGACGCGATGGATCATTTCCCGGCTTCACCTCCAACTGTGTTGGTTTGATGAGCTCGGCCCAATTTTTGTGGATCATGTGTCCCTCCATTCCTGTCTGCCTTTCATGACCAAAAGGGCAGACGCCCGAGGTTTCAAAATGACGGAATGGGGCCGCGCGCAACGGCACGCCCCCATTTGGGATCGTTCGGTTAGACGCGGCGGCGCTTTGGTGGGCGGCAGCCGTTATGCGCCATTGGCGTGACATCACGAATTGAGGTGATGTTAAAACCAATCGCGGCCAAAGCGCGCAGCGCGCTTTCACGGCCGGAGCCTGGACCTTGCACTTCAACTTCGAGCGTCTTCACGCCGTGGTCTTGTGCCTTCTTGCCCGCATCTTCAGCTGCCATCTGGGCCGCGTAAGGTGTGGACTTCCGAGAGCCCTTGAAGCCCATAGTGCCGGCAGACGACCACGCAATGGCGTTGCCCTGCACATCAGAGATCAGGATTTTTGTGTTGTTAAAAGAAGAGTTCACATGCGCCACGCCAGCGGCGATGTTCTTGGAGGCCTTCTTCTTCGTACGACGGGTATCACGTGCCATGTCGCGGTCTCCTTATTTCTTCTTACCAGCAATGGCCTTTGCGGGGCCCTTGCGTGTGCGTGCGTTCGTTGATGTCCGCTGACCGCGCACAGGCAGGTTGCGGCGGTGACGCAGGCCGCGGTAGCAGCCGAGGTCCATCAGACGCTTGACGTTCATCTGAACTTCGCGGCGCAGGTCGCCTTCGACAGTCAGGTTTTCGTCGATGTATTCACGGACCTTCAAGACTTCTGCGTCAGACAGTTCGTTGACGCGACGAGACAGGTCGATACCCACCTCGGTGCAGATCTTTTCAGCGGTCG
>JBCBHE010000044.1:0-28074 GCA_038526085.1 Pseudomonadota bacterium | reverse complement strand
TCGGTATCGGTGCAATGGGCGCCGATGTGAAAAACGATCTGCATGCCTGCTCGGGCCTTTGGATTTTTCGGCACTATACGGGCAAATTCGGGGTCGCCTAGCCCCTTGCCCGTGATCGAGCCCCTTGCGTCGCCCAAACGCTGCAAGTATTTCCCGTGTAGTGCCCCTATAGCTCAGCTGGTAGAGCAACTGATTTGTAATCAGTAGGTCCGCGGTTCGAGTCCGTGTGGGGGCACCATCACCAACAAAAATACTAAATTGAGCCAATCTTTTAACTGAATTCTGTCGAATGAAGCACATATGAAAGCGGATTCTTCCAGACTTTTTCCTACCGCCTTTCGAAGATGGTGCCTGAAACTCCGCTGGAGGTAACTACCAGCCAAATTGCTTGGCTTTGCGTTCACCAACGGGACAAAGTTGATCCTACGCCGAAGAATTGGATGCTGCGGTTGCGCCAGCATTGCTAGCGCGCGCGGCGAGGTAAACCAAAGAGACCCAAACGAGCGCATTCTCGCAGGTCTTGTTGCCGACAAAAGAGGTCCTTCAGCTGGTCATTTTGAATCCTGCCGCTCAAGCGCTCTATACATCGTGGCAGAATGCCTCTATCGCCCGGGCTTCCCCTGAATTAGGTGATCCATGCAAGACTTCTCTAGCCTTCCCAAAACTCTGTCATCTGCCTTGTCCCAAAGGGGGTTTGACAGTCTGACGCCTGTCCAAGAGGCGGTCTCAAACAAAGCACTAGTAGGAAAAGATCTGCTTGTCTCCGCGCAAACCGGGTCTGGCAAGACCGTGGGCTTCGGTCTGGCGATGGCGGGGGAGCTTCTCGATGACAATGGAAAGTTCGACCGGCCCGCGGCGCCGTTGGCTGTGGTCATCGCGCCCACGCGCGAGTTGGCGTTGCAGGTTGGGCGAGAATTCGACTGGCTCTTTGCCGGCGCCGGAATCGTCACCGCGTCAGCGGTGGGCGGGATGGATGTCCGCACGGAACGCAGGGCGCTTGAGCGGGGCGCCCATGTCGTTGTTGCGACACCCGGGCGGCTGCGGGATCATACCTCGCGTGGGGTGATCGACCTGAAAGATCTGCGGACTGTTGTTCTCGATGAGGCCGACGAAATGCTGGACATGGGGTTCGCCGAAGATCTCGAATACATCCTTGATCAAACGCCCGCGACCCGGCGCACGTTGATGTTCTCAGCCACTGTTCCGCGCGGCATCGCCAAGCTCGCCCAGACATACCAGAAAGAAGATGCGCAGCGGCTCAAGATCGGTAGCCCAGAAGCACAGCATTCCGACATTGCCTATAGCGCCTTGACCGTTTCCCCGTCAGATGTCGAAAAGGCGATTGTCAATTTGCTGCGGTATCATGATGCGCAGACCGCAATCGTGTTTGCCAATACCCGATCAATGGTCGCGCGTTTAACCGCGAAGTTCTCCAACCGGGGATTTGCCGTCGTCTCGCTGTCAGGGGAACTTAGCCAGTCAGAGCGCACCAATGCGATGCAAGCTTTGCGCGACGGGCGCGCGCAGGTCTGCGTTGCAACGGACGTAGCCGCGCGCGGCATTGATCTTCCGGGATTGGAGTTGGTCATACACGCGGATCTGCCTTCGAATGCCGACACATTGCTGCACCGCTCCGGACGGACAGGCCGCGCCGGGCGCAAGGGGACCTCAATCTTAATCGTGCCGGGGCGCCACCGCTCAAAAGCACAGCGACTGTTGAAGATGGCCAAGTTAGAGGCCGCATGGGGCACACCGCCCTCCGCAGATGAGGTGCTTGGACGGGAAGAAGACCGCATCATTTCCAATCCCGCCCTCAATGAGCCGCCAAATGTTGACGAACTGGCTTTTGCAGAACGGCTGCTGAAAGGAAGATCGCCCGAGCAGATCGCGGCAGCCTATCTGCGCCTTTATCGGGAGCGCCACTCAGCGCCCGAGATCCTTGGAACCGCGCCTGAGCCTGGAAAACCCAAACAAGAGATGCGCGCTGCATTCGGGCCCAGCACATGGTTCTCATTGTCTTTGGGACGTAAACACCGCGCTGAGCCGCGTTGGCTGTTGCCCATGCTGTGCCGCAACGCGGGTTTGTCCAAAGACGCCATCGGCGCAATCCGCGTCTCTTACCAGGAAACCTTCGTCGAGATCGCCACTGATGCCGTCCCCGCCATGAAACGGGAGTTGGGGAACGAGATGACCGTGGAGCATGACGCGAAGCTGACTGAGCTGGCGGGGGTGCCAGATTTCGATGCCTCTCCGAAAGGGCCTCCTGCGGCCCCGCATTCCTCTGGCGACGCGGTGAAACGTGCCAAGCCACCGAAACCCGCGCGCAGTCCAGAGCCGCCCAACCAGGAAGCCCGGACGTCGCCGTCAGGTGGTAAGAGCAAAGGGACTTCCGCTGCTGGTTCGTCGAAAAAGCAAACTGGCAAAAATGAAGCGAGGCGGAGTAAATCGCGACAGGCGCCACCGACAAGCGACCGGGAAAAATCAAAACCTCAACCTGCTACAGGGACTAAAACGCGCCCAAAAAGAGATAAGCAAGCCTCCGACACGTCCGTTTCGCTCAGGGCGCGAAAGCCCAACTCAAAGGGTGGAAGTAAATCCTCGACGGCGTCGCGTTCAGGAAGCAAAGCGGGCAAAGGCGGAGAAGCAAAACCCTTCCGCAAGCCTTCGAAAAGGAACTGAGGCTCAGGGTCTACCTCGAGAAATCCATACGACCCTTTGATGGGATCGCCCATGGTTGCGCATATGGATCTAGTAGCGCCTTATCGAGGGCTTTTCGCGCAGTGATGGGTGCTCGTCCAAGCCAGATTGAATCGCCCAGATAGCCGGTCTTGCCTCCTAGAACCGCGTCAGTTTAATGCTCATAGCAGTAGGATTTGGGGCTGCACCGTCCCTGGCAGTGTTAAGAATTTCATAACTTTCCCCTAGTAACTAAACCGAATTTCAAGACTTTTAGGCTCGTAGTGAAGTACCAGCGAGGTGGTCATGGTTGTGAAGTTAAGAGAACAGTTGCCGTCTTTGGACGGGCATCTTCAGCACTGTCTCATCGAAGTCGCGAGCAACAGGGCGATTCTTGAGAAGGATTATATCCGATTGCTTAATCTCGATTTGATCCACCAGCCTCTGGCCGTTGGACTGCCCCCCCTGACACCGCTTGGGTTTTCCTTGCTCAATTTGATCCCTTATCCATCGCAACTAAGTGCGTAGCTGACCACATTATCACAGCTGCACGCCTGCGAGAGCGAAACCGCCAACTTGGGCCGAAGTCGGCCTTCACGTTGTTGCCAGATATGACGGTTGGTCCCGAACTCTGAATGAGTGGGTGTTTCGCTGCAAAAAGTGTGGCATTTGTCGAATAGGGCTTATCGACGGGAAAGTTTGATCGAAACAAAGCCCTTGTCCGTCACCTAACGCAGCTGGAGATCATCACCTAGCTGGTGTCGACGCCACTGATGCGGTCGATCTTTGAGGCGCTGTTCTTGCAGAAGTCACTATCCCAAGATCGCGAGCCATACCCATATCGTCACGATCGAAAGGGCCGTACCGATCAGAACCGCTGATGCGGCCACGCGGCGTGCTTTGCCATACATGTTGGCAAAGACGTAAGCGTTCACCCCGGGCGCCATCGCAGACGTAAGGACAGCGGATCGGAACGCTTGTGGTTCCAAACCGCCAAGACGACCCAAGCCCCATGTGATCATGGGATGCATCAGAAGGGACACCGCAAGGATGGCCAAAATTGTTCTGATGTCGCCCTCGGGCTTATAGCGGTAGAGAATGCCGCCTAAGCCGAAAAGCGCAGTCGGCAGGGCCGCCCTGACGATCAGGTCAAGTGCCTCGGTGACCGTCGCTGGCAACGTTATGTTTCCGAGATTGACGACGAATCCCAGGGCAATCCCGACGATCAAGGCGTTGTGGAACATTGCGTTCAACACTTTGCCGGGCAGCGCTGTGACAGAGGCACCGCGATTACGTGCAATTTCCATTGCGGTAATCCCGATGAAATAGCAGATGGGCGAATGCACGGCGATAATCGCATAGTTGGCGTCCAGTGCATCAGCTCCATAGGCCCGCTCGGTGATGGGCAATCCCAAAAGCAGGGAGTTTGAAAACAGCCCGATGAAGCCGATTGCGACGCTGTCTTCCCAGTCGCGCCCGAAGAGGTAGCGCGCGCCCAAAAGCCCACACGCAAATCCACCAATTGCACCTGTGTAGAAGGACCCCAGCAGCACCAGGTCAAATGATTTGGACAGGTCGAGCGTTGAGATCGCTTTGAACAATAAACAGGGGATCGCAAAGTTTTGGGTGAATTTGATCAACCCGTCGACAGCGGCCTCGCTAAACCCTCCGCGCCAGGCGGCAAGGTAACCAAAGCCGATCACAAGAAAGACCGGCATAATAACACTGATTAGAACGCCCATTGCGCCCTCCGGTTGTTGCGGCGGCGCTAATCGATTGGCAGCGTCACGGTCATCCCATCATAGGCGGGAACAATGTGATCCGGGGTTTCTGCCGCGATGGTCGCATAGTCCAGATCGATATGCATATTGGTTAGAACCGCTTGGGTCGGATTTAGCTCGGCAATCCAGCCCAAGGTGCGTTCGAGGTGCGTATGGGTCGGGTGCGGATCACGCCGGAGTGCATCGATGATCCAAAGGTCGAGGTCCAGCAGATCGGGCCAGGAACCGTCTGGGATCTCCGCGACGTCCGGCATGTAAACGCTGTTTGCGATCTTAAAGCCAACCGTTGGCATCGCCCCATGGATGACAGGGATCACGGCTGTGAACGGAACATCTCCGCCCGCTCCGCCAACGGTGAAGGGGCCATCGATCAGCTTCAAGTCGCAGATCGGGGGGTAGTTTGATCCAGGGGGCTGCACAAAGGCGTAGCCAAACCGGTCTTTGATCGCATCTGTTGTGGGCGCATCCGCATATACGGTTAAGCGCTGGCGCATGTTGAACACGATCATCCGCAGGTCGTCGATCCCGTGTGTGTGGTCCGCATGGGCATGGGTGAAGACAACCGCGTCCAGGGAGCCGATATTCGCGTCGATCAGCTGTTCCCTCATGTCCGGCGTGGTGTCGATCAGCACTCGCGTTTCGCCGGTATCGCTCTTGCGGGTGACGAGCACTGAACAGCGCCGCCGCTTATTCTTCGGTTCGTTCGGATCGCATTCGCCCCAGTTGCCGCCAGGTTCATCCGACAGGCGCGGCACGCCGCCAGAAGAGCCGCAACCGAGGATGCGAAAGCTTAGCGTGTCGCTCATTCTGCGGCCTTCCAAAACAAGCGGTCAAAGTTGGCGGTAGTCGCTTTGGCAAAGTCTTCGACGCTGACCCCAAAAACCTCCGCGCCCTTTGCGGCTGTATGGGCTGTATAGGCAGGCTCGTTTCGCTTTCCGCGATAGGGCGGCGGAGCGAGGTAGGGGCTATCGGTCTCCACTAAGATCCGGTCAAGTGGGGCCGTCGCGAAGATGTCGCGCAACTCCTGGCTCTTGGGAAAGGCGGCAATGCCAGACATCGAAAGATAGAAGCCGAGATCGAGCGCCGCCTTGGCCAGCGCCGCTGAGCTAGAGAAGCAATGCATCACGCAGGTATATGGTTCCGCTTCATATTCTTCGGTTAAGATCTGCGCCATATCGTCGTCTGCTGCGCGCGCATGGATAATCAGTGGCAGTTTCGTCTCTCGTGCGGCTGCGATGTGGATTCGGAGTGAGGTCTTTTGAACTTCTGCGCTTTCGGAGGTGTAGTGGTAGTCGAGCCCTGTCTCACCGATACCAACCATCTTGGGGTGTTCCGCGATTTTAATCAGCTCATCAACCGTTGCCAAAGGTTCTTCGGCGGCAGACATCGGGTGGGTCCCGGCGGCGTAAAATACCGGGTCATTTTCTTCGGCGATCGCGCGCACCTTGGGTTCGTTTCGCAAACGTGTGCAAATGGTCACCATACGGACCACCCCCGCGTCCAACGCACGCTGGACGACCTCTGGGCGCTCGGCGTCAAAGTCTGGGAAGTCCAGGTGGCAATGGCTGTCCACAAGGGTGGGGTGCGTCATACGGGGCCTTTCAGGCCAGACAGGCCCGCGCGGTATCTTCAATCTTGAAAACGATATCAAGGATCAAGGCAGCAGGGTCAAGGTTGACAGACTTGCCATGTCGCACCCGCGCTGAGAGGTCCTGCTGCAGTTGCGCCCAGGCGCGGGCGGCTCGGTCATGGGGGGATAGCCTAGCGAGCAAGAGTGCTTCGCCTGGCGCTGCCTGACTTGCAGGCGCGCCCATGAGCCCGGTCCTGGCGGTGCGGGACAGAAAATGGTCGATCAGGTCAAGCGTCAATGCATACTTCGTAGCATTTGCGGCCCCGGTGCAGCCGTTGGCCAGGGCCAGGGCTGCGGGACGGTCGATTGATGGGAGTTTTTCCATCAACTTCACAATTTCCGCATAGCGTGCGAGTCCATCATGGTTCAGCAGCGCAAGTGCGTCTCCCGCTGATCCACCCGCAAGAACATGCAGCGCCTCTGTCGTCTCTGTCGTCTGTCCGGCTTGGGTAAGGGCGAAGGCAAGGTCGTCGGTCCCGAGGGTGACACATCGGAGTTCCCGGCATCGCGACCGGATAGTCGGAAGCAAACGCGAAGGTTGGTGTGCGATCAGGAGGATCGTGGCTTTCGATGGCGGCTCCTCTAACTCCTTCAGGATCGCATTGGCTGCGCTGCGGTTCATCTCATCGGCTGCATCGACGATCACGACGCGGCGGCCACCGTCAGCTGAGGACATGTGAAAGAACCCTTTCATAGCCCGCACTGCGTCGACTGTAATTTCTGTCTTCAGCTTCTTCGTTTTCTCATCGTAGGGCCTGCGGACTACAAGAAGGCGGGGGTGCGCGCCAGACTGAACAAGGCGCGCGTCCGGATGGTCGGTATCGACCCGCATACTCGTTGGTGGGGGTGGGTCACCAAACAAACCGTCGTCAGGAGCTTCCGCCAGCAAAAACGTGGCGATTTTCCAGGCGAGCGTCGCCTTGCCCACGCCACGTGGTCCCGTAATGAGCCAGCCTGAGTGCAAACGCCCAGCGTTATAAGCCTCAAGAAACGCGGCCTCCGCAGCGCCCTGGCCGAACAATTCGATCGTTTCGCGAGGGTGAGGGGCTCCTTCCACGCGATCCGGTTCAGGCAGGTCGTCGCTCATGCACGGACCTGATAGGTCGCGAGGATATCTGCCGCAATGGTATCCGGGTCACGATCGCCGTTTATGATGACGCAGCGGTCATCGTATGTCGCGGCCAGTGCTTGAAAGCCAGCGCGGACGGTTTCTTGAAAGCCGAGCCCGAAGTCTTCAAAACGATCTTCGCCGGAATTGCGGGCAAGCCCACGATTCAAGGCAACTTCCGGGTCCATGTCGATGATAAACGTCAGGTCCGGCTCCTTACCGATCATCAGGCTGTGGAGCTGATCCACCATGGCGCGCAGGTCGCCCCGGGTCGCGCCTTGGTAGATGCGGGTCGAGTCGGCGAAGCGGTCCGAAATCACGGTTTTGCCCGCCGCGATTGCGGGCTCAATCGTCTTTTCCAGATGATCGCGGCGCGAGGCGGTAAAAAGCAGGATTTCGGTTTCCGGTGACCAGCGGCCAGGATCGCCTGTAAGCACGAGATTTCGGATCTCTTCGGCACCAGGCGCGCCCCCAGGCTCTCGCGTGGTGACGACGTCTGTGCCTTCGACGCGCAGGCTGTCAGCCAATCGCTGCAATTGAGTGGATTTGCCGGACCCGTCAACGCCCTCGAATGTAATAAACCGGCCGCGCGCCATCACTTAGCCGTCTGACTCTGTTGCCTCTGGCGTATCCACCTCAGCGCCGCTGGGGCCAAACTTGGACCAGAGCACATCAGCTGCGACGCGCACGCGAGAGTTAAATCCACCACGCGCGACATCGCTTGTGGCGACCAGCGGCACGCGATGTTTTGGCAAATCGTCCATGCTGATCACCAATTCAGCGACCTCTTGGCCCGCGCGAATGGGGGCCTCAAGCGGGCCCGTGTAAATCACTTCTGCGTCGAGGCTGTCTTGGTTCACCACGGGCACCAGAAGCGAAACGTCTTCTGCAACACTTAGCCCCACGGATGGCACGTCACCCATCCAGACCTCAGCTTCTGCAATGACGGTGCCTTCGCCTACAATCTCGCGCTGGGCGAATTGACGAAAGGCCCAGCTGACAATTTTCTCTGCCTCTTCAGCGCGTTCCGGGACGGAGTTCAATCCAGTAATCACAAAGATGATCCGCCGATCCCCCTGTTTGGCTGACCCTACGAGACCATATCCCGCTTCTTGCGTGTGCCCCGTTTTTAATCCATCTGCACCGATCCCGAGCGCCAACAGCGGGTTCCGATTGCGGGAATTCGCGGGCGCACGGCCATCAAAAGCAAACTCAGTCTCCGCAAAAAGCGGGTAGTAGGTCGGGTAATCGGCAATCAGCCGGTCCGCCAACGTCCCCAGATCGCGCATCGACATTCGGTGGTTGGGTTCTGGCCAACCGTTCGAGTTGGTGAAGGTTGAGTTGGTGAGGCCCATCTGGCGTCCCCGCTCTGTCATCCTGCGCGCAAAGCCAGCTTCCGTCCCATCCGGAGAGAGAGCCTCAGCCAGAACCGCGCTTGCATCGTTGCCTGAAAGGACAATAACGCCGCGAAGCAGATCCTCAACCGTGACCCGATCAGTGGTGTCGAGGAACATCGTGGAGCCGCCGTAAGCTGCCGCTTCGGTAGACACTTGCAAACGCTCATCAGGCTGCAAGATGCCCTGGGAGATCGCTTCAAATGCCATGTAAATGGTCATCAATTTTGACATTGACGCAGGTGGCAAAGGCTCATCCGCGTTCTTTTCCAGAAGAACTGTACCGGTGGTTTGGTCCAGGACGTAGGCGGCGCGTGCTTTTGTTTCAAATGCCGCAAGGGGTGACGCCGTGACGATGACGGCGCAAGTAAGGGCAAAGCCCGTCCGAAGAAAAGCAAAGATCATGGCTTAGCCCCGTAGCAGATATCAGTTACTGACGAAATAGGCGTCGCTGAAACCGAGCGCTTGCACCTTTGATAAAATCGCAGTGCGGTCCGCAGCATTTGGGGCTGGGCCGACGACGACGCGCCAAAAGGTCGTTCCGTCGCTGCTTTGCTCCCGTACCGAAGCAACCATGCCGTCCCCACGTAACTGGGCGGCAGCACCATCAGCGTTCGATTCCAAGCTGAAGATACCCACTTGGATGAAAGGTTTCTCAAGGGCCGACGACGTCTCTGCTGGTGCAGGAGCCGGTTCGGGCTCCGGTTCAGGTGCCGCCGCGGTCGGTTCGGGCAGGGGGGCTTCTACGGCGGCGGCGGGTGCAGTTGCATCAAGCGCAGTCGTCGCAATCCCAGCTGAGGGCGGCGGTGGCAGGGTCTCTTCCAATGGCCCGCGCGCGTCGAGTGGCGCGCCAATGACACCAGAAGCTGTGCCGTCGCCAGTGGCGCCAAGACCAAGGGACGCTTCTGATGCGGCCACCTCTGCCGCACCAGCAAGAGCGTCAATCGCGGCGGCAGCCCCGTTGCTGACCGGTGCGGCTGGAGAAACGTCCGGGGCGGTTGGCAAAGAAACGGGTCCGTCTGCGGCGCTCTCAGCCGTTTCGGCAGCCGTCGCCGTCGCAGCAATGGCCGCGGCGGCGCCAGCGATGATTGGGTCGGTGCTTGCGCTCGCGTCAGTGCTTGCCCCATCTGCGAGATCAGCAGCCACGTCCGCTGCGTCAAGCGATGTGGCTTCTACATCAGCCGGTTCGGCAAGGTCGATGGCACCAGCCTCTGCTGCGGCATCAAAATCGGTCGTAGCGGGAAGGGGTGCGGCCGCTTCTTCGCGGCGCAGTGCCACAACGTTAAGTTGCGCAGGTGCACCAGCCAACATCCCGAGCTCTTCCGCGGCGTCAGACGAAACCTGGAGTTCAGGTCCTGGATTGTCACGCTCCCGACGGAACAAGGCGCCTACCACGAAGCGACCGTTGTCTTCGTTGCGGATAATCACGCGTTCTGGGTCCGTGACATCTGGGTGGGCCACCCAAACGCCGCCAAGCGACGGGCGGCCGTCCCACAGGCCCGCTTCACTTTTCTGGAAAATCTCCGGGGCTTCAACATCCCGCGTTTCGCCGGCCTCTGTCGACACATTTAGTGCACTTGGTTCTTCCGTGTCGCCGCCCCCGCTCAAGAAGCCGGGCATTTCGAAGTTTTCAAGCTGTTCGCAGGCTGAAAGAGCCATGATGGCCGACACGCTGACGGCCCCCGTGATCCAGCGTTTCGCTTTCCCAAGTGTCCGCATCTGCGTTCCGCCCCAAGTTGTCCGGGCACCGATTGGTGGGTGCCGCATTTGATTGTCTGCTCACCGACAGGGTGGTCTTCTGGCCATCCTGACACAAGATATAGCGATGTTAGCCCGAAGAGACACGTATGAAAAGTGCCATGCGTGCTGGTGCGCGGAAATCTGATGGCGTGTCTGATCGGCGGAAATGCTCTTTACTCCCAAAATCTTTGTGCCTAGAACGCGCGGGTCGGAGGCTTGGCAGAGTGGTCGAATGCACCGGTCTTGAAAACCGACGAGGGTGAAAGTCCTCCCAGGGTTCGAATCCCTGAGCCTCCGCCACCACCACATTTTATTGAATATCATTGACCTACACTTAGCCGCATAGAGCTCTGCTTTTGCCGTGATACCCCGTTGTTTCAGCTTTTGTTGGATTTCATTTGATTTGCCCTGTATGCTTTTCCGGCCTGGTACGAATAGTGGTAGTCTCGCTTGGTAGCAATCAACGGAAAGCTAACTAAGAAGCTGTGGAGAACCTTGGAGCGGGTCGTCATGGCGACGGGTCGGGGCTTTAACTGGTGGTCGATCCATCGGGTGCGCGGCGATGGATTCTGCGCGTCGCGGTCAAAGGTCAGAAAAATCGCAAAGGTGCACCGCTACGGACTGACTTTGGTTTGGGTGGCGCTGATGTGGTCACGCTCAAGCAAGCCCGCGAGAGGGCCTTAGAATATCGGCGCATGGCCAAATCTCGGCTTAACCCGCGTTTCAATGCACAACATGAGGTGCCGACGTTCGAAGAACTGTCCAAACAAGTCCACATTGACCGCCTGCCCACATTGAAGAACCCCAAGCACGGCCTGCAATGGCTGGACACCTTGCGCGATTATGCCTTTCCCAAAATCGGACGGATGCCGGTCGATAGCATTGGCCAGCCCGAAGTGCTGATGTGCCTTTCCCCGATTTGGACGCTCAAACATGAAACCGCCAAACGCTTCGCCCAGCGTATTAAGACCGTGCTGGATGTGGCGCGGTCGTCTGGCTTTCGCAGTGGCGAGAACCCCGTGACGGCGGTGAAAAAGGCGGGCGTGCTGCCCAAGGTCAAAACCAAGGTCGTGCATCATGACGCGATGCCGTGGCACGATGTGTCTGCGTTCTATGCGAACGTAGACGGACGAACGGCGACGGCGGCGAAGGCGTTGCAATTCACGATCCTAACGGCGTGCCGGACGTCTGAGGTGTTGGGCATGACATGGGCAGAGGTCGATTGGGACGCGACCCTGTGGGGCGGATGAAAGGCGGCGTTCAACATCGCGTGCCGCTGACGGATGAAATGCTGCGGATACTGGAGGGGCTGAAACCCCTTGGCGGTGACCACGTGTTCCCCGCTCAAAAGCGTGGTGCGCCCTTGTCCAATATGTCGATGCTGATGCTCTTGCGCCGGATGGGGCAGGGGCAATTCACGGTGCATGGGTTTCGGAGCATGTTTCGGGATTGGGCGTCGGAGGAAGTTGGAGCGCCGCGTGAGGTCGCCGAGTCGGCGTTGGCGCATCAGGTTGGGTCTGAGGTGGAGCGTGCCTATGCGCGGTCGGATTTGTTGGAGCGGCGAGCGGCGCTTATGAGGAGTTGGAGCATAGCCCTTGCAGAGGCTCATTTAGAAAAAGGAGGAACGCTATTCCAAGGATTACGATTCATCCTTATTGGGAGGATGGATCATGTCAGCACCTTTGCCATTGGCGCTTCGGGCGCGGTTTCAAAGATATCTTGAAGAAGGGTTAAGCGGTCGCGCGGCAGCGTTGCGCTTGAAACTGTCGACTGCGCCAGGCGCGCGATGGGCACGTCATATCCGCGAAACAGGGCGGATCGCGCCTGCGCCTCAAGGACGCCCGAAAGGGTCGGGTAAGCTGGCCCCGCGCGTGGCATTCTTTGAGGAACTGATCGGGCAAGACCCTGACCTTACGCTCTTTGAATTGCGCGATGCCCCGGCTGATGCGAGCGGTCTGCGGGTGCAACACTCAGCAATTGGTCACTTGCTCAAGCGCCTCGGCTTCAAGCATAAAAAGAGTCGGTGGTCGCCACCGAACGCCGACGCGCAAATGTAAGACAGCGGCGCGCGGATTGGTTCAAACACCGCCTTCCAGCCATCGCACAAGCGCCTGAGCGTGTTGTCTTTCTGGACGAAACAGCCGTAAAGACGAACCTGAGACGCCAGCGCGGCTGGGTTTCGCGCGGGGATCGGCTAACCATGGACGCGCCCTTTGGAAGTTGGGGCACGTAGACATTGATCGCGGGCCTGACAGCGGATGCCTTCGTCGCACCGTGGGTGATCAAGGGCGCGATGAATGGGGCCGCCTTTGCCGCATATTTAAGTGAGGTTCTGGTGCCCGAGTTCACGCCCGGAACGGTAGTCATTCTCTTTAATCTCGCCACCCACCGTAACAAAGAAGCGGCGGACGCACTGCACGCCCATGGATGTTGATTCTTGTTTCTGCGGCCATACTCCCCTGACTTGAATCCCTTCGAGTTGGCTTTCTCAAAACTCAAAGCCCATCTGCGCCGCATCGGCGCGCAGCTTCGCCGCAGTATTTGAAGCCCTCGGTGACATCTGCGAAATGTACTCACCTCAAGAGTGCTGGAACTACTTCAAGGCTGCAGGATATGTCTCAGGTTAAATTAGAAATGCTTTAACGGTTCGCGGATCGTCGTATTGCCCGGGCCACCGCCACCACACGTTGCCAAACCCAGAACGAAAAAAAGTACAGTACATCGCGTTGCTCTTAGATCTGCGATCATGATTAACGAAGTGTTACCACCTCAAGAGCAATGATCTGCGATCAATCCTCAAGGGTCGCGACAATATCAAGATCAAACGTGTAGCTCTCGTCCACAAGTTGGTTCCCGTTAGCATCACGTGTGGTCAAGACACCCTCGCCGTCTCCGCTCAATGCATCTGCACCGTCGCCGAAAAGGTCTGCAACGATTTCGTCGCCGACAATCGTGCTCACCCGACCGTCTTCATGGGTCAGAGTCCCATCGATCTTGCCTTGAATCCCAAAGTCGAGGGGGTTTGTCCGATTCAACGCCGCGTCAATGATCAAAGTTCCGTCGAGGTTATCGCCTGTTTCATTTTCAATAAAGCCCGAAGCAACACCGACAACGATGTCGGAGTCCAAACCAATCGCAAAGTTAACTCGCCCGGAAAAATCTGTGTTTGTGATATTGTTTTCAATCAGGTTGCCGTTTCCAACATCCGGTCCGATCCCAATGTAGCCATCGTAACGGGCCACGCCGTCCGTGGCGAAATCGCTTGGATCGAAAAACGCAGGACCTGCGTTGGGATCGCCGGGTTCGATCAAGTTCCCAAAATCGGCGCTGAAAGTATTGAGTGCGCTAGCGAGTTCCGCTGGCGTAACAGATGCTATGGATGCGGCCCCTAACAAATCGTTTTGAAGCGTCGCCCGGGTTGTCACCTGACTCCCTGCCCCACCGCACGCAACTAAAAGCACTGGCATCGCTGCCAGAAGGAAACGTTTCCAACCTGTCATGGTACACCCTCGCCCTAACCAAAGAAATCATAACTGAGCAGCACTTGGCAACAAGTAAATTTCAGTCCAGTTTCCACAACCCGCCCATTCCGGGGGAGGAATCAATCTAAATGTATGAGGCGCCCCTCGATTTGTAGACGCTTTGCTTGGTCCTTTTGGAACCAAGGAGAGACGGATATGAACAAGGGAATACGGTTTACAGACGAGTTCAAACAGGACGCTGTGGCGCAGGTTGTTGAGCGTGGTTACGCGGTCAGCGAAGTTGCCGAGCGATTGCGGATCAGCACCAAATCGCTCTACACTTGGAAAGCGCAGTTTGCGAAGTCACCACGCGTCCGATCTGAGCTTGTAGAACAAGCAGCTGAGATCAGGCGGCTTAAGCGAGAGTTGGCCTGGTGACCGAGGAACGTACAATTCTAAAAAAGGCGACCGCGTACTTCGCGCACGGGTATCAGTGGAGTACGCCTTCATTGAGGCTCACCGTGCAGAGTTTTCTGTGCGGTCGTTATGCCGTGTGCTTAGGGTTCATCTCAGCGGTTTGTATGCATGGCTTAAAGAACCGTTAAGCCAGCGTGCGCTTGAAGATGCGCGTCAAACAGAGCTGATCTATCAGGCTTGGACGGACAGCGGCAAGGTCTACAGATACCGCAATTTGACGGATGACCTGCGGGATGCAGGCGAGACCTGTTCTGATAAGCGTGTAGCACGTTTGGCCAGCTTTGCAGGCATTACGGCTCAGATTGGCTACAAACGTCGTCCAGGTCGATATGGTGGTAAGCCTGCTGTCGTTGCTGACAACACCTTAGATCGGCAGTTTGGAGTTGAAGCGCCTGACCGTGCGTGGGTGACCGATATTAGGTACATCAAAACGCACGAAGGGTGGTCATATCTGGCCGTCGTGATCGATCTGTTCTCATGGCGCGTCGTTGGTTGGTCTATGCAGTCTCGCATGACAACTGACCTCGCCTTGCAGGCGTTGTTGAGCGCTGTTTGGCGACGCAAACCAAAGCAAAGAGTTATGATCCATTCCGACCAAGGTTCCCAATTTACCGGAAAGGATTGGCAATCGTTTCTCAGCAGGCACAATCTGGATGCCAGCATGAGCCGCCGTGGGAATTGTCATGACAACGCGGTCGCAGAAAGCTTCTTCCATCTACTGAAACGCGATAGGCCTGCTATTTGTTGTTTTGGTCGCAATCAGCAGTGAAAAAGAGTCATATCGCGCCACGTTTGCTATGCGCGCCGGGGAAACACTAAGAGTTTTTTCATTAGCTTAGCACCGAACATTGGAACTGGCATTGCCATGTCATTCGTGGTAATGTTCACGAAACGTTTCCGGGTATATTGAGAGATAAAATTCTGATGTCCGCGTGGCCAATGTTCTCCCAAAGCGAGTGCACGGTGCCATTTGATGTAACCGCAGATAGCGCTTTGACCGTCGCTGCGGCGAGCTATCGCTTCGCACAAGGAGGTGGCTTCCTGTGAACTTGCAGAAAGAAATATGTGCCGCCTTCTGTGACGGCCTAAACGTGAAAAAAGTTCCTGTTGGATTTGCTGTATATACACCCGTGACTTGGTTCTCGGGCGACAAAATTAGTTTTTACGCGAGAGTTGAAGGAGATCGTGCACGCCTTGAAGATAGTGGCACACTTATGTTTGATTTCGAGGGGCACGGCGTCGATTTTTCATCTGAAAATCGAATGGAGATATTGTCAGGAATACTTGATGAGCATGGCGTTATGCTTTCCGAAGTAGATGAGGTTTTCTACACGGAATGGGTGCCGTCAGGGGCAATTGCATCCTTGGCGCTTCCGTTCCTGACAATCCTGACCCGTGTTCAGGACTTACTGTTCTTGAATAGAGAGGTTGTAAAAAGCACCTTCAGGGAAGACCTGATCGGGGCTTTGGAAGACACTTTTAGCGAAAATTTAGTTTTAGTATCCGAGGCTCTAATCCCGTCATTGCCACACAATTCGGTCGATTTTGTGGTTCGTTCGCCCAGCGGGAAGACGGTCGCGATATTTCCGGCAACTAACGACGTGAACGTATTGCGTGCGGTATTGTTTTCTATGGAAATTCAGAAGCACGATGTTGAAAACGTCATCCCATTCTTGATCTACGAGAGCGTCGACAAAGCCGCGATTACGCAGCAAAGCCGTGAGATCGCGTTTAACTCTGATCTGACACCCGCCGCATGGTCTGGTGGTAAAGATGAGATCATGCAAAAGTTTCAACGATATGTCCAATGAAAAGAGTCAACTTGAACGCTTCAAAGAAGCCGCCCGCGAACTTGGTGCGGACGACGACGAAGCGAAGTTCAACGAAAAGCTAGGCAAGCTGGTCAAGCTGAAGCCGGAAGCGAGTAGTGATGGATGCAAATGAAGCCCGCCGAATATCCGTGGAGGCTGTTAGATCCGGACTTTTCGATGAAGGGCTTAAACGAATCTTAGAACAAGTCGAGGCCGTTGCTAGGCTAGGCAAAACAGAAGCTGGTTACGGTGGTTCTAACAACTTCCCCAAAAACCAGATCGAAAGGATTGTTAGAGCATTACAAAAGCGTGGCTTCCGGGTAGAAGAATCCAAGCATCATAAAGACCAATACAGCGTCTATTGGTAGTTGGGTTTGTCAAATATGCAATCGCCCAAAAATTGGATTTGGCTTTGAGGAGTTTCCAGAAGTCGGCCATAGTGATTGCGATCGGAAAAACAGCAAACGTTGAACCGGCCAGGCTAAATCTTCAACGCAATGTGGTATCAAGTGTGGTACGAGTCTTTTTCGTCCCATGTGATGGAATTTAAAATCAATGGAGTAATGGAAAAAGATGGCGGAGAGCCTCCGCCATATTCTTACTTCATCGAGTTTCTTGGATAACGCCATAGCGGCGCTGATGTGGGTACTGCTCTGCCATTTATCAATGCACCGATTGGTCTCGGTGCAAATGCCTACCCGCGTGGCTCTTGAGAAATTGAAAATTGACGGCGCTAAGTCGGAGTATTTGACTGATCGCGCCCCCGACTGATCGGGGGCGCTTGCGATTTAGGCCAAACTCGGCAGCCAAAGGACAATCGCTGGGAAGGCAACCAGCAGTGCGATGGTGATCGCATCCGCAATAAAGAAGGGTGTCACTCCCTTGAACACATCTTGTACGGTGAGGTCGTCCCGCACGCCTGCAACCACAAAACAGTTCAAGCCGATCGGCGGTGTGATCAAACAAAATTCCGCCATCTTCACCACCAGGATCCCAAACCAGATCGCGCACATCGGCCCGGACATTCCGAAGGCGCTGTCGGCGGCGGCCACGGACTCACCCCCGTTCAGCGCCATGACGGCTGGATAGACCACCGGCAACGTCAGCAGGAGCATTCCAATCGCATCCATGAACATCCCCAGCACAGCGTAGGCAAGCAGGATGCATATCAAGATCAGCATCGGCGACATGGTGAGCGAGGTGATCCAATCGGCGAAGGTGCCGGGCAGATCCGCAAAGCCGAGAAAGCGCACGTAAACCAATACGCCCCAGATGATGGTGAAGATCATCACGCTGAGTTTGGCGGTTTCCAACAGCGCACTCTTTAGCTGCGGCCAGCGCATCCCTTGGTAAAGCGCCATCAGGAACACCACAAAAGCCCCAATCGCACCGCCCTCTGTTGGCGTACCCCATGCGTCGCCGCCGAAGGGATTATAGACGAAGCAAATAATCGTCACGACGACGAAAACAATCGGCAAGGCCGGCGGTAACGACTCAAAGCGCTCTTTCCAGGTGAAACCGCTGACTGGTGGGCCGAAACCTTTGATGGTCAATGCCATCCCAATGATAAGCGCGGCATAGACAAGGGCCGAGAAGGCGCCTGGGATAAAGCCGGCAAGCAGCAGTTTACCAACGTCCTGCTCCACAATAATCGCATAGATCACGAGGATCGCAGAGGGCGGGATCAGCGAAGCCAGCGTACCGCCAGCCGCCACAACGCCCGCGGCGAACTGCTTATTATACCCGATCTTCAGCATCTCCGGGATTGCGATGCGCGCAAAAACCGCCGACGTTGCGACCGAGGCACCAGAGACAGCTGCAAAGCCCGCTGTGGCGAAGACGGTTGAAACGGCTAACCCACCTGGAACCCAGGCGATCCAGCGCTTTGCCGCTTCGAACAACGCTTTCGTTAGCCCTGCGTGATAGGCCAGATATCCAATCAGAATGAACGTGGGGATCAGCGACAATGCCTGGCTCGACACTTTCGAGTGTGGCACTTGACCCGCGGTTTTGACCGCAACGCCCAGGGCCCAACCAAAGTCCTCAAACCCGTAGTCTTTCTTCGCCCAAAAGATCCAGATCAGGCCAATCATGCCTGCCAAACCTGCGGCGAATGCGACGCGCATCCCTAAGATGACCATGACCAACAGGCCGCCTGTCACCCACAGGCCAATATCAATCGGTTCCATTGGTCTAATCTTCCAGTTGGTCTGCTTCCATCTCCGCCTGTTTGGCGGCGTCAGCGATCAGGGGCACGGCGACAGTTGATCCAGTGATCACGCCGCGGGCGTAGGCCCAAACCTGCAGGCATAGCCGCAGGCACAGGACGGAAAAGGCGACGGGGGCGAGCAGCTTGGCGGGCCAAATGGGCAGGGCGATGTCCATCGAACTATCGCGGCTCCACATCGGGGCAGCAAAATCGAAGCTTCGCTCAAAATGCGCCCATGACCCCCAAACCATGAGCACCATGAGTAACAGCACGGCGAGGGTGGTGATCAACTCAGCCGTATAAAGCAACCGCCCGCGCAACTGTCCCACGAGGATATCCATCCGAATGTGACCACCTTCGCGCATCACGTAGGCGATCCCCATGAAGGCAATCAACGGCATCGCTTGTTCGATCCAGTCGACGTAACCGGGCAGCGGGGCGTTCGCGAAGTTGCGACCGCTCACCGACACGACAGCAAGGACCATCAACGCAAAAACGGCAAGGCCACTGATCAAAGCCAACCCCGTTTCCAATTTTAGAAGAGTGCGATCTAATTTGCTTAAGGTGCTGGAATCGCTCAGCACAAGAGATGCTGTAGCCATGCATGCCTCCCGAGGTATGCGAATTAATGTGGTCTCGCGGTGGTATCACCGCGAGACCACCTGGGAGGGTTAGCTGCCTTCGGCAATCATACCCGTAACCATGTCATAGAGCTCTTGGGCCGGCAGACCGGCCGCTGTGTTTTGCTCAATCCACGCAGCTGCTGCAGGGGCCGCTGCTGCATCCTTGAACGCCGTGATCTCTGCGTCAGCGAATGTTACTTCAGTAATGCCACGCTCAGCCAATGCTGGGCCCCAGGCATCCATCGTTGCACCGTTATAGTTGGCAATGTAGTGATCCAGCGCTTCATCAACGGAGCCAAGCAGCGCATCGCGATGCGCGTCGCTGAGGCCGGCAAGGGCGTCAGAGTTGACGACGACCGGGCAGTTCACGGTGCCTGGGTTCAGGTTGGTAGTCCACCAGGTGCCGTTCTCGATGGTGCCGAAGGACATATGGGCGTGAGGGGCAAAGCTGACCGCTTTAACAACACCGCTGTCCATCGCCTGACGGACTTCAGTTGCTGACATGGACGTTGGTACAGCGCCAATCGATTCCATTGCAGCACCGATCCCGCCCGTCGCGCGGACGCTCAGGCCTTCAAAGTCAGCCAGCGTCGCTGGCGCATCGCCCACACCGACGATGTTGTACTGTGGCAGTGGGGACGGCATCAGCAGCGTCGCATTCCAGCGGCCGAGGTCCGCGACGGTTGCGGGGTGCTCATACACAGCTTTGGACAGCGCCACTTCCTGCTCCAGCGACGACACGCCCAAGAACGGCAGTTCCAGCACTGTGATCGATGGGTTCTTGTCGCGGTGGTAACCAGCACAGAATTGCGCCATCTCAAACGCGCCAATCGAAATTCCGTCAAGGTTTTCGCGGTTTGCGGACAGGCCGCCGTAGCTGATGTTCAACGTAAACTCACCGCCGGTCTTTTCGCTGACCAGTTCGGCAAGCTTTTCAACATGCTCA
The DNA here is from genome assembly GCA_038526085.1 of Pseudomonadota bacterium. Taxonomy (GTDB): domain Bacteria; phylum Pseudomonadota; class Alphaproteobacteria; order Rhodobacterales; family Rhodobacteraceae; genus Yoonia. Next base: position 8,218 of record JBCBHE010000044.1, on the reverse strand, counting down.
GTGAAAGCGCGGCGCTTGCCCCAAAGGGACACGTTCCATTCTTCTGCCGCAACCTCGCTGCCGAATGCAAAGACGAGCGTGGCCGCGATTGTGCGGGTGACAAATGTGTTCATCGGATATCTCCTCCCAAGATGATGCTGCACTGTAACCTCATCTCTCGGGTCGAGTCTCTTGAAGAAAAATGCGGGGACTTGAGGGGCAAACCTGCGGATTTCCGCAGGGCTAAAGCAGCGCGTCTTTGTCGAGGCCAAGCTTCACGACTTTTTCGTTCAACGTGCGGCGCCCGATTCCCAATGCGGCCGCAGCATCGTCCATCCGGCCTTCGTGCGTTTGAATCGCTTTGCCGATCATCTGACGTTCAAATGCGGCGACCGCTTCGCGCAAGCCGGGGCGGGGGAGTTCGGCGGCGTTGGCACCCGAGATCGCCTCGGCCATGGACCCAAGCCCTTGGCCAGACATCAGCACAAAGCGTTCGGCCACATTGCGCAACTCGCGCACGTTGCCGGGCCAATCGTGGGCCAACAGCGCGGTCATGTCGTGATCCGTCACTTCCGGCGCAGCGACGCCATAGGTGCTGGCTCCATCCTGCAAAAACCGTTGCGTCAGTAGGGCAATGTCGTCCATGCGCGCCATGAGCGGCGGCAAAGACAGTGCAAACCCCTCTAAACGGAACAGGAGGTCTTGGCGCAACCGTCCGTCAGCAATTGCAGCTGCTGTGTCATCATTGGTCGCGGAGACAACCCGCAGATCGACGTTCACCGGCGCGCCCACGCCTGGCACCATTATCTCTTGCGCTTCAATCAGGCGCAGTAAGGCTGGTTGGATGGTCTCCGGACAGGCGCAAACCTCATCGAGGAACAAGGTCCCGCCAGAGGCGCTTTGGGCGATCAGTGGCAGCTGTTCTGCCGTGATCTGTGCGGCGTTGACTGCCACATAAGGTCCGTCGCAGCGCGGCGAGATGTCGTGCAAAGCGCGTGCGACTAGGTCTTTCCCAGTTCCTGTCTCGCCTCGGATCAGAACGGCCGCGGGGCTTTGGGCGACCATCGCGATTGTACCCCGCAGCCCCGCCATGACAGAGGTTTGTCCCAACAACACCCGGTCCAAGCCGGACAGTTGCTGCAAGCGGTCTTTCAGACGTTCGTTACTTGCGCGCATCCGAGATTGCTCAGCGGCGTGCGACAGGGCGACCAATAGGCGCTTTGGCTCGTATGGCTTCTCAATAAAGCTGTACGCGCCCTCGTTCATCGCCTCTACGGCTGTTGGGATGTCGCCATGAGCTGAGATCAGAACGATCGGCACAGACCCGTCCAAACTGCGCAACAGCTCCAGCCCGGTCATCTCAGGCATGCGGACATCGGACAAGATCACATCCGGCTGAAACTGCGTGATCCAGCGCGGCACCTCTGTCGCGCGGGCCAGTGCCTTTGCCGTCCATCCCGCTGCTTCGGCCAAGTCCACAAGTGATTGGCGCATCAGCCGGTCGTCGTCGATGATCAAAACGCGATGGGCGGTCATGGGGCTTCGGTTCTTTCGCTACTTGGCAGGTTGACGCGGAAGACGGCGCCGCCTTCTGGGCGTTCAGTGGCCGTAATCGTCCCGCCATGATCCGACACGATCCCGGCAGATATTGTCAGGCCAAGACCCATACCGCGCCCACTTTCGCGAGTGGTCGCAAAGGGCTCGCGCAGATCGTCAAAGGATTGATTCCCCAAACCATGCCCCGTGTCTGACACCTGAAACCACACCTCTTCGCCAGCGATGCCCATATCAACCTCAATTTCGCGCGCCTCGGCCCCTTCAACGGCATCAAGCGCATTGCGCACAAGGTTTGTCATCACTTGTTCTATGCGCAAGCGGTTGGCTTTGAGTTCAAGCGTTTCTTTGGGACTTACAAACCTGACCGCGGCCTCTGCCTGTTCTATCGTCGGCTCCAACAACTCCAGCGCATCCCCCATCACGTCCCGCAGATCAATCACCTCAAAGGCGTCGCGCCCCTTTCGCGAAAAAAACTTGAGCTGCTTGGTGATCCCCTCCATTCGGGCCACTAAGCCTTGCATCTTCTCATTTAGTGGCGTCGGTCCACCCGTCATTTCAGCCGCTGCCAGTTGGTTGCGCATAGCGGCAATCGGTTGGCCCAATTCGTGTGTGACAGACGAAGCCAACTGTCCTAATGCCGCAAGTCGCCCTGCGCGCTCTAACTCGGCTTGGGTTTTCTGCAAGTTTCGCTCTGCCTGACGACGCTCCTCTATCTCCACGGCCAGCTTGTCATTTGCTTGCCGCAATAGGGCTTCTTCAGTCTCAGATCGCCGCAACGCGGCCCCGATCCGGCGTACGCGGGTGAGCTGGTAGGCGATGAAGCTCATCATGACCAAGACCATGAATGTCCCCACGGTCAGCCAAGCGCGGGTGACTGCCTGATCGTCTGGCACGAAAAAGTGCAGGGACCATTGGTTGGGCAGATTGCCCGACCGGAGGTAAAGCAACTGTTCCCCATCAATTCGGGCGTTTTGTGCGCTAAGATCAACGGTCCAGTCCAACGCCTCAAGTGGCTCGCTGGCGAATTGACGTGATGCGAAGATGCGCTCTTTCTGTGCCTCCGAAAGCGCCTCTAAAGCCGCATAACGCCAAGTCGGTTCAGAAGCGAGGAGCACCACGCCGTCCGCATTTGCGAGCAGTATGCGCTCACCCGAGGCCTGCCAACTCGCCTGAAGCTTCGACAAGTCGATTTTTATCGCAATTACGCCATCGGCACTTGCGCCTGGATGACCAACAGCAATCGCGTAAAAGTACCCTGGCTCCCCCGTCGTGGCGCCAATCCCATAAAACTCACCCAGCCGACCATTCCGGGCTTCCTGAAAGTAGGGCCGAAAGCCGTAGTTTTGGCCCTTAAAACTCGCCGCGCTTTGGGCGTTGGAGGCTGAGATCGTATGCCCAGTGGCATCCATAAGATAGATTGCATCAATCCCCGCACTTTGGGCAAAACGCGCCAAACGGTAGTCCAACGCGTCAATGTCGCCACCGTCAAGCGCCGCTGCAACAAATGGGTCCTGCGACAGCAAGAACGGCATATGGGCGAAGTGCCGGAGCTCTGCTTCTAAGGCGCTGCGATAGAGCGTAAGGCGCGCCGCGGCTTTGTCGATTTCTTGCGTTTTAAAGTACGCAAATGACCCCCAAAAAAGGGCGGCCGACAACGCCAAAACCAGAACCGAAAAGAGTGCGTAAGCCAATCGCATGGGCCGTTGTTGCCGTCATTCGCAGCGAAGATCAATTCCGATAGATGCAGCAAGTAGCCCGCAGCTGGCACAAAAGCAGGCGGGTTCACTTGCACTATATGAAAAATCTTATAAATATAGTCAGGAAATGAGATCAGGAAATAAATTCAATATCTTGCGGTGGGATTTCCATCTTGCGGAAAGGCTGCAGAACGCACCGCCGCCTCCTCCTGTACAGCTAGATCTACGTTGTCTGAATTATCTGCGTCTCACAGCGCTCAGCTGTCGCGTGAAGCCCAAAGTGGACCTTTTCCGTGCCTGTGCTCTGCTCCAAAATAGTCGGTCAAAGTCGCTAGAGGCGCATGCCGACGCGCTCATCCGGTGCTTGCCAGAAGCGCTTGGAAGGGCGCCGCTCTTCTTTCGCCCCGGCACGCCAGACCTGTCGTTTGATGAGGCCTGGATTATGCGACTTCAAGAAGCGCAGTCATGCGGTGATCAGGGCAGTATTGCTTTCCTTCTGCGGTCCCGTGTTTCACCACAGCACCGGCGAAACATCAGTTTTCTTGCAGCGCGCATTTCAACAGTTTTTCACCAAGCTTAGAATAATTCTAAAAACGTCTTGTCATCCCTGAGCGACCTCTTAAATTGTGGGTAGGGCCAGCCAGCTTGTCGCGCGCCAGCCGCAATTTTCTTCAAGGAGCACCCCGATGACTCAGACAGCCGTCGCCTTAACCCCCGACGCCAATGCCGCGATTGTAGAGGCGTTGAACCAATCCGTTGCCGAAACCGTTGTCACCACGATGTTGGCACAAAACTTCCATTGGAACGTGACTGGCATGGCTTTTGGGCCGCTGCACGCGCTCTTCCAAGAGATTTACGAAGATCACTTTGGCGGTCAGGATGAGCTCGCCGAACGGATCAAGGCTTTGGGCGGGCACGCGGAAGGCACGCTCGCAAGAATGGTCGAACGATCTAAGGTTCCCGAGCACGGGGGACACGCGACCGACAAAGAGATGCTTAAGGCACTTCAAACGGCCCAAGAAACGCTGGCTGCCACGCTGGCCGGGGCCGGAGAGCTGGCCGCGTCACATGGGGATACGCTGACTGAAGACTTGTGCATCGCGCGCGGCCAAGTTCACGAAAAATTCGCCTGGATGCTGCGCAGTCACTTGGCCTAACGACATGGATCAAGCCGCGTCTCGGACTGCAGCGACCGGCTTGACCTTTTTCCTAAGGCACTTGCGGAGATATTGCGCCGTCCAATGGTGATACTTTCCCATTTTGGATTGCTGACCCACCAACATCGCGACAAACGCAGCACGGTGTTTGTCCTTTTTCAATGACTTAAAGAGCGACTTTTGCGTCTTAGTCATCGAACAGCCAACGCAATGTCCCTCGCGTTTGAACTTGCAAACGTCGATGCAGGGGCTTGGCGTCTTTGGCATAGGGTCCTCCCGCGATGCTGAGTTCGGGTGCTGTCTCAGTGAAGCCCGGCGCGTTGCTGTGCCGGGAGGGTCCCCAACAAGGCGTGGTTTTCCGTCATTCGCTGCATCGCGCTGCCAACTTCGCCGGCCAGGATTGCAATCAGTTCCGCCTTGGCAGGGCCCGCCAACAGCGTGGCCACCAAAGCCGCATCATGCAAGTCCCCGGAGGTGGCTGTTCGAACAAGCTGCGCAAACACAGCTTCATCGGCCCCGCAGCAGGGGCAATCAATGTCATGTCTGACGAGCGGGCGATGCGCATGTTGCAAGATCAGCCGCAGCAACTGGTCGAAGCTTGCATAGACCCGCTGAGCGGCCGATTCTGACAATGCCAATGCGAAGTCGCTCTGGATCGTCGCTTGACCCAAAGGGCCATCGCACCAGTGACGCAATCCGACAATCAAAGCGACTTCCCAAGGACTTCGATGCTTCAATTGGCCCACGGCCTCGCCGCCGGGATGGGCGTGGTCGATGGTCATTTCGTGAGGATCAGTTTGCCAGCGCGCGTAATCCGCAATACGTAGACTTGCTCGTCCAAGACGATCGCCGCTTGCGTGCCGGACTTAATCAAATCACGGGCGTTGTAGCTGTCCATCTTCGGGCCGTGGAAGTCGGCGGCGGGGTGGGGCACGTTGGTCATCATATTCATCAGGTCCGCTCCAAATGGTCGAGCAAAGGCTCGAACGGTTGATCGAGGGGATCTAAACCGGCCCAGGCCGCCGTCAGAGCCGCGCGCCAGCAATTGGGCTGGTGAGTTTGCGCGGGTTGATGTGATGGCACAAAGCGCATGCAGCGCATCGGTTTTACCTCTCGATAAGCGGTCTGGGCTTCCCACCGGGTGGCTAAGACGCGATATTCTTATCTTCATAGGATTAAACGGAAATGTCAATCCTGATTATTATAGTCGGACATGCGGGGAGAGTGGCCACCCCGCATATCCTGGTCGTCTGGAAACGGTCTATTCCCAGCCAACTTCGTTAAAGATCGCCTGGGCTGTTGGAACATTTTCGGCAACTGCGGATAGATCAACATCGTCCGGACGAAAGAGCCCTAAAGAAGCGACTGATGGCGAAATCGCTACACCAGGCACCGCAGGGTATTCGTCATTCCCGGAAGAGAAATACTGCTGCGCCTGGTCTGATGTCAGATACTCTAAAAATGCGATGGCGTTGTCTTTGTTTGGTGCATGCGCTGCAACGCCACCGCCAGAGAGGTTCATATGTGCCCCCTCAGCGTTCTGAGCTGGGAACACCCATCCGATGTCGGCGCGCCCCTCGGGTGGTAGGCCATCGACTTCGCGGCGCACGGCACGGGCGAAGTAATAGGTATTGGAAATCGACACGTCACATTCGCCTGACACGAGGCCGCGCAATTGGTCCGTGTCGCCGCCTTGAGGGGCTCGTGCGAAATTGTCGACAACACCCGCAGCCCAGTCTTTCGCGGCCTCTTCACCGTGGTTTTCAATAATGGCAGACAGCAAGGTCTGCGAATAGACGTTGCTGGACGACCGATGGCAAACCTGCCCTGCGTAGGCCGGATCGGCGAGATCGAGATACGTCTGTGGCGGCGCTGCAACGTCGGTCTTGTCGTAGAAGATAATTCGCGCGCGCTGCGAGAACCCAAACCACTGGTTGTCCGCATCTTGGATGCTTGCGGGGAGCTTCGCCTCAAGCACGTCGCTATCGATTGACTGCAAAACGCCTGCGGCCTTCGCGCGGGCTAAGCGAGAGGTATCGACGGTCAGCAAAACATCGGCTGGAGAGTTGACACCTTCGGCTTGCATACGCGCGATCAGCTCGTCTGCGTTGCCTTCAATCCGGTTGATGGTGATGCCGGTCAGGTCCGTGAAGTCGGAATAGAGACGCTCATCTGTGTCGTAGTGCCGGGAGGAATAGAGGTTCAACTCATCTTCGGCGAGGGCGGCGCCAGCAGCGCCAGTGAGGGTCAATGCGATGAGGGAGGGTTTCAGCGACATCAGTGTCTCCAACAAGTATTTCTTACAGTTTTACTCAATTACAGAGTCGCCAAGCCTATGCAACCCTTTCCGATAAAAATAATCAGGTTTATGCCGCGGCAGCGAATGATGGTACTTGCCGGATGCCCGAACCGCCCTCTAAGAAGTGCAATATTAGAAACCACGACCGCGAAAAACTTGCGCCATGATGCAAGCTAGTCGCGGTCGACAGATTGAAAAATAGACGACAATTACACGAGGGCCGCCGGCCGCCGTGGTAGGTGTCAATCCCGTCGCCGCGGATGTGGTTGCTGGTCCGAGCGAGCATGCGACTGCCGTCGTTCGGCGCGACTGTGCCCCAGATTGTCCGGTCCAACAGACTTCCTTTGAACTGTGGCCGCTTTCTGAGCACCGAACCGGGAAAACCGGAGGCCGACAGACTTGGCGTCTTGCGCTGGTGTCACGGTCGTGGGGCCGCGTGCATCGCCGCCGAAGTTGCGAACAAAGGATCGTCCATTGGCTGGTGCGGCTTCTTCATCCACCCCATCATCGTCCGTCTGTGCGGTGATCAGCCAAACGCCAGCTCCGAGTAAGAAAAATGTAAATGAGTATATGGCCGTCCAAACGTGCACCGTACACAGCGTGAACGTGAGCCCCATGAAGGTGAACACCCACGCCCTTCGGAAATGGGTCAGCAGCATATCGTCGCGAAAGTTGCGCCGCATCACGTGAAAAACGATCAGGATGTAGCCCACAGTCACGAACAGAAAGCCTGGAATGCCGTAACGCACGGCCATCACCAACCAAAAGTTATCCATTGACCCTGAATACATATACCAGGGGCGGATCCAATCATTCAGGCCGAGTCCCAACCACGGGTTCATCCAGACGTTCTTCATGCCCCATTCAAAGATGATAGCCCTCCAATACGCCGTGTGCGCTGAGAACGTTGCGTAGCTCATGAAAACTTGCACAGGCGTCCGGTTCGAAAGGAGGTCCACCGTGATGTAGGCGAGCACTGCTAAGCCAAGCAAAATCCACCAGCGTTTTTCGACGCTTGCGAACATCATTGACCAAAGGATCAACGCAAATTGTAAAACAATGGCCAAGATTGCGCCCGAGGAAAGGGCAAGGACGCCGGAGCAAGCAATGACCGCAGCGGTCAGCCAGCGGCGCGCGGTGCCAAATGTGCCTTCCATCGCAACAAAGCAGAGTGAAAACGCAACCGAGCAGAACAGACCAAAGTGAATAGGATGGGCAAAGCCCATCTGAACACGCTCCAATGTCATTCCAAACAGGATACGTGGATCTTGATAATTCAGTGCGACCGTTTTCACACTGGGCAAAGCGCGCAGCGCTTCGAGCCAGAGTGGCCGACCGGTCAAGGTTTCAAATAGAGCGAACGGAAACATGATCAGAACGATCACGATCAGGGCGCGACATAGGGCCAGGAAACTGGAGCGATCTCTGATGTAAACCCGACCCACGGCATACCCGCCCAGGAACTCCATACCGACTGATCCGACCTGTTCGATCACCTGATTGGGATTATTCACCGCAAGCGCCAGAGT
>JBCBHE010000043.1:0-31551 GCA_038526085.1 Pseudomonadota bacterium | reverse complement strand
GCGCCGTTTTTCTCGGGTGCTTTTGCGAGCTCTGACAAGGCCATTGCTGGCGTCCCAGACCTAGCAGGTATGTCTGTCGGTCTGACGGGTGGTACTTTGGAAGACCTGGAACTGACGAAGATCGCACCTGAGTCGACTGAGATCGTCCGCTTCGGCGACAACGCGGCGACGCGTGCTGCATTTGAATCCGGTCAAGTCGATGTGCTGGTCAGCGGCAACACATTGCCAGCGGCGATCAGCGCGGCAAACCCTGACATCGACGTTGAGACCAAGTTCATTTTGAAGGAATCTCCGGCCTTCATCGGTGTGAAAAAGGGCAACCTGGACCTGCTGTTGTGGACCAACGTGTTTATCTTGCACAAGACGCTAGGCGGCGAGCTCAACACCCTGTCAGAAACATGGCTTGGCCAGGCTCTGCCACCTTTGCCGACATTCTAAGCCGGCTATCCCACGATTTTTGCGTCAGCGCCTTATCCGCGCTGGCGTGCCTTACCTCCCAAAAATCCATCTTTGGATGGATTGAGCGGTCGGCTGTCCCTGTCTTAACTTTCCCTAACGCTTCACCGCCGCGATCACCGCGCTGCGGGAGGGCAATTCAAGTTGCTGCAAGATCGCATGCACGTGGTCTTTGACAGTAGCGAGTGAGATGGAAAGTGCCTCCGCTATGTCCTTGTTTGACTTGCCTGAAATGACGAGTTCCGCGACTTCGCGTTGGCGACGTGTCAGGCCATTGAAAAGGACGCCTGGTTCTTCTGGCTTACCGAGCGTGACAAGCGGCGCGCCAATCGCGGCGCTTGCCTCCATATCAATCTTCAGCGCAGTTCCGTCTTTCGCCAAAGGCGCTAAAGCCTCCAAGACATCGGCTGGCACTGGCCCCTGCGTGTCATCGTTTAGGGCGGCAAGGGCTTTTTTTAGCGCGGCCAGCACCTCGGGATCAACGGACATGACAAAGGACCTCTTATGCAATCCATGCCATTAGAAATCACAAACTTCTTCCTTGCAATGCAGGCGGGACCACATGGGCTCGAACGGTTGGGGGCGATGTTCGCACCTGATGCCGAGTATACTGAGCCTTTCTCGGGCCAGGCCGGCCCGCACAAAGGGCGCGATGCGATTATGGGTGCCTTTGATGCCAGTCGATCTGGCGCCTTTGATGATGCCCTTGTCCAGTTGGGAACGGTGGAAGTTCAAGACGAAAAGATCATGGTGTCTTGGACCTGTTTTTCCGAAGCCATCCCTGGCGGGCGGGGCAGTGGGACCAATGAGTTTCACCTTGTTGACGGAAAAATCACCAAGCTGATCACGCAGCTGGATATGGGAGGACCACAATGACGACGGCAGATGTTGACGCCTGGCTAGACTCTTACGACAACCCGATGAAACCCGTTGTCGTGGCCATGCGGGAGGCGATCATGTCCGCGGATCCCCGGATCTCAGAAACCATCAAGTGGCAAGCCCCGACCTTTGTTTACAAGGGAAATATCGCCAGCTTCTTTCCGAAATCGAAGAAGCATGCCTCTTTGATGTTTCACACCGGCGCGTCGATAGCGGGGGACTTTCCGAACCTCCAGGGGGATGCCAAAGACGGCCGTCGTTTCAAGGTGGTGGATCTTGGTGACTTCGAGACGAAGAAAGACGAACTGCAACAGATCGTCGTCGCGTGGTGCGATCAAAAAGACGGATGAGGCCTAGTTTGCCTGATCAAGGATGATGACCTCGACCCGCCGGTTCGCTTCACGCCCTGCAGGCGACAGATTATTTGCAACCGGGGCGAGGTAGCCCATTCCCTCAGCAGTCAATTGGCGACGCGGCACGCCATGGGTGTCGATCAAACGCTCCATCACCGAACGCGCGCGGCGCTTTGACAATGCAATATTGGCATCCAGCGATCCGTCCGTATCGGTGTGGCCGACTAAAGCAACGCGCAGCGATGTGTTCTCTTTGAGGTAGGACGCGAGCGTTGCCAAAGACGCGTAATCGCCCGTCGCGAGAGAAGACGTGCCGATGGCAAAGGTCAAATCTGGCAAGATTGCCCGCCCATCCGCCTCCAAAGCGGCCGGCAGGCTGCCAGGCGCGGTTCGGGTCGCTATGGTGGCGCTGGCGGCGGGCACTGGTGCTGCCTCTGGCGCGCCGGAACCGACGCGGTCAATTTGAATATAAGTGGTACTCGCGATCTTGCTGATCAGCAAAACCACATGGTCCACATCATTCGTGCCGGTCCAATACTGAAAATCCGCGAGGTTCACCTGCATGTCAGGCGGTGGCAGCACGTCGATTGCAAAACGAAAATCAAATCCACCGCATGTCGCGTCTGCACAGCTATAGGTCTTCGTGTACCCTGCTGCTTCAAGCTGCACGACCATCGGCAGGAGGGTTGCCAGCGTGGTTTCAGCGCTGTTTGTGACCTTCCAAGCGCTCCGCGTCAGCGTGCCTTCGATCACGGCCTTTTGCATGTTTCCGTTCTGGAAGGGAGCAATGGCGATCACGAGTTGATCTGGCGCTCCGCCAACTTCAGTCGTTGCGAGTGCCGTCGCGGGCAGTTGCAGGCCCTGACTGGTCACGGCAGATGCACTGCCCAACATCAATGTGGTCAGCGCCGCCCGGATCATCGCGCCTGCGCGTGGTAGTCGTCATTCGGGCGCATATCGGTAGCAGAGGCCACGCGATTGCTCATGTTGAAAAACCCGGTGACAGAGGCGATGTCGAAAATGTCCCGATCGCTGAACCCGACGCCGCGCAGGGCGTCGCGGTCAGCTTCTGTGATCTTGGCACTTTCCACCGTCACTTTTTCAGCAAATATCAGCATCGCGGTTTGGCGAGCATCCAAATCGGCGACCCGCCAGTTCATCACCAGCATCTCGCCAAGCTTCGGGTCACCGGACAAGGCGCGCACCGCAGCCCCATGGGCGGTTAGGCAGTAGAAGCATTTGTTAATGGAGGAAACGACAACCGCGATCATCTCTCGCTCCAGCTTCGACAATCCGCTCTGGGCGAGCATCAAGTCATTGTACATGCCCGTGAACGCGTTCAGCTTGTCAATGTCGAAGGCATAGGCCTGTAGCACATTCGGGACCATGCCAAGCTTATCTTGGCAGACGTCAAAGTACTTTTGCGTCTCCTCTGGCAGAGGATCGACCATGGGTAGGTCCAGTGCAGTGGGCTGTTTCGTCATTCAGGCGTCCGATTTGATGCGGTAGTGGTAGTGTCCCACAACGGTCATGCCGAGGGAAGTATAGAGGGCGTTGGCGGCTATATTCCCTTGCGTTGTGACGAGTGTAAGCCACAGCGCCCCTTCCCGCTGACCCCAAATGGCCGCGGCGCGGGTGACAAGCGCAGCAAGGCCCTGACGACGGTCGGTCGGAGCAACTTCGAGTGCGTGGATCATCGCGCAGTCATGCGCGAAGCCAACATAGGCGGTCGCGGCGGGCCGGTCATTGATCCGACCAAGGATGCTCGTTTTGGAGCAGGTCGCGCGGTCCATGACCGCGCGCCGAGATGGGCCGATCCCGCCCTCTGCCCAGATATCATTTTGTGCGGCAAGCGGCGGCCAGACTTGGAAAGTGGAAATCGGTGGCGGCGCGACGGCAGCGAGGGGGCCAATGGGGGAGGCGTACAGCACGCTGGGGTCTTTGACTTGGTAACCATCGCCTGCGAGAGCTTCATCAAGGGCCGTGTCGCCGTCCCGGATCATAAACAGCGGGGGCTGGCCGCGGGATTTCATTGCTTCGGCAGCGTCAATGCGGGTGGCCGTGCTGTCGGTTGTTAGAGCCGTGGCGGAGCTGACACGACTACCGCCACCTGCGCCTTGCCGCACCACGAACCCGCCTGCGAATTGCGTCGCCGCTGCGGGCCACGTGGCCTCGATCACATCATGAAGGGTCTGTGCGCTGGGCAGCGTCATGGAAAGAGGCTTTGCAGGGTCTCCATCGCCACATCAAGACGCGCCGAGTCGGACCCACGCACCACGATGTTCGACCCGTAGACGCCGTTCTTTTGGAACGGGTAGGAGCCAACCGAGAGGTCGGCGTGATCTTCCGCGAAGGTGGAAAGCGGACCGGCGATATCGCCTTCACCACGCAGAACGCGCAAGGTGCGCGATAAGAGCGGCGCTCCGCCAGTGAGCGTGGGCAGAACACTGGCGACCATGGCTTGAAACACAGATGGCACCCCCGCCATGACATGGACGTTTTTGATGGTGAAGCCCGGCGCAGTGCTGACCGGGTTGTCGATCAGTGTGGCGCTGTCAGGGATGCGGGCCATGCGCAAGCGGGCGGCGTTGAGCTCCTGTCCGGCGCGGTCGTAGTGAGCCTGAAGCAAGGCGCGTGCATCCTCGCGAATATCGATAGGGTCATCGAAGGCTGCGGCAATGCAATCAGCGGTAATATCATCATGCGTCGGGCCGATCCCGCCGCTAGTGAAAACGCTGTCAAATCCACCCGAGAGCGCTTGAACTGCCGCGATTATGGCGGCGCGATCATCGCTGACCACGCGTACTTCTTTAAGGTCGATACCCGCTTCTGTTAGCTGCCCAGCGAGGAAGTGCATATTCGCGTCGCGGGTCCGGCCTGAGAGGATCTCATCGCCGATCACCAGCATGGCGGCAGTGGGGTTAGGCATCGCTGTCTCCTTTGATTTCGCCATGTTATAGGCCCATCCATGCAGTTTGCCACACCCCTGATCCCCGCCCGCCTGATCCGCCGCTACAAACGGTTTTTAGCCGATTGTGCCTTGGATGATGGGACCGAAGTCGTGGCCCATTGCGCCAACCCGGGGTCGATGACGGGGCTGGCGGAACCGGGGATGAAGATCTGGCTGGAGCCGAACGACGACCCCAAGAAGAAGCTGAAGTATGGTTGGAGGTTGGTGGATCATGAGAATGGTCATTTCACGGGGGTGGATACATCGGTTCCCAATCGTGCTTTGAAAGCTGCCTTTGTGGCGCATGAGGTCCCAGGGCTGGACTATGAGATGGTGCGGGCAGAGGTGAAGTACGGCCAGAATTCCCGGATAGACTTTCTACTTAGCGGCGGTGGGCCGGACATTTATGTGGAAGTGAAAAGCGTGACCCTTTCGCGTCAGCCACGGCTGGCGGAGTTTCCCGATAGTGTGACCGCGCGCGGGGCGAAACATCTGGCGGAGCTTGCGGAGATGGTCCGCCAAGGGCACCGCGCCGTGATGTTTTACTTGGTACAAAGGACGGATTGCGCAGACCTCACCTTGGCCGCGGACATCGACAGGACCTATGCCGCAGCCTTTCGAGAAGCCCGCGCTGTTGGTGTGGAAGTGATGGCGTTTGATTGCCTGATTTCACCTTCAGGTGTGGACCTTGGCCAGCCAATGCGGTTTTTGGATCCGTAGTGTTGCTACGCGAAGATCAATGAAACATGTGATGTCGTGTCCTACTGGTCATGTGGCCTGTGATCCCCTATGTCGCGAGACATGACATTAGGGAAGACGATGACAAACAACGGCCACGTAACCAAAGACGGAATCCGGATCTATGAAGCTGGTGACTTTGCTGGGATGAACAAGGCGGGCCGTTTGGCGGCCCAGATCCTGGATGATGTGGCTGATTTTGTGGTGCCGGGCGCGACGACCGAAGCGCTCGACCGGTTTATTCAAGAACAGGTTGAGGCGGCCGGCGCGACCTCGGCGACAATTGGCTACAAAGGCTATCAGCACGCCTCTTGCATTTCGGTCAATCATGTCGTGTGTCATGGCATTCCTGGCGCCCCCATTCCGATGGCGGCGGGTGAGACGATCTCAAAAAGCCCCGAAAAGCGCCGCAAGGATGACGTGCTGCAAGAGGGCGACATCCTGAACATAGATGTCACCGTGATTTTGGATGGCTGGTATGGCGACAATTCTCGGATGTATGTGGCCGGAACCCCATCGAAGAAGGCGGAACGCCTGATCCAGGTCACCCATGATGCCCTGATGAAAGGCATTGAGGCGGCAAAGCCCGGGAACACCTTTGGCGACATTGGCCACGCCATTCAGGTCTATGTCGAAAGCAACCGGATGTCGGTCGTGCGCGACTTTTGCGGACACGGGTTGGGTCGGGTCTTCCATGCGCCGCCGAATGTGCTGCACTACGGTCGTCCGGGTACCGGCCCGACCCTGGAAGAGGGCATGTTTTTCACCATTGAGCCGATGGTGAATCTGGGCCGTGCGGAAACGCAGGTGCTGGCGGATGATTGGACGGCTGTGACCCGTGACAAAAGCTTGTCAGCGCAATTTGAGCATTCCGTAGGGATCACCGCCCAGGGGTGTGAGATTTTCACCGTATCACCGGCGGGACGGTTCCATCCGACCTACGGGTAAAAGGCTGGCGACATTTTTTGAGTTGTTTTGGCTAGATCAAGGAGGAACGCAGGTGACCGGCCTTCAAGGTTTAGGCGAGTTAACAGCCGCTGATCTCGATTTGAATTTACGCTGACGTGAGACCAAGCCGGATCGCGATCTCCGCCATGCTGCCGACGACCTCAACCCCCAGTGCGGCCCGCCGCCCGTCGTCACCGTCCGGGGCGAAGCCCAATGTCCGCACGCCTGCTGCAATCCCTGCTTTTGCACCATTCACTGAGTCGTCGATGAATACCGTGTCTTCCGGCGTCACGTCCGCGATCGTCATGGCGTGGTGGATGAGTGTAGGATCAGGCTTTGGCCGGTAATCATGGCCGGAGTAGATCCGTCCTGTGAACCGGTTGATCAGGCCGGAAGGGGTGAGGGTGATCTCCATCTTACTCATGGGGCCGTTAGAAGCGATGGCAGTGGCGATGTTGGCAGCAACCAATTGGTCAAGCAGCGCAACGACACCGTCGAACACGGGAACCCCTTGGGCAAGGGCGGTGAACATCTCCGCATAGGTCCCCTCGACCCAATCATCAGGCAGGTCCACGCCCCGACGGCCGGCCTCATCCGCGATGCCCTGAATGGTGCCACCGATAAACATTTCGGACGTCTCTTCGGGTGCAAGTGGTAAGCCATGGGCGGTGAGGCGGGCGGCGATGATGCGGTCGGTTGTCGGTTCGGTGTCCACGAGGACGCCGTCGCAATCGAAGATCACAAGCTTTGGGGTCATGCGGGCCTCATAAAGGTGATCCAAGTGTCGCCGTAGCGGCGTTGGTCAAGTTGGGTAAACCCAACGGGTGCTGGTAGGGCGGTACCTTCTTCCAAAATGATCAGCGCGTCTGGCGCGATCCAGCCAGAGCCTGCAGCCTGCGTGAGAGCGGTTTGGCCGAGGCCCTTTCCATAAGGAGGATCGGCGAAGATGAGAGCGCAGGGCGTGGTGGCCTTTGGCAGGCGGTCGGTGGTGCAGGTCAGAAGTTGAGTGTCAGCTTTGCGCCCGCATTTCTGGATGTTTTCGGTGATCAGCCTTTGAGCGGTGCGCCCGTTGTCGACGAAGGTGGCATGGACAGCCCCACGCGAAAGCGCTTCCAGTCCGAGCGCACCGGTTCCGGCAAAGAGGTCGAGAACACGCGCGTCGGCGATCGGATCACCAAAGCGCCCGCCCTGCAGCACGTTAAAGAGGCTTTCGCGGACCCGGTCGGAAGTGGGGCGCAGGTGGGCGGATGTATCGCCTTTGCCGACAGAGGCGAGCGTGAGGCCGCGATGTTGCCCGCCGATGATCCTCACGCTTTCAATAGCGCCTTCATGTCTGTTGCAGGATCGGTGATGGCCGCCGGTGCTGGGCTTTTGCCCGCCGCAATCAAACGTTTGCCGATCATGTAGTTGCGCGGGTCGTTCATTGCGTCGACCGCGATCAAGCGGTCGCCCGCGTAGTACCAATGAGAAGTTGCTGTCCCGTCGGTCCGCACATGGACAGCGTCATAGCCCATGTTTAAGCCCGCGATCTGCAGTTTGCAGTCGTATTGATCGGACCAAAACCAGGCCTCCGGCGTGTAGGGCACATTGGCGCCCATGATGTTGCGCGCCACCACCTCTGCCTGGTCGATGGCGTTGCCGACGCTTTCGATGCGGATTTGCCGGCCGTTCAGCGGCGCAGAGGCGCAATCGCCTGCCGCCCAGATCGCTGGGTCCGAGGTTTGGCCGTAGACGTTGGTGGCGATGCCGTTGTCGATGGCAAGACCTGCGGTTTCGGCCAACGTGGTGGCGGGCGAGATGCCGACGCCCACGACCGCGAAATCGAGGTTGAGCGTCGTGCCGTCGGTGAGGATTGCACCGGTCACCGTGGTGTCACCGGTCAATTGCTCCAACCCGACACCTTCGCGGATGGTCACGCCGTGATGGGCGTGTAGATCGCGAAAGTAGGCGGAGGTTTCGGGGGCGGCAACCCGTTGCAGGATGCGGTCGGCCATTTCCACAAGGGTGACTTCAACACCGCTTTTCGCGGCGACCGCGGCGGCCTCTAGCCCGATGTAGCCGCCGCCGATGATGAGCGCCTTGTTACCTTCCGAGAACAAAGGGGCCATGGCATCCGCGTCGGCCAGGTCGCGGACGGTGAAGACGTTCTTCAGCGTTCCGCCAATTGCGGCAGGCAGTGTTCGGGGTTTCGCCCCGGTGGTCAGCACCAGGTTATCGTAGGAGAGCGTCGCGCCGTCGCTGAGGGTTATCGTTTTGTTCGTTGCAATGATCGCCTCCACGCGCGTCGCGAGATGCAGGTCGATGTCATTGTCGGAATAGAAGCTTTCAGGGCGGAGGTAGAGCCGTTCCTCCGACATCTCCCCTAACAGATAGGCCTTCGACAGGGGCGGACGCTGGTAGGGCGGTTGAGCTTCGGCCCCGATCAGGGTGATCGCCCCGTCGTAGCCTTCGCTGCGCAGTTTGGCGACGCAGGATGATCCGGCTTGTCCGGCCCCGATCACCACAATTCCTGCCATTGTTGCCCCTTCCCGCTGGTCAGCCCCATCGCCGCAACCTATATGCCAATAGAAATCTGACGCAACGACAATAGGGACAACGACATGGCACTTACAGAAGGCGACACCCTGCCGGACGCTACCTTGCTGACAATGGGGGCAGATGGCCCGGAGGAGGTTGCGCTGTCGACCAAAACGACGGGAAAGAAGGTTGTGATCTTTGGTCTACCAGGGGCCTACACCGGAACCTGTACAACGTCGCATGTCCCTAGTTTTGTTCGCACCAAGGATCAGTTTGCTGCAAAAGGTGTGGATGAGATTATTTGTGTATCTGTCAACGACCCGTTCGTGATGGGGGCTTGGGGCGACAGCACCGGCGCAACCGCAGCTGGGATTGCGATGCTGGGCGATGCCTCTGCAGAATTCACAAAAGCCATTGGCATGGACTTCACAGCTCCGCCCGTCGGCCTTTACAGCCGGTCAAAGCGTTACGCGATGGTTGTGGACAACGGTGTTGTCACAGCGCTTGGCGAAGAAGCGAGCCCTGGCGAGTGCGATATTTCCGCCGGGGAAGCCCTGCTGGAGCGGGTCTGACCGCTCAAGTCGTTTGAATAATGGTGCGGGTGGGGAACGGAATGTCAATTCCGCCTGCATCAAGCGCCTCTTTCACCTGCCGTTTCATATCGGCCTGGAACTGAAAGTAGTCATCGGCGCTGCACCACACTCTGACCAGAAAATCCACTGAACTGCTATTGAGCGTATTCACTTGCACGAACGGGTCCGGATCGCGATGCGCACGGGGGTCGGCCAGGATCGTATCGCGGATAATTTGCTCGGCCTTTGCGAGGTTCGCGCCGTAGCCCACCCCAAACTCCCACTCGGCCCGGCGGGTCGAGTAGACAGAATAGTTCTTGATCGTGTTGCCCCAGACTTCTGCATTCGGAATGATGATTTGAATGTTATCGAGCGAGGCGAGTTCGGTGTAATTGAGCGTGATCGACTTTACCGTCCCGGATACGCCGTTGATTTCACAAAAATCACCCAGCTTGATCGGGCGAAAGAAGATGATCATGACGCCTGCAGCCACGTTTGACAGCGTGCCTTGTAGGGCCAGGCCAATCGCCAAGCCAGCCGCACCGATGATTGCAACGACCGAGGTTGTCTGCACGCCGAAGGTGTTGAGAACGAAGAGAACGGCAAAGCCGATGACGACATAGCGCAGGATGTTGCCAAGGAAGTCGAAAAGCGTTTCGTCGAGGTGGTCGTAGGTCACCCCAAGGCTTGCGATCCGTTTGCGGACCCATCCTGCGAACATGAAACCCACAACGAGAGTCAAAATCGCGGCAAGCACATTGCCCAGAACGCTGGCAAGAAAGTCAATTGTCAGGAGATCTTGCAGCGTTTGGCCGTTGTAGATCGGGGTGTTTAGGAGTGTTTCCATTTAGTCCTCGGCAATGGCATCCATTTTTTGTGCCAAGGTGCCGTCTAACACCGACAAGCCGCCAGTGTCATGGGTCGTCAATGTGACAACTACTGTTTTATAGACATTCGACCACTCCGGGTGATGGTTCAACTTTTCTGAGATCAAGGCCGCTTGCGCCATAAAGCCAAAAGCCTCGATAAAGTTTTTGAAAACAAAGGTCTTTGTCACGGCATCTCGGCCGTCGACCATCTCCCAGCCGTTGGCCAAAAGGGCGTCTTTTGTCTCTGCGTTGATTGCGTCGGTCATTCTTGTTCCTCCCGGATATCCTTTTTGAAGGGGCCGTAGCTGGTCAGGACGTCAATCTCATGATCCACTGCGTTGCGTTCAGCATCAAGATACTTCGCAATCGCATCCCGAAAGCCGGGGTCGCCAAACCAGTGCAGCGAATGAGTGGGCACCGGCAGATAGCCCCGCGCGAGCTTATGTTCGCCCTGCGCCCCAGCCTCTACCCGTTTCATGCCGTTCGTGATCGCGAAGTCGATGGCGCGATAGTAGCAGAGCTCAAAATGCAGACAGGGGTGATGCGCAGTGCAGCCCCAATAACGGCCATAGAGTGTGTCGCGCCCGATGAAGTTCAGCGCACCTGCGAAGGGCCCGTCCAAGTCGGCGGCGACGGCGAGGAGCATGTCGTCGCGCAGCGTGTCTTGCGCGATGTCGAAGAACCCACGCGTTAAATAAGGTGTGCCCCATTTGCGGCTGCCGGTGTCTTGGTAGAACCGCCAGAAGGCGTCCCAGTGATGGGGTTTTAGGTCGTCCCCCGTCAGCATCTCGATCATGCCGTCAAAGCCGTTCGCGGTGGCGCGTTCTTTCCGGATGTTCTTGCGCTTTCGGCTTGAAAGGCTGCCAAGAAATCCATCGAAATCCGCGTAGCTGCTGTTTTCCCAGTGAAACTGCTGGCCGAGCCGCGCGAGAAGGCCCATCTGTTCACCAGCGAGTGCCTCAGCCTCGGTGCAAAAGGTGATGTGGACCGACGAGAGCTCATTGTCGGCTGCGATTTGCACAGCGCCTTGCACGATTGCGGACATACCAGCAGTCTCGTGCCCCGGTTTTGTCAGGAACCGACGTCCTGTGGCAGGTGTGAACGGCACCGCCATTTGCAGTTTCGGGTAGTAGCGTCCGCCTGCGTTTTCGTAGGCATGTGCCCAGTTATGGTCGAAGATGTATTCGCCCTGGCTGTGCCCCTTCGCATAAAGCGGGGCAACGGCGATCGCTTCTCCGTTTGATTTTGCCATAAGGTAGCGCGGTTGCCAGCCCGTGCCGGGACCAACCGACCCGCTGTCTTCGAGCGCCCTTAGGAACCTATAGGTTGTAAAGGGGTCGTAAGGCCTGCCACCATCTGCCACCTCCGGGCAGGCGCAGGAGTCCCACTCGGTTGGGTCAATGGCGCTCAGGTCGCCGAAGGCGCTAATTTCGATGGCGTCATCACTCATAAAGCTCAACTTGTGTGCAGCCGGTCTGGCGTCAAGCCAAGTACCCTTCAAAGGTCACGTTATCGGCGATTTGGCGGGCCTTTGCTTCCTCGGCAGCGGAACGGATGGTCCAGCACAAAATCGCGGCACCTGCGGCTTTCAGGTCTGCAACACGTGGGCGATCGAGGTCGGCGGCCTCATGGCTGATGAAACAAGCCTCGGTGCGGTCGTAGTCTGGGATGTGGCGGAGCGTATCGCAAACCAGTGTGGGCAAGGTTGCCCAGTTGTAGGGGGCATAAGCGGATGTCACGAGCCCACGTGGGACGTCGGGCGCGGCGTCCCGAAAAGCCGCAGTGGCGTGCGGGTTAAAGGACATGACCGCGACGGCGCCCTTGTACCCTTTCAGCGCCGCAGCCGTCGCCTGCTCCAAAGCGCCGACGTTTGGGCCCATCTGCCCGTCTTGGTCCTTGATTTCAATGAGGAGAGGCACTTGACCACCCACCAAGTCCAAGACCTCAGCCAGTGTTGGCACACCACTTTCGCCGCCTTTGAGCGGGATGGATTGTAGGTCGGCGCTGCTGCGCTGGGCCATCGGCCCCTCTGCCTCTGTCAGACGCCCAAGATGGTAGTCGTGAAACACCATCGCGGCACCGTCTTGGGACAGTTGTAAGTCAATTTCGATGCCGTAGTTGGCATCGATCGCAGCCTGGATGGCT
This sequence comes from Pseudomonadota bacterium, assembly GCA_038526085.1. GTDB lineage: Bacteria > Pseudomonadota > Alphaproteobacteria > Rhodobacterales > Rhodobacteraceae > Yoonia. The sequence goes on along the minus strand of JBCBHE010000043.1, from coordinate 19,124 downwards.
TCGCGACTATTTTCGGGCCGCCCATCGGTCACATCGTGCAGACCACGGTGCGTGATCGGCCGAGCAAAGAAGGCCTGTGGCAGCCTCATGCGATCTGAAAGACACCGTCAATTTCGACGGCAACCCCAAACGGTAGGCTGGGCGCGCTCACGGCGGCACGTGCGTGGGTGCCGAGCTCGCCCAAGACTTCCACCAGGAAATCGGATGCCCCATTGATCACCTGGGGTTGGTCCGTAAAGTCAGTGGTGGAATTGACGAAACCGCCGAGTTTGACCACTCGCACTAACCGTCCGAGGTCACCACCGCAGGCCGCTTTGACTTGAGTGAGTAGGGCGATAGCGCAGGCTTTGGCTGCTTCTTGGCCCTGAGCGATGGTGTAGTCGTCGCCCAATTTACCGGTCATCAAACCATCGTCGTTCGCGGCGATTTGGCCAGAGACATAGAGCATGTTGCCCGAAAGCACGAAGGGCACGTAGTTCGCCTTTGGCGCGGGGGCGTCAGGCAGGACGATCGCCATCTCCGCCAGTTTGGTTTCGATATGAGATCCCATGCACGACTCCCCCCGTTTGGTGTTGGCCAGACGCTAACGCCCGGCCAAGAGGGGTGCAACCGGGGCTTAGGTCTCGCGGAAGGCTTTCGCAAAGTAATCGGAGAGCGGCTTGATCAGGTAATCCATTGGACTGCGATCCGCCGTGCGCACGAAGCTTTCGACGGGCATACCTGGGATTAGCGTCATGTCCTCTGGCAGGCGGTCAATCTCACCCTCTTTGAGCTGCAGCTCCACCCGATAGAATGACGCCCGCGTATTGTCGTCGGTAAAAGCGTCGGCGGAAATCAGTTTGACCTCGCCCAATAGCTCCGGCGTGCGCCGCTGATCAAATGCAGAGAAACGCATTGTCGCCTCTTGCCCCACATAGATCTGGTCGACGTCTGTCAGCTGCACTTGTGCTGCGATGACCAGCGGACGGTCTTGTGGGACCAGGAACATCAAAGGGTCGGCTGGGCGGATCACTGACCGCTCTGCAAAGACCGTCAAACCATAGACGATCCCAGACACTTGCGCTCGAATATCCAGACGATCCAGCTGTTCGGACAGCGTGCGTTGCCGCTCTGAAAGTTCCAATTCGTTGAACTGCAGATCGCGTAACTGCGTGATCGCTTCTTCCCGGCGGGTTGTTTCAAGGCCTAAAATCTGGATCTCAATCTCAGAGATTTGCTCTGCGGCCTGTGCCTGGGATGCTGCCAGTTCACCCAAGCGGCCCAGCAAGTTTGCCTCTTCACGTTGAAGGGCGGAGACTCGACTGGCCTGAGCTAAACCGCGCTGCAAAAGGCTTTGTTGGTCACGCAGTTCATTCCCAATCAAGGCTTGCTGCCTGGTGATTGCTTCTTGCTGAGACTGGATCCCGTTGATTTGGCTTTCAATTTGTAGCCGGCGCTGTTGAAGCTGCTCGACTGTCTTCGCACCCGACTCTCGCCGGGCTTCAAACAAGCGGGTTTGCCCAGCGATCAGCTCGCGCACTTCAACGCGGTTGAAGGCCAGCAATTCTGGAGGAAAGGTGATGCTTTCGAGATTGTCGCGTTCCGCTTCGAGACGGCCACGACGTGCCATAATCTCAAACAATTGCCCTTCGACAATGGTCAGTTCAGATCGTATGACGGTCGGGTCAAGCTGGATCAGCAGATCGCCGGCCTCAACAGCGTCGCCCTCATCGACTAAGATGGCCTCGACCACGCCGCCATCGGGGTGCTGGATGACTTGTCGATTGCGGTCGACCTCGATTTGGCCGCTTGCGATAACCGCGCCAGTGATTTGCGCCATAAAGGCCCAGGTGCCAAACCCACCGACAAGAATGCCCAATGTGATCAGGCCCAAGATTATTTGGCGGCGGACCGGCCAGCGTTGATTGCTACTTTGTTGCATCACGATACACCTGTTCCTGCGCCCGCAGTTTTGCGGATCTGTTCGGCATTTGCGACCATATCGCGCAAAACTTCATCTTTCGGTCCAAAGGCCCGACGCGCGCCATTTTCGATCACCAACAGCATATCACATTCTTGGATCGCTGCTGGCCGGTGCGCCATGATGAAGACCGCCTTGCCTTCTTTCTTGCTGGCTCGAATCGCGTTGTTCAGCGCGATGGATCCATCATTGTCGAGGTTGGAGTTCGGTTCGTCCAAGACTAAGACCACCGGGTTGCCATAAAGCGCACGGGCAAGGCCAATGCGCTGGATCTGCCCACCGGACAACCGCCCGCCGTGAGATGAAAGCCGGGTGTCATAGCCATCCGGCATTTTAAGGATCATCTCATGTGCGGCCGCTTTCTTGGCCGCTGCCACAACGGCGGCATCGTCAGGCGTCATCGACATCCGCGCGATATTTTCTTTGATGGTTCCGTCAAACAGGTGGACCCGTTGCGGCAAGTAACCGATGTGATCTCCAAGAACGTCAGGGCTGTATTGGTCAAGTGCCGCGCCATCGAGGCGGATCTTGCCACCCGCTGGACGCCAAACGCCCGTCATGGCCCGTGCCAGCGTCGTCTTCCCTGCGCCCGAGGTGCCGATCACACCAACCGCCTGGCCCGGCTTTACGTCAAAGCTGATCATGCGCAATGAGGCGGTTTGTTCGCCTGGTGGAACGACAGTGACCTGATCCGCCGTAATCCGTGCTTGTGGGACTGGCAGGTTGGTTCGTGGATCATCCGGCGGGACGTTTCCAAGCAGTTTTGCGAGGTTCTTCCAACCTTCACGACCTTTTTGGAAAGTCGCAAATTGGCCGACGATCAACTCGATCGGGGCCAGTGCGCGACCAAGCAAGATCGATCCTGCGATCATGGCGCCCGGTGTCAGCTCGCCGCGGAGTACGAGATATGCGCCCAGACCCAACATCGCCGATTGCAAGAACAAGCGAAACGTCTTGGTCATGGCGCTGAAGGTGCCGGAGCCGTCGGCTGCGGCAATGGTTGCATCGAGAGACTCGGCCCTTGCGATCTGCCAACGTCCAAAGGCGGCGTCCCGCATACCCAGCGCCTGTACCATCTCTGACTCAGCGCGGATCTGAGAGCCCATTTGCTCGGACTGGAAGGTTGCTGCATTCGCTTTTTCCAGCGGTTTGCGAGTGGTGACTTGGTTCACGATCGCGACGATGATCAGGATTGCGGCACCCACCAACGCCAAAATCCCCATGAGCGGGTGAAAGATAAAGATGCCAAGGAAGAAGAGTGGGGCAAAGGGCACGTCGAAGAGCGCCATCAAGGCAGGCGACGTGATCAATCGTTGCACCCCTTCGAGGTCGCGAAGGCCGGTCTGTGCCTCTTTCTGCGCCCGGTTGAGCGTCATCGCTTTAAGGACTGCTGCGAAAACACGACGGTCCATGGAGGCCTGGAAGCGCGCGCCGACACGGCCCATCACCCGACCACGGACATAGTCCAAGATCCCCATCATGCCATAAAGGAAAGCCACAAGGACTGACAAAGCGATCAGGGTTTCAAGACTGCGAGAGCCCAAAACGCGGTCATACACGTTGAGCATATAGAGCGGGCCGGTGAGCATCAGCATGTTTACAAAGAAGCTGAAGACGCCAACCATCCAATAAAGATGGCGGCTCTGCTTGCGAGCTTCGATGAGTTCTGCTTCACCTTTGGCCGTAAATTCGTTGGACATACGCGGGTTATCGCCTTTCTTCGGGGGTGTGTTCTGGCGTTTCGTCTTGGTTTACGCGATGTGTGCAGGCAAGGTCACCCGCAAACGCGTCTGTTTTGATCTTCGGCTGTAATAAGCGTAGATAGTTGACGGATTGAGGACAAAATTAAGATAATATTCTGAATGTTCCATTGATGCTGACCAAAACCCTCTCATCTCTGCCCATCTTGTTTTGCTTTGCGGCCTGTAGCATCGCGCCGCCAGGGACTGACATCCATGACCCGTTTGAGCAAAGTAATCGGCAGGTTCATGCTTTTAACAAATCCATAGCGGCGAGTTTCGGCGGAAACGATGACGGATCTGATGGGCCGCGCATTCCCGAGGCGATCTCTTTACCCGTCATCAACGTGGCAGAGAACCTTTCGTTGCCCGGTATCGTCGTCAACAACCTGTTACAGGCCGATTTGGAAGGGGGCGTCGCGAACACAGCGCGTTTCTTGGTTAACTCCACCGTCGGCGTTTTGGGACTTTTTGATCCGGCGGACGCCATTGGCCTGACAGAAGTGGATACTGATTTTGGCGCGACGCTTGCGGCTTGGGGCGTGCCGGAAGGCGCCTATCTAGAGCTTGCCTTTGTCGGGCCGACCACCGAACGTGATGCCACTGGGGATATCGTCGACATCTTCCTTGACCCCTTGGGGCAAGTGCTTTCTGACGACGAGGCGCTTCTCGCGTCCGCGTTTGGGATTGCCGGGCGGGTGGCGAAGATTGACCAATCGGGCGATGTAATCGGCGATGTGTTGAACGAAAGCGCGGACAGCTACGCCCAAACACGCTTGATCTATCTACAAAACCGACGTTTCGAGTTGGGCCAAGACGCCCCTGCCGCGGTTGATCCTTATGAAGAGCTATTTGGAGTTATCGAGTAATGTTAAGCCGCCGTCAGATGATTGTCTTCACTGCTAGTTCCTTGGTCCCGATGCGCGCTGCAGCGCTCTCTATGGAAACATCGCAAGCCATGGTCACGTCGCTTGTGGCGGAGGTAAATGCGGTGATCGCCTCTGGCAAGTCTGAGGCGGCGATGATCAGCGATTTTGCGGGCCTCTTCGATAAGTATTCTGATGTGCCTACCATCGCGCGTTACTGTCTTGGGGCGGATGCGCGGGCTGCATCCGCTGCACAAATGCGCACTTATACCGCCGCCTTCCGTCACTACATCGCCAGCAAATACGGTCGCCGCTTCCAAGAGTTTGTGGGTGGCGAGATCACTGTCGAAGGGGCAGAGGCTGTCAAAAGTTGGATCGAGGTTGAGACCACTGTCAAGCTGCGCGGTCGTTCTCCTTTGCGAATGGACTTCCATGTTTCTGATCGCTCTGGCAGTCACAAGTTCTTCAACTTCATCATTGAGGGCGTAAATATGCTGTTGACGGAGCGGGCCGAGATTGGCGCCATCCTGGACAGTGAAGGACGCAGCATGGACGCTCTGTCTGCCCGGATTGGCGCGATCTAGCGCCCTTTTTCGGGGGCAGGCCCACATGAACAGCCTGTTGTACATGCGCGAAGCTGCGCACTGCCACCGCAGCAGTCTTCCATCAAGAAATTGAGCAAAGCGCCAAGGCGTTCGAAGCTCAAGCGGTACTGTAGACTGCGGGACTGTCGTTCTCTTTCGACGATTCCAGCGTCAGCAAGTGCAGCCAAATGGAAGGATGCGCGTGACGGTGCAGCACCAACCTCTATGGCAATGTCTCCCGCACTGAGCCCGTCAGGCCCGGCAACCACCAGCGCCCGGATGACGCCAAGCCGGTCCGCGTTTGCGAGGGCCTGAAAGACACCAGCAGCCTCCTTTTCATCCATATTTCAATGATCCTTGAAATGATTTCGGTGTGTGTCTAATAATACTTCAAGAATCATTGAAATGAAAGGTTGTCGAAGATGAAACTTCAAGAACTCCTGTCCTTCCTTGGCAAAATGGACCCAAATGCACCTTTGGTTTTTACGGTCGATGGGGTCGATATCGGCGGTGGATACCACGTGACCGAGATGCGTCATCTGACGTCGATAGGTATTGATTGTGGCGGCCAGATTGAAACGTGGGACGAGGCCCGCCTGCAGCTCTTGGATGGATCCGACGGCGGTCACATGAACGTCGAAAAGTTCGTTGCGATCGCTGAGCGGAGCGTCAAGAAGTTGCCTCAACTTTCGGATGTTTCGCTTCAGATCGAGTTTGCGCCAGGCAACGCTGGGCTGCGGATTATGACGTTGGAACAGCCGCAAGAGGTTGATCGCGTGGTCCGGGTCGACTTGGTTGAGCAGCGTGCAATTTGCAAACCGTTCGAGCGGCTTAGAGGGCGCCGCACGATTCAGCCCGCGCGGTTGGCCAAGAAACCCATCGGCTGTTGCGAATGAATTCTGTTGACGTTTGCCGCCTGTCTAATTGCCACCAAGGATCCGTCCGAGCAAGTCAAGGATACCATCATTTCCAGATGGGCTGGCTGGTGCACCGGGGGCGCCTGGTGATGGCGCTTGGGTACCACTATGCTGTGGGATCACTGCGGCTGCGGGTGCCTCCATCGGCAACGCCACAGGGGTGCGATCGGCGAGGATTCGTGTCATGGCTTGCTTCCAAATTTCGGCGGGGAGCCCGCCGCCCGTCACGCCGGTTAACGGGCTATTATCATCATAACCCATCCAGACCCCCGCAACATATTCCCCGGTGAACCCGATAAACCATGCGTCCCGTGCGGACTGCGTGGTGCCCGTCTTTCCAGCAATCTGCCACCCTGGGATCTTGGCGCGTTCGCCTGTCCCGTTTTCGATCACTTGATGCATCATCCATGTCAGCTCCCGCGCGGCGCGTTCACGGATCACCCGCTCTTGCATCCCGCCGCCGAGACCCATTAAGGGCTCGTCGTCCCCTTGGATGCGCAGTTCGACCAAACCATAGGGGACAACCGCTGATCCCCCATTCAGGAAGCCAGCGTAGGCGCCGGTCATTTCCAGAAGCGTGCTTTCCGATACGCCCAGGGCGAGGGCAGGCCCATCGGCCAGGTCGCTTGCAATGCCAAACCGGGCCGCAACCTCACGCACGATATCGCGGCCAACAAATTCTGACAAAACGACTGCGGGAATGTTTCGGCTTTCGGCCAGCGACTGGGTGAGCGTCATTTGGCCTTTGAAATTTCTGTCGTAATTTTGCGGGCACCACTCGCCCGATCCGGGCGTCGTCCAGCAGCGTGGTACGTCGTCCAAAAGGTCATTCGGTGAAACATCAAGCTCTAACGCGGCAGCATAGATAAACGGTTTAAAAGCCGAACCTGGCTGGCGGACGGCTTGGATTGCACGGTTAAAGTCGCCTGGCGCGGGGTCTTTTCGCCCACCAACCATGGCCCGGACGGCGCCGTCCGCGGACATCACAACAATTGCAGCTTCTGCCTCTGACCCTGCGCGGACTTGATTTTCAAACACCCATGTAAGGGCCTCTTCTGCTGCGAACTGGATCTCTTGGTCGAAGGTCGTCGTTATATTGACGTCTTCAGTTGTGTCGTTGGTAAAGAACTCCGGTCCAGAGGCCATGACCCAGTCCGCAAAGAACCCTCCGGCGTCTTGTTTCGCCGCACGGGACAAGGTCGCAGGATTTTCGCGTGCGTAGGCCGCCTCCTGCGGGGATATGCGCCCTTGTGCTTCCATCAGTCCGATGACGACGTTGGCGCGGCGTTGAGCAGCTTCTAAGTCTCGCGTTGGTGCGCGCGCAGACGGGGCTGGGAGGGTACTGGTCAACATAGCGGACTCGGCGGGTGAGAGCGCCGATGGTGGTGTGTTGAAGTATCGTTCCGCGGCGGCGGCGAACCCACGAGATCCCGCACCCAAGTAGGCGCGGTTGAGATAGATCGAGAGTATTTCGTCTTTCGTATACGCGACCTCCATTCCCATTGCGTACACAGCTTCTTTCACTTTCCGCCAAATGGTTGTGCGTCGGCAGTCGGCTTCGTATGCGGCCTCAGAGGCCCACTCATTCGGATCGTACGGAGTCCCGAGGCAAAGAAGTTTCGCGACCTGCTGTGTGACAGTGGAGCCGCCGTTGCCTGACAGGGGACCGCGCCCTGCGCGAAGGTTGATACGAATGGCTGAGGCGACACCGCGCGGATCGACGCCAGGATGGCGATAAAAGCGCTTATCTTCTTGGCTGATCACAGCGTTCACGAGGTGTGGGCTGACCGTATCAACCGTGATCATGCCGCCGAACTGGTCCCCCCGCCACGCAAACACCTCACCGTTGCGGTCTGCGAGCGTGACGGACCCGCGCGCACGGCCGTCGATAACATCTTCCATCGGCGGCATCGTGGCGGCGAAGTAGAAAACGCCGATACCGATCATCACGGCTACCGCAGTCGCCCCAGCAAAAATGAAACGCCACATGGCCCGGAAAATACCGGCGATAAATGCGAGCAGAAAGCCGACTAAGCCCCGCCGTTTCGCGGGTTTGCGCGCTGTCTTGCGCGGTTTGCGACGTGATGACGCCGTTTTTTTGGGCGTAGCCTTCTTACTGGCACCGCTTCCATAGCGCTTTTCGGCCACCAATGGGGGGCGTTTTCCTGATTTACCGCTCATGCCTCAACCGTATCGTTGGGATGTCTTCTTGGGACATTTGGGGAGAGACTACACCGAGGGCAAGCAATTGTAGAGCGCCTTGGCGGCGAATTTTGAAGTTTTCAAAATGTCCAAATAATAAGCAGATCACAAAAATTGTGCAAAAATTGTGCAATTTTTGTTTTCCAGCGGCTCAGAAAGCCTTGGAATCGTTGTCACTCGGACAGCAATTGCTCCTTTTTCAAGCATTAGTGCGCGGGGAACGTGCGCGAGGGACTGAAACTGCAAGGGGATAGACGTGAAACTCATCATTGCAACAATCAAACCGTTCAAGCTCGAGGAGGTCCGCGAAGCGCTGACCGGTATCGGCGTGCGCGGCATGATGGTGTCCGAGATTAAGGGCTTCGGCTCTCAATCTGGGCACACCGAAATTTATCGTGGCGCGGAATATGCGGTGAACTTTGTGCCGAAGGTGAAGCTCGAGATCGTCGTGCAGGACAGCATGGCTGAACAAGTAGTCAGCACAATCGCAGAGACTGCCAAAACCGAGAAAATCGGGGACGGCAAGATTTTCACGTTGGATGTCGAAGGCGCACTGCGCGTCCGCACCGGCGAAACGAACGATGACGCGCTTTAGTCGCGTTACAAAGAAGGGACATCCGACTATGAAACTCACCAAACTTTTGCCCCTCGCCGCCCTAATGGCGGTGCCGACGGCGGGCCTCGCTCAGGATGCGGCGGCGCCCGTCTCGGCCGATGAATTTGTCTGGATCATGAACTCCTTGTTGTTCTTGGTCGGCGGTTTCCTCGTGTTCTTTATGGCAGCGGGCTTTGCGATGCTGGAAGGCGGCTTGGTTCGCTCGAAGAATGCGAGCACGCAGATGACAAAGAACGTTGCGCTCTTCTCGATCGCAGCAATCATGTACTGGTTGATCGGTTATAACCTGATGTATCCACTGGGCGACTGGGCCATTGAAGGCTGGTTCTCCGCGCTGTTCCCAGCTGTTGGTGTACTGGAACCTGTTGGCGTGACTTTGGCGGACGCAGACGATGCGGCCTACGCATCAACCGGGTCTGACTACATCTTCCAGCTGATGTTCTGTGCCGCAACCGCGTCGATCGTCTCTGGCGCACTGGCAGAGCGGATCAAGCTCTGGCCGTTCCTGATCTTCACAGCTGTTCTGACTGGTTTCATCTACCCGCTGACAGCATCCTGGCAGTGGGGCGGCGGTTGGCTGTCCGAGAACGTTGGCTTCTCTGACTTTGCGGGTTCAACAGTTGTGCACGCTTGTGGTGCGGCAGCGGCCTTTGCCGGTGCGATCGTGCTGGGGCCACGCCTTGGCAAGTACAAGGACGGTATGGTCGTTCCAATGCCTGGTTCGAACCTGCCAATGGCGACATTGGGCATGTTCATCCTGTGGCTGGGCTGGTTCGGCTTCAACGGCGGTTCGCAGTTGGCCATGGGGTCTGTTGGTGACATTGCTGATGTCTCCCGGATCTTCGCTAACACCAACATGGCCGCTGCGGCCGGTGCGGTGACGGCGTTGATCTTGACGCAGATCTTGTACGGCAAGCCTGACCTGACCATGATCCTGAACGGCGCGCTGGCCGGCCTGGTGTCGATCACGGCTGAGCCGCTCGCGCCTTCGCTGTTCTTGGCGCTGATCATTGGTGGTGTTGGTGGCGCAATCGTCGTGTTCACAATCCCGCTGCTGGACAAGCTGTTTATCGACGACGTGGTCGGTGCGATCCCAGTTCACGGTTTTGCGGGTATCTGGGGCACCTTCGCGGTTGTTCTGACTGGCACATCTACAGTGACCGCACAGGTGACTGGTATGGTTGCCATCATCGGTGCGACATTCGTGATGTCCCTGGTACTCTGGTACATTCTGAAGATGGTCATGGGCATCCGGGTCAGCGAAGAAGCAGAGATCCAGGGTCTCGATACATCCGAACTGGGCATGGAAGCATATCCTGAGTTTTCGCAGGGCTAATCCCTGACGTAAATTGATAGAGAGGCCCGGGTTTCGCACCCGGGCCTTTTCATTTGCAATGAAGCCGATTCTAGATGACGAAAACAAGCAAGAATCATTCAATCATCTCTGATATGACCGAAGAATCTCCCGCAATTTTGCATATGCACGCGCACTATCGCGGGACATTGCGTGGTCTTTACCGGATAAGGCCGCAAGATTACTTTATGACGCTTGGGGGCCAACTATGATCCAGACACCTTATCTTTTGTTTTTGGGCGATGCGCATGATCAGCTCTCCGCGAAGGTGGCCCAAGGTATCCGAGACTGGCGCCCCCAGAACGCTGTCGGCCAATTTCGCATGGACGGATGCAAGGCAGATGTCGGACTGACAGATCTTACGCTTGAAGAAGGGATCGCAGCCGGGGCCAAGACGCTGGTGATCGGTGTGGCGAACCGCGGTGGGTATCTGTCGGAAGCTTGGAAAGAAGTGCTCGTGAAGGCCTTGGGCATGGGCTACGACATCGCCTCCGGACTGCACAATTTGTTGCGGGATGAGGACGCACTTGTCGCCGCAGCGCGGGTGAACGGCCAGACGCTGCATGATGTGCGTATCCCTTCGGTGGCCTATCCAATCGCCAACGGAAAGAAGCGCACCGGCAAGCGGTGTCTTGCGATTGGGACGGATTGCTCTGTCGGTAAGATGTACACGGGCCTGTGCATGGATGCGGAAATGCAAAAGCGCGGGATGAAAACGACATTCCGGCCAACCGGACAGACGGGCATTTTGATTACCGGTGGCGGCGTCCCATTGGACGCGGTGATCGCAGACTTTATGGCGGGCGCTGTTGAATATCTGACACCAGACAACGATCCTGATCACTGGGATCATATTGAGGGGCAGGGCAGCCTTTATCACGTGTCCTATTCGGGTGTGACGATGGCATTGATTCACGGTGGTCAGCCAGATGCGTTGGTTCTGGTTCACGAACCAACACGCCGCCATATGCGGGGCTTGCCGGAGTATAATATTCCTTCACTGGAAGATTTGCGCGACATGGCGTTGCCAATTGCCCGTATTGCGAACCCAGACTGCCAGATTGTTGGGGTCGCGATCAATTCGTCAAAGTTGGGTGATGATGAGGCGGCAGCCTATTGCGCCGAGGTCGAGGACCGGATGCGTTTGCCCACCACAGATCCGTTCCGGTTTGGTGCCGGAAAACTGGTGGATGCGCTTGCGGCGATCTAAGGTGGTCGGGCCTGCCCGCCCACCCCGAGTTATGGGCTTTGCCCCCGTCCTTCGGACCCACCCAAGATATTTTCAACCGGAAGAAAATGAGCGGAATGGACATTCAAGTCTCGAACGATGTGTTCCCACTGGCAGACGTCTTTACCATTAGTCGTGGGTCGCGCACGCAGGCAGAGGTGCTGACTGTCACTGTCTCGGATCGGGGTGCCCAGGGGTGGGGCGAATGTGTGCCCTATGCGCGGTACGGCGAAACGCCAGACAGCGTGACGGATCAGATCACCGGGTTTACCGGGTCTTGGGCGGAGTTGGGGGATGCTTTGCCCGCGGGTGCGGCACGCAACGCCTTGGATTGTGCATTTTGGGACCTCGCCGCAAAGCAAGCCGGCCAGCGTGTTTGGGAGCTGATGGCGCAGGTGCCACCGCGCCCGGAGATAACGGCTTATACACTGTCGCTGGACGTGCCTGAAAAGATGGAGGCACAAGCGGCGAAGAACGCCCATCGCCCGCTTTTGAAGATCAAGCTTGGCACGCCGGACGACATGCTGCGTTTGGAAGCCGTGCGGCGGGGCGCACCCAATGCCCGAATTATCGTAGATGCCAATGAAGGCTGGACCGCCGAAGTTTATGCGGATCTCGCGCCGCACCTTTTACGACTAGGTGTTGCGATGGTTGAGCAACCTCTGCCGGCTGGCGCTGATGAGATGCTTGCCGAGATTGCGCGACCGCTTCCTGTGTGTGCAGATGAATCCTGTCATGACCGTGACAGCCTGCCCGCGCTGAAAGGCAAGTACGATATGATCAACATAAAGCTCGATAAGGCGGGGGGGCTGACAGAAGCGATGGCTTTGAAAGAGGCGGCCCTGAGCGAAGGCTATCAGATTATGGTGGGTTGTATGGTTGGGTCGTCGCTGGCGATGGCACCGGCGGTGCTTCTCGCGCAGGGTGTCGCGTTAACAGACCTTGACGGTCCGCTGCTCTTGGCCGAAGACCGCGCAACACCTTTGACTTTTGACGCAGCGGGCGTTCACGCCCCGGCTGCTGCACTTTGGGGATAACGCGATGCGCACTGTCTATCTAAACGGCCAATATCTACCGGAGACCGAGGCGAAGGTTTCGATCTTTGACCGGGGCTTCTTGATGGCGGATGGGGTTTATGAGGTAACCTCCGTTTTGGATGGAAAGCTGATTGATTTTGATGGCCATTCCAAACGGTTGGCGCGGTCCCTGGATGAACTGGGCATGGAGAAGCCAGAGGCGTTTGACGACCTGCTGGATATCCATCGGCAGTTGGTTCTTTTGAACGGCATCGAAGAAGGAATGATCTATCTTCAAATCACGCGCGGTGCGCCTGATGATCGTGACTTTGTTTATCCTGATCCGGCATCCACAAAGCCGACCCTGGTTCTGTTTACGCAAAACAAGCCGGGCTTAGCCAATAGCCCGGCGGCAAAGACGGGGATCAAGGTCATCTCCATCCCTGATCAGCGCTGGGCCCGGCGTGATATCAAGACAGTGCAGTTGCTTTATCCATCGATGGCGAAGATGGCAGCGAAAGCGGCTGGCAAAGATGATGCGTGGATGGTGGAAGAGGGGCTGATCACCGAAGGGTCCTCGAACAATGCTTACATTGTGAAGGGGAACACCATCATTACGCGGCATCTGGGCAATGAGATTCTGCACGGAATTACGCGCGCGGCCGTGCTGCGTTTTGCACGCGAGGCTCAGATGCAGGTCGAAGAACGTGGCTTCACCATTGAGGAAGCCAAGGCAGCCGATGAGGCCTTTATTACGTCCGCGTCAACGTTTGTGATGCCGGTCGTTGAACTTGATGATCACGCCATCGGAACAGGTGAACCGGGCCCAATTGCAACGCGTTTGCGTGAAATTTACCTCGAAGAGAGCCGGAAGGCCGCAATTTAGCCATTTTCCCTTGCTCTGACCCGTCAGATCATCGCAACTAGCGTTAATAAGAACGCGACGAGTGGAGCAGAACGATGCGCGGGCTAATAGGCGGGCTGGTTTTGGTGGCCGGTGTCGGTGGACTTGGGTGGTATGCCACGCAAGGTCCAGCGGTTGCAATGCAGGATGAGATCGCAATCGCGGCGGCCGCAGTGGCTGGAACCGCACAACATAATGTATCCGCTACGGTATCCGGACGCGATATCACGGTGACGGGCACGGTCGAAGACGCGGCGGAGCAAGACGCACTATTGGCAGCTCTCGATGGCGTATCGGGCCGCCGCGTTGTTTCGATGGAAGGGCTGTCCGTCCTGCCTGTGATAAGCCCATACGTGGCTGATGTGACTGTCGGCGAAGATGGCATCAGCGTGACGGGATACGCGCCATCGGCTGATGCAAAGGAAGCACTTGGGTTCGAGGCGCTTGAAGTCGCAAATGGGGAGCCCAATGCGGCGTGGGGTGATGCAATCGCAGTCGCCGCAGCGGCAGGTGAAACCCTGCAAAGCGGGACGATCAGCATTTCTGACACGAACATGTCTGTGACCGGACAAGTTTCTGACCCTGACGCACTCGCCGCCTTAGATACGGCATTATCAGATTTGCCTGATGACTACGCAGTTTCCCAAGATATCCTTCTAGAGGATGATGGTACCCCGCTCAGGCTCAATCTGGCTTACGACGGCACCGCCTTGACAGGGACTGGTAAAATTCCTGCCGATTTGCCTTTGGCGGACATCGCGATCGCGGGCGCGTCTGGTACACTTGAGATTGACGAGGCCGTGTTGCCATCCGCAGACGGCGCATGGCCCAAGTTTGCGACCGCAGCACTCGGAGCCATGGGGGCACTTGTGAGCGGAGACCTCGCGCTCGAGGATATGGCCCTGACGCTGACGGGCGTTGGAACGCCCGACGGAATCGCTGCCGCAGAAGCGGCCTTGGCGGACCTGCCAGACGGATATTCTGCCGTCACGGACATTGCGATCTATGACGATGGGACGCCCCTGCGGCTGATGTTGGAATTTGACGGCACAACGGTGTCCGGTGGGGGCAAGATCCCGGCTGACCTTGACGTTTCTTCCGTCGCAATTGCGGAAGCAAAGGGTGAACTTGACCTCCAAGAAGCAGACATTGCCTCAGAAGATGGTCTATGGCCTGGATTTGCCACCTCGGCCCTGTCGGCGCTGGGCGCATTGAACGAAGGGCAGATGGCGCTGGAAGGCCGCTCTGTGATCTTGAACGGCGTTGGGACACCAGACGGAATTGCAGCAGCAGAGGCCGCCTTGGCCGACGTGCCCGAAGGCTATCTTGCAATGACGGATCTGACGCTCTTCGACGATGGCACACCGTTCCGTCTGACGGTCGAGAAGAGCCAAGCGGGTCTGGCGGCCAGTGGCAAAGTTCCGGTGGATTTCGCAGATGCGCCCGATGGGGTTGAGGTTGCCTTTATTGCAGATGAGACCGGCGCATGGCCAGCAATTGGTCAAGCCGGTTTGGAAGCGCTCAACACGCTCGAAACGGGTGTTCTGACGATCGAGGGAGAAACACTGGCATTGTCCGGTGTCGCATTCTCGGTCGCAGAACAGCAGGCAGCTCTTGCAGCCCTCGGTGACTTCGGCGGCGGGACGGCAGCGGATCTCGCGATTTCAGAGGCCGGCCAACCGAAACCCTTTGTGGTGACTTTTGATGCAGGGCAAGGCGCAACCGTTTCAGGCAGTTTCCCAGACGGTGTGTCACGCACGGATGTCGCTGATGCGCTTGGCGTCATCGTGAGCGAAGGAGACCTGCATCAAATTGCACTGGACACCGATGCGGATGTGCTTGGCCCCCTTGCATCATTGCGTCCGTTCCTGCCAGAACTTCAAAGCTTCACAGCCACCGAAACGGGTGAGCAATCCACTATTGAGGCGATCGCTTCACCAGGTGTGGATGCTGCGGCGCTGACGCCGACACTTCAAGACGCCATTGGTGATACGATTGCTCTGAACGTGTCGGCGCCGACTCAGCTGCCTGCAAATGGAACCCAGCGGCGCAACATCTTCACCGGAACAGCGGAAGTTTTCACAGGTGGTTTTTGGCTACCAACGTTTGATTTCTTCCCAACCCCAGAAAGCTGCGCCGCGCAGTCGGACGCTGTTTTGGAACGGGATCAGGTACAATTCTTGAGCGGCTCTGCGGACCTTGATGTGCAATCCATTCGGGCGATCAACGCATTGTCTGCATTGGCTCTGAAATGCGCTGTCGAGGGCGGCGTCTTCGTGCAAGTCGCCGGACATACAGACAACACAGGCGACCCAGAGGCGAACTTGGCGTTAAGCCAGGCCCGCGCGGATGCCGTGCGTGAGGCCATGCTGGCGCGCGGCTTGGCGCGTGTTGTCGTGACGGCGACCGGATACGGGGACACGCAGCCGGTGGCTGACAATGAAACAGAAGAAGGCCGGGCGGCGAACCGCCGAACAGAGTTTAACTGGAATTTCGAATAACCCGCCGCGGGGCGTGGGCGGATAGAGACGGAGAACACACATGTTTCAGGAATGGGGATTTCTACTTACCGAAATCTGGGTCCTGCTGGTGCTTGCGGCCCTCATTGGGTTGATTGCGGGTTGGTTGATCTTCGGCAACCAAGCAGCGACCGCTGGCGCCGGTGATGCAGATCGTCTGCAGGCCGAAAATGCGCAACTGCGCTCACAGTTGGCGGCTGCTGAGGCGCCTGCGGTTGAAACGGCGAGCGCCGCCCCCACCATGACAGGGACGGTTCCTGAACAGCTTGACGCGCCGCGCGATGGCAAGGCTGATGATCTCAAACGGATCAGCGGTGTCGGTCCGCGGATGGAGCAGATGTGCAATATGCTGGGCTTCTGGCACTACGACCAGATCGCCAATTGGACAGAGTCAGAAATCGCTTGGGTTGACGAAAATTTGCAAGGGTTCAAAGGACGTTTGACCCGTGATGATTGGGTGTCCCAAGCCAAAATTTTGGCTGAAGGTGGCGAGACCGAGTTTTCCAAACAGCAGGACGCCAAGTCCTAGGGGCGACTGCTTAGCTGTGGGATGAGTCAAATGCCGCTTTTGCTGCGTCGCTTGCCTCAGTCTGGTATTGCTCTTTCCACTCGGCAAACGGCATGCCATAAAAAGTTTCGCGGCCTTCGTCTTTGCTCATCTCGATATCACGCTCATTCGCAGCCTCTTGATACCAACGGCTGAGACAGTTCCGACAGAACCCGGCTAGGTTCATCATATCGATGTTCTGTACGTCTGTGCGCTCTTCCATCAGGTGCTGTTGGAGCCGACGAAAGGCGGCGGCTTCGAGCTCGATACGGGTTTGATCGTCCATTTTTTCTCCCTCAGAGGCCGGTTGCGGCCAGGCTTTCTATCAATATTGGCGCAAGGCGGCCCGCCCACAAGGCCTGGCTGGCCTCATCTGCGATCAAATCCTGGCGAAGCTCGATCAGGATATTGGGACGGCCCGCAGGCGTCGCATGCCGGTCAATCGCGTCACCGGGGAAGTACCCGATGTAGGGTTCATTGTCTCCAACGCACCACCCAGCGGCTTCGCAGGCGACGATGAAAGGGCGGGCCAACCTGTCATCATCTGCATAGAGAATACCAACTTCCCAAGGGCGTGGCGGGCGGCCCTGCATGTGGGGCGTGAATGAATGCACCGCGCAGATCACCGTATCGTCCCGCGCCGCCGCGGCGTCGGCATAGGCTTGGTGGTAGGGGCGGTACAATCGTTTCAAGCGTTCTTCTTTTCCTGCGGCGTCGATGTGACGGTTCGCCGGAATGATTGCACCGTCAGAGACACGCATAACGAGTGTCGGGTCGGCCTCTCCCCGGTTGGGATCGATCACAAGGCGCGAGAAAGTCGATAGGACGGCCGTGGCGTTCAACTTTGTCGCAAGATGCCGTGTGACCCCAGCGGCACCGATGTCATACGCGATGTGCCGGGCCATTTGATCGGCAGACAATCCCAGGCCACCCCCATTGATCCAAGCAGGCACATCGTTGCGCGCATGGTCGCATGTAACAAGCCACCGGGAAGGCAATTCAGGGCGGATCACCTCAAAGGCAGCGTCAGTCATGGGCGTTTCATGCAGTTGGTGTAGTGTTCAGTTGTGGTGGTCAAGATTTACCGTATAAGGGCGTCGGCCACGTTATCGCTAACGGCTCGCTCCCGCGAGTTTTGGGGAACTTTAGAGCAGCAAGGATCGCTTGAATGAGACGGCATCGCAATGTGAAAATCGTGGCTACGTTGGGACCAGCCTCGAACGATTATGATATGATCAATTCGTTGGTGGAGGCAGGGGCAGATGTGTTCCGCCTGAACATGTCCCACGGGGACCACAGTGAGATCCGAGTGCGCCATTCGATCATTCGCCAGATCGAGGCCGAGATGGATACACCCATCGCGATTTTGGCGGACCTTCAAGGGCCAAAGCTGCGCGTTGGCGTCTTTGCGAATGAAGATGGTGAAGAGCTGGTACCGGGGGCTTCCTTCCGCCTGGACCTCGACGATGCGCCAGGTGATTTGACCCGCGTGCAGCTCCCTCACAAAGAGATTTTTGACGCGCTGGAACCGGGTGCGCATTTGCTAGTGAACGACGGAAAGATCAAACTGAAGGTCAAGGACTGCGGGACTGACTTTGCCAATTGTGAGGTGGTCGTTGGCGGCACGATCTCAAACCGTAAAGGCGTGAACGTACCAGACGTTGTGCTGCCCGTTGCGGCCTTGTCCGAGAAGGACCGCAAAGACCTGGAGTTTGTGTGCGAACTGGGTGTCGACTGGCTTGCGCTGTCTTTTGTCCAGCGTCCAGCGGACGTGGAAGAGGCGCGCGGTCTTGCACATGGGCGCGCCGCGATCCTGTCCAAGATTGAGAAACCCGCGGCGGTGAAAGCCTTCGAAGACATTCTGGCTGTGTCTGATGGGATCATGGTCGCACGCGGCGACCTGGGCGTCGAACTACCAGTGCATGCTGTGCCCCCAATCCAGAAACGCTTGATCCGAAAGTGCCGTGCGGCGGCTAAACCGGTGATTGTCGCGACGCAAATGCTCGAATCCATGATCGACAGCCCGATGCCGACGCGTGCCGAAGTGTCCGACGTGGCGACGGCGATCTACGAAGGGACTGATGCGATCATGCTCTCGGCGGAGTCTGCGGCAGGATCTTACCCAATCGAAGCCGTCACCACGATGGACAACGTCGCCAAAGAGGTTGAAGCGGATCCGAACTATACCAGCATCATTGAAGCGCAACGCACCTCAAGCGGCGACTCGGTTGCGCTTGGGATTGTCTCCGCCGCTCGCGAAATTGCTGAAACGACGGATGTGAAAGCCATCTGCTGCTTCTCACAAACGGGAAGCACGGCAGCGCTCGTGTCCCGCGAACGGCCCCGCGTGCCCATCGTCGCGTTGACGAACTACGTCAGAACCGCGCGCCAGCTGTGCCTGCTCTGGGGCACCAATTGTGTGATCGTCGGCGCGGTTGACCGCTTTAAGGATGCGGTGATCGCGGGCGTGCGCGCCGCCAAGTCCGAAGGGCTTGCGTCAGAGGACGATATGGTGGTCATCACAGCAGGTGTTCCTTTCAATACACCGGGCTCTACCAATATCCTGCGTGTGGCGCCTTGCGCGGAAAGATTGATTTTTGCGACAGATGCGGAGTAGTTTGCGTCGAAAGTAACCCAACACAGGTGCTTTCTATGGATCCTGACGTTCTGTT
>JBCBHE010000042.1:0-32330 GCA_038526085.1 Pseudomonadota bacterium | reverse complement strand
ATCAACCTCAACAAAGTGCGCAA
Source organism: Pseudomonadota bacterium (assembly GCA_038526085.1). Taxonomy (GTDB): domain Bacteria; phylum Pseudomonadota; class Alphaproteobacteria; order Rhodobacterales; family Rhodobacteraceae; genus Yoonia. Next base: position 32,307 of record JBCBHE010000042.1, on the reverse strand, counting down.
GGCCCGCGCCCGTGAAGATCGTAAGGCGCGGGCCTTGCGCACTTTGTTGAGGTTGATCGGCGCGCTCACTTGGGGCCGATCATGTCTTCAGGGCGAACGACCTTTTCAAAGGTCTCTTCATCCACGAAACCAAGGTTGATCGCCTCTTCTTTCAACGTCGTCCCGTTTTTGTGCGCGGTTTTGGCCACAGTGGTCGCGTTATCGTAACCGATCGTAGGCGCAAGAGCGGTCACAAGCATCAGGCTTTCGCGCATCAGTTTGCCGATGCGGTCTTCGTTGGCTTGGATGCCAACGACGCAATTGTCCGTAAAGGCCACTGCGGCATCGCCGATCAGCTGCATAGACTGAAGCACGTTGTAGGCCATCATCGGCTTCATCACGTTCAGTTCGAAATGGCCCTGCGAGCCAGCAAAGCCGACGGCCGCATCATTGCCCATTACATGCGCGCAGACCTGGGTGATGGCTTCGACCTGGGTGGGGTTCACTTTGCCAGGCATAATCGATGATCCAGGCTCGTTTTCGGGGAGCATCAGCTCTCCTAGGCCGCAGCGTGGGCCGGAACCGAGGAAGCGGATATCGCAGGCGATTTTGTAAAGGCTTGCCGCGGTCGTTTTTAATGCGCCGGACATTTCGACAAGTGCATCGTGGGCTGCGAGGGCCTCAAACTTGTTTGGCGCTGTGACAAAGGGTAACCCCGTGATTTCAGCCATCTCAGCCGCGACTGTCTCGCCCCAGCCTTTTGGCGTGTTGAGACCGGTGCCAACGGCGGTCCCACCTTGCGCCAATTCGTAGATTGTGGGCAAAGCTGCCCTGATCCGGCGGATCGCCATGGCTACCTGATGAACGTAACCAGAGAATTCCTGGCCCAACGTCAATGGGGTCGCATCCATCGTATGGGTGCGGCCAATCTTGATAATGCCGTCGAATTCTTTTTGTTTTTGCTCCAACACGCTGTGCAGCTTAGCTAGACCGGGTAACAGTACCTCATGCGCGGTGGTGGCTACAGCGATGTGCATTGCGGTCGGGAAGGTATCGTTTGACGACTGACCCATGTTGCAATGGTCATTCGGGTGCACCGGATCTTTTGAGCCGATTTCACCGCCCAACATTTCGATCGCACGGTTCGAAATAACTTCATTTGCGTTCATGTTGGATTGCGTACCCGAACCAGTCTGCCACACCACGAGCGGGAAATGATCATCAAGCTTACCTGCAACGACTTCAGAAGCGGCCTCAATCATCGCACCCGCCAGCTTGGGATCCAGCTTGCCACGATCCATGTTGGCCTTCGCACAGGCCTGTTTGATCACACCCAGGGCGCGCACGATTGCTACGGGCTGCTTTTCCCAACCAATTGGGAAGTTCATCAACGACCGCTGCGTCTGCGCGCCCCAGTATTTGTCGGCAGGAACCTCAAGGGGGCCAAAACTGTCGGTTTCGGTGCGTGTCGCGGTCATGGGGCAGCTCCATCAGAGTTTAGTCGCAGGTGGGATAGCGGCTGCCCTAGCAGAGTGCAACGGAAGGTGGCGCTAACAGTGCGGGAGCGTGAAGCCTTAGGTCTTGCGAAACTGATCGAGGCTGACCACTTCCGCCTCTTTCCGCTCAGCCGGCTCCGGTTCTTCTGGGGTAACATCCGTTTCCATCGGCGCTTCGGGCACTTCTGGAACGATTGCAGGCCCAGGCGCTTCGCTATCGTCGTCATCCTGCGTTTCAAACCGTAAGCCGAACTCAACTGATGGGTCCACGAAGGTTTGGATGGCGTCATAGGGAATATAGAGCGGCTCTGGGTTCTCGCCAAAGTTCAGTGTAATGGCGAAACCTTCATCTCCGACGTCCAAATTGTCGAACCAGTGTTGGATCACCACGGTCATTTCATTGGGATAGCGATCAGACAGCCAATCCGCAATTTCAACATCTGGGTGCATGGTGTCAAAGGTGATGAAGAAGTGGTGGTCCCCCGGCAATCCGCGCGCCGCGACGTCCTCCAGCACATTCTGAATCAAACTCCGCATCGCGCGGTGCATCAGATTGCCGTAGTCAATGGATCGTGTCACGGGCAGGGGTACCTTTCAGCAGCAGTTGCGAAAAGCATACGGATTTCGGAGGGGAGTAAAAGGGGCGCTCTGCCAACATTACTAAGTGACCGCACCAATTGCACCGCTTAGGGCGACGGAAATGAGCAAAACAAAAATTATATTCAACTTCCGCCAGAGTAGTAGAGTGCCGGCAACACCCGCAAGTATGATCGCCGTCAGATCAAGTGAGGTCAAATTTGGCAGACTCAAACGAAGGGGCCCAGCCTCAATCACCGTGACATCGCGAAAAAAGACATGCATCGCAAACCAAAGCGAGAGATTGGCGATCACCCCAACGACCGCCGCAGTAATCCCGGCGAGCGCGGCTTTCAGTCGCGGTTGATCGGCGAGCCAGTCGATGAGGGGGGCACCCGCAAAAATCCAAATGAAACAGGGCACGAAAGTCACCCAAAGCGTCACAGCTCCAGCAGCGATGGCAAGTTGCGTGCCGCCAACCTCCGCCGCGGCCACCATGCCGACAAACTGGGTCACCAAAATCAGTGGTCCAGGCGTCGTTTCTGCAAGTCCTAGGGCATCCATCATTTGCGGTGTCGTCAGCCATCCAAATTCACCGACGACGGCCTGGGTCATATAAGCCAACACTGCATAAGCCCCGCCAAAAGTAACGACGGCAAGCCATGCAAAGAACGCCGCGATGTCGGTAAGAATGGGATGTGCGGATTGAAGAAGCAGAATGGGGGCCGCCCAAATCATGCTGCCAACCGCAAGGACTGTTAAGCTATTTTGCCAAGGCAGTCTGATAGGGTCAGCTCCGGCGCCGCGACCTGCTGCGCCGTAAGCGCCAACCAGCGCTGCAACGGCAATGACGAGCGGGAAGGGGAGTGCGAAGAAAAAAAGCGCTACAAATGCAGCCAGTGCGATTAACCGCGCCTTAAAGGAGGTGAGCGCACGCTTCGCAACTTTCAAAAGTGCCTCGATGACGATCACGACCACAGTTGCTTTGACCCCGAGAAACAACGCTTGCACAAAATTCAAGTTTCCATATGCGCCGTAGAGGAGGGCGAGAGCCATGATCACGATGGCGCCGGGAAGGACGAAGAGCCCACCACCAATAAGCCCGCCCAATATCCCGCGTTGCCTCCAACCCGCATAGGTGGCCAATTGCATCGCTTCTGGTCCGGGGAGAAGCATGCAAAACGAGAGGGCGCGGAGGTATTGGTCCTCAGTGAGCCAATCTCGCTCTTCCACCAATTCTTTATGCATCAGTGCGATCTGGGCCGCCGGCCCCCCGAAAGACAATATCCCAATCCGCCCAAACACGCGGGTCAATTCACCCCATCCGATCATCGCTGCGCCTCATCTGCCCAATCATGTGTCTCGGCCTGTCCGTCACGGGCCCAGCGGTAAAGGGCGTCATAAAGCGGCAGTGCTGCTGCCAGCTGTGCCTGATCTTCTTTATACTGGCGTGACAAACCGACGGAGACCGCCAACAACCCCGCCGCTTCGGGGCAGGCTTGTGGGGCACCCGTGTCGGCCGCGCGAACAACCTCGGACAAGCGGTCCAAAGCCGGACTCCGCAAGTCATAGTGATCGAGCATGGTGTCAAATGTGCATTTATCGCCCCGATGGGTGAAGGGCGCATCGGGCGTGTCGAAGGCGATTGCGTCGAATTTTTCGGCGACGGCCATCACCTCTTGCGGAGGGACATAGAAAAACTGTGCAGCGGGATCGACGAACCGTTTGATGAGCCATGGGCAGGCAATGCGATCGATCTTGGGGCGATGGCGCGTGACCCAAAGGGGCGTTTGCGGCAAAGCGGCAATCGGCGTGGAAGGCAAACTAGCGGCACGCCAGGCCTGCATCCCTCCGGCAAGAACCTCCACCTGCAAGCCCATCGCGCGCAATTGAGCGGCGGCACCGTGACTAAGTTTCTTTCCCTTCTGGCAAACAACGATGCAAGGGCGGCCGCTCGCGTGTGCCGAAACAGCAGAAAGATCTTTGTGAGAGGCGGACAAACTGGTTGGGATGCGGACAGGATCCAACGCAACATCCTCAGGGAGACAAACATCAACGATCAATGGACAATCGGGTAGCCCTATTAGGCGCATCAGTTGAGATGCAGCGATTTCACCGAAGTTGGGTTTAGGGGCGGCCATTGGGCATCCTTTCTGATAAGGGTCAGTGGATGCGAGCGTTTGGCCGAAACCTCACGGGGCGTCGCAAACCCCATGTTGAGGGTGTGCCCAACCGTTGGCCGGGCGTCAACCCAAGGGCAGAGTGAGTTCACGGATCAACTTGCGCCGGATTGCATTGGGGTAGTCGCGGTGCGTGCGTGCGGTGATGACGAAACCGTCGCGGGTAATGACTTGGCGGCGGTAGAACGTCGTAATGGCCATGCCCATCCCTTCAATCGCGATGCCATTTATCGTGATGCCAGCACGTTGCGCGCTTTGGCGCGCTGCCGATGTGCTGCCTCCTGCGTTTGGTGTACCGTCACCAGAGACGTCAATCACCTTGCGGCGGCAGATGGGGGCGTCCCTGAAAAGATCGATCGCAAAGTAAAGTGCCTCTGCCGGGGCTGTGTCAGATAGGACAAATGCACGCGGCATCAGACGCGTTTCAATGGCCAACTGCTGGGCATCCAGCGACGTGCGGATCGTGCGCCACGGTATGGACAGGTCTTGCCAATTTTCGCCCGACCACTGCACAACTGCGATAGCAACTTCTCCTCTCACCATCGCCTCGACAATCTCCGGATCTTCCAGCGCGTCCGCAAGCCCGTCGATTTGGAGGCGATACTCGGCCGGGTCGACAGAGTTAGAGACATCAATTGTCAGGACGAGAGCGGTGTCACAAGCGAGTGCCGCACTTGGCACCGCCATCAACAAACCAGCTATCCAACGACGCAACGCTTTCATGGCGACCACTCTGCTTAGGGCACATGCGCCAAGCAAGTCACAATCATTCGAACGAGGATGGAAATGCAGGTTTCTGTTGCCAGGTACCTGCGAACCCCGCCTAGAGCAGCAAAGCCCTAGGACTTAAGTTTTCAGTATTAGGAACTGCTTAAGCAGCTACTGCAACTGGAGCATGGTTGTTGTTTGCAACTATACTAATCGAACCGATAACGGTGGTATCTCACCGAGACAAAGCTAACCCCTTTAGACGTTCGTCGATCCTATTTCGACCCCATCCGCCGTCAAACAACCGGGATGTTGGTGGAGTCGCCGGGTACCGCCCCCGGGTCCGATCCGCTTATTACGAGCGCGTTTATGTCTATAGTCCCGAGGGACGTCGCAGATATAAGCAGCAACCCGTTAGAATGCAATGAATACACGCTAAAGGCGTGCGCGATTCTTGGGCGAATACCCCTGCTTGTGGTGGGCAGACGATCAACAGTTTGTTTCCGAGTCCTCGGCGTAAAACCGCGGATTGTGGCGGTTCATTGCCGCTTTCTGCCCATATTCTGCCTCATTCGATGGGAAAGACGGTCAAATGTGGAAAGTTTTCCGGTAATTTTCGGGTTTTTAGCGTGTTCTTGCCGAACCTCCGCCGATGGGCGGTAACATTTCTAAGAGAAGAGGAGGCCAGCCTCACGATTGAACTCGTGTTGTGGCTCCCGGTCCTTTTGGTGTCGTTTCAATTCCTCGCGGACGTGTCGATCGCGATGATGGCACAGCAGGACTTCCACCTTGTCGCGCGTGATGCGTCGCGGATGGTGGCGCTTGGGCAGCGAACACCGGCGCAAGCTGAAGATTACATACGAGAGCGCTTGGCAGACTACGATGGTGCCAAGGCCTCAGTCTCGATCGCCGATAACCTGGTGACCTCGACACTCGTTGTTCCAGCTGAGTCAGTTACAAGCATCAGCGGAAAGCTGGTCGGTAACGACATCAGTGCAGATGTGACGATGTGGGTCGAAAGACAGGGGAGCGGGTCATGAAGACGTTCCTCAACAATTTCGCGACATCTGAAGAGGGCACCGGCACCTATATTGCCGGCGCGGCAATGTTCTTCGGCTCGATCATCGGTGGCTTCGCACTGGATACGGCCCAAGGCAACTTGGTTCAGCTCAAGCTTCAGATCGCAACCGATGCTGCAGCATTGGCCGCCGCGGCCAATATTGACAATCCGACGCAAGCCCGAGCGATTGCGATGCAGACGATCCAAATGAACCTGGGCAAAGAGGCCAGTGCGATACGGGACTCCGACATTCGGTTTGGCCATGTCGACCCTGAAACCCTCGAATTCGTCGCCGGTCCATCGCCTGACGGATCGATGACAGCCGTGTCAGTTTCAGCTGAACGTTCTGCCCACCGGGACAATGCCGTTTCGACACTTCTTGTTCGGTATGTTGGATTGTCAGATCTGGAGCGCTACGCCAGCACCGTCGCGGCAGCCCGGACTGGCGGAGGCGGTGGTGCCTTCGCGTCATGCGAAGACGCTGTCCTACTCTCGGAAGGTGAAGTCCGCGTTGGGGGAGGCCTCAACCTAAATGGAGCGGTCTGTGTGCATGGTGCGCAAGGCGTTTGGACGGCTGGTGGGGCCACCTTTAGCCAAGACGTCCGTTTCTCTGCAAATGACATGGACGCAATCGCCATGGCGCCCTACGCGCCATCATCGATACCCGAAGAGCAATTAAAAATCGCGCGCTATCTCGACCCGGTTCTATTGCCCGGGATGGATGGAATTGAAGACAACCTTTGGTTGGAACTGGCCGGAGAATGTCGCTGGAACACGGTTCGCGAAGATGACGATGATGATGATGCTAATGGTCGCAAGCCGATCAGTGAAATTCTGGCCGTGGACGGTTTGTATTTGGGTGCCACGATCCCAGATTTCGTCCTCAGCCGCGGCACAGCAGACATTGTCTGCCTTGAGGACGACGTCGCGGTCAACGCATCGGACCTTATGCCAAACACGATCTACGCCTCACTTGGCCATATCACCGTGAAGGGCGACGCTTCATTGGATCGGATCGCCTTGGTCAGCCGAGGCGACGTCCAAATCCAAGGTGGCGCAAATCGCAACTTTGATCGGATGTTCCTGCATGCAGACAAAATCGATCTGGGATCTAAGGCAACTTGGGGCACTGAGTTTGCCTGTTCCGAAGATAGCTATCGCGTCTATGCGTTTGGTCGGAACGAGATCCGCATGGGCGGCTCGTCAACACTGCATAATGTTGTGTCAGTCGCGCCAACAATTGTGCCGGCCGGAAACTTGACGGCATCTGGTCTGTACATGGAGAGCCACAACGACCTGCACCTCAAAGGCAGCACAAAGATCACCAGCTGCGAACAGGCTTTGAGCTCGGAATTTGACCTTGCCAATGGGGCGTTTGAATCCACCGAGGCGACGGGTTCGATTCTTGTTGACTAACTAACCGAATGACTGGCCCTCAATTGAGGGCTTGTCGCTGCCACCACAGGCCATAAGTTGCTGTTAATCAACCAGCGATTTGGGGGCCGCCGTGACAGACTTTCTTGCACTAGCATTTGTATTCCTCGTGGCGGGCGTTGCGGCCGTGCCAATCGCGACGCGGTTGGGTCTTGGATCTGTCCTGGGATATTTGATCGCAGGCATTTTAATCTCGCCCATCCTAGCCCTCCTGAACGTCGATGTTGTCGCAATCCAGCACTTCGCTGAATTCGGTGTTGTGATGATGCTGTTCTTGGTTGGGTTGGAGTTGGAACCGAAGCTGCTGTGGGGCATGCGCGCGCGCCTCCTCGGGCTTGGCGGCGGCCAGGTTTTGATCACCACCGCAGCAGTGATGGGTGTGTGCGTGATTTTTGGTGTCCCGTGGTCTATCGCTTTGGCCATTGGTTTGGTCCTCGCCTTAAGTTCGACTGCTATCGTTTTGCAAACGCTGAATGAAAAGGGCCTAATGAAGTCTGATGGCGGGCAGGGGAGTTTCTCGGTTCTGCTTTTCCAAGACATTGCGGTCATTCCTATGCTCGCGTTGATCCCGCTCTTGGCGATGCCGGAACTGATGGATTTCGGATCGAGCGCTGTTGAGCACGCGAGTGATGCGGTCCAGGGTGACAGCCACGGCGATGACCATGGGCAAGACGACCACGGAGATGATCACGGATCGGGCATGAGCCTGGTCGAGGGGCTCAATGGTTGGCAAACGGCGCTGGTGACGATTGGGGCGATTGCAGCGGTCATCCTGGGCGGATCGTATCTGACCCGACCGCTTTTCCGCTTCATCTCGGCTGCAAACTTGCGCGAGCTTTTCACAGCTACCGCTCTGATGATGGTTGTTGGCATTGCATTGCTGATGTCGCTGGTCGGTCTTTCCGCAGCGCTGGGGACGTTCCTCGCGGGCGTGGTGCTGGCAAACAGCGAATATCGTCATGAGTTAGAGTCGGACATTGATCCTTTCAAAGGGCTCTTGCTGGGCGTTTTCTTTATGACGGTTGGGGCAGGGATCAACTTCGGCCTGCTTTTCAGCAACTTCTTTTTCATCATCGTTTGCACCCTGGGCCTCATGGCGCTGAAAGCTGGGATCATCTACGTTTTAGCGACCGTGTTTGGGCTGCGCGGGACGGATCGGTGGTTAGCCGCGCTCGGCCTCGCTCAGGCGGGTGAATTTGGGTTCGTCCTGTTGTCCTTCACAGTTGCGAATGACGTGATCCCACCTGCGGTGTCGGATCAACTTCTGCTGATTGTGGCGCTGTCGATGTTGCTAACACCCGCTTTGTTCATACTTTACGACCAGGTCATCGCACCGAAGTATAGCGAAGACCAAGAGCGCGAAGCGGATGAAATGCCTGACGAAAGTGGACATATCATCATTGCTGGCAGGGGACGTGTCGGAGGGATCGTTGAACGTATGCTGAGCGCAGCTGGCTATAAAACTACCGTCATCGACTACTCCGCAAAGCAGCTTGAGAACCTACGCGCCTTCGGGTTCCACACATACTACGGGGATGCGACACGACCCGACTTGTTGGCTGCAGCCGGGATTGCGGAAGCAAAGATGCTGGTGATTGCGATTGATGGGAAAGATCAGATCACGGAGCTAGTTCACTACATGCATCAGAACTACCCCGATGTTCATGTGATCGCTCGTGCCGTTGACCGAAACCATGTTTACGACCTCTGGTTTGCTGGTTGTCGGGATATCATTCGCGAAACCTACGATAGTTCCGTGCGGATGGGGCGGTCCGCCTACGAGGCGCTCGGTATCCACAAACACCACGCAGAGCAAATGAAAGACGCGTTCATCGAAACGGACCGTGAGGCCATGATCACTGCCGCCGCGGCTTATCGGTCAGATGTGCCCGTCGTCGAAAACGAAGAATTCATGACGCTTGTCCGCGAAAAGCTGCCTGAATGGGAAAAAGACATGGCTGAAAAGATCGGTCGGATTCGGGCGCAGGATATTCCTGAGCCTGACTCAAATGTTGAGGATCACAGCGGGTAGGCCAACAGCGGCCTCGACAGCAAAGTACACCCATTTCTTCTGGGTCGCGCCGTCTCGCAAACAAGAGGTGAGACGACCGACCGCTGCGCCGACCCAGCAAAACCCTAGCGTTGCGTAGGCGTCCGGGCTGCCGATGATGAATGCGCCAAGTCCCATCCCGACAAAGAGGCATCCAACCGAGGCGCGAATCTCGGACATGCCCATGGTGTCGGTATGACCTTCCAGATTAAGCGCCGCCATGGTGAATTTGGGAGCGAGCCAGCCAAAGCAGCCCAGCGCGATGCTGACCAAGGCAAATAGGGTGTTGAAGATTTCCATGATCGGTCCTTTGTTTCCCAAAGGCTTAGCGCTTTGTGGCCCCGGGGCAAATAAGGCTAATCAGGACACCTCATCAGCAAGGTTCTTCAGTAGTGTCGCACTGGCGCTATCGGCCGGGAAGAACAACTCCACTTTGAGATCTTCAAGCGTTTCGTCATTGACGGTGCTGAACTGTGCGATGGTACCAAAGAGCGCTAGGCGTTGCGTGCCCCATGTGTAGACCGTCGGAATAGTTGGCAACGAGGACGTGGTCTCTGGGATCTGAACTTGCGGTTTGAGCGCCGCAATCGCTTGATCCAGTTCGGGTATGCCGCCCGCCTTGCTGCTTTCCGCGCGCAGCCGCAACATAGTGTAGTACGCCACTTCCCCCCAGTTTTCGACGACGTCGCGCATCAAGGGGCTGGTAACTAAGTCGAGCATGCTGTCGCCAACGGCCATGCCAAATGGGGCAAAAAGCCGTGTTGCGGGTCCATTCACTGCCACAAGCTGCCACAGTCGGTCCATTGCGAGGCCCGGATAAGGCGCGTGACGCTCAAGTGTCCAACTGACGGCTTCTCTAACCGGTGCCATTGCACCATCGTCAAGCGGCCTAGCGGGATATCGCGGAACAAATCCCACGGCTTGCAGCATTTGATTGCAGCCGTCGGTAGGCACTTCCAAGACGTCGGACAGGTGCATGATCATTTCGGGGCTGGGGCGGGCACGTCCGGTTTCAAGAAATGAGATGTGGCGCGCGCTGACCTCGGCCGCAAGTGCGAGGTCGAGCTGGCTCATCCGGCGACGCCGGCGCCAGTCTTTCAATAACAATGGGTAGTGGGTCATTGCCTTAGACTACGCCGAGGTGAAACCGAATTCACCTACCTCCGAGGTAATTGTTTTGAATGTTGATCCCCGCCTAAGTCAGGCCCAACACTGAAAGGAGCCTGATATGACACCCCAACAAACGAGGATGCGCCGGGCCGGCGCTGTTCTGATCGCATTCGGCGTTGGCTTTGCATTGCTGGCGCTACCATTCTTGAACGCCGGGGCCAAACCGTTTTTACAGCTTGCCTATTGGCCGATGCAGCCGGACGCCGCAGTGATCTCGGCGCCGGTTCCTTTGCTAGTCGGCATTGCTGGTGGCCTGACAGCTGGTCTTGGCGCGATGTTATGGGCCGTCGCGACCCAAGTCGTGCCAGTGTCACCGATGGCTGGGGCCAAAGTGGTCCGCACGACGGCCTGGGTTTGGTATGTTGTAGACAGCACCGCGTCCATCGCAGCTGGGGCCCCTTTCAACGCGGTGTTGAACCTGGGATTTCTCGCGATCATGCTTTGGGCGTGCCGGTTGGAAAGGACAGCGGACACCGAGATCTCCTTGTCATGACCCGGCTAGTCGCTGGTTTTACCCCGGCCAGAGTTCTGTGCCGGGGTAAAACTGTGACCACGCAAACCAGAACGCTTCATGACTGCCAATGTCAGTGCCATCCGCATCTGTCGCGCGAATGCCGCCCGCATCAAGAACAAGTTTCACGTTTTCGAACCCAACGTCTTGCCCGTCCCTGAGCGCTAACAAGGCTTGTGAGCGCTGAAACGCGACAGGCTTGCCAGAGGCCGTGATCGCACCAATGACGTCTTCATGCACTGTCAAGCGAGGGTCCACGTCGCCTACTGGGAAGATCGGGCCGTTGGCATCTCGTCCGTTGCGGAAATCAGGATCGCGGCCCAGCGCGTAACGTTCGAGAAGAACAGTCGTTTCTGGATGCGCCTCTTTCCACGTTCCCCAATCTGTTGTCACAACCGTCGCTTGTTGGAGCACGACGCCCTGTTCCGCCAAAGGCCCGGTGACTGCGTTGCCACGGAAGGTGTCAAACACCGAATAGGTCTCGAGGTCATACATCACCTTGTTGGACCGGCTCAGCAGCCCTGAAGTCCGTAGGATAGGGCGATCCACACCTTCTGGCACATCGTCTGTAAAATAGGCCTGCGCCGCGCCGCAAAGTGTACAGTAGGGGATGCCCAGATCACGACCACCGAGGGTGTCATTGACCATTTCCCGCACCTCCATGATTTGGCGCGGGTAGGCACGGTATTCGCCGTTCACCTCAATCCCAAAGACGACGTCATCATCTTCCAGCCAAGTCGCTTCGGCGGCCGTTGACACCTCGGGGTTGTCTGCTGCAGGAATGCAATTGCAAGCGTCATCTGTCGTATCATAAGGTCGGTCGTCAATCAGTACGCCCCCCCACGAGACAATCCGCCAATCGATATCACCTTCGGCAAAGATACGGTCCCATCCAGGCACAATGGTCGTGAAGATGGTCTTCTTTGTCGCCAGATAGTTAGGTGGCGCCGGAATGTCCCAGGCCATCAAGTGATTTGTAATAGTGTTCCAGGGATTTGCCGTCTGCATGTCTGTGCCCAAGACATCAGTCGCGACACTGGCTAGGATTTGGCTAAATTCCCGATTTTGGATGAAGCGTAAAAGATCCGTGATGATCCACGCAATGCGCGGGTCCTTGGAGGCTGAAAGAGTGACAAGGGCTGCTTCTTGCGGGTCGCCCCAACGAGAGTCCAAGATGCTATCGATGAACGCCGTCTGGATTGCAGTGGTGAGTGCATCAGACATAGGCCCGTCCGGCACTGCAGGTGGCGCGCCAAACTCTTCAATCACATAATCGGGCAGATCCTGCGCGTACGCCCAGGACGGGGCAGCGAGAAGTGTCACTATCGCCGCAGCTTTCGCAACTGAAAGAATGAAACCGGAGTTCGTTGCCATGGTCGGGCCCTTCGCGTCTGAGTAAGCAGAGTGTGGGATGCGAACTCATGCCTCCCACACTGTGCATAGTGGGTCAGACGCCACTGCAACCAATCACATTCACATCAGGTTTCAGTGATCCGTGCCCGACGCTTTGCGCACAGCCGCCCGTGCTTCAAAAACGTCATTGGCGAGCTTTTGGGTATAGTCGGACAGTTGGACCAAAAGATCATCGGCACGGCCCGCATCATGTGCGTCGAGTGCATCCGCGATCGCATTGTGCAGTTCAATGATCTGGGCGCGATCACGCGCCGAGAATGTGATCATGTTCATCAGCGGTTGCATCGCCTCCACAGCCCCGGCCAACTGATAGGACAGGACCGGGTTATCGGCGGCATCAACAAGGGCTCGATGAAATGCGACGTCGGAAGCGCAGAAGGCCTCATCGGTCAAGCCCGGTTGCGCCTGTCTATGGGCTTCGGCGCGCATGGTCGCCAGATGGTCAGCGGTTCGCCGGGTCGCCGCCAAAGGGGCGCAGGCGCGTTCAAGCGCGTATCGGGCTTCACAGGCCGTTCCGAAGCTGACGGAATTCATCGACAAAAGCAGCGTCGAGGTGGTGATCTGTTGACCGTAAGCGTCTTCAAACCGAAGCCGATTCACAAAGGCGCCGCCAGTCGCACCACGCTGGGTCCGGATCAAGGATTGCGCTGCCAATCGCTTCAACGCTTCGCGAACGGTCGGTCGCGACACATCGAATTGTTCGGACAATTCGGCTTCAGAAGGCAAACGCTCATCAACCGGCAGGTCACCAGATACAATCGCATCACGGATGGCCGCCGCAATCTGCGCTGACAAATCTTTGTCACTGTCGGGGTCAATTTTCATTTGTCAGACAATTGCACGTCTGACATATGCTTGACAACATCTGAGTCGCAGGGGAGGGCGATTGCTTTGGACACGTCACCAGTTCAATTCCCTTTAAGGTCAATTCTCTGGGTTGCTTTCTTCGCAGCCATTTTGACGGCCTGGGCGTTCTTGTTTCAAATGGCCCGGATGTCCGGTGTTGATGTCATTGGGCGGCCTGTAGGCATGAACATGATGCCAATGACGACCTTCGGGGCCTTGTTCCCGATGTGGGGTATCATGATGGCGGCGATGATGCTTCCGACACTCGTCCCAACGTTGCGCGACTACGAGCGCTTGATGGTGAGCGCAGATGGCACCCGCGCCGGTTGGATCGGGGTTTTGCTGGGGTACTTCATTGTATGGGTCGGTTTTGCAGCCTTGATCACCTTGATCCAGTTGGGGCTGATTGCAGGTCAGCTGATTGACACTTTGGGAATCTCAACGACGGGCTTTTTCGCAGCTGTGCTCCTGATTGTCGTCGGCGCGTTTCAGTTCACCCGCGCGAAAGAAATCTGCCATGGCGTGTGCCACGCGCCTATGACCTATTTTCTGGGCCACTGGAGAACCGGTTTTGGTGGTGGATTGCGCATGGGCCTCGGCCTCGGCGCGTTTTGTGTCGGGTGTTGCTGGGGCTTTATGGTACTTGGGTTTGTTGGCGGGGTGATGAGCCTCCTGTGGATGGGTCTCGCGACGCTCTTTATGGTGTTCGAAAAGCTGCCCGACATCGGTGCGCGCGCGACCAAACCCGCTGGGGTTGTGCTCATCCTCGCGGGGATTGGGGTTACGGTCATGGCGGCTACTTAGGGAAGGGACGGAATATGGCAAAAGAGACAGTCAAACCGAGCGACCGGATTGCTATTTCGCAGCGGATCGACAGCCGGATGGAAAACCCCAAACGGCGCAAGCTGCAGCCGACAGAATGGAAGATTAAGGGCGAGCTGTTTCTGAATTGCTCATGTACCACGTTCTGCCCATGCGTTGTCTCATTGGGCGCCCACCCGCCAACTGAAGGTTATTGCCATGCGTGGATGGCCATAGCGATTGATGAGGGCCATTTTGAGGGCGAAGACCTTGGTGGTTTGAACATTGGCCTGTTGGTCGACATTCCCGGCAAGATGGCAGAAGGGAATTGGAAAGTTGCTGCCTATGTGGATGAGCGCGCGACGCAAAAGGCATACAACGGGATCCTTAAGATCTTCAGCGGTCAGGCTGGTGGGACGACGGGGCTTTTTACCATGTTGGTGTCCGAGATTATCGGCGCAGAGCGTGAAAAAGTGGAGATCGTTCGGGATGGAACCAAACGCGGGATCTACATCGGTCGCAAAATCCAAGGTGAGATCGAAATGATCACGGGGCAGTCGAAAGATCACCCGGTGATGGTGTCGAATTCGAAGTATTGGATGGGCCCTGACATCATCGCTGCGCAAGGGCTAAAGTCACGTGTACGCGACTATGGTCGGGTTTGGGATTTTGGTGGAAAATCCGCGGAGATTTGCCCCATCGATTGGCAAGGTCCGAAGCCGTGATCACGCCGGACTTTTGTCGGGTGATGGCTGCCTACAATAGTTGGCAAAACAAAAGCATCTTGCGATGCGTTGACCCATTAGAAGAAGATGAGCTGACAAAAGATCGTGGCGTTTTTTTCGGGTCGCTTGAGGCCACACTGAACCATCTGCTATGGGGCGATCTTTTGTGGATGTCCCGGTTTGATGGCGGTCAAGCACCGAGTACCGAAATCGCCAGCAGCACGACTATCGCGCCAACGATGGCTGTATGGGCGGCTGACCGTGTCCGGCTAGATGCCCGGATCGAAGAATGGGCGCGGCACCTGACGGCGATCGACCTAACGGGCGATCTAACTTGGTTTTCAGGTAGCATCAACGCTGAGGTTTCACGGGCCAAGGCGGTTTGCGTGACCCACTTTTTTAATCATCAGACCCATCATCGGGGTCAGATCCATGCGATGCTCACCGCGGCGGGGCAATCCCCCGACCGCACAGATTTGGTCTTTATGCCGGAGGTCTGAAATGGCTTTGGTTTCCCCATCTCGCAGATTGCGCCGTACCCCATTTTCGTCTCGCGTAGAGGCGGCCGGCGTCTCAGCTTACACGACTTACAACCATATGCTGCTCCCAGCGGTGTTTGAAAGCGTGGAAGCCGATTACCACCATTTGAAGAAACACGTGCAGGTCTGGGATGTCTCCGTTGAGAGGCAAGTAGAGCTTCGTGGCCCTGATTCTGCCCGTTTGATGCAGATGCTCACACCGCGGGATTTACGCGGCATGTTGCCGGGCCAATGCTACTACGTCCCCATCGTCGATGAGACGGGCGGTATGTTAAACGATCCTGTCGCGCTGAAACTATCCGACGACCGCTGGTGGATCTCGATCGCTGACAGCGATCTTCTGTTCTGGGTCAAAGGCTTGGCCTACGGTTATCGCTTGGATGTCCTCGTCGATGAACCCGATATATCGCCGTTGGCTGTGCAAGGACCGAAGGCTGAAGAGCTGATGATCCGGGTGTTCGGTGAAAGTATCGCCGCGATCCGCTTCTTCCGGTTTGGATGGTTTGAATTCGAGGGGCGTTGGCTCGTCATTGCGCGCTCGGGCTATTCCAAGCAAGGCGGTTTTGAAATCTATGTCGATGGCGCGGACTTAGGCGAACCCCTGTGGGACGCGCTTTTTGCCGCCGGTGAAGATCTCAATGTGCGCGCCGGTTGCCCTAATGGGATTGAACGCATCGAAAGCGGTCTGCTGTCGTTCGGCAACGATATGACACGGGATAACACCCCCCACGAATGTGGCCTAGGGCGGTTCTGTTCGATTCAGACTGCGATTGGCTGTGTTGGCCGCGATGCCTTGCTACGGGTGGCAAAAGAGGGCCCGGTGCAACAAATTCGCCCCATTCGGATTGAGGGAGACGTTCCACCTTGCGATCGCGTTTGGCCATTGATGGTTGGCACCCAGCGCGTTGGACAGGTGACCTCGGCTGCGCGATCTCCCGACTTCGACACCAACGTTGCGATCGGCATGGTCCGGATGACCCATTGGGACCCTGGCACAAAGCTCATGGTGGACACACAAGACGGACCGCGCGAGGCGACGGTGAACGAGAACTTTTGGAATTAGGCACGACGTACATGCGTCGGAAGAAAGGATAAACGATGTTTCAAGCTTTGATGGTCAACAAGGACGACGAGGGCAAAACCAGCGCCGCAGTCACAGAGATCAGTCTGGATGATCTGCCAGAAGGGAACGTGACGGTCGCGGTCGAGTATTCCACCGTGAACTACAAAGACGGTCTGTGCATTGGGCCAGGCGGTGGTCTGGTGCGAAACTATCCGCACGTGCCCGGGATCGACTATGCGGGTACCGTTGAGACGTCAGAAGACGCCCGTTACGCGCCCGGCGACAAGGTTGTCCTGACGGGCTGGCGCGTCGGCGAAGCGCACTGGGGTGGATACGCGCAAAAGGCGCGTGTTAAGGCCGATTGGCTGGTACCACTGCCCGATGGGCTTAGTGCAAAACAGGCTATGGCCGTTGGGACAGCAGGATTTACAGCGATGCTGGCCGTCATGGCGTTGGAGGACCACGGTATCAAGGACGGGCCTGTCCTGGTCACGGGCGCGGCCGGTGGTGTCGGGTCGGTCGCTACGGCGATCCTCGCTCAGCTCGGCTACGAAGTCGCTGCAGTCACAGGTCGGCCAGAGACGGCAGACTACCTCACCGGGTTGGGTGCTACACAAATTGTTGCGCGCGATGAGATCAATGAAACGACGAAGCGGCCCCTTGAGGCGGAGACCTGGGGCGGCTGTGTTGATGCTGTGGGTGGTGACATGTTGGCCCGGTTATTGGGGCAGATGAAATATGGCGCCTCAGTCTCCGCGGTTGGGCTGGCTGGCGGCGCCGGCCTTCCGGCGACCGTCATTCCTTTCTTGCTGCGCGGCGTCAATCTCTTGGGGATCGACAGTGTTATGCAGCCGTATGATAACCGCGTGCGGGCTTGGGAGCGGATTGCGAAAGACCTTCCCATGGACAAGCTTGAAACAATGATCCAGCCGGCGACCCTGGCGGATCTGCCGCAGTTAGGTAAGGACATCCTAAAGGGCAAGGTCAAAGGTCGCGTTGTGGTTGACGTCAACGCTTAATTTATGCGTTCAAATATGCGCAATGGGCGTCTCGGCCAGACAGGCCGGGGCGCTCAATTCATTCAGAAATATCATTTTTGAGACTATGGATCAGATCCGCGATTCGTAAAAACTTCGGTGCCCCCAACAGTTTTATGAAATTTCGATGTTCGGTTTTCAAAAAGTCTGACATTTGAGCAGATTTACTGTCACAAATCTGTCATTTGCGCCAATCTGTCGCATTTCGGGGTTACATCACAACCGGAACGGCAACACACTGTTCCCAATAACCATAGCCAACGGGGAACATCATGACAGTTAAGCCGCCTCTGGCGGAACTACCAATCAAGACGGCTGATACGGGCTTCTACAGCGGTTTCAGCGTCAATGTGACGGTGGTTTCGAAAATCATCATTAGTGTTCTGGTCGTTTGGGCCATCGTCTGGCCTGAATGGGCCGGCGAGGTTTTGGGTGCTTGGAACCAAGTTATCCTGCGCAACTTTGCGGCTTGGTACATTTGGACGGTGACATTCTTTGTCTTGGTGTGCTTAGGGTTGGCGCTGTGGCCGACGGCAGGGCGGATGACGTTGGGCCAAGCGGGTGAAAAACCTGAGTTTTCAAATTTCTCATGGTTTTCCATGATGTTCGGCGCCGGTATTGGTGTCGGTATGCTGACGTGGGCGGTTGCCGAACCGGTTGCCCACTTCCAGAATAACCCGTCAGTGATTCAAGGACTGACGGACCCTCTGGACCAGAATAACGTGCGGACGGCCTATGTTTGGTCTTTCCTGCACTGGGGGCTTGGTGCCTGGGCCTGCTATGCGATCGCCGGTTTGTCGCTTGCATTCTTCAGCTATCGCCGTGGTTTGCCATTGACGATCCGGTCGTCATTGACGCCGCTCTTTGGCAAGTCCTTGTCGGGGACCCTCGGTCATATCATTGATATCGTTGCTGTGGTCGCAACCATCCTTGGCGTCGCACAGACCCTAGGTTTCGGTGTGGAGCAATTCGTTGCTGGTTTGACCCGGATCGGGATCGGCGGTCTCGCGCTTGAGGATGGCTCTGCTACGACCTTGGGAATTGTTGTCGCTTTGTTGGTGATCATGGGCGCTTCGACCCTGTCCGCCCTTTCAGGTGTCGGTAAAGGCATCAAATGGCTGTCAAACATCAACATGGTATTGTCGATCTTCCTGTTGGGCTTCTTCATCCTCTTTGGCGCGACGTTCTTTGGCGCATCGGCCTTCTTCGTTGGGATCTTCGATTATCTGATCCAACTGCCTTTCCTGAGCTTCAACGTCTATGCCTCTGACGGTGTGGAAGGATCTGAAGCCTTCCTACTCGCGCAGTGGCAAGGCTGGTGGCCGGTATTCTACTGGGCCTGGTGGATCGCTTTTGCCCCCTTCGTGGGTCTTTTCCTGGCGCGCATCTCTCGTGGACGCAGTATCCGTGAGTTTGTGCTGGGTGCGATGATCGTACCATCGCTGATGTGCTTCGTCTGGTTCGCTTGGGCCGGCGGCACCGCAATCGATCTTGAGTTGAACGGCGATGCCGGTGGCTTGATCCTCGAAGCCGCAAACGGCGACAAGATTTTCGCGATGACTGAGTTCATGCTCGCACCCATTGCCGAGGCCTTGGCATGGGGCATGGCGGTTGTGATTGTTGTCTTGCTCATGACCTTCCTCGTGACATCGGCTGACTCCGCCGTGCTGATTGTGAATACGATCAATGCCGCGGGTGACGAAGGTCCGAAGGCGCGTCCACACATCTTGTTCTGGGGTGCGGCGCTTGCGTTTGTGGTCGGTGGCTTGCTGATCTCAGGAGGAACAGGTGCGATCCAGACCGCCATGGTGATCGGTGCCTTGCCGTTCTCCATCGTGATGGTGCTGATGTGCTTTGCCTTAATAAAAGCGATCTACAATGATGGACGGCGGGAAGCGGCGGGCGTGCCGACGCTGGCTGATGACATCATTGGGACGCCGGCAGAGTAGCTTGCATTCGAAGATTTTGGACCGGGCCTCGCTGGTGCGGGGCCCTTTTCTTTTTGCCGCCTTGATCTCTGCCCTGGTGCGCTAAGTCATGGGCAACACATGAAAAAGAACCTCAGATGCCCGACAAAAGACCCATAGTGCTCTGGTTCCGCCGGGACCTACGTCTTGGCGACCATCAAGCCCTCACTGCAGCTTGCGCAACAGGGCGGCCGGTGATCCCCTTGTTTATCTATGATGAAGTGACTGCCCAGCAAGGCGCCGCACCACGGTTCCGACTGGAGCAGTCATTACACGCACTCTCTCAAGATCTAGCGGCTAAGGGAAGCCGGCTTATATTGCGGCGTGGTCAGGCGCTCCCAATCCTCGAAGCAATGATGCGGGAAACGGGCGCCACAGCCGTGTACTGGTCACGCCAATATGACGTCGTGGCGAAAGCACGGGATGTGCCCGTCAAGGCAGCGCTGAAAGAGCAGGGCGTCGATGTCCAAAGCTTCCCTGGGCATTTGCTCTTCGAGCCTTGGACCGTCTCCACCAAGACAGGTGGCTTTTACAAAGTCTATACGCCGATGTGGCGGATGGTGCGGAACCGAGATGTTGCTACGCCTATTGCCGAACCAGGGACAATTCCGGCTCCTGAAACGTGGCCACAGAGCGAAGCACTGGCAGATTGGAAGATGGCTGCAGATATGCACCGCGGCGCGCCCATTGTCGCGAAGTACTGCGTCGTGGGCGAACAGGCCGCGCGCGACCGCTTGCAGGCCTTCGTTGCAAACGACATTGCGCAGTATCAGTCTCGGCGGGATCTCCCGGCGGTGAAGGGAACTTCCGGATTGTCAGAGAACCTGACATACGGCGAAATTTCTCCCGCGACGTGCTGGCACGCCGGCTGGGCGGCTCTGCACAAAGGTCAAGCTGACGCTGAGGTATTCCTCAAGGAACTAGTTTGGCGCGAGTTTGCCTATCACTTGTCGCATCATACCCCCCGGATCGAGACCGGGAACTGGAAAGAGGACTGGGATGCCTTTCCCTGGAACACAGATGCCTTTGATCCAAAGGTTGTCGCTTGGAAGCAAGGTCGCACGGGCATTCCATTCGTCGATGCAGCCATGCGCGAGATGTATGTCACAGGGACCATGCACAACCGCGGGCGGATGATCGTGGCCTCCTATTTGACCAAACACCTCCTTACCCACTGGAAAATTGGTTTGGATTGGTTTGCAGATTGCCTGACAGACTGGGACCCGGCCAGCAATGCGATGGGCTGGCAATGGTCGGCGGGATCTGGGCCAGACGCGACGCCATACTTTCGGGTGTTTAATCCTGTTACGCAGCTCGACAAGTTCGACAAAGACAAGCTTTATGCCCAGCGTTGGATTGCCGAAGGACAACGCAACCCACCTGAGACGGCGCGAAGCTACTTTGATGCCATTCCCGAAAGTTGGCGGCTCTCAATAGATGATCTTTACCCAAGTCCATTGGTGCCAGCAGATGAAGGGCGCAAGATTGCGCTCGCAGCATACGAGAGCAGAGGCTTCTAATGCCTTGAAAGCAAGACAGTATGCGGCGATGTAAACTTGAACTGACAGTTTGCACGCGAATTTTCGTGACTCCTGTTAACAAAACGCTAACCTTCTGACGGGGCGCTGTGAATTTGCCAGCACAGCCAGAAACGACGGGGCGATCATGACGATTTTGACAAGTACAGCGGGGCAAACGGACCTCCCACGCTACTTCACATATGTTTTTGAGGTGTTGCAGAAGATGCGTCGTGGGCGGCTTGACATTGTGTTGCCGGACGGACGGTGCTTTAGGGTGGACGGATGCGACCCTGGGTATGTTGCAGAAGTTCAGGTGCATGACCCGGATGTCTTCACGCGTGTCATTCGGGAAGGTGATATTGGGTTCTCGGAGGCCTATCTCGATGGGTCGTGGTCCACGCCGGACCTCATGGCCTTCATGTATCTGATGCACGATGGCGACGCGGAAGAGATCTACGATACGTTTCCAGGGCAGTTCTGGGTCCAAACCTTTGAAAAAATACGGTTCTGGTTGCAATCAAATTCGAAAGCGCAAGCCAAGAAGAACATCGCGCACCACTACGACCTCGGAAACGACTTCTACGGTCTTTGGCTTGACGACACGATGACCTATTCATCGGCGAAGTTCTTAACCGGACAGGAAAGTACGGAGGCTGCACAAACCGAAAAGTACAAATCCATGGTTGATGAAATGGGTGCAGAACCCGGCGATCATGTGCTGGAAATCGGATGCGGTTGGGGTGGTTTCGCCGAATATGCCGCGAAGGAGCGGGGCCTGAAAGTAACTGGGCTTACGATTAGCCAAGAACAGTTTAACTACGCCAAACAACGTATTGAGAAGGCAGGGTTATCAGACCGTGTTGACTTCAAGCTGCAGGACTATCGCGACGAAACCGGTACCTACGATGGCATCGCATCAATTGAGATGTTTGAGGCCGTAGGCGAGAAGTATTGGCCGGTCTACTTCGACACTGTCCGCGAACGCTTGAAACCGGGGGCAAATGCCACGCTGCAGATCATTACGGTTTGCGACCGCCGATGGGAGCCGTATCGCAGCCGTCCTGATTTCATTCAGAAGTACATTTTCCCAGGTGGTATGCTTCCAAGCCCAACAAAGCTTCGGGAAGTCGCCGTTGAACGTGGACTGCAAGTGGCCAAATCGGTCGAGTTTGGGCCAAGTTACGCGCTGACATTGAAGCGCTGGTACGACACTTTCAACGAAAAGTGGGATCAGGCGGCAAAAATGGGCTTTGATGCACGTTTTCGCCGCATGTGGAACTTTTATCTGACATCTTGTGCTGCCACGTTCGACTCCGGAAATTGTGACGTGACGCAGATCACCCTGACAAAAACGGCGTAAGACCGGCCATCATAGGGTGTGTGTACAGGAGACAGAGCATGCCCACCGCCGCGCGAATGACAGCCGCTGTTTTGTTCGGCCTCTTGGCCCTTGCTTGGGCCTTTCAGGCCAGCCCATACTTCCCGGAAGCACAAGAACCGTACTATTGGGTGCCGCTGAACGGTGCCGCTGGTGCGATCATCGGATGGTTGCTCTGTGGGACAAAGGCAGGCAATGGATATCGGCCCGGACTGTCCAATGGCATCACAACCATCGTCGCAGTCCTTTTTTCGGTCTTTTTCATCATGTCATTCTTGGACATGGTTAAAAAGTCGTTTCGTCGGTCCTATGATGGTCCGGTTGAGGCGGTTGTTAACGTCTTTGAGATTATGATGGAATGGATCCCATTCTTTCTTGTACAGGACTTGGGCATACTCATCTTAGGGGGCGCTATTATGGCTGGCTTGATCACGGAATTTGTCGGAAAACGGCTCCCGTAGCGTGCCTACGTTCCTATACGGAACACTTCAGGATAAGATTCTTCGCGACTGCTTGATTGGGCGCGAAACGATTTCCATTGGCGCATACCTCAATGGCTATAAAGTTGTATCGCAACGAGATGCGCTGCTCCCTGCGCTGACTCCGGCTGAAGGGCTGCGCGCAGAAGGCCTGTTGATCACGGATCTTTCGGACGCCGAAAAGGCGGTTCTGGACGTGTACGAGACATCTTTTGACTATACGGTGAAACGTTTGCCCGTCAGTGCGGGGGGGCACCAGATTGAGGCACGCGTCTACATGCCACTGCCCTCTGTCGCTCTCAGCGACGAACTTTGGTCGTTTACAGCTTGGGAGACCCTGCAAGGGGAGATTAGCCGCCAACGCGCTGTGGAGATCGCGGAGTCAGATCCGCCGATGGACTCAACACGCCTGAGGCAACAATGGCACATGATCGGTTCCCGCGCTGCGGCCCGCGTCCGGGCGGCTCAAGATGCAGCGCCAAGCGCTGTGCGATACGATGCGCAAGCGGGTGACTACACCGTGTTGGCCCGCAAACCCCTATATGGCGACTTTTTCAAGTTCTGCGGTTTTGAGCTGCAACACCGTACATTCCAAGACAGCCAATCTCCCGTTTTGAACCGCGAGGTGATGGTGGGCGTAGATGCGGCACTCGCTTTGCCATACGATCCGGTCAGCGACTGCATACTGTTGGTGGAACAAATTCGCACAGGTCCATTGATCCGGGGGGCCGTGAACCCTTGGTCGTTGGAACCTGTGGCGGGCATGGTCGATCCGGGCGAGACACCCTACGAAGCGGCAGCGCGAGAGCTGGAGGAAGAAGCCAGTCTCGCAACAGTTGGGCTCGAAAAGATGTTCGAGTGCTACGCATCTCCCGGTGGCGCAACAGATTACTTTTACTGCTATTTGGCGCTGGTCTCGTTGCCGCATCCCACTGTCTACACTGGCGGTCTGGCGGAAGAGCATGAGGATTTGCGACTACATGTCATGCCGTTCGAAAATGCGATGAGCTTGATTGAGACTGGTGAAGCAAACGTTGGCCCACTCATTTCAATGCTTTTGTGGCTGTCGCGTCATCGATCGAGATTGCGTGCGGCAGCTTGAGTTTCAGAGTGGCGCGTCTTAATCAGGTGATCTCACTTTAAGGCGGCTTCTCATGTCCACTTCAGCTTACATCAAATCTGACCTTGCTGCGGCGGTTGGTAACACACCTTTGATCAGACTGCGCGGCGCGTCCGAGGCAACGGGCTGTACCATTCTTGGCAAGGCAGAATTTCTGAATCCTGGTCAGTCCGTGAAGGATCGCGCAGCGCTTTTCATCATTAAGGATGCCATCGCGCGGGGAGACTTGAAGCCGGGCGGCACCATTGTGGAAGGCACGGCCGGAAACACCGGCATCGGTTTAGCGCTGGTTGGGGCGTCGATGGGTTTCAAAACAATCATTGTGATTCCAGAGACCCAATCAGAAGAGAAAAAAGAGATGATCCGCTTGGCGGGTGCCGAATTGGTGCAAGTACCTGCGGTGCCCTACAAGAACCCAAACAACTACGTGAAGTACTCAGGCCGTTTGGCCTCCAAGCTTGCAGAAACAGAGCCAAATGGCGCGATCTGGGCAAACCAATTTGACAACACAGCCAACCGTCGGGCGCATATTGAGACCACCGGCCCCGAGATTTGGGAGCAGACAGGTGGTGAAGTGGATGGCTTTATCTGCGCCGCGGGCTCGGGGGGAACAGTCGCTGGCGTCGCGGAAGCCCTGCAACCAAAGGGCGTGAAAGTGGGCCTTGCAGACCCCGAAGGTGCAGGGCTTTTGAAGCTTTTCACAGGCGAAGACAATCCCGGTAACTCAATCACGGAAGGGATCGGTCAGGGGCGGATCACCGCTAACCTTGAGGGCTTCAAACCAGACTTCACCTGCCGGATCGCAGATGCAGAAGCTTTGCCGATTGTGTTTGATCTGCTCAAAGACGAAGGATTGGTCATGGGCGGCTCGACTGGCGTGAATATTGCCGGCGCGATGGCGATGGCGCGCGAGATGGGACCGGGACACACGATCGTTACGATCCTCTGTGACTACGGCACGCGCTACCAATCGAAGCTTTTTAATCCTGCCTTCTTGCAAGAAAAGGGCCTACCGGTGCCTGACTGGCTTGATCAATCAGGTCCAACACTGCCTTCCATGTTCGAAGACCACTAAACGCCCAAAAAGGAGTCGGGGTTCAGACAGTTGGGGGCCGCGGTTAGGAAGCATTTCCAGCCAAATACTTGCCTCAGGTGAAGGATTTGTTCATTCTTGGCTACAAAGGCGGGAGATACCCGCTAGTTGCAAGAGCAGATTACCCGCATGGCCACTACGCCGTTATATCTTGATGACGCTTACAAGCGCGCCGCACCTGCACGCGTCAAAGCGATCACAGAAGAAGGCGGGATCGTTCTTGATGCTTCTGTTTTTTACCCGACAGCGGGCGGTCAACCTGGCGACAACGGAATGCTGCGTTGGGGTCTTGGAGAGACCACGGGTTCCATGGAAATTGCCACGACGGTGAAAGGGCCGGACGGCAAAATTGTTCTTATTCCGGCAGAGCCAGTTGAGCTCCCCGAGGTTGGCGGTTTGGTGCAACAGGAAATCGATTGGGACCGACGCTACCGTCATATGCGGGTCCACACCGCGCTGCATCTTTTGTCGGTTGTCATCCCTTTGCCTGTCACCGGTGGCTCCATCAGTGCCGACAAGGGCCGTTTGGATTTCGACATGCCTGATGCGCCCGAAGACAAGGCAGAGCTTGAGAGAACGCTCAATCGATTGATCGGCTGCGACTTCCCGGTGTCCGAGGAATGGATCTCGGAAGAGACCTTGGACGCACAGCCGGAGCTGGTGAAGACGCTCTCGGCCAAACCGCCACGCGGGGCTGGGCGAATCCGCTTGGTCCGGATCGGGGTCGGTGAAAATACAGCTGACCTCCAGCCTTGCGGGGGGACACATGTCGCTGGAACGAAAGAAATTGGTCCCGTTCGATTGGGCAAGATTGAAAAGAAAGGCAAGCAAAACCGCCGTGTTAGCTTGCATCTGACGTCGTGAGACTGGCTGCGATTTTAACTGTCGGTTTGCTTGCGGGACCGGCTGCCGCCTTTGATGCCTGTACCAAGACAGAACGCGGTCAGTTTCTTGCAGCGGTCGACCGTGCAGAACGACTGGCACTGACCGCCACAACAGCCATTGGGCCGAACCCAACGTTCGACCGGTGGTTTGGGCCTTACAATCGCAAAAATGGCGAAATCGTACGTGGCAATCTGAAGAGCATGGTGAAGTCCCTGCGTTCAGGCGAAGTCGCAGCAGCCTGTAAGAACAACGGACAGGGTCTTTGTGCCGGGGACGTCTTTGCTTTTGTCAATTTGGACGATCCCTACCTGGTTCACCTGTGCGACAATTTCTTTCAGATGGATACGATGAAGCTACTCACAGCGGAGTCGATCACCGCTGGAAACGGGACGCGGGCCGGGACGATCATCCATGAGCTCAGCCATTTTGAGAGCGTCGCAGGCACCGAAGACCTCTGCTATTCGCGCGAAGAATGCAGCACGATGGCGCGGCGTGCGCCACGCGGCGCACTTATCAATGCTGACAGCTATCAGTATTTTGTTGAAGACGTGACCTTCTTTGGGGTGCGCGGAGAACCTGAGGACCAAGAATGATTAGTTTTCGTATCGCTTGCTTAGTGTCGACCATCGTGTGTTTGGTCCTCTTTGCGATCCTCTTGATCGCCCCAGCAAATTACGTGGCTGGCTACGGCGGGCCTGCCAACGATGGGGCCGAATTTATGGGGCGACGTGGCGCGCCCATGCTGCTCGGCCTAGCGTTGATTACCGGGCTCCTTCGTGGATCGCTCGACTTGGCGGTGCAATGGGTCGTTAGCTGGGCGATGATCGCGGCGTATGTCGGCGTTGCTCTGACTGGGATATACGCTTACGTCTCTGGCGATGCTGCGCTCTCGATTATCTGGGCTGCGGCCGGTGAGATACTGCTGGCCGGTGTTTTTGCGCTTACACTACGCCACCCCGGTCAGCCAAACGGGGGAGCGGGCTAGCCCCGGAAATTTCCGGGGCGGGTCTTGCAAAGCCCCCCGCATCAACGCTAAGAGACGCGCTACGGACAGGTGGCCGAGTGGTCGAAGGCGCACGCCTGGAAAGTGTGTAGGCGGGAGACCGTCTCCAGGGTTCGAATCCCTGTCTGTCCGCCACAAAACCTCCGATTTATCACCTGATTAGACCGATGACACGGCCCTCGAGTGCGACGCGGTTGCACGATGGCTCTCAGCCGATTCAAGATAAAAATTTTCACAGTTTTGCGATGACGCGATACGTAGGTTTTTTCTGAAGCCAAAGTGTGCCCCATTGGATGTATGCCGACCTTGATGAGTGCGGCACCAATGGGAGGGATGAGATGAGCGAATTGGATTGGATCAGCGTCGGCAAGGTTGAAGACCTGCCGGAAGGTCGGGTCAAAACCGTCACGGCCAGGACGACCTATCTTTGCTTGTCCCATTTTGAGGGCCAATGGGCCGCAATGGATAACCACTGCCCGCACCAAGGTGGCCCTTTGGGTGAAGGCAGCATCGAGAAAGGTGTTGAGGGCAAGTGTTGGATCCGGTGTCCCTGGCACGGGTGGGACTTTGACCCGATAACTGGTGCGCCACCTGGTGGGCATGAAGACACCGGCCAAAAAATCTATCCCGTCGAGGTTCGAAATGGAGAGGTCTTTGTCGGGCTTACGCCCGAGCCACCGCATACACGCACCGTCACGGATGCCATCGCAGAGACGTTGGTAAACTGGGGGGTAAAGAGCGTATTTGGCATGGTCGGCCATTCGAACCTTGGGCTGGCTGATGCGATCCGGCGTCGCGTCGCGGATGGTGAGATGCACTACGTGGGAATCCGTCACGAAGGGGCGGCGGCCTTTGCTGCTTCTGCATATGGAAAACTGACCGGTACACCTGCGGCCTGTTTGGCCATCGCCGGCCCCGGGGCCACCAATCTGCTGACTGGTATGTGGGACGCCAAAGTTGACCGCGCACCGGTGCTGGCACTAACCGGTCAGGTCCAAACCCAAGTAATGGGGCCAGGGGCCTTCCAGGACATTGATCTACGGTCCGCATTCCAGGCCGTCAGCCGGTTCTCGCAGCCGGTCCTGTCGACGTCGCGGCACACGGAGCTTGCTTCGCTCGCCTGCAAAACCGCTTTAGTCGAGCGGGATGTGGCACATCTGATTTTCCCCGATGATGTGCAGACCCAACCCAGCGATGCCCCGGCTGCAGAACCGACGGGCCGACTGAGTGGTCCGACTGTCGTCCCGTCGGATGCAGATGTGACCTCCGCCGTCGGCATGATCAACGCAGCTAAACGCCCAATGATCATTATCGGTCACGGCGCATGGGAGGCTCGTGAGGCGATTATCACCATGGCAGAGGCCATCGGTGCCCCCGTCGTAACCACATTCAAGGGCAAAGGCCTGATTGCCGATACGCATCCAAATGCTGCAGGCGTTCTTGGTCGATCAGGCACCCCAATCGCCAGTTGGTTCATGAACGAAGCGGACCTGTTGATCGCTCTTGGAACGTCATTTTCAAACCACACGGGGATCAATCCGAAAAAACCGACGATCCAAGTGGATTATGAACGCATGCAGTTGGGCAAGTTCCATCCTGTCACGCTACCGGTTTGGGGTGAAATTGGCGCATTTTGTGCATCAGTTATGCCGCAACTCTCTAATCCCTCGGACGCGGCGGATCAAATCACAGAACTGGCCGAACGGTGGAGCATTTGGCGCGACGAAAAGGATAGTCGCCTAGCAGAGGAAGGAACCAAAGGCGTCCATTCGGCGGCGATATTCGCAGCACTCGCACGGGTAACACCGGACGATGCGATCATTGCCGTGGATGTCGGGAACAACACCTACTCATTCGGCCGGTACTTCGAAACCAAAGGGCAACGCGTTTTGATGTCTGGCTACCTCGGCTCAATTGGGTTTTCCCTTCCGGCGGCCATGGGGGCCTGGGCCGCAACTAAGGACTTTGCGGATTTGAAGGGCCGCAAGGTGATCTCGATCTCCGGTGACGGTGGTTTTGGCCAATACGCGATGGAACTGACGACGCTTGCGAAGTACGGGATGGATATCACCCATGTTCTTCTGCACAACGACGAGCTTGGCAAGATTTCGAAGGAGCAGCGGGCTGGAGAGTGGCCAGTGTGGGAGACGTCACTGGTCAATCCATCTTTTGCCGCTTTCGCGCGTCTGTGCGGCATTCACGGAGCGAAAGTCACATCCGGGGACGATGTCGAAACAGCGCTGGTAGAGGCAATTGCCATAGATGGTCCTGCTTTGGTTGAGATCATGTCCGACGCAGAATTGGTTTAACGGGCCAAGACAAGCTCTGCCTTAAGCCCGCCAAGCGATGCGCTTTCGCCCAAGCGAAGCATGCCGCCATGGGTGCGGGCAATATCGCTGACAATCGACAGCCCGAGGCCGACACCACTTCCCTTGTCTTGGTTGCGCGCTTCATCAAGCCGGACGAAGGGGCGCGTGGCGTCTTCACGTTTGTCGGGTGGAATGCCGGGCCCGTTGTCTTCCACGGTGAACCGCACCGTTCGGTCGGTCACCGACAGGCCTAGTTGCGCCTGGGTTCCATATCGCAAGGCGTTACCAATTAGGTTGTCCAGCGCACGTCGGATAGCCATTGGTCGCATCGCGATCTGCACTTCTTCTTCCGCGATGTCGGTCGTCGTCAGGTTCTGACCTGTCCGTTTGGCGTCGTCCATCACAGACGAGATCAAATCTTGCGGAAGGGTCGGCTCCAATGTGTCGGCGGCATCACTGCGCGCGAAGTCGAGAAACCCATCCAGCAGGTGCTGCATTTCCTCAACATCCTTTTCCAGTGGTGCGACGTCTTTGTCATCAATCATCGACAATCCGAGACGCATGCGGGTGAGGGGGGTGCGCAGATCGTGACTAACACCAGAGAGCATCAAGGTCCGCGATTGGGTTTGCCGTTCAATCCGGTTGCGCATATCCAAAAAAGCCATGCCGGCAGCACGAACCTCGACCGCGCCGGTGGGGTTGAAGTCGACGATCCGCCCCTTGCCGTAGGCCGTCGCTGCATCGGCCATGCGCTTGATCGGGCGTAACTGATTGCGCAGAAAGAAGTAGGCGATCATCGTCATCAAACCGCCAATCACGACCATTATGACCAATAGCTGATGCGGGTTTGAGGCCGACACCCGGCGGCGTTGAAAGGTTGCTTCGATCAGGCCAGCGTCCGTATTTAACCAAACCGTGACAACACGTCTGTCAGCGAGAGAGATGCGTTCAATGCCATCGATCCGCGCTCTCAGAGTCGCAATCACCGTATCCCCGGTTAGATCTTGGAAAGGTTTAATGTCCGCCTCGGGCTGTGATGAGGGATCAAGTGCGATTTCCAATTCTAGGCCCTGACTGATCCGAGCCAAGCGCGCGGCCCGATCTTCTGGCGTGGAGGCGGTGTTAATCTGATCTTGCAGATATCGGAGCTCGATCGACATCGCTCTTGTCATCGATTGCGTCACGCCTTCAAAGTGGCGCTGGATAAAAACGATGGATACCAAGAGTTGCAGCAAGATCACCGGCAAGACCAGGATCAATGCGGCGCGCGCATAAAGGCGCCGCGGCATAATGTTCTTCAACCAGGTCCACTGCATGGGGCCAAGCTAACGATCTGCGGTGAAAACGAAAAGCCATGACGCTCATTGATCCGCCTTTACCTGGTGAAGTGACCCAACTTACCCCAGAGCTTCAATGTATCTTGGCCCCAAACCCCTCTCCAATGACGGGACCGGGGACAAATACCTACATATTCGGGGATCGCATTGTTGCAGTGATTGACCCGGGCCCAAACGATGCTTCTCACTTTGGTGCGATCCAAGCTGCGTTATCCGATCGCGTGGTGAGCCATATCTTCGTCACCCATAGCCACTTGGATCACTCCCCTTTGGCTCGCCCCTTGGCGGATGCGACGGGGGCACCCATTGTGGCCTTCGGAGATACTTTTGCGGGACGCAGCGACGTGATGACCCAACTCGCAAATGCAGGGATGACAGGTGGTGGTGAGGGCCTCGACCATAGTTTTCGGCCTGACATGTTGGTTACGGATGAAGAAATTGTAGAAGTGGACGGGAAGGAACTGACGGTCCTTCACACGCCCGGACACCTTGGCAACCACATCTCTTTGCGATGGGGGGACGCGATCTTTGTTGGTGATACGGTCATGGCATGGTCGACATCGCTTGTCTCGCCACCCGACGGCGACATGGCCGATTTCTTGAGGTCATGTGAGAGACTCAGGGCACAAGACGCGCGGATCTTTTATTCTGGTCACGGTGCGCCGATCACTGCGCCAAATGCGCGTCTGGACGAATTGATTGCCCACCGCATAGCGCGTACGGCGGCGATCTTAACAGCTCTTCGTGCTGGGCCGGCAAGTGTGATGGATCTCGTGAAAACGATCTATACAGACATTGATCAGGCGCTCTACGTGGCTGCCGGGCGCAATGTCTTTGCCCATTTGGTTGCCCTGGTCACAGCAGGGCAAGTGAGCGCGCAACCTATGTTGTCTCCTGAGGCTGTTTTTGCATTGCAACAGCCCTAGATCGCATTTGTGAAAAAAGCGTCCGGGCCCACTGGACGGGGCCGTAACCCATTGCTATAGACCGACCACACCGCGTTCCGGCGTAGCTCAGCGGTAGAGCAGTTGACTGTTAATCAATTGGTCGTAGGTTCGATCCCTACCGCCGGAGCCAAAAAACACCACAAAATCAGGCAGATAGCGGACTTCGAGCAGACGCCGTTACGCTGCGTTTTTGACGGGGGTAACCTGTCGGGTAACAGGCGGCATATGTGGGAAAAAGAACGCACCAACAGTGCAGGATGCCCAAAAGATCGCGCCGCCCCACGTTCCAAGCAACAACAAGGGGCAACCGATACAGGGTGACTATTTCATGGCGACGCTCTACGCGGCCTTAGGAGGGCTTCTGCTGTCCCGCGGGATTCTCTTGTGCCTGCGATTGCCGCAACGATCTCTCATGTCCCGTTCTGGCTGCTTGTGGAGCTGCTGGCCGAATCTGTCGGGCCACCCGCCCTGGCGATCATGGCCGTGAACCAAGCCGTCGCCTTGGTCTTCGTGATGCTGGCTTACCGGTTTCGTGCGGACTACTTGATCGTGCTGGCCGTCGCCTTCCTGGCGTTATCCGTCTTTGACTTGGTCGCGGCGTGGGTTGAGCAGCCTCATCTGACTGGTCCAGTTTGATTGTTAGTGCATTGTCGGCCTCTGATCCATTGGGATGATGGTTTC
>JBCBHE010000041.1:0-32814 GCA_038526085.1 Pseudomonadota bacterium | reverse complement strand
CGCTGGAACGCCACTGCGACACCATTCAGCCCGGTCGCTGAATAGGTAATGTAAAGCGGCGCCAGATTCAATGGGGCCACGCCGCCCGGATGGAAACGGAAGCGGCGACGCAGTTCAAATCGGCGCCGCTTTACATTACCTATTCAGCGACCGGGCTGAATGGTGTCGCAGTGGCGTTCCAGCGCCACCTCCGTGACCGGATCGTGACCTGGCCGAAGCCAAACGCGCCCCGCCCTGTGCACTACAACTGCTGGGAAGCCGTATATTTCGATCACAAATTACCGGTCCTCAAGGAAATCGCAGAGAAAGCAGCAGCCCTTGGCGCAGAGCGTTTCGTGCTTGACGATGGCTGGTTCGGCCAGCGCGACGATGACACGCGCAGCCTCTCAGACTGGACGGTGGACCCGCGCAAGTACCCGGACGGGCTTGGCCCGCTCGTGGACCACGTCAAATCGCTCGGCATGACGTTCGGGATCTGGTTTGAACCGGAGATGATCAACGAAGATAGCGACATCCACCGGGCGCACCCCGACTGGGTGATGGGGGCGGAAGACCAAACGCTGGGCCGTCAGCAAAAGGCGCTGAACATGGCCCTGCCCGAGGTGCGCGATTACCTTTATGACCGGATGTCAGCGATCTTGCGCGACCATGATATCGACTACATCAAATGGGATCATAACCGCGTTCTGCCAATGCCCGATGCAGCGCAAACGCGAGGGTCCTACGCGCTAATTGATCGCCTGCGAGAGACGTTTCCTCGAACGGAGATCGAAAGCTGCGCCTCTGGTGGCGGGCGAATCGACTTTGGTATCCTGCAGCGCACCCAGCGCATCTGGCTGTCTGACAGCAACGACGCCTTGGAACGGCTGCGCATTCAACACGATGCCGCACTCTTCTTGCCGCTCTCCGTCACCGGATCTCACGTTGGTCCACGCAAATGTCATACCTCGGGCCGTGTGCTCGACATACAGTTCCGCGCCTGGGTCGCCGCGCAGCGCCACATGGGGTTTGAAATGGACCCGCGGGAGTTGGACGAGCATGAATCGATCGTCCTGAAAGACGTCACGTCTTGGTGGAAAGCCAACCGAGACTGGATGCAGACCGCGGATATCCTGCGGCTCGATAGTGCGGATCCGGCGGTCATCGCCGAGCAGCAGCTCGCGGCCGATGGAGGTCGTTTCGTGACGTTTGTTGGCAAAGCGGCCACGAGTAGTCAGATCGCACCCCGCCCGTTGCGCCTGACCCAGCTAGATCCTGACGCGATGTACCGGATCAGGCTCGCAAACCGGTTCCACATCACCCCGCTCTCGCGTGGCACACCACTTCTGAAAACAGACGATATGTCCGTCTCTGGCACATATCTGATGCACGCCGGTTTGGTCTTGCCTTGGTCCTTCCCAGACCGCATGTGGGTGGTTGAGGGGGAGCGCTTATGACCACAACCGTCCAGCCAGACTGGATCGCAGCCGATTGGGGGACCAGCAATTTGCGGGTCTGGGCCATGTCGGCTGATGGGTCCGTATTGGCGGAGGCGGCATCTGATCAGGGCATGGGAAAGCTCAGCCAAGATGGATTTGAAGTGGCGTTCCTCGATCTGTGCGGCGATTGGATCAGCGGGCCAATGACCGTTGTCGCTTGCGGAATGGTCGGCGCACGACAGGGCTGGGCGGAAGCAAAGTACGCTCATGTGCCCTGCCCCGCGATGCCCGAAGGCTTCGCGCAAGCTTGTACGCAAAACCCCGATCTATCGGTGCATATCATCCCCGGCATATGCCAGGATGACCCCGCAGATGTAATGCGGGGGGAGGAGACCCAGATCGCCGGCTTCTTGGACCGTAACACCAACTGGGACGGCATTCTGTGTCTGCCCGGCACCCATACGAAATGGGTGCATGTGAGCGCGGATGAAGTTGTGAGCTTTCAGACCTTCATGACAGGCGAGCTGTTCGCGACAAT
Organism: Pseudomonadota bacterium; assembly: GCA_038526085.1. Lineage (GTDB taxonomy): Bacteria > Pseudomonadota > Alphaproteobacteria > Rhodobacterales > Rhodobacteraceae > Yoonia. Next base: position 30,858 of record JBCBHE010000041.1, on the reverse strand, counting down.
CAGCGAAGCGACGGTTTTGCGCCATTCCATTGCCAGTGATGGCTGGGATGATGACGCCTTTGCGGAGGCTGTGAACGAAACCATGGCCCGCCCGGAAAAACTCGCTGCGCAGATGTTCAACCTGCGTGCGCGCCATCTTCTTCGGGATACTGCAGGTGCTTTCGCCCGCGCGCGCCTATCTGGGCTGCTGATCGGCGCTGAACTTGCCGCCGCGCGGCCCTATTGGCTTGGCCAGCAGATTGCTGTGATTGGGGCTGGCAGCGTTGCCAGAATTTATGTGCAAGCCCTTGGTCTGCAGGGTGTTCCGGCCACCCAAGTCCAAGGCGATCATGTCACGATCGCCGGTTTGACGGCGGCATACAATCGTTTGAAAGGCTAGATCATGTCCCATCGTCCCTTGATCGCCATCCTGCGTGGGGTCACCACGACAGAAGCGCCCGCGATGGCCGACGCCCTCGTGAGGGAAGGCATCACGCAGATTGAGGTGCCGCTCAATTCACCCACCCCTTTCGCGACGATCACCGCCATGAAAAGCGCCGTCGGCGATAGCGCGATGATCGGTGCCGGTACCGTTTTGTCGACCGATGACGTGGGCCGCGTGAAGGACGCAGGCGGCGAGATTGTCGTTTCCCCCAACTGCGATCAGCGGGTGATTGTCGCCGCTAAGACAGCTGGCATGGCGAGCTGGCCGGGCGTGATGACACCAACCGAATGCTTCGCGGCGTTGAAAGCGGGCGCAGATGGTCTGAAAATCTTCCCAGCGAGCCTGCTTGGCCCCGATGGGATTAAGGCGATACGTGCAGTGCTGCCAGAGGGCACATTGGTTTACGCCGTCGGCGGTGCGGGGGCTGACAACTTCCGCACGTGGATGGATGCCACAGCGGATGGCTTCGGTATTGGATCGGCACTGTTCAAGCCTGGTTTCACCGTGGCTGAGGTTGCGGAACGCGCCAAGAGCATGGTCGCCGCCTACGAGGCTGCAAAATGATCCACGACGCCACGCAATGTGGGCTGGGTGAAGGCGCGCTTTGGCATCCGGAGCGGGAACAGTTTTTCTGGTTCGATATCCTTGGCAAGCGGCTGCATTCGGACGGGCAAAGCTGGCAGTTCACAGAACATGTGTCCGCCGCCGGTTGGGTCGACAAGGATACGCTTCTGATCGCCTCTGAGACCAAGTTGTTCACGTTCAATTTAGCAACTGGGGCAAAGGAAACGATCGCACCCTTGGAAGAAGACAACCCTGTCACCCGCTCCAATGACGGACGCGCGGACCCTTACGGCGGGTTTTGGATTGGGACGATGGGCAAGAACGCGGAGACCCACGCTGGCGCGATGTATCGCTACTTCCGCGGCGCGCTGCGAGAGATTTATGCTGAAGTGACCATCACAAATGCGATCTGTTTCGACCCAGGCGGCAAGTTTGCATATTACACGGACACGCCGACAGGAAAGTTGATGCGAACCGGATTGGACGAAAATGGCTGGCCAGACGGCACTTTCGATGTGGCGATTGATCTCTCAGACGAAGACTTTGGCATCGACGGCGCCGTCGTGGATTCCGCAGGCAACATTTGGAACGCCCAATGGGGCGCCGGACGCGTCGCGCAATACGCACCGGACGGGACCTTCCTACTAGCGGTCCCATTGCCAGCCCGCCAAACCACCTGCCCCGCTTTTGGCGGCGCGGATCTGACCACACTTTACTGCACCTCGGCCACGCAGGGCATGGACCATCCCGGTCCCGATGATGGCAAGACGTTTGCGGTGCAAACCACACACATCGGCCAGAAGGAACATCGGGTCATTCTGTAACACAGCCCGTCCCTTCATTTCGCTAAAACAACTCAAAAGAGCAGCCACATGCAACGTACTCTCGGCGTTTGTTATTACCCCGAACACTGGCCCGAAGACCGTTGGGCGATTGACGCACGGCAAATGGTTGAGACGGGCCTCAGCTGGGTCCGGATTGGTGAGTTTGCCTGGAGCCTGATGGAGCCAGAACCAGGTCAGTATGATTGGGCATGGCTCGACCTGGCCGTCGAGACTTTGGGTGCTGCCGGCCTGAAGATAATCATGGGGACGCCTACGGCGACACCGCCGCGGTGGATGATCGACATGTACCCGGACATGTTGCCTGTCGATGCACATGGCGCGGTCCGGACATTTGGATCGCGCCGACACTACGACTTTAGCCATCTTGGCTACCGCGAAGAGTCGCGTCGGATTACACGTGCCATGGTGGAACGCTATGGCAAAAATACACACATTTCTGCCTGGCAAACCGACAATGAGTATGATTGCCATGACACGACGCTGAGCTATTCCCCCGCCGCCCGAAAGGGTTTTCAGGACTGGTGTGCCCAGCGCTATCAATCCATGGATGCCCTAAACCGCGCGTGGGGGAATGTGTTTTGGTCGATGCAATACGATAGCTTTGACCAGATTGAGCTGCCGAACTTGACAGTGACCGAACCGAACCCGGCCCATGTACTGGCCTTCCGCCGCTACAGTTCTGATCAGGTGGTCGCCTTCAATCGTGCCCAAGTCGACGAGCTGCGCAAGCACACCGACGCGCCGCTCATCCACAACTACATGGGCCGCACGATGACCTTTGATCATTGGAAGGTTGGCGGGGATTTGGATGTGGCGTCATGGGACAGCTACCCAATCGGGTTCCTCAGCGACCGGTTGGAGGGCACGCCCGAGGAGAAGCAGTTTTACTTGCGGCAAGGCCACCCTGATATGCAGGCATTCCATCATGACCTCTATCGCGCCGTTGGGCGTGGGCGTTGGTGGGTGATGGAGCAGCAACCGGGGCCCGTAAACTGGGCACCCTATAACCCCGCGCCCCTGCCCGGCATGGCGCGTCTCTGGGCCTGGGAAGCGTTTGCCCACGGCGCGGAAACCGTCTGCTATTTCCGTTGGCGGCAGGCCCCGTTTGCGCAAGAGCAGATGCACGCAGCCTTGTTGCGCCCGGATGCGGAACCAGCGCCAGCACTGACAGAGGCGCGACAGGTTGCGGACGAACTCTCAGCCTTGCCGGAGGTCGATTTGGGTCAAGCGCCGGTGGGCTTGGTCGTGGACTACGAAAGCGCGTGGGCCTGGGATATCCAGCCGCAAGGCGCTGATTTTGATATGTTTCGCTTGGCATTTGCCGCATACCGTGCGCTCCGACGCGCGGGATTGAGCGTGGACGTACTGCCGCCCGATGTGGCTGATCTTTCCGGGTACAAATTGGTATTAGCGCCCGGTTTGATGACATTGCAAGGCAACCTGAAGGCAGCGCTCGCAAAGTACCAAGGTATCGCACTCGTTGGCCCGCGCGCCGATACAAAAACTGAAGAGTTGAGCATTCCGATGCCTCTCGGTCCCGATTTGCCGGGCGTCGACATCAGCGTTGTGATGACGGAAAGCATGCCACCTGATGACACTATCGCTTTAGAAGGCGGCGGCGCTTTCAAACATTGGTTTGAGCATTTGGAAGGGACTGCGAAAGTCCATCGGGCAACCGCCGCAGGCCAACCGGCAATCATGGGGAGCGAGACGGTGCGTTACCTTGCCGGTTGGCCAGATGACACGACCTTTGACCGCATCATCGCGGACCTCTGCAACGAGTCCGGACTTCAAATCACTTCGTTGCCGGAGGGCCTCCGCATTCGCGATACCACCACGCACCGCTTTGTGTTCAACTACGCCCCAGAACCGCGCCAATGGGGGGATGCAGAGATCCCGGCCGCAGGCGTGCATTGGGAGGAACTGTAGCATGCTTTTTGGCACAGCCAGTACCGGAGAGGCCGTTGAGAAGATCACGATTGGCGACAGGGATCTGACGGTCGGGATTCTCACGTGGGGTGCGATCATCCATGACGTCCGCTTGTCAGGTGTTGATCGGAACCTGACTTTGAGCGCGGACGCGATGGCGGACTACGAGGGGGAGCTTTTGCACCACGGCTCCCTCATTGGTCCCATCGCGAACCGGATCAGCAATGCCCGCATCAAACTCGACGGGATGATGTATGAGCTGGAACGGAACCAGGATGGCCGGGTGCATTTGCACTCGGGGTCCCAAGCGACACATCGGCGGAATTGGATGGTTGCAGATCACTCCGACAACCATGTGATGCTATCTTGCGAGCTGCCCGATGGCAGCTGTGGTTTGCCGGGCAATCGGGTCGTCACCGTGACCTACAGGGTGGAGGCACCCGCGACCTTGGTCATGGAAATCACGGGGACGACGGATGCCACGACGGCGATGAACTTTGCCAGTCATCCGTTTTGGAATTTGGACGGGTCGGAGACCTGGGCGGGGCATCAGGTCCAGATTGCGGCCGATCATTACCTGCCGGTTGATGATTTCTGTTGCCCAACAGGGGAAGTCGCCGATGTGACCGGGACACGGTTCGACCTGCGCCAGCTGCGGACTGTGGTGCCGAGCGAGGATCAGTTTGACCACAACTTTTGCCTGTCAGAGCGGAACGTGCCGCTGCGAGATGTTGTGACGCTGAAAGGCGCCTCCGGGGTGACGATGGTCATGGCCACCACCGCGCCGGGGTTGCAGGTTTATGACAACGAGAATGCGATCAGGCTGGGGCGGCAGGCCTATGAGGGGCTGGTGTTTGAAGCACAACACTGGCCGGATGCGCCGAACCATGTTGGATTTCCGACGATTATTGTGACGGCGGATGAGAGCTACACGCAGACGACGACGTGGCGGTTAAGCACATAGAATTGCAACAAATCACCTTTGGCGGTCTTTGCCATCGTAAATCCACATCGGAACGACCGTATCCGTCCGAGTGAATCCAACTTGTTCGTAAAAATCGGCGGCCTCTGAAACGGCGAAAAGGGTCTGTTGGTGAAAGCCCTGATACCTTTTGAGCATGCGCAACATAAGGTCACGCCCGATGCCTTTTCCGTGGTAGTCGGGCCGCACAAGCAGATGAGGGTAGTACACCACTAGACTTCCATCCGAAATCGCATTTGCCAGACCGACGAGTTGATCCGCGTCGAAAGCACACAAGAGATGATCAGACCCTTCAAGTGCCGCCATTAGACGATCTGGGGCCTCAGCCGAGCTCCATCCGTTGGCCGCATAAAGCGCCAACACCTTAGGCTTGTCGGGCACGATATTGCTTCGGAATTCAATCACTTAACTTTTTCTCGAAACCCTACGCCTCTAAATCAGGTCTGTCCGTTTATTTGGCACCACGCACCCATGCCACAATCACTGCCCGCTCTGCCTCCGTCATATCCGTCAAATTCCCCGGCGGCATTGCATGGCTGATCGCGGCTTGCGTGTAGATGCGGCGAGCGGCGTTGGCGACCTCGGCCTCACTTTCCAGCACAACGCCCTTTGGCGGGATCATCAGGGTGCCCCAGTAGGGTTCCTTCGCGTGGCACATGGAACAACGGCCCTGGATGATCCGGTGCGCCTCTGCAAACCCATCCGCCGCCGCAAAGCGTTCGCCTTCATGCGTCAACGTTGCCTCCGTCTCATAGTCATAGGCCCGCGGCGATGACAGCCAGACGATCACCAGAAAGATCACCACCGTCGCCCCCCACGTCCAATGCGGGTTGCCTTGGCGCGCGTGCAGGGTGTTGAAGTAGTGCCGGATCGTGACACCCATGAGGAACACAAGGCTCGCGATCAGCCAGTTATACTCCGTCGCGAAGGCGAGCGGGTAGTGGTTTGACAGCATCAAGAAGATGACCGGCAGCGTCAGGTAGTTGTTATGCGTGCTGCGTTGCTTGGCGATCTTGCCGTATTTGGCGTCGGGCGTGCGGCCTGCCTTGAGGTCTGCCACGACAATCCGCTGATTGGGCATGATGATCATGAACACGTTGGCAGACATGATCGTCGCCGTGAATGCCCCAAGGTGCAAAAGCGCCGCGCGGCCTGAGAAGACGTGCGTGTAGAAATAGGCCATCCCAACGAGGATGACGTAGAGCAGCAGCATGAGGCGTGTGTTGTCGTCGCCGAATTTGCTTTTGCAAATCAGGTCATAGGCGATCCAGCCAAAGGCGAGGGAGGCGAGGGAGATCAGCGCCCCTTGCCAAACCGGGATGTCGAGGACGGTGCGATCGATAAGGTACAGCTCGCCGCCAAGGTAGTACATTAGGATCAGCAAGGCGAAACCAGAAAGCCACGTGGAATAGCTTTCCCATTTGAACCAAACCAGATCGTCGGGCATTTGATCTGGGGCGACCAAGTACTTCTGAATATGATAAAAACCACCACCGTGGACTTGCCATTCCTCTCCATCTGCCCCTGACGCGAGGTTGCGATCCCGGTGCAAACCGAGGTCGAGCGCGATGAAGTAGAAGGAGGAACCGATCCAAGCGATGGCGGTGATCACATGGGTCCAGCGCACCGCGAATTCGAGCCATTCCCACAGGACTGCGGCGTCGTACATCAAGAACCTCGGTAGGTGGAATAGCCGTAGGGGGAAAGGAGCAAGGGCACGTGGTAGTGTGCATCCGCATCGTTGACCCCAAAGCGGATGGGAACGCTCGACAAGAACAATTGGTCTTCGCTCACTTGGCCGGTGGAGCGCAGGTAATCATCTACTTTGAAGATCAGTTCGTAGTCGCTGACCGTAAATTTCTTCCCGTCCAACAAAGGGCTATCGGTGCGGCCGTCCGCGTTGGTCACGGCTTCGGCGATTTTTTTGTGGCTATTGCCTGACACGCGATAAAGCAGAATGCTTATTCCTGCGGCAGGCCTGCCGCGGGCTGTATCGAGCACATGTGTCGTCAGATATCCGGCCATTTTGTTCCCCTTGTCTCCCAGCTAGTCTTCCAAGAAAGTGCAACCAATGTCACGGTGCCCCGCGACGTTTTCTCGACACAGGTGAAAAATGCCCCGCTACCCGCGCAATATGATCGGATATGGACCCCGCGTGCCTGACGCGGCCTGGCCAGGTGGCGCGAAGATCGCGATCTCTTTGGTGTTGAACTACGAAGAAGGGGGCGAGAACAACATCCTGCATGGGGATGCGGCCTCGGAAGCGTTTTTGTCAGAGATCGTGGGCGCCGCCCCATGGCCCGGACAGCGCCATTGGAACATGGAAAGCATCTATGAATATGGCGCGCGATCCGGGTTCTGGCGGCTGCATGATCTGATGCGCGATCTGCCGGTGACGATCTATGGCGTGGCGGAAGCCTTGGCCCGGTCGCCCGAACAGGTCGCGGCGATGCTTGATGCGGGGTGGGACGTCGCGTCTCACGGGCTGAAATGGATTGAGCACAAGGATATGCCCGAGGAAGAGGAGCGCGCCCAGATCAAGGAAGCGATCCGTTTGCACACCGAGGTGACGGGCAATCGCCCAACCGGCTGGTACACGGGCCGCTGTTCAATGAATACGGTGCGGTTGACGGCAGAAGAAGGGTTTGACTGGATTTCTGACACCTATGACGATGACTTGCCATATTGGATACCGGTTGGGCGAGATGGGCATCAGTTGGTCATTCCATATACGCTGGATGCAAACGATATGCGGTTCGCGACGCCACAAGGATTCAACACCGGCGACCATTTTTTCAGTTATCTTAAAGATGCCTTTGATTGCCTCTATGCCGAAGGCACGGCGGGGCAGGCAAAGATGATGAGTGTTGGCCTGCATTGTCGGCTTATCGGCCGGCCGGGGCGGATCATGGGGCTGAAGCGGTTCTTAGAGTATGCCCAAAGCCATGAAGATGTCTGGTTTGCGACGCGCGCAGACATTGCCGCGCATTGGCGGAACGTACACCCGCCAGTGGCTTATCCGCGCCCTTCAGCAATGACGAAGACGGCCTTTGTGGAAACTTATGGCGGCGTTTTTGAACATTCACCTTGGGTCGCCGAACGTGCATTTGATCTCGAGCTTGGCCAAGCGCATGACAGCGCAGTGGGGCTGCATGGGGCGCTGGTACGACCGTTCCGCTCCGCCAGTCATGAAGAGCGTTTGGCGGTCTTGACGGCGCACCCTGACCTTGCTGGCAAACTCGCCGCCGCTGAGCGGCTGACCGTCGAAAGCACCGCTGAACAAGCCAGCGCCGGTCTGAATGCGTTGACGGACACGGAGCGTGAGACATTCACCAACCTTAATACGGCTTATGTCGAAAAGCATGGCTTTCCGTTTATCATTGCGGTGCGCGATCACACCAAAGCCAGCATCATGGATGCTTTCTACAACCGTATCGACAACGATACTGAGACGGAGTTTGCGCAAGCCTGTTTCCAAGTTGAACGCATCGCGCTGAACCGTTTGAAAGACTTGTTACCATGAGCACCTACGCATTCCCGTCAGGTGGCTTACCAAGCCAAAATCAATGGCCGGAAAGCCATGCCATTTTCACCGAAAGCTACGCCGTCATACCGGAGATTTGTCAGACCGATATCGTGACGAGCCTTTTGCCGGGGTGGGTCGGTGCAAAGGCATGGATTTTAGCGCGTCCCTTGACCGGGTTTGCGGAAACCTTCGCCCAATATGCCGTTGAACTTGCCCCGGAGGGCGGCAGTGCCGACCCCGAACCGGAACGCGACGCTCAGGCCGCGATCTTTGTTGCGAAGGGCACGGCGGTACTCAAAATGGGAGCGGAGTCATTCACGCTTTCCGCTGGTACCTTTGCCTATGTACCGGCAGGTCTGCGGTGGTCGATCTGGAACCGTGGTGATGAGGACTGCGGCTTTCACTGGATCCGCAAACACTACGACGTGGTTGAGGCGGAGTTTCAGCTGGGCCCAGTGGTCATACACGAAAGCGAGGTCCCGCGAAATCCTATGCCCGGATGTGACGGGTTGTGGATGACCCAGCGCTTCCTTGATCCTTTGAACCTCGCCTACGACATGCACGTCAATATCGTGACGTTCCAGAATGGTGGGCGCATTCCTTTTGCAGAGACCCACGTGATGGAACATGGGCTTTATGTACTAGAGGGGCACGGGAAGTATCTGCTTAACAAGGATTGGGTCGAGGTTGGGCCGGGCGATTTCATGTGGCTGCGCGCCTTTTGCCCGCAAGCCTGTATTGCGGAGGGCGACGGACCGTTTCGCTATCTGCTGTATAAGGATGTGAACCGACATCCGAAGTTGACCCTGCCATGAAGATCACCTGCCAGCCGCTCACCGCAGACGCCTTTGCGCCTTTCGGCGACGTTCTGGACTGCGCGGGTGAACCGGACAAAATGATCAACGCGGGTTTGTGTGGCCGGTATCACGACAGGGCGCAGCTGGACTTTGGACGCGACGGGCGCGCCGGTATCAGCATTTTCCGGGCCGAGGCCCGCGCCCTGCCCTACACATGCGATCTTCTGGAGCGACATCCCGAGGGGTCACAGGCCTTCATCCCGATGTCGGCCGATCCATTCCTTGTGATCGTGGCGGAAGACGACGATGGTCCCGTGCGCCCACAAGCCTTCATCACATCACCAGGGCAAGGCATCAACTTTCACCGCGGGACCTGGCACGGCGTGCTGACACCGTTGTCGGCGCCGGGGCTTTTTGCTGTTGTCGACAGGATCGGTGAAACCAAGAACCTAGATGAAGTCACGTTGATAGACCCCCTCGTCATTTCGGCTTAGCGCCCGGCGCATGGCTGCGCTTTTCCCTTAATTTCTTAGCTTTGCGACCTCCAGCCGCAGGCGCGCTTTGCTGTCGCACCCCCTATGTCGGGCACATCTGAGGGTATATCTGGCACGTAAGAGGAACGACACTCAGAAAGGTGGCCCGCTATGGACGTCATGGATACCCTCTTGCTCTCGCGAATACAGTTTGCCGCGAACATTTCATTCCACATTCTGTTTCCAACCATCACCATCGCGCTGGGTTGGGTGCTGTTGTTCTTCAAAGTACAGTTCAGCCGCACCGGCGAAGACCGCTGGATGGAGGCCTATCAGTTCTGGGTCAAAATCTTCGCGCTGTCGTTTGCAATGGGCGTCGTCTCCGGCATCACCATGTCATTCCAGTTCGGTACCAACTGGCCCGGGTTTATGGAGACCGTGGGCAACATCGCCGGGCCGCTGCTTGCTTATGAAGTGATGACCGCCTTCTTCCTCGAGGCGGTGTTCCTTGGCATCATGCTTTTTGGGCTTTCGAAGGTGCCGTCATGGGTACACACACTAGCCACGTTCCTGGTGGCATTTGGTACAACGATGTCGGCTTTCTGGATCATCGTGTTGAATTCCTGGATGCACACACCGCAAGGCTTTGAAATGATTGAGGGTGTTGCACATGCGACCGATTGGTGGGCGATCATCTTCAATCCATCCATGCCCTATCGTTTCATGCATATGATGCTGGCGAGCTTCCTGACGGTGAGCTTCCTGATCGCTGGTGTCTCTGCATTCCGCTGGTTGATCGGCGGACAGACGAAAGGGGTCCGTGCGGCCTTGCAGACGGCTATTGTCGCTGCCGCTTTGCTGATCCCCGTGCAAATCTATGTTGGCGATACGCATGGTCTGAACACGAAGGAGTATCAGCCTGCTAAAGTCGCCGCGATGGAAGGGCATTGGGAGACTGGTGGGAATGTGCCGCTGATCCTGTTTGCCCTGCCTGACCAAGAGGCGCGGGACAACCACTTTGAAATCGCCATTCCAAACCTCGCGTCCTTCATCCTGACCCATACTTGGGATGGGGAAGTGAAAGGGCTCAACGACTTTGTCACCGAGGATGGCGAAGTCCTGCACCCGCGTGTTGCGCCGGTCTTCTGGGGCTTCCGGGTGATGGTCGGCACTGGCCTTGCGATGCTCGCGATCTCATGGGTTGGGGTCTACATGATGCTGCGCAAGCGGCGCGGCGCCGAAGGACGCGCGGGGGTTGAAGGCCTGCCAAAGCTGTACCTCTACGGCCTTGTTGCGATGACCTTCAGCGGGTGGCTGGCCACTTTGGCGGGCTGGTACGTGACGGAGATTGGCCGTCAGCCATGGCTTGTTAGTGGCGTGATGACAACCAAACAAGCGGTCGCGGATGTACCTGCGCCGATGGTGTTGTCGACATTGCTCGCGTACCTCGCGGTCTATGCGGTGCTGCTCGGGGCCTACATCACCGTCATTTTCTACCTCGCGCGGAAGGCCGCCCGAGGAGAGAAATTGCAAGGGCGCTTGGCCTCGGGCGAGGCGGAAGCCATCGCCGTGCCAGGAGAATAGAGATGGAGCTTTTTGGTGATCCAGCCGTCTGGCTGCCTTGGACCTTTGCCGCCCTTATGGGCCTGTCGATCCTGATATACGTCATCTTGGACGGGTTCGATTTGGGTGTTGGTCTACTCTTCCCCTTTGCGGACGACGACGAGAAAGACCGGATGATCGCGGCAATTGGGCCGTTTTGGGATGCGAACGAGACTTGGTTGGTGCTGGCGGTGGGGCTGCTTTTGGTGGCCTTCCCGGCGGCCCATGGCGCGATCCTCACAGCGCTTTACCTGCCGGTTGCGATTATGTTGATCGGGTTGATTTTGCGGGGGGTTGCGTTTGAATTCCGTGTGAAAGCGCCGCTGAAGTACAAGCCGCTGTGGAACAACTTGTTCTTCACCGGATCGCTCATGACTGCGCTGAGCCAGGGGTTCATGCTGGGCATGTATATCATGGGGCTCACCTGGACATGGACGCATGTGGGGTTCGCGGTGCTGAACGCGGTGTTCCTCGCTGTGGGCTACAGTTTCATAGGGGCGACCTGGGTGATCCACAAATCCGAAGGTTACTTGCAAACCAAAGCGGTCAATTGGGCCAAGGGCGGGATCTGGGGCTTGGTCTTGGGGATCAGCGCGATCTCATTTGCCACACCTTTCGTAAGCAGCCGGATCTTCGACAAGTGGTTCAGTTTCCCTGAGATGCTTTACCTTGCCCCTCTGCCCCTATTGTCAGGTGCTTTGGTGGTTTGGCTTTGGTGGATGTTACAGCGGATGCCGTTCTACAATGACCGTTATTCTTGGTTGCCTTTTGCGGCGGCGACCGCGCTTTGGCTGATGGCGTTTTTGGGGATGGCCTATAGCTTTTACCCTTACGTGGTGCCGGAACAGCTGACGATCTACGACGCGGCGAGCGCCCCTGAGAGTCTGTTTATCATCCTGATCGGAACGATCTTCGTCCTACCGACGATCGTCGCTTACACGGTTTTGGCTTACACAGTCTTCCGTGGGAAAGCGGTGGAGTTGCGGTACGACTGACGCTGCAAAAGAATGCACCCTAGCAGGCCAGAATCGGTTTGACAGGGTGTGTGGCAAAGCGTAGTGGGAACGCCGTTGGCGCGGTAGCTCAGCTGGTTAGAGCGCTCGACTCATAATCGAGAGGTCGGGAGTTCAAGTCTCCCCCACGCCACCAACACCACCCATTTCGCTGTCAGATAGGCCCTGCTCGCCGATGGCCCGACTGACGGGCGTTTGCTCCGCAAGCCACCCTGAGTGCGGGAGTTCAAGTCTCCCCCACGCCACCAACACCACCCTTCTAACTCGTTCTTGCGCCCCATAGACCAAAGAAGACGATGGTCGTCCGCTTTCGAAGGTCTTATGTTCTGCGCGCGGGAGGACGAACAATGACAATTTTGGATCGGCTGTGTCTGGCCATTGGCGATGCCTATGTACTGACGGGTGACGATACCGCCAAATGGCGCGAAGATTGGACGGGCGATTATCAGTTGAACCCCGCAGCTGTTGTCCGCCCTGGTTCGACAGCTGACGTTGCCGCAATTCTGAAAATTGCGAATGAAACGAAGACACCGATCATTCCGGTGTCCGGCAATACCGGCTTAACGGGCGCGACGTCGAACGACGGGGCGATTATGCTGTCTGTTGATCGCATGAATGCGATCCGCAGCGTTGATCCGTCCGGCCGCACAATGATTGTGGAGGCCGGGGCGATCCTGTCGTCCATCCATGATGCAGCTGAAGCCCACGGTTTGATCTTTCCGCTGACCTTTGGCGCACGGGGCACCGCAATGATTGGAGGTGCGCTTAGCACAAATGCTGGCGGGTCCAACGTGCTGCGTTATGGCAGCACGCGCCACCTTTGCATGGGTGTCGAAGTGGTCCTTGCCGACGGTCGGGTGATGGACCTGATGAGCGAGCTGCACAAGGACAACTCCGGCCTCGACCTCCGGAACCTCGTGATTGGGGCTGAGGGGACCCTTGGGGTGATCACGGCAGCTGTCTTGAAGTTGCATCGCAAACCAATCGCCTATGCCACTGCGATGGTGGCCGTGCCAACGGTAGAGGATGGTTTGGCACTGCTTAATGACATGCAGGACGCCACCGGCGGCGCGGTCGAAGCCTTTGAGTATATGCCAAAAGAGTACATCGATCGTCATGTGGAGCGTAAGCCCGAGGCGCGACGGCCCTTTGACATTGACTACGGCGTCAACGTTATGATCGAGATCGGCGCCGTGGCCGCAAAAGATGGTGCCCCAGGGCCAGATGGAACCATCCCGATTGTTGGATTGCTGGAAGATACGCTTGGCAAGATGTTTGAGGATGGAAAAGTCCTCGATGCGACCGTGGCCCAATCGGAAGCTCAAAGGGCCGAGATGTGGGCGCGGCGGGAAGCGGCGGGTGAGATCCTGTTTGACCCAGGTATTGCTGTGAACACGGATATTGCGGTGCCGCTTAGCAAAGTAGGTGAGGCTTTGCGATCAATCACCGAAGGGCTAAAGACGCTTGATCCGGATGTGACTGAAATTGTTGTCTCGCACTTGGGCGACGGTAACATCCACCATACCGCCTACCCGCGTCGGAACACGCCAGAGGTGATGGCCCAGATGGTGGAAGTGGTGGAAGACAGTGTTCAAGCGGTGCGTGGATCATTCAGCGCAGAACACGGCGTGGGCGTTTCAAAACTGGCGACCATGAAGCGACGCAAAGACCCGGTCGCGCTTGATGTGATGCGAATGATCAAACAGGCGTTAGACCCCAATGGGATCATGAACCCAGGCAAGGTCATCCCCGACTAGCCGTGAAGAAAATTCGGGCCAGCCTCTTGAAGGAGTTTCGCGGCCATCTCCTCACCAAGCGCTGCGCCGTCAACGACAGATGTGCCTTGATCGTCACTGAAGGCCGCCGTGCCATCAGTGCTGAGGATCTCGCCACGCAGGCGCAACCGATCACCATCAAGCTCAGCCAAACCAGCAATTGGCGTCTCACAGGACCCGTCAAGCGCCGCAAGGAATGCACGTTCGGCCGCAAGCCGTTGACCTGTCGTGGTATCATGAATGGCGGCCAACATCTCTGCGGTGCGGTCGTCATTGATACGCCGTTCGATTCCTATCGCCCCTTGCGCAATCGCGGGAAGCATATCGTCCGGGTCAATCGGATGGTGCGGGACGTCTTCCATTCCCAGTCGGTTCAGGCCCGCTTTGGCGAGGAAAGTCGCGACTGCAACACCGTCTTCCAACTTCCGAAGGCGCGTTTGGACGTTCCCGCGAAACTCAACAATGTTGAGGTCGGGGCGGCGGACAAGCAACTGCGCCCGTCGCCGGAGAGAGGATGTGCCGACTGTCGCACCTTCCGGCAAATCCGCAATGCCGGTGGCGGTATGCGAGATAAACGCATCGCGGACATCTTCGCGTGGCAAATAAGTATCCAGGATCAAGCCGTCGGGTTGGTCGACTGGCATGTCTTTTGTAGAGTGCACCGCGATATCGATCACGCCGTCGATCATCGCCTCTTCAATCTCACGAGTGAAAAGCCCTTTACCGCCGATCTCTTTTAGGGCCCGATCTTGGATCGCATCGCCGGTTACTTTGATGACTTGGATATTGAACGCGTCTTCCGGCAACTCAAAGGCCGCCATAAGGCGATCCCGCGTTTCATGGGCCTGTGCCAGGGCCAATGGCGACCCGCGGGTTCCGATCACGAATGGGCGGTTTGCGTTGGGCATTTCAGTGGTCATTTCTGTTGGTTATCAGTGTCAACTTGGCCTGACAACTCCCTTGACATGGGAGCCTCCAGTTGGGACCACTGGGGGCCATGAAGGATACCACCATGCCGACCACAAAGACCATCTTGCGCGCGCTCGCAGGGGAAACACTCCCAACGCCACCGATCTGGATGATGCGCCAAGCGGGGCGGTACCTGCCGGAGTATCGGGCAACCCGGGCGCAGGCGGGCGATTTCCTGTCTCTTTGCTACAATTCTGACCTCGCGGCAGAAGTGACGCTGCAACCCATCCGGCGCTACGGATTTGATGCCGCGATCCTATTTGCTGATATTTTGCTTCTCCCCCAAGCTCTTGGGGCGGATCTGTGGTTTGTCACTGGAGAGGGTCCGCGTCTGTCGACCACAACTGATCCTGCCGGGCTGTCGGCCTTAAAGCCCGCCGACGCGATCCATGATCACCTTGCTCCTGTCTACGAAACGGTGCGCATTCTTTCGCAAGAGCTGCCTGAGGAAACCACACTCATTGGGTTTGCAGGTGCCCCCTGGACCGTCGCCACTTACATGATTGCGGGGCAAGGCACGCCGGACCAAGGCCCTGCTCATGCACTGAAAGCCGAAGACCGTGAAACCTTTGAAGGTCTCCTCGACCTGTTAACTGAAAGCACCGTTCACTACCTGTCAATGCAGATTGACGCCGGTGCTGAAGTGGTCAAGATTTTTGACAGTTGGGCGGGGTCTTTGCAGGGCGAGGATTTCGTCAATTATGCTGTGAAGCCTGCGCAAAAGATCACGGCAGCTTTGAAGGCCAAACATCCCAACGTTCCGGTGATTGCTTTTCCACGCGGGGCCGGTGAAAGGTATGCCGGACTTCATGCCACTATCGGCGCAGATTGTATCGCTTTGGACGACGGCGTGACGGCCGAGTGGGCTGCTGCAAACGTTCAAAACGGGGGCTGCACGCAGGGCAATCTGAAGTCGTCCCACATGGTGACTGGCGGATCCGAGTTGGTTGATGAGGTCAACCGAATCAAGGGCGCGTTTGCAAACGGTCCTCATATCTTCAACTTGGGCCACGGGATTACCCCTGACGCTGACCCAGAGAACGTTCAGCTGATGATTGACGCCCTGCGTTCTTAGTCGATCACACCTGTTGACGCCTGCTAGGTTATTTACCAAAGCGCGCAAACTGGACATTTTTCTCGTCTTATAAGCGTCTTAGCTCAGCCGTTCGGTCAAACACGCGCCAATACAACCTGAGTGCGAAACCTTGCGCGGCTCCCCGGACAAACAGCATTGCGTGGTCCGATTGGGGACAGAATCATCTGGGCACCAATCCATTTCGGCGGAAAATTGACAAAATCATGCAGTAGGGAAGCTTCGTATTGTTAGGATCTTTCGATGTCGAAGTACATCAATGCGGTTATGTTAATTGTTGGCCTGGCCATTGGGATGCAGGTCCCCCTTTCTGCCGTTGATGTTCCGGAGGATCAAAAGGGTCCAGAAGACGCCGTGACGTATTCGACAGCCCTGCGACAAAAAACACCAAACACTGTGGGCCTCGAAAGAGCCGACGAACCGACAGCGGTTGATACACAAATTGAGAATCTGCTCTTTGGTATGCAAGAAGCGATCGCTTCCGTTTCGACCGCAGTATCTGCGGCATTCACACTTGATGTTTCACCTTCAAGCTCATCGTCGAACAGACGCGAAAACATTCGTTACACGGGTGGTGCAAAGTTTGTTTCGGTGAAGTGAATTAATCGCCCACGCGACGCGACCAAACACCTTAAGGACGACCCCGCCTTAAACCAGCCTTATTCCGTGGTTACCCAAACCACGTTTCCAGCCAGGAGTTGTCCTTGTTACTAGCAATCCGTCGCGTCTTGTTCCGCATTCGCACCGTGCTGGGTGCCTTGCGTGCCGGTATCTACGGTCTCGCTGTGGTCTGCGCGGCCTGGATCTTCCTTGCACCTCCGTCGCAGACGGAGGCCTCGCTGCTCGATCTGCCGTCCCAAACGACACATTGGAATAGGGATTTGCGGAGCCACCGTATGGCCAAGCTTCTGACAATCGTCGGCACCGATCGGATATATGGGATTGTTGCGAACCGATCGGGAACAGGGCTAACGGCAGATCAAGTCCGACAAAGTGTTGATGCCGTTGCCAATGGCCAGCCCACGCAAAACATCGTCACAGCACGTAGCGTGGCAATCGCAGAATCATCGCGATTGATTGAGATCCAAGACACAAATGCATCAGATATTGACGACATTCAGAAGGCCGCCGTCCGCGCCGGCGGCGCCAAATTTGTGCCCGCCCGAAGCGATTAGTGCCATTTCGCCAAAGGCGGTAGGCTCATCAATACAGCATTCGCATCATGGCCCGTTGTAAGGCCGAACTTTGTTCCGCGGTCATAAACGAGGTTATATTCGGCATAGAGCCCGCGATGCACGAGTTGCACCTCTTTGTCCGCGTCAGACCACGGCGCATTGCGGCGCTTTTCGACGAGTGGGACGTAGGCTGGCAGAAAAGCTTTCCCAATGTCTTGGGTTAACGCAAAATCCGCATCCCAATCACCAGTGTTCCGATCATCCATAAAAATACCGCCAACGCCCCGCGCCCGATTGCGGTGGGGAATGTAGAAGTATTCGTCGGCCCATTCTTTTAGCCTTGGGTAGAGGTCTTCCCCGTGAGGGTCGAGGTGCGCTTGTTGGGTTGCATGAAAATGAGCGGTGTCTTCATCATACTCCAAGCAGGGATTTAGATCTGATCCGCCACCGAACCACCACGCATGTGGTGTCCAGAACATACGGGTGTTCATATGAACTGCGGGCGCATGTGGGTTCTGCATATGCGCGACAAGTGAGATGCCTGAGGCCCAAAACCGGGGATCATCCTCCATCCCAGGCACACCACGCGCCGCCATGGCCTTTTGTGCGGCCGCGCCAAGCGCGCCATAGACGGTCGAGACATTCACCCCAACCTTTTCAAATACGCGTCCTCCGCGCATCACCGACATCAATCCGCCACCCGCGTCGCCACCGTCATCGGCATGACGCTTCGTCTCTGTCACCTCAAACCGCCCGGCAGGCAGGCCCGCAGTCGGCCCATCAGTTTGCGTGTCTTCAAGCCCTTCAAAGGCCGTCACGATTTGATCCCGCAAAGTGCGAAACCAAGCCGACGCGGCGGTTTTTTGCGGGGTCATTTCCTCTGACATAGGCGGTCCTTTAAGGTGTTATTGAATAGCGTCTGTGTGACTGTCATGGCAGACACCGGACCATAGAACTTTGATCAAGATCAACCCCTTGGAGAAACCCATGCGCGCAACCCTTCTGGTGATCCCCGTTTTGCTAACAGCCTGCGCCACCCCGCGCGAAGCGTGCATCGCCGACGTGACCCGAGAAGTGCGCGTTCTAGATGGCCTGATCGCGGAAACACGGGCAAACCTGTCACGCGGTTTCGCCGTTGAACGACGAGAGGAGATCGTCACCCGCACGACCTTCTGCACAGGGAGAAACGAAGATGGGTCCACCTTCCGGTTCCGGTGTGAAGAAACTGATACACGGACGCGCGAGATTCCTGTCGCTATTGATCTGAATGCGGAACGCGCAAAACTCGAGTCCCTCGAGCAACGCCAAGCGCAAAATCGGATCAATGCGCAAGCGGGGATCGCCCAATGCCAGGCGCAATTCGCGGCAGAGGCTTAGTGCGCTGAGACGGATGTTGGGTCGATCAATGTCCGCCCCCCGTCGACCGTCATGATCTGACCGGTCACAAACCCGGCTGCGTCAGAGGCCAGGTATTGGACTGCGTCCGCGACTTCACTTGGGCTTGCAATGCGATGCAAAGGTGTATTGTCGACGATGGCTTCCCGCATTTCATCATGTTCTTTCAGCGTGCTTTTCAGGCTCGCTGACATCACGGATCCAAAAGCGACCGCATTCACACGTATGCGTTTCGGGGCAAGGCCGACAGCCATGGAACGGGTCATCTGGTCCAAAGCTGCGGAACTGACAGAATATGCAAGCAAATCCGGATGCGTTCGACGGGCGGCAATGGAGCTCAGGTTCACAATCGACCCCACGTAGCCGTCTACGCTGCTGTCTTCTTCCGCTTGCGCAATCATCCGACGCGCGACCGCCTGGGTCATGCGCAAGGCCGTCATCAGGTTTTGATCAAGGAGATCCGCAACGGTGGTGTCCTTGTTGCTCAATGGGTCTGAAAGGAGCACTTGGCGGGACGCATTGACCAAGATGTCGACCCGTTCAAAGGCATCTATCGTCGCAGACAAAAGGTTTGCCTGTGCAAGTTTCTTGCGGAGGTCACCCGCAAAATGCCGCGCGTTGCCATCATCCCCAAAGTCACTGATCGCGTCTTTCAATCGCTCTTCGTCCATATCTGCGAAGACGACGTTGGCACCCTGATTGATGAAGTGTTTGCCAATCGCGAGACCAACACCGTTCGCGGCCCCCGTGACAATCGCGGTTTTGCCTTCAATCGAAAACGACATTAGCGGTCTCCTGGGCGCTTGGGGCGCGTGGCATGGAAAACTTTGAACGCGTTAGACTGGGCAACCGTGTCAACATTGCGGAACACATCCGCCAAAGTTGGTTCATAAGGCAAGTGGCGGTTGGCAACCATCCATAGCTTGCCTTGGGGGCTGAGCATGCGGGCAGCTGCCGAAATGAACGCCTTGCCGAGCGACGGGTCCGCACTGCGGCCCACGTGGAAGGGCGGGTTCATTATTATGGCGTCGTAAGGGGCGGCGGGCACGTAACTGGTGGCGTCTTCCCACAGAAAACTGGCTCGCGTATCCATCACGTTCTGGCGGGCGCAGGCGAGCGAGAGTGCCTCTGCTTCGATCAGGTCGATGGTTTCGACACCAGTCTTTTCGAGAACCTGAGCCGAGAGATACCCCCATCCCGCGCCTAGGTCCGCGACGCGCTTTGGCAGTTTGTCGGGCAGAGCGGACACCAGCAGCTCTGACCCTTTATCGACAGCACCATCCGAGAACACGCCTGCTGTCGTGACAAATCCGTGCGCACCCTGCGCTGGCGGCGGTGCCACCCAATCAGCAAATGCGTCTGTTTTGCTGAACAAAAACAAGCGACCATGCGCTTTGGTGATGCATGGCAAATCACCAAGTGCCTTGCGACATGCTTTGTACAGGCTGTCGACGCCATCGGTTTTCGCACCATCAACGACGATAAGATCAGCAGTGGCCGCCGCCTGGGCGATCATCGCCTTCCCGAGCGCCTTCGCACGTGGCACTATGACCACCGCGACCGCTGAAGCGACAGGCGCGTCTTGCTGCACTGGATATCCCGCCATCTGCCAGGCCACTGCCTCGGGCTGAAAAGTATGCTGGATCGTGACCTGATCTCGCGGCAACGCTGCAACGTCGAAAGTCATCCCCGGACGCATCACTGTGATATCACCTTCCGGGATCATCAATGACCCGTCAGCCAAAGCCGTGGACAAACGAGAGCGGGATGACATGGGCCAGGGAACAGCGGCGCGCCGCTATTCTTTCTCCATAGTGCACTGGAGCGGGTGCTGATGGCGCTGTGCGAAATCCATCACCTGGGCGACTTTCGTTTCAGCGATCTCGTGACTGTAGACCCCCACAACCGCGACACCTTTTTTGTGTACAGTCAGCATCAGTTCAAACGCCTGGGCGTGAGACATGCCAAAGAAGCGCTCCAATACCATCACCACGAACTCCATCGGTGTGAAGTCGTCATTGAGGATCATCACCTTGTAAAGCGGCGGGCGCTTTGTCTTTGGCTTCACGTCGAGCGCGACGCCAACATCGTTGTCGTCAGCGTCCTGATCGGTGGCCATTGCTGTGAATTCGCGCATCATCTTGCGAAACGATTCCCTGCGGTGTCTGGAATGTCCATCTATATAAGGCCAAGTCCTGTCAAGAAAACCCTGCATTCAGCCAAATTCCACGCATTTTGTGAGGGGAGTTTGCGCCGCCAATGTGGCAAAAACAACCCGATATCGGTCAAAGCCGGAAGCGGTACACAAAATGTAGTAGTGTGACATCTTCAACACCCCCTTAGGCTTTGGAAACTCTATGTTTACCGCCTCAGATTTCTCATGTTAGCTTGGCAACAATAACAAGGGCACCGCGCAAAAGTGGGCCCACGAGGCAGAAAAAAACAGCGAGGCAAGCGACGTGACAAGTCGTCTTCGGCAGCGCGCCTATGGCGTGACATTCTTACTATTTATCTTAGCATTAATTGTAACCATTCCCGGTCGCGTGTCTGCAGCGCCCTACGCGGCGATGGTGATGGATGCCCGCACTGGCGAGGTGCTGCATTCGCGGAATGCCGATACGCGTTTGCATCCAGCGTCGCTCACCAAAATGATGACGCTCTATATTGCCTTTCAAGCGGTTGAGCGTGGTGAAATTGGGCTCGACACCCAAGTGCGGATCTCAAGCTTTGCTGCATCGGAGCCACCATCAAAACTGGGCCTACGCGCCGGTCAGCAGATCAAGCTGCGGTATTTGCTGCGGGCCGCTGCCGTGAAGTCAGCCAATGATGCCTCAACCGCGATTGCTGAGGCCATCTCTGGTTCGGAAGACGCCTTTGCCGAGCGAATGAACCGCACCGCCGCGGCGATGGGCCTGACCAACACGACGTTTCGTAACGCCCATGGCCTAACCCAAAACGGCCATATGTCCACGGCGCGGGACATGTCGATCCTGGGGCGGCATGTCATTTATGATTTCCCGCAATACTACAATCTCTTCTCCCGGATCACGGCGGATGCGGGCGTGAAACAGGTGGCGCACACGAACCGCCGGCTTTTGAACTCCTACAGCGGTGCCGACGGGATCAAGACGGGCTATACCCGAGCGGCTGGGTTTAACCTCGTCGCCTCGGCGCAACGGGGCCAAGAACGGATCATCGCGACCGTCTTTGGCGGCTCCTCAACGGGTGCACGGAATGCACGGGTTAAGGAACTGCTGGATATGGGATTTGAGCGCGCGCCAAGTCGCGCGACCGTTAGCCAGCCTGTGCCACCTTCCGCGAACACCCTGGTGTCAGACAGCGGTCGCCCAGCGACGCGCAGCGGCGCTGGAAAGACGATCCGCGTATCGGGCCTGATCAGTGCCAGCCTGCGGCCGCAGTCGCGTCCGGAACAGGCGGCACCCGCGCTTGACGTGAATCGCGATCTGATCGCAAGCGTTGTCGCAGATGCTGTGGATAGTGATACAATCGACTCCGCTGTGGCAGAAGCTTTGGGCGTTGCCATCCTCGAAGATAGCAGCGCTGAGCAGGCGATCCGCCCGGCCGAGTTGATCACTGCGTCGGCACAAGGGCCCGCCCTTACCCAAGAAGCGCAGCCGGTT
This sequence comes from Pseudomonadota bacterium, assembly GCA_038526085.1. GTDB lineage: Bacteria > Pseudomonadota > Alphaproteobacteria > Rhodobacterales > Rhodobacteraceae > Yoonia. Next base: position 8,655 of record JBCBHE010000041.1, on the reverse strand, counting down.
TTGGTAACCCGTGTATCCACCTCTGGTGGGCGTCATTGGGGTGTCAATGTCGGGCGATACAGTTCACGGTCCGACGCTGAACGTGTCCTGCTGAAGGTCGCACTACATGAGATGAGCACGCTCGACGGTGCGTTGCGCCGGATCGTCCAACGTGGCGGTGGGTTCGATGCGAACTTCATGGGTCTGAGTCGCGAAAGTGCGGAGTTGGCCTGCCGTCGTTTGCAGGACAGGGGCACCAGCTGCTTCATGATTGGGACGGATCAGTAATTTCACGCCATTCGCGCGGCCATCTCCAACATCCGATGGGAAAAGCCCCATTCGTTGTCATACCAGCCAAAGACGCGGACGATTCCCCCTTGCGTGACACGTGTTTGCGGCAACGCCACAACCAGGCTTTCAGGACGGGCGCGCAGGTCAGTTGAGACCAGCTCTTTTTGTGTCGAACCAATGATGTCGGATTGACCTGCAAGGACAGTATTCACGTCCTCTAGGCTAACAGATGTCTCAAGCGTCACCGTCAGATCAACGGCTGAAACAGATGCGACTGGCACCCTGACCGCCGCCCCTTCAACGCGGCCCGCCGTTTTGGGCAACACCTGATCGAGCAATCGGTGGGCAGATGTCGTTGTTGGGACCATCGAAAGAGCCGCGGCGCGGCTGCGCGCCAGGTTGGCCCGCGGCTGGTCAATTGTCGGCTGGCTGCTGGTGTAGCAATGTATCGTCGTCATCCAACCTGTTTGCAGGCCCCATGTGTCATCAAGGAGCTTCACCAGAGGCGCGAGCGCGTTGGTCGTGCAGGATGCGTTGGAGATGATCGGTTGATCGGCGAGTTGGTCGTCGTTGGCCCCAATCACAATCGTGGCATCCGCCACCTCTGATGGGCCTGAGATCAGGACGCGCGACGCCCCCGCTTTCAAACCGCGTTCGGCGATTTGGCGTTCCGTCGCCTTGCCAGTGCATTCCATCATGACATCAACTGCCGCGAGGTTGAGGCCAGAGATATCTGCGGTGGTATGAAGCGGGATCGCGCGGCCGTCGATGACCATGGCGTCGCCATTCAGCGCGACTTCGCCGGGATATGGGCCAAAGATACTGTCGTATTCAAACAAGTAGGCGCAGACGTCAGGTGCAGCGAGGTCATTGATGCCGACCACATCAATCCCTGGCGCCGCCCCTTGGGCCCAGGCCCGCAACACCGTCCGCCCGATCCGGCCCAACCCGTTGATAAATACCCGTGCCACAGCACCCTCCATCACTTACTTAGGCAAGCTGCATCCGGCCCCTGTCGACCGCAAGGATAGAGATGTGCGGAGTACAATTGCGCCGAATTAGGTCAGTGCTGCGGCCCTTTGCGCCATTAAGCGCGCGGTCATTTCGCGCGCCTCTCGACCCAGGTCCGCGAGGTCGAGGCCGGGGATCTTGCCGTCTTTGACAAGGCGTTTGCCCCCGACGAAGCTGTCGCGCACGTGGGCGGCGCCGGTGATAACAGGTGCCAGCGTAGGGTCATGCAGCCCCATGTTGCGCGGGTGGGATAGATCGAAGAGCGCGATATCAGCAGCCATGCCAGGCTTGATCTGACCGATCTGATCAAAACCGAGGGTCCGGGCCCCACCGGCGGTCGCCCAATGCATCACGGTTTCCGCGGTGACTGCACCAACCCCCTTGGCGGCACGATGCGTGGCAAAGGCGCTGTACATCGCGGCCCCCATATCGGCGGCCTCATTGGCCCCTGCCCCATCCACACCGATGGAAACTGTCCCGCCTGCGCGGTGCAGCCCGTCTGCCGGAGCAATACCCGAGCCAAGGCGCGCGTTTGCCTGCGTACAATGGGCCATGGCCGTGCCGGTATCGGCCAGGTGCGCGAGCTCATCCGCGTCAAGCTCAACCAAATGCGCGAACCAAACGTCCGGCCCCGTCCAACCTTGCTTGGCCAACCAAGGGACTGGTCGTTCGCCGTAGTTTTTCAGGGTATAGTCCACGTAGGTGGCGTTCTCAGACAAATGGGAATGCAGGCGCAGCCCCATATCACGCGCGGATTCGGCGAAACCCGGCAATTCGTGGGGGTCGAGATTGAAGATGGGCGTGGTTGGTGCCATCGCCATGCGGGTCATCGACAGTGGTGACGGGTCGTGCCAGCGCTTCGCAGCCGCCCCAACAGACGCGATGAAATCCTGCATCGGTTCTTTGAAGGCCGGCGGCAAGGATGGATCGTCGAAATATTCGCGGCCCTTCGTATTACCGCCGCGGGCCAAAATGAAGCGAACCCCAAAGTCAGCAGCGACGTTGAAGAGCACCTCAACCGGGTCGTAATCGTACTGTGGCGAGAAGAGGTAATGGTGATCAGAGACAGTTGTTGCCCCGCTCAAGACGACCTCGGCCAATCCGACCTTCGCAGACACGCGTAAGGCGTCAGTGTCCATAAATGGCCAAAAGGCATAGGGGCACTTTTGCAGCCATGTGTCGAGACCAACGTTCATGCCATCCGGAACGGCCTTGAGGAGTGACTGAAACAAGTGGTGGTGGGTGTTGACCAACCCAGGGGTGGCCACAGTGCCAGTTGCATCCAGGGTTTCTTCCCCGGGTGCAGCCGACAGATCACCTACCTCCGCAATGAGACCATCGCGGATGCGGATCGCCCCACTCAGGCGGGTACCCGCTGCGTCACCGACAAGCCCATATGCAATGTTGGTGATCAGCATTGTGGTTCGTCCCTATTCTGCTGGTATCGCGGAGGCCCCGGCTTTGCGGCTTTCGATGGAATAGAGGACAGTCGGCCCCACACCCCGCAATCTGGCCCTGCCCTGTCGTTGGAAATTGTATTGATCACGGAGGCGGTCCACAACCGCATCTGTCACCGTGATCTTGCCGGGTTTACCTGTTTCTTCAAGCCGTGACGCGATGTTCACCGTACTGCCCCACAGATCATAAACAAACCGGTGGTCCCCCACGACGCCCGCCACCAACGGACCGCTGTGCAAGCCAATCCGGATGTTGAGATCTTGGCCCAAGGCGATCGCCATTTGATTCGTCTCAAACAACAGATCAAGGGCGGCATCCACCGCCGCCTCGCAATGATCGCCACGGGCGTTTGGCGTACCAGCGACAAACATGTAGCAATCGCCAATCGTCTTGATCTTTTCCAGGTCGTAGCGGTTCACGACGGCATCAAAACGGGCAAACAGATCGCGTAGCAAATGCATCGACACGCTTGGGTCTTTTTCCATCGCGAACCGGGTGAAATCCACGACGTCTGCAAAAACAACCGTTGCATCTGTAAACTGATCAACGATCTGGTCTTCGCCCTCGTTCATCCGCTTCGCAATGCCTTTGGGCAAGACGCTCTCGAGCAGACGGTTCTTCGAGTCCATCGCAGCAACCATCGTATCGTGGTTGCGTTTGATCCGATCCGAAGACTGTTCAAGCTCATAGATGACGGAGTTATAGAACAGTCCGATTTGACCCACTTCGGTAAAGGGCGATTGGGGCGCGCGCAGGGTCAAGTCACGCTCCCGCGCCTGCCGCTGCATAATCTCAAACAGCTCATTAAGGTCGGTGTTGGCCCCATGTTCCCCAACGTTTAGGCCGATTTGCTCGACGTGTTGCGACACGCGGAACGGATAAAGCATGTTGATGCCGGACAGCAAAGCGAAGGGCACACCAACAGCAAAGGCCAGCAACACGAGAACGCCCAAGGCTTGCGACATAAGTGGCACTTCTGCGCTAAACAGACCTGCTGCCAAGAGGCCCCAAATCCCACAGGCCAGGTGAACGGGCACAGCACCAACCGCATCATCGACCTCAAATTTCTCCATCGTGATGTCAGCTGCGAAAACCAGTCCACCGCCCACGGCACCGATCAAAATCGCTTCAATTGGCGACACGATGTTGCAGGCAGCCGTGATCGATACCAGGCCGCCGAGCCCACCATTCATCCCATAGAAAACCTTAGGTTGGCCGAGGGCGATCCACGTCACACCCAGCGATGCCAGCACAGCGGCTGCCCCGGACAACAGTGTATTGGTCAGAAGCCCAGGCACGTCGGATGTCAGGCCAAGGGCACTCCCGCCGTTGAAGCCAAACCAACCAAACCACAACAACAGCACCCCAAGCATGGTCAGCGGCAAGTTTGATCCATTGAAACGCCGGGCTTTGCCGTTCTTCATAAACCGACCGTCCCGCGCCCCAATCACCAAGATCGCAGCAAGAGCGACGCCGCCCCCAACGCCATGCACAACCCCAGACCCGGCAAAGTCATGAAACCCGACCGCGGCCAACCAGCCCGCCGGTGCGCCATCAGGGGACGTCGCCCAAGCCCAATGGCCAAACAAGGGATAAATCAAGATGGCCGTGATGCAGGTAATGATCACGTAGCCATAGAACGAACAACGCTCTGCGACGGCACCCGCAATAATAGTGGCCGCCGTTCCGCAAAACATGGCTTGGAATATGAAATGAACATGTTGATCGCTGGTCAGCAACTGGCCGGCAAAGTTCGTCATCCCAATCCAACCGCCAAGGGATGCGCCAAACATCATCCCGTAGCCGACAAACCAGAACACGACCAAGGCGATCGATAAGTCAGTCAGATTCTTGATCGCGACAGAAATATTGTTCTTAGTGCGCGTGATGCCGGCCTCAACACACATAAAACCAGCCTGCATCATAAAAACGAGTGCTGCGCAGAGCAGCACCCACAATTGATCAACTTGAGACACGTTTACCCCCAACGGATTCGCCGAACTTTACCTCGAAATGGGCAGCGGACGACAAAAAAAAGACCGTCTGGACAAAACGGCGCACGTACAATGTTCAGGCTGTGAAGCTCAAGAGATAATATGATGCCTACGGGGAGCGTCGGGCTGCAAAAAGGATAGCTGCTCAAACCAAGTATTCAAGGGACGCCCCCTGTAGGAATCTGCGACAGCACGCCGCATAAACCAGCGTGCTGTCGCATGTCGTCGGAACGTGTGAAACTCCGTTCGGGACAACGGGACTGTAGTGCCGCCCCGACGACATACGGCTCATTAGGTGGCGATAGAGGCCCCGAAAGTCGGTACGAATGTCGTCTCTTTGTGAAGAACGATCGGCCCGTTAGGCCCTTTGCGGTAGGCCACGCCGCGATAAACCATGTCGCCGGCGGTCTTTTGTACAGATTGAAGTGGCTGGCGGATGTAGCTGATGCCGCGATAAGTCAGCTCAATTGCGGTGGCCAACTTTGTTGGGGCCTTTGGTGTATAAGTCACGCCGCGGTATGTCAGAGTTGTCATAATGTATTCCCTTCGATGATTGTTTTGAATGTGTTGTTGTTCGTGATGAGGTATGTTTGACACAAACGAATGCGCTTGGCTGTGAAGCGGATCACAGGTTTAGACAACATATTGATTTTTAAATGATTTAGGCGTTAACGCGGTCTGAAAGCGCCGCTAGATCCGGGAGGATCATGGTGCCATCCTGGACACGCACCAGCCCGTCTTTTTCGAGCGCTTTGAAGCGCTTGTTCACCGCTTCTCGCGAAACACCTAACAAAAGGGCAAGGTCGGTTTGTGAAAACCGACGCGAAAACAAGGCTGATTGGCCTTCTGTCGTCGCATGATCCAAAGCAAGCTCCAGCAACAGCTTTGCCAAACGCGCGTCGAGCCCAACAAATGCAAAGTTGCTGATTGTCCCAAGATTACGGCGCATGATCTCGCAAACAGAGTGAATCAAGTGGCGGGCGAGGCGCGGATCGGTCTCGATTGCCGATTCGAGTGCGCGACCCGGTAGAAACAAGCATTCGGTTGCTTCGACAGTCGCTGCGTTCGCGGTGCGCGGCAAGCCGTCAAGCAATGCAATTTCACCAAAGGCGTCGCCCGCACCCATAAAGTTCAGCGTCAGCTCATGTCCTTCCTCGTCGGCAAGCCAGATCCGGACTTGCCCCGACATCACGATCCTCAGTCCATCGGCCTCATCTTCAGCCGCAAAAATTTCGCGTTTCTTGGGAAAGGTTTCGACGTTGCAAGCCGCAGCCAGAGGTGCCAGGCTTTCCTCTGGAAGCTCCGCAAAAAGATAGCACCGGCGCAGGGTATCCGCATACCTCATCCTCACCGTTGCCCCCAAAAAAGTAAGAATCGTTGTTCGACAGGAAACTAACGACAAACGGCGACTTTGGAAGAAAAATGAGTCTCAAAAAACCAATGACCCCCAAGACGGCATGTCTCAGGGGTCATTTGGTTGGTTGCGGGAGCAGGATTTGAACCTGCGACCTTCAGGTTATGAGCCTGACGAGCTACCGGGCTGCTCCATCCCGCGCCAAGTTCGGCTGATGTAAAAGGAGTCGCCGGGGGTTACAAGCCCCCGGCGCTAGTTAATTTTAAGAAACTGACACAGAAATGTGCCTACCGCTTAGTCTTCCCAGAAAGACGCCTGCCAGGTCATTTGCGGCATCTCTTCAACCACCTCGAAGGGGATCGTATCTTCAAATACGCGACCGTTCCGGTCGATGACATGGACGTGCAACTGATGTGCACCGACAGGCAAGTCGCTCGGCAACTCGGCCCGCCACAGGTGGTGACTGTTGTCGGTCAGCATCCAACGCTGGAACGGCCCTGGCAGACCCGCCCAGACAGACCCCTGCCACATGGAATGACCCGCCGTGTCATCGCCACCGTCGACAGAACGTGACGCAACGCGCCCTTGTGTCGCCTGCTTGGCCAGCGCCAACGGATCTGCGAACTCAACCCCGCGGTTCTTCGCTTCACCCGTGCCTTGCTGGGTCCGCTCCGCCACGATCTCGTCACCATCATTGATCTGAACGGTGACCATGGTGCGGGCTGAACCGTTCCAGACGTTCACTGCGGCCCAGGTTCCGCCGGCTAGATCGGATTTTGCAACCATGTACATGTCGCCCAAGTCTGCCCGGGTAACCGGTGGAGTCTGATCAAAGCTGCTATCGTAGAGGTCGCGATACGCGATCAAGCGGTCCGCCCAGTCTCGGAAAGTTGGGGTGTTGAAGGAGGCGTGGAACTGCTTTTCCACATCCGCATCGAAGGTGTGATAGGTATCGACATAGTCTGATCCGGTGAATGCCAGCTGGTAGAACCCACGCGGGCTGCCAAGACGTTGGGTGCTGTGGGGAACGCCCTGATCGTTCAGGTCCCCTGCCCACCAGCTGCCCGACAACGCGCCGGTGACAATCTGATGGAAAGGCGCCGCACCGACGTTGGTGTTCTCTTCCCAGCCTTCAAAGAACTCACCCTTCTCAATGTTCTCGGTCGTATGGGTATGGCCGGACAGACCCAGGACCTTGCGATCGCCGAGCACAGCAACAAGCTCATCCAGGTTGTCCGTCTGGTGCTTCCCGGCGGTGTTGTCGGTGAAGGTTTGGAACGGGATGTGGGCGGTCATCACGATCAGCTTGTCCTCTGGTACATTGGCCAGATCGTTTGCCAGCCATTCGAGCTGCCTGCCGGTGATCACGCCATTATAGGTATGGTTCCGGTCCGTCGCACAAAACGGGTGGTCATCGACGCCGTTGCATGGGTACCGGACATTATCGAGGCCAACGAAATGGACATTGCCAATGTCCATCGACCAGTACTCTGGCCCCCATTCCCGGCGGAACGTGTCAAAGCTGTCTGCGTCACTTTCGGCATCAAAATCGATGTCGTGGTTGCCACCCACAAAGTAGACCGGGACGCCACCAACAGCGACAATGTTCTTAAAGCGTGGATACAGGGACAGATCATCGCCCATCACATCGCCTGCGAAGATGAGACATTCCGTGTCGGAATTGTCGCGTGTGGCCAGCATCTTGCCAGCTGTTTCGCGAACAAATGTAACCTCTTGGTTCGTATAGGGCTGCGCATCGCCAAATGCCAAGCAGTCAAAGGTTTCAGCGACATCATCTGCGATCAAGGGGAAGTTGATCGCCTCAGGCAAGGCGCCGGTTGGTGCGATGCCCCCGAACCGCAAGCTTGGTGAACCTTCGACCTTATGGACGTAAGCAAATTGCGGAATCATCTGTGCATTCACCGGCGTCGTGTGGCTTGCTGGCTTTGTGATGAACAGATTCATGTCATCGTAAGCGGGCAGTTCGTAGCTGCCGTCGCTCCCAGTAAGGACCACCTCTCGACCATTTGAAACCTGCACACCTGCGATTCCAGTCTCGCCCTCATCGAAGACAGAGTTGCGGTTGGCATCGAGAAAAACGGTGCCCTTGGCAGCATCAGCGCCATCACCCGCACCACGGACGACATGGACCGCGCCAACATAGCTCGTGTCCTTAGCAACGACCTGCGTTGCAGCGATCAGCAGAACTGCCGTTGTTTGAAATAGTGATTTCATCGTTCGACCTCCGGTTAGTCTGAGGTCTTCAAGGTTCGGTGAGTCTGTAAAGATATCACGATCATGATGTGAAGCTCTCGCAACAGTCGCATGACACATATAAGTCTATTGTGGATAAGGGCTGGCGGGCCGCGCGGTCTACCAATCGCATTCCAATAACGGCCGAGTTCGGGATGGGATCGGGTGTTTTGCTCGCACTATGATCGATCAAAAAACGTCCCAGTTTTTTGATCGGGCAGCAAGATGGCATTGTGTTTCAAGGACATAGCTGCTCAGTGGTGATAGGCACCATATCATGGTCATTTTTTGGGATTTATCGTCAGAGAGATACTG
>JBCBHE010000040.1:0-33299 GCA_038526085.1 Pseudomonadota bacterium | reverse complement strand
TGGCGGCGTCCTCACGACACCATCCCTAACATTTGGGAGGTTGGCAGACATTCGTGGGTTGAACGGCGAACCGGAGATCAAACGTCTGGCACTTTTGGCGCAAGAAGGCGACGCCGGTGGGCCCGTGTTCGACAATGGCGGCGCTGTTTTGGGCATGCTGCTGCCTCGGATCACGCGCAGTGGACAGCAGCTCCCGGACGAAGTGAACTTCTCGGCCGCCGCCATGGATATTGTCGCATCGTTAGACACTGCTGGCATCAACGTCCAAACAACTGACACGGTCGCGTTTTTACCCGCTCAGGCGCTTTCCGATCGGGCGACTGACATGACCGTGTTGGTGTCGTGTTGGTGAGGCTCTAGCCTGCGGAAATCGCTGGTGTCAGATGGATCAAAGTTGGCCCCTTGTGGTTGAAGGCCTTTTCTAAAGTCGGTGCGATCTCTTCCAAAGTTTCAGGCGTGGCTGCGGCCGCTCCAAAACTGCGCGCAAAATCAGCAAACTTTGGGTTCATAAGCGTGACGGCGTTAGGCGCGATCTGTGCAGCAACCATACTGTCGGCAATTTCGCCCAGTTTTGAATTGTCCCAAAGGATGATCGGCAAAGTCAGCTCAAGCTCCACGGCGACCATGAGTTCTTGAAGCGTGTACTGAAAGCCATAGTCGCCAGCGATCACGGCAGTGGGTGCGCCCCGGCGGGCGACAGCCCCACCAATGCCAGCAGGAAGCGCATACCCGAGGGTGCCAAAGCCATTGGGGTGGTGCCACAAACCCGGCTCTGCCATGGGCCAATCTTCGATTGCAGCGTAGGCAAATTGGGTCATGTCAGAGTAGATCGCGACATCAGCGGGCATTGATGCCCGTATCGCATCGGCGACCGGAAGTATGCCAGGACGCTCGAGTTCAATCTCTGCACGCCATTTCGCCCGTGTCTCGGAAACCTCCTTTTCGGTCCAGCTTTTTGGTCCACCCAAAGTTTCACGCCGAAACCATAGCTCTTTCGCCATTTGGCCGCCGTCAGCATGTACACGTAGAAAAGCAGGCGTGTCATTGAGTTCAGCTGGACTTGTATCTATGCGGATCAATTGGCCCGTATGACCCAGCTGATCGCGCCAGAGATCCGTCTCTGACAGTTCGGTGCCTACGGCGACTACCAAGTCCGCCTGAGCAATTACGTCAGCAGATCCCGGCCGGGCGAGTGTGCTGCCGAAATGCAGTCCACCTGGCGCGATCACGCCGCGGCCTGCGTAGGTGGTGAAGCTTGCGGCGCCAGATGCGTCGACAACGCCTCGCCAGACGCTCGCGCTATCAACCGCGCCGCCCCCAAAGACAAAGAGCGGGCGGGCGGACGCCGCAATCGCATCATGCACCAAATTCGTGACATCTCCGGGAACGCCTTGTGCGGTCACCGTACTCTGGGACGGGGGAAATGGCGGTGCGACAGTCTCTAAGACTTCAATAGGGACCTGAATGTGCTTCGGCCGTTTGCGGCCTAATGCAAATTCCAGCAGTGCCCGATCGATCAATTGATAAGCGGATGCAGCATCCTGCGCCGTGAGCGACCAGTCTGCGACCGTGCCCGCTGCGATCTCCTGATCTTTCATCTCATGGAGTCGGCCGCGTCCCATGCCGAGGTCAGCGCGGTTAAGACAACTCGAAATGACGAGCATCGGTACGCTATCGGAGTAGGCCTGGCCCATCGGTGTCATGATGTTGCACAGACCTGGGCCGGTAATAACATAGGCGACCCCCGGCTTTCCGGTGGCGCGTGCGTAGCCGTCGGCCATAAAACCGACGCCCTGCTCATGCCGAGCGAGGACATGGGTCAAACCAGCCTCTTCAATGCCGCGATAAAGCTCTTGGTTATGTACGCCCGGAATACCAAAGATCACCTCGACACCGCGATCTTTCAACATATGCGAGATTTGTGCGCCAAGGGGGCGGTGGTCCATTATGCTCTCCAGAATTTCACTGTCAGAATGGTCAGTACGACCATGATCTCCAGCCGGCCGACAAACATTGCTAAGGCCAAGACCCATTTTGCCGGATCGTTCAGCGCGGCAAAGTTCCCGGCCGGACCAATTGTGTCCCCCAATCCTGGGCCAATGTTGGCCACAGCCGTTGATGCGCCCGAAACGGAAGTAATAAAGTCGAGCCCGGTCATCCCCAACAGAACCGCGACGATGCCAATGAGAAGCAAAAACGCGACGAAGAAGGCCATGACGGAGTTCAACACGTCATCGCTAACCGGTTTACCATCATAGCGCGGCGTAAAGACCCCGTGAGGGGCGTGGATTTGCCGGATCTGGCTTTTGATCGAGGCAAAGAGAAGCTGATAACGGAAGATTTTGACGGAACAGGATGTCGACCCCGCACAGCCACCCACCAGGCCAATGAAAAAGAACATCGCCACGGGGAATGTGCCCCATCCCATGTAATCCGCATTGGCATATCCCGTCCCTGTCATGATCGAGGTGACGTTAAAGAGCGCCTCGCGAAACGCTGTTTCTGTCATGACGGCTTCGCGACCCCACACCCACGAGGTGATCAGCAGAACGCAGACGGAGAGAACGACCAGAAGCCCGCGTAGTTGTGGATCAGAAAACAACGGTTGTGCCGATCCCGCGAGGATTTGGACAAACCGCACAAAGGGCGTTGCCGCCAAGATCATAAAGACGACGGCGATGTAATGCGCCGCCGGGCTCATCCCCACAAAGGACGCATCTGAATTGGCCATGCCACCTGTCGCAATTGTCGTCATTGCATGTACGATTGCATCGAATGGAACCATGCCCGCAGCTGAGTAAGCAAAAGCACAAGCCACAGTGAGGCTGATGTAGATCGTCGAAATAGATGAAGAGATTTCCGCAGCCCGCGGCAGAATTTTACCCATCGTGTCGAAGCCTTCGGACCGGAAAATCTGCATACCACCGACGCGCAATTCTGGCAGGAACACCATCGCCACAACGATGATCCCGATCCCGCCCAACCACTGTAGCATCCCGCGCCAAAGCAAAAGGCCTCTGGGCAGCGTTTCGAGATTGCTAAAAACGGTCGACCCAGTTGTGGTCAGGCCCGACATTGCTTCGAAAAAGGCGTCCGTAAAGCCGGCATTTGTCGCGCCAAATACAAATGGTAGCGCCCCGAAAATGGGCAACGTCAGCCACACCAGGGTGGTGAGCAAGAAGGTTTGCCGCAAGCTTAGCCTCGCGGACACGCCGTTGGCGCATGACATCGCAACAAGGCCACCGGCCAAGGTCGTGATAATCGCGCTTTGTAAGAAGGCCATCCAATGGGTTGTGCCGTCCCAGAGGTCGAGCGCGAGCGGCACAAACATCGTCGCCCCGAGCGAGGCCACAAGCAGGCCAATCACATATCCAACAGGGCGCAGGTCGATCATGCCGCAGGGTTGGCCCGTGGCGCCCGGGGTGTCAAGCAAGCTTGGACAGGCGTCGAACCTGCCAAACTAAGCTCGCAAAAAATTTGAACGATGCGTAGGAGGTGCCGATTTGCTGCGTAGTGGGTGTCAGTAACATTGAAAAAGGACATCACATGAAACATCTACCAAAAATCGCAGCAGCCCTTTTGCTGATGGCGGGCCCAGCCACTGCACAAACGAGCTGGTCCTGGACCGGACAAAACGGCGGCGTCATCGACGGCACTACGAAATGCGACCGTCAATCGAGCGAGACAATCTGTTCCAGCTCTGGCACTTACAACGGCCCTAATGGCAGGGTCGCAGACTGGTGGCAGGACCGGACTATCACGGATGGCAAAGTAACTGGACGTCGCAGCAGTGTTGGCGCCAATGGTGGTGAACGCAATGTAACCTGGTCTCGCGTCCGGCAACGCTGAACCGATGCGGCAGTCTTGACCGTGACAAGCACCCGGGATTGCCGCACAATCCGCTTATGCCACCATCCGACCAGATCGATGAAATTGGCGCGCTAATTTCGCAGGTGGCCGCTGGCAATGCCAAGGCATTCAGACACTTGTGGGACCAATTGTCTGGCCGTTTGGGGGCCTTTGGGACACGGTTCTTGGGGAGCGTTGAAGATGGTCAGGACCTGGCCCAAGAAACCTTTTTGAAGATTCACCGCTATGCTGCCCAGTTTGACCCAACAAAGGGCAGCGGGACGGCTTGGGTCTTCACCATCGCGCGCAACGTCGCGCGCGATAAGCTGAGGCAGCAACGTTTGCGGTGGATCGTCGGTCTTGATGACCTGCCAATTGCTGTTGCGACCGCGTCAGCCGGGCCAGAGCAGCTTGCGGTGGACCGCGACGCTCTTGCCACCTCTCACGCCGCCATTCTTGACCTGCCAGACGCCCAACGCATGGCGCTCTTGTTGGCGACGGTCGGTGACGTGCAAACCACCGAAATCGCGCGCATGATGGGTAAGAGCCGAGGATCAGTAGAACAACTGATCGTCCGCGCCCGCAAACGCTTGCGGGCGATGACAAAGGAACACGACGATGACTGAAAATGATTTTCAACGCCTTTTGGAGCGCCTTGAGGACGCGCCAGACCCGGCACCGCGCCGCCAAACGCTAGTGATGGCGAGTATTCTCGTTGGCTTCGCCGCCTTACTGGTAGTCATCCCTCTTACAATGAAGGTCCTTTTTGACCCCGCCAGCGGATTGGCAGATGTCGCCATGGGCGGCCTACCCATCGGCGGCCTATGGGGGATAAAATGACCAATCGGTTGATCCGCATTATCCTACGCGTTGTGTTTGTGCTGTCGCTTTTGCTCAACGCCGCTGTAATTGGAATTGGATTGCAGCTCGCAGAAATTCGATCTTACTATGGCCCATCAGAAACGCGACTGCCCCGTGACTTACGCCGAAGCTTCATTGAAGCAGCAAAAGCGGATGAGGCACTGGCCGCGGAAGCCGCCTTGCTGAGTGAGGCTCGCACGAAGATGTATGACCTTAGCCGAGCAAAGCCGGTAGATCGCGTCGCACTTGAAGCCGCGATGGCGCAGGTGCGGGCCCAGATGCAAGTACTTCAGGAAAAAAACCAAGCCTTGCTCTTGGAGACCGTTATAGAGAGCCAAGGCGATTAAGCTTTTGTCGTCAAGGACTTGCTAGCGCTATCCGATGTGGAAAAGCGTGCTGAAGAGCTTTGGATCGATGCTTTCGTCGGCGAACGTTTCGCCTTCGGTCAACACCGACACCGCATCATGGCTATGCAAACTTTCTTGATGGCTTGCGACAACACGGAAATCGCCGATGCGCTGCTCTTTCAAGAGCTGTTCGCAAAACAGACGCGCCGCATCTTCGACAAAGATGGGGTTTGCTGCGTTCAATTCTGCAAAGGCCTGTTCGTCTTCACGCTTCACCATCACCTGCGTCTCGGTTGGCACCGCAGCACGCGCGAGGTCGATCAGGTCCTCAAACCACAGTATCCCATGCCCCTCTTCCAATTGGACTGAGATGCGCGCGACGGAACGCTGCGAATGCGGCGTCGCGAGTTGACCGCGGAACTGGCGGGCGTGTTCGGATAGCTCCAACGAACAAGGGCACGTTGACGAATAGACGTAGTCGAAGTGAACGATCTTCTTCCGAACCCCGTCTTGCTCCACTAGTTCCAAAGCAATGTCGTAGTACTGATACCCTTCCAGACTGGAACGCAGACTTTCCACCTTCATTGGAAATGAGAAGCGCATCAGGATCCGGGCATCAAAGCTTTCCAGATCGGTCTTATACGCATCCAAAGCGCGGGCGATGACCTCAAAGCTAAAGGTCTCCTCTGCGTGCTTGTAGAAGGTCCGCATAATGCGGGACATGTTGATGCCCTTCTTCTCCGCCTCTAAGGAGACCGTCCCTGTGACGGAGGTTTCAAGCGTCAAGTCACCGTTGTGCCGCGTACGAAAGCGGATCGGCAGGCGGAAGTTGGAGATGCCAACGTGCTGGATTTGCTGCTTGGCTCCGCGGATCAGCGAGGATGGCCCGTTTTGGAGGTCCGGCATCGTGTCTTTGTAGGCTTCATCGACCGCGAAGTCTTCTGGGTAAGCCCGTGCCAAAGCCGGATAATTGCTCACTTCCTGTCCAGGTATGAGCCGCGCCACCAGGGGGTCGAGTGTTGCTATCTCTTCTGGCGTGACATCTGCAACCCATCGCCGCAGAAGTGCCAAGGCCGCTTCAGCCTCTTCCCGACTGGGCTCTTTCTCAAAGTCCGGCGTATGGACGTTCATCGCAAGGTCCCCCTGCTCGGTATCGCCCGGAACAATATGGGGGGCCTGCGCCAGTTTTCCACTCATGCCGTCCAGAATTCTCAAGAGGTCGTCTTTTTCTTGAGACATTTCAACGGCTCCGCCCGTACACATTTTGTTCACCATGACACAGGGCGTACACAGATGTCACGGTGTTTGAACCTGTTTAGGCCTCGGCCAGGGCTGCTTTGAGATCCGCAAGCAAATCTACCGGATCTTCTAAACCGCATGAAATCCGGACAACACCTTCAGTGATCCCCAAGGTCGCCTTTTGGTCATCGGGGAGCCTTTGGTGGGTCGTAGTTGCCGGGTGGGTGACGATGGACTTGCTATCAGCGAAGTTGTTCGAGATCGTAAAGATCTGCAAAGCATTCAAGAACTTGAAAGTCGCCTCCTTCCCACCATCGACCTCAATCGCCAGTACAGTACCACCTCGTGTACAAAGTCGCTCCGCCAGCTCAGCTTGCGGATGGGAAGCATGGCCTGGGTAGATGACCCTGGTCAGCTTCGGATGGTCCGCGAGGCCGTTCGCTAACGCTTCAGCCGCGTCGCATTGCGCATTCACACGCAGATCCAAAGTATCCAGCGACTTGAGCATGACCCAAGCGTTGAAGGGCGACATCGCCCCGCCGGTGTGCTTCATGTAAGCCTCCACCGGGCCCCGCACGATCTCCTTAGGGCCAAGGATGATCCCGCCCAAGCAGCGCCCTTGCCCGTCAACATGTTTTGTTGTCGAATAAATTACCAGGTCAGCACCCGACGGGATGGCGTATGAGTAGGTTGGCGTCGCAAAGACGTTATCGACCACGACCATGGCCCCAACGTCATGCGCCATCTTGGCGACGGTAGGCAGGTCGATGATTTCTAATACTGGGTTTGAAATGCTTTCGAGGAACACCAACTTCGTGTCAGGTCGGATCGCGCTCTGCCAGGCATCCAGATCACGCCCGTCAACCAAGGTCACCTCAACACCAAAGCGCTGCAGGATGTCTTCAAGGATGTAGAGGCACGATCCAAAAAGCGCACGGGAGGACACCACGTGATCCCCGGCCTTGACCAACGACATCAGCGCCCCGTTCACCGCCGCCATGCCAGACGCGCAGGCAAAGCCAGCCTCGACACCTTCTAGGGCGGCCATACGCTCTTCAAACATCGCGACGGTTGGGTTACCGTAGCGTGCGTAAATAAACTCGTCGTCTGCGGCCTCAATGAAGCGCGCCTCTGCGGCTTCAGCGGTCGGATAAGTAAAGGCCTGCGTCAGAAAGATCGCTTCAGAAATCTCCCCGTACTGACTGCGGCGAATGCCAGCGTGCACGGCTTTGGTGCGGCGGGACCAGTCTGGTGTATTGGTCATGTTTTAGTCTTTCTCGGTCTATGGGGCGCAAAAAAGCCCCGACACCGGTCAGGCGTCGGGGCGCAGCCCCAATCCCTTTTAGCGGCATGTTTAACGTGGCCCGCAATCCGGTCACAAATCGCCACGATGGCCGTTTACGCCGCGCCACGATCAGGGTCAAGCCGCAGTGCGGCCAAGAGGCCGTACGCAATGCGCCGCAAAGATGACGCGGTGCGTTAAATCTCAGGTAAAATTTGAAGTGTATTGTCCCGTCACGGTAACAGAGGATTTTGCATATGCACTACCCCCAAAGGCCCCCAAGGTACCCCACCTATATTCCGGTGGTGATTAGCCAATCAGGCATTGCGCAATCGGCCTATATCGTTGATTTGAATAGCCAAGGGGCCTGTATCTCTGGGGCGGACGACCTGGCCGAGGACGAAGCCGTCCAGTTGCGTGGGGCGATCGAAACCTCTGTAGCCACGGTCCGCTGGACAGGCAAGAAACGGGCAGGTGTCTATTTTGATAGGCCTATTCCACCGCAGTACCTGGCGATGCTCCGTTTGCGTTCACAAGCCTACCACGCAGCCCCGCCAGTGACGCAGATGCGGACGTTTTAATCGCGGGGCTAATTGCTGTCCGGTTCGATCAGGAATCGCTGCAGACTGACGATCTGCGACCACAAAAAGACAAATAGGACCGCTGGGAAGGCAAAAGTCTCAAGCTTGACCCACAACTCCGTCGACTGCGTGCGCCAGATCACCTCATTTGCTATTGCGAGGGCAATGAACATCACGGTGATCCGCTTGGTCAGGATCATCCAGCCTTCGGGTTGCATGGGCAGAAACTCTCCCATGACCCACTCAAGGTAGCTGCGCCCCCGCGCCAGCCCAATACTCAAGATCGCGGCGAAGGCCCCATAGACGATTGAGGTCTTCATTTTGAAGAACCGTTCGTCGTTGAACCAGGCTGTTAGACCGCCAAAGAAGATGACCATAAAAGCCGTGAAGATTTGCATTCGGCTGAGCGATTTCGTCAGCGCCCAAAGGATGCCCATTGCAAATAGCAAGATTGGGACAAAAATCAACGTGGCAACGATAAAGCCCGTGTATTCGACTCCGCCAATGACAAACACATCGTCCTTGATCCGCAAATAGATCAGGAAAAAAATGATGGTGGGCCCAAGCTCGAGCGCTTGCTTCAGAATGGGGTTTATCGTGCGTTCCGTCATGTTTGCCCTTCTACGCGAAATCCAGCCCGTTGCCAGTCAGAATGCGTCACGTGCGCCCTCCGATTTCGACGATCACGGCGCCGAGCGCGATGAGCGCCATGAGGAACAGCCGCCGTGGTCCAACCTTTTCGCCCAGGATGAACCACCCGATGAGCGCCGCGAAGACGGTTGAAGTTTCGCGCAGTACTGCGGCCTCGCCAACCTTGTCCAGCCGCGTGGCCATCATCGCGCTGCCAAAGCTGACCCAGGCGACGAAAGCGCCGATGAAGCCGCGTGTGAGCAGTGGTGCCAGACGTGGCGGCGACGGCATGCGCTGATAGCGCAGAGCTGCAATTATGGGGAAATCAAAAGCGGTCACAAAGAAAAACCACGCCAGAAAAGTAAAGGGATCGGGCGACTGCCGAATGCCGTATGCATCATAGGTGGTGTAAACGGCGACCATAATGCCTCCCAATAGCGCCCAGGCGAGGCCGATGCGCAGCGCCGTTGGATCAAGTGTTTCTTCCGACAGGTTTCTGAGGGCCAGCAAAAGGATACCACCGGAAAGGCAGGCCACACCCATCCATTGCAGGCCCGTGAAGTGTTCTTGGAAAATGACACTCGCCGCTAAAACGGTGACCAATGGGCCGGTACCACGCACCACAGGATAGACCACTGTAAAGGCCGCCCGTTCATAGGCCAGCGCCATAGTCAACTTATAACCAAAGTGGATGATAAAGGCCCCAACGAGGATCAATGCCGTGGTCTGATTGGGCCAGGGCACGAGAAAAAACGCGACCGGGGCAGAGATGATGACGAGCCATATGTCAATGGCGCCGCGCGACAGCCAGGGGTCGTGTCGGCCCTTTTGCAGGGCGCCAAAGATGGCATGAGCAAAAGCAGATGTCAGTGCCAAGAGTGTCGCGAGTCGTGCGCCTTCTGGCGTTCCAGCGATAGAGACAAAGTAGTCACCCATCGCCGGGCGCCCAATTTTCTTGAAGGAAGAAAATTGCCAAATTTCTTGGTAAGAAATTTTCTCCCACTTGCATCCGCTGTTACGAGTCCAGCCCCACAAGTGCTTTGGCGAAATCTTCGGGATCAAAGGGCGCGAGATCGTCGATTTGTTCACCGACTCCGATTGCGTGAATCGGAAGGCCGAATTGGTCAGCCAGCGCCACAAGCACGCCGCCTTTCGCCGTCCCGTCAAGCTTCGTCATCACAAGGCCAGACACATCCGCCAACTCTTGGAACACTTTCACTTGCTGCACCGCATTCTGCCCTGTCGTGGCATCCAGCACCAACAGCGTGTTGTGCGGCGCATCAGGGTCTTTTTTGCGTATCACGCGGACGATCTTGGCAAGCTCTTCCATCAAATCAGCACGGTTCTGCAACCGACCTGCTGTGTCGATCATCAAAAGATCGGCCCCATCGGCTTGGGCCTGGGTCATCGCATCAAACGCCAAGCTCGCTGGGTCTGACCCTTCCGGCGCTGTCAAGACGGGCACACCTGCGCGGTCACCCCAAACCTGGAGCTGTTCCACGGCCGCCGCACGAAAGGTATCGCCCGCCGCAATTACCACCGACTTGCCGGCCGACTTAAATTGGCTGGCGAGCTTGCCGATGGTCGTCGTCTTTCCAGACCCGTTCACGCCAACGACCAGCACGACCTGCGGCTTGTGGGTATAAAGCGGCATGGGGCGCGCGACGCCGTCCATGATCCGCGTCACCTCTTGCGCCATCAGGTCTTTGATCTCAGCGACCGAGAGCTTCTTACCGATGCGCCCTTCGGCCATGTTTGCCGTCACACGCAGTGCGGTATCGACACCCATATCTGCCGTGATCAGCAGTTCCTCAAGTTGTTCGAGCATATCGTCATCCAGTGTGCGCCGCACAACAGTCTTCTTCTCACGCCCGAACAGTCGCCCCATGAGGCCGCGTTTCTCGGTGACCTCTTCCTCTGACGCATCAAGCGCAGAGGCCGTGAGCGTCGTCATGGGCTGGATCACATCCATAGGTGCAGGTCGCGACTCTTCGATTTCTTTGAGCGCGGCTTCCGCAGCCCGCTCTGCAGCCGCTGTCTCTTCGGCCGCAAGTCTTTCGGCCTCTTCCTGCGCCATGCGGGCTGTTTCTGCGGCACGCGCTTCTTCGGCCAGTCGCGCCTCTTCGGCGATGCGGGCGGCGTCTGCTTGGGCGGCACACTCTGCTTCTGCGACGCGTACGGCCTCCAATCGCGCCTGTTCTGCGGCCTCCGCGGCGCGCGCTTCTGCTGCAGCGCGCTCAGCAATGGCCGCCTGCGCTGCCTCTTTCTCTGCAAGCAACCGCACCTCTTCCGCAGCACGGGCTTCGGCTTCGAGTTTCTCTTTCTCGGCCTGTGCAGCCTCAGCGTTCCGGCGTGCCTCCTGCTCTGCTGCTTCCGCTTCCATTCGCGCTTTCTCGGCGGCAGCCTCAGCTTCTGCGTCGCGCCTTGCTTTGTCTGCTGCGGCCGCAGCCTCGGCCTTTACGCGAGCCTCTTCGGCTGCTTTCGCTTCTTCGGCGAGCCGAACCCGCGCGGCTTCCAACCGGGCTTCTTCCGCCTGTCGCTCAGCTTCTCGGCGCGTCTGTTCTGCCTCTTCGGCGGCGGTATCGACGTCGAAAACCTCTTCCTCACCGCCATCGCTGACAATCGCATCCAACCCCTCATCAATCTTGGATGAGGATTTGAACATCCGATCGCGGAGTTTCTTGAAAAACGACATGAGCAGGCCTTTGGAAAGTCTTTCCAATCACCTAATACGCGGCAGACGAAAGGGAAAGAGGTGCGCCCGTTGTCAGATTTCGTCCGGGAAGTGCTGCATTACCAATTTGATCGGGTTCGGGGCCGCCTGCCCCAAGCCGCAAATGCTGGCATCGGCCATCGCGGTGCAGAGCTCTCCTAAAAGTGCTTGATCCCAGATGTCCGCCTGCATCAGCTTCACGGCTTTTTCACAGCCAACCCGGCACGGCGTACACTGACCGCAGCTCTCATCCTCAAAAAACCGCAACATGTTGAGAGCCGCGTCCCGGGCCTTGTCCTGATCCGACAGGACAACGACAGCTGCGGAGCCAATGAACGTCCCGTGCGGCTGTAAAGTGTCGAAATCCAAGGGAATATCGTTCATCGCAGCAGGCAAGAGCCCAGATGACGGGCCGCCAGGCTGATAGGCTTTGAAGGTATGCCCGTCGGCCATCCCGCCCGCCGCGTCGATGATATCCAAGATTGTCGACCCTGCTGGCAACAGGTAAACACCTGGTTTCGCAACGCGGCCCGAAACAGAGTAGGACCGCAAGCCAACCCGCCCGTTTTTCTCGGTACTGCTTAATACCTCCGGCCCCTCGCGCACGATGCGCGCGACCCAAAGCAATGTTTCGACGTTGTGCACCAAGGTTGGACGGCTAAAGATCCCCACCTGCGCCACAAAAGGTGGCCGGTGGCGCGGGATACCGCGTTTGCCTTCGATACTTTCGATCATCGCGGATTCTTCACCGCAGATGTAAGCACCGGCCCCGCGGCGCAGGTCGATGTAGCCTTCGGGGACGACGCCTGCCGCCTCAAGCGCTTTGATCTCCTCATGCAGGATGTGCAGAACCGCCGGGTATTCGTCGCGCATGTAGATGAAACAAGTCTCCGCCTCGACCGCCCATGCCGCAATCAGCATACCTTCAAGAAAAAGATGCGGTGTGCGTTCGAGGTAGTAGCGGTCTTTGAACGTACCCGGCTCGCCCTCGTCCCCGTTCACGGCGAGGTAACGTGGGCCGGGATTAGCACGGACAAAGCCCCATTTCTTGCCGGACGGAAAGCCTGCACCGCCGAGGCCACGCAAGCCGCTGGACAGGACCTTGTCTTGCACCGCTTCCCAATCGCCACTGGTGCGGAGGTCTTTCAGAGCAGCATAGCCGCCAGTTGCGGCATAGGCCGCATAATCTTCGTAGTCCGGAATGACCGGGCAAAGCGGTTCATCACCATTCGCCAAGGCAATTGCCGCTTCGGCTGTCGCATGATCAAGGTGTTTGTGCCCAATCTCTAACGCCGGCGCCGTATCGCAGCGGCCCATGCACGGCGCACGCACGACGCGGACTTCGGCAGGGTCGAGACCATCTTCCAAAGCGGCCTGTAGCGCCTCTGCCCCCGCCAGCTCACAAGAGAGGCTGTCGCAAACGCGGATTGTCAAAGCTGGCGGTGGTGTCTCATCCTCTTTGACCACATCAAAATGGGCGTAAAAGGTCGCGACCTCATAGACTTCGGCTTGCGCCAAGCGCGTCTCCTCCGCCAAAGCCCGCAAGTGCGCGGCAGAAAGATGCCCATAGGTGTCTTGGATCAAATGTAGAAACTCGATGAGCAAGTCCCGCCGACGCGGCTCATCCCCCAGCAAAGCGCGGACTTCATCCCAGGCCTGATCTTCGACCTGTCGGCCCTTGGGGCGATGCCGGCCTTTGCCTTTGCCTGATTTCCAAACGCCTTTTTTGTCGTCGAGCGCCATCGGGTCCCTCCAAATTTGCCCGTTGATACCGCGCCATTCCCCGTTCAATCACTGCAAATGCGACATCTGGGCGGCCTATGGCGGTGGCCCTATGCGCAGATCGGCAATTTTGGGCGCGCATCGGCGATGTTTCATCGCAACTTGGCATTCTGACTTGTCGGCAGAGCGCCAACCATGGCATGTGCTCCGCATGATGTTTCAACGCCTTCTTTTGCCACTTTTCTTCGCCTCCCCAGTCGCCGCTCAAATGCCGATGACGGGGGCTGAATTCGAGGCCTATGTCGCTGGACGCATTATGTCATTCGGATCTGAAGGCGATCCCACATTTGGTGTCGAGCAATACCTACCCAACCGCCGTGTCATTTGGTCCACGGGCAACGGCGAATGCACAAACGGGGTCTGGTACGAAAGCAAGGGCGACATCTGTTTTCGCTACGACGGTGACCCCGAAGCGAAATGTTGGGCCATCTACGAGGAAGGTGACGGTCTGCGCGCTGAGTTCACGACCCGCCCCAACACCACCGTGATCTTTGAAACCGAAGACTACACAGTGCCACTGATTTGCGGTGACTTGAGCTCCTAAAAGAGCGAACCTTGTGGGTCGGATGAGATGGTCAATCGGCCATCCGAGAATTCGACTTCAATCTCCTTGGCTTTCTGCGCCGCTTGCGTGTCTGTCACCACATCGCCGTCACCGCGCACTACGGCATAGCCGCGTGAGAGGGTTGCCTTATAACCGACGCTTTCCCGAACCCGTTCGAGCGCTGCAAGACGCGCATTGCGTTCCGCCTGTTGCGTCGTTGCCCTATCCGACAAACGCCGTAGAAGCGTCTGAAGTTGCTCGCCTTTCCGATCCAAATCGCCTGCGATCAACCGCGGCTGAAGCCCGCGCGCCACTTGCGCCATCGCGGTTGTCTTGTCGGCTACGCGCCGTTCCAAAGCGGGAGCCAGTCTGGCAGCCAGATCCGCCAGACGTCGCCGATCTTGCGCGACGACCCGCGTCAGCCCTGCAGGCCGCAAGGCCCCCGCCTTATCGGCCAGAGCAACCCGCTTTTGCGCTGTCACCGCCCTGAGTGCACCGGGCAGTCGTTCTGCCAAGAAATCCAACCGTTGCCGCGGCGTGCTCACAAGGTTTTCCGGCTTTGGTAGCGCCCGCCCGAGGTCCGCCAGCCGCTGTTGGCGCTGTGTCACGCCAGAGGTCAAGGCGCGGCTCAGGCGCGCGCCCTGTTCCTCGACCCATCCCAAAAGATCCAACCGGACCGGAACCGCCAATTCAGCTGCCGCTGTTGGCGTCGGAGCACGTTGGTCGGAAACAAAATCGATAAGCGTTGTGTCCGTTTCGTGTCCAACCGCCGAAATTAACGGGATGTCCGAGGCCGCGGCAGCCCGCGCAACGACTTCCTCATTAAACCCCCAAAGATCCTCAATGGAGCCCCCACCCCGCGCTACGATCAACAGGTCCGGTCGCGGGAGCGCACCACCTGGTGTCAGCCTGTTGAACCCTTCAATTGCCCGAGCCACTTCAGGCGCACAGGCTTGCCCCTGCACTGCGACAGGCCACACAAGCACCTTGCTTGGAAAACGATCACGCAAACGGTGCAGAATATCGCGAATGACGGCTCCCGATGGCGAGGTCACAACGCCAATGATATCGGGCAAATATGGCAGCGGTTTCTTGCGCTCAGGCGCAAACAGCCCTTCAGCTGCAAGCGCCTTTTTCCGCTTCTCGAGCATTGCCATGAGCGCACCGGCGCCGGCAACCTCGATCGAATCGACGTTGATGTTGTACTTTGACTGCGGCCCAAAGGTGGACAGTTTGCCAGTGACAATCACCTCAAGCCCTTCTTCAGGCGTCACGCCAAGGCCCGGCACTTGCCCTTTCCAGGTGGTGCAAGCGATGACATTCCGGTCGTCTTTGATGTCGTAATACATGTGGCCTGAGCGCGCGATCATGACGCGCCCGACCTCGCCGCGTACACGTACGCGGCCAAAAGCGCCCTCAAGCGTTTTCTTCACCGACCCGGTCAGCTCCGATACGGTAAACTCTGGTGCATTGCCTGTTGCGGCTGGCTTGCCGCCATCATCTTCAAAAAGGTCCATGCCCTGCCCTTGCCGCCCGCTTTTCGCGACTTTAGAACGCGCGCAACAAAAGGCCAACGGGGGACGCGCCATGAACATTCTAATCTTGGGCAGCGGCGGCCGGGAACATGCCCTGGCCTGGGCGGTGCAACAAAACCCGAAATGCGACAAGCTAATCGTCGCGCCGGGCAATGCGGGGATCGCCCAGATGTGCGACTGCGCGACGATAGACATCAATGACGGTGCTGCGGTGGTCAGTTTTGCCACAGATCACGCGATTGATTTTGTGATCGTTGGGCCGGAAGAACCGCTAGCGCTGGGTATCGCGGACGATTTGCGCGCAGCAGGGCTTCTTGTTTTCGGACCTTCCAAGGCCGCAGCGCAGCTCGAAGCCTCCAAAAGTTTCACAAAAGCGATCTGCGATGCTGCGAATGCCCCAACCGCCGGATACGCCCATTTCGATACCGCCGACGCCGCTCTGACTTACGTCCGTGCCCAGGGCGCCCCCATTGTGGTCAAAGCAGATGGCCTTGCAGCAGGCAAAGGCGTCACCGTCGCGATGGACCTTGCTGACGCGGAAGACGCAATCGCAGACCTCTTTCACACCGAGGGTGCAGAAGTGGTTATCGAAGAGTTTATGGACGGCGAGGAAGCGTCATTCTTCGTCCTCTCTGACGGCGAAACGCTGCTACCAGTGGGCACTGCGCAAGACCACAAACGTGCGTTTGATGGGGATGAGGGACCAAATACCGGCGGCATGGGGGCCTATTCTCCGGCCCCGATTATGACAGACGCGATCGTTCAGAAAACCTTAGATGACATCGTGGCGCCCACAATGGCCGAAATGGCCAATCGCGGCATGCCGTTTGAAGGCGTCCTCTTTGTGGGCTTGATGATCAAAGACGGCCAACCGCGCCTTGTTGAATACAATGTGCGGTTTGGGGATCCCGAATGCCAATGCCTGATGATGCGGCTCGGCGGGCAAGTGCTCGACCTACTCCATGCCAGCGCAGAAAAACGGCTCGGCGAGGTCAAGGTCAATTGGGCCGACGACCACGCTCTCACCGTCATCATGGCGACAAATGGTTATCCCGGATCCTACGAAAAAGGCAGCGTGATCCGAGGGCTTGATGACCTTCTCGAAGATAGCAAGAACATGACTTTCCACGCGGGAACCACGGAAAAAAACGGCCACATCACCGCCACTGGCGGTCGCGTCCTTGCAGTCACCGCACGTGCTGCAGACCTCAAAACCGCGCGCGACGCGGCCTATACCGCAACCGCCAAAATCGATTGGCCCGATGGCTTCTATCGCCAGGATATCGGCTGGCGCGCCCTTTAGACTTCTTTTGGGCAAAAGTACCTTGGGGGGTCGCCTTTGTCGCGCCATTGGTCCGAGAGACAATGGCGACGGGCAAAACCCCCGAAAAAGGGGTGGGCGGGCGGGGCCCGGCCAGCTCGTTCCAAAAAAAAGAGGGCCGCGAGATCTCGCAGCCCTTCCAAATCACGTTGAGCCAGACCTAGGCTGCGCGACTCACCAGGACAGAGTTAATCTCTTCGGTCGCCGCCGTCTCGTCATTGCCAGCGACAGCCGCAATCTCGCGGGTCAAGCGTTCGAGCGCGGCTTCATATAGCTGACGTTCCGAATAACTCTGCTCGCGCTGGTCGTCGTGGCGATGCAGGTCCCGAACCACCTCCGCAATTGCAATCAAATCGCCGGAGTTGATCTTTTGTTCATACTCCTGCGCCCGGCGCGACCACATGGCCTTCTTGACTTTGGCTTTCCCGCGCAGCGTCTTCATTGCGTGAGCCACCACATCAGGTGTCGCCAAGGCGCGCATACCCACTTCAGTTGCCTTATGAGTTGGCACCCGCAGAGTCATCTTATCTTTCTCGAACGCAATCACGAAAAGTTCCAGGTCGAAACCCGCCACTTCTTGCTTTTCAACCGAAACGATCTTTCCCACGCCATGAGCGGGGTACACGACAAAATCGTTTGGGCTGAACTCAAGTTTCTTCTTGCTCATTGTTTTCCTTTCACCGCGGTCTCCCGCTTACACCCGGCGACAAAAAACCGACGCGGGACAAAGTCCACGTCGGGGCAGCCGTCTCTTCGGAACCTGCTAATTTTTAAGCGTCATTGCGTGAACCTTACCACAAAATCGGCCGGAAGAAAACCGGTCGTCAACGCAAAGCCGCTTTGTGTGACGCGCCGTCTTAACCGCCCTCGCCGGCCGCTTCGGAAAAGAGCTCTATCTTGCCTTCTTTTCCGTCCATTTCTTCGGCAGTCGGGAGTGGATCTTTCTTGGTGATGATCACTGGCCACATCTCAGAATACTTGCGGTTGAACTCGACCCATTTTTCCATGTCTGGCTCAGTATCCGGGCGGATCGCATCAGCAGGACATTCAGGTTCGCAAACGCCACAGTCGATACACTCGTCCGGATGGATGACTAACATGTTCTCGCCTTCGTAGAAACAATCCACCGGACAAACCTCGACGCAGTCGGTGTATTTGCAGGCGATGCAGTTGTCGTTGACGATATAGGTCATGCGGGATGGGCTTTCGTTCCGTGTCCGCGTTTAGCTAGGCCAAGCGTGCGGGTCATTCAAGGCCGAATGGATCGCCTTTGGCCGATTGAGACATCACGTCCCGGCGATCCTTTTTGGTAGGACGGCCTTTTCTGTCAAAGCCAGGATTTCTAGAACGTTTTTCTGCCGCGTCCACTGGCGACGGCGGTGTGAGGTCTTCGTAAAGCGCCTGCGCCTCTGGCGCAGGGCCCCGCCGCGCACCACAGGCAACGATCCGCACAACCTTCGTTTCGCGTTCTTTCACAAAGGTTAACGTGTCCCCCGGCCCAACCGCGCGCGCGGGTTTGCTGACGGGTGTGCCATCCACCCGCACCTTCCCGGCGCTGACGACCCCAGCCGCCAGCGAACGGGATTTGAAAAAACGCGCCTGCCAGAGCCATTTGTCAAGGCGGATGGTCTCTTTGGGCTGATCGCTCACTCGCGCTTTAGGCCGGCCAGCGCTGCCGCAAATGGGTTGTCTGGATCAATCGCCTTTTCCTTGCGCGGCTTGGATTGGAAAGACTGCGGCTTGTTGCCCCCGCCTTTCCCCGGCTTGCCGCGCGGTTTACCTTTGCCACGTGGTTTTGCGTCACGCGGTGGTCGCGCGGTCTGGCGCTGACTACGTCCGCCCCAAGTGAAGGTGTAATACACCTCAAGTTCCGGACCAGTGTCCGCGACTTCCAGTGTTTCAGTCGTATCCGGCGCCGCATCCGTGGGCGGCACAATTTCGGCCGGTGCAGTTTCCGGCACCTCGGCGGGCGTTTCGGGTGTCGGAGCGACGGCCTCAATTGCGACCGCTTTGACCTTCTCACGTTCGCCCTTCTCAGCCTTATACCCAAGGCCCCCCATTAGATCCGCGAATTGCTCGAGAGTCATACCGGTGATTGACAGCATGTCCGCCGTCGCCTCAAACCCGCCGCGACTATCCTTGTCGCGCAGCATATCCGCCAAGCGTTCTAACATATCGATCCGGATCGCCCGTTCGCCCGCAGCGCGGTAGCCTGCCATCGCATAATAGCCCGGCACAGCGGACTTATCTGTCGGCACGGTGACAAGGCCGGGCGGCGGCGCTTCGGGAAACTCTTGTAGGTTCTTCGATAGCGCCCAAAGCACCAAGCGCAACCGCGTCGGCGCTGGCTTCAGCAGGAGCGGCATGAATATAGTGAATTGACCAAAGCGGATACCGTGCTTGCGCAGGGTACCACGGGCGTCTTGGTCCAGATCTTTTACCTCTTGCGCGACTTCGCCGCGCGGGACCACGCCAAAGCTTTCGATTAGACGAAACGCGAAACCTTTGGCGATCCCTTCGAGCGTCTCGTCGTTTTGCAACCCGATCAGGGGTTCGAACCCGGCAGCAATCTTGCGGTCAATGAAATGCTGCAGGCGGCGCTCCACTTTCGCGGCCACGTCGGAGCCCGCTTCGTCGTCGACAAAGACGGAAACGCTTGGCTTCAAGATGTCGGACCCGGCCACCAGTTTGCCGACGGCCTGATCACCCCACATAAGGCCACCCTGTTCGGTGAAGTCGATTTCTGTATCAGGGGCGTTGTAGAACTTGTCCGCGCGCAAATGGAAATGCGGCACCAGCGCAGCAACGCTTGCCTGTTTCAGCGTTTTTGCTTCATCCGGGCTGCCAGCCTTGTCCATCCGGAAGCGGAAGCCTTCCAGTTTACCAACAAATTCACCCTCAACGGTCACTTCACCGTTTTCGTTCACCTCGGCCACAAGGCTCTCCTTCTGCTTCAACCGGCGCAACAGAATACTCGTCCGCCGGTCGACAAATCTTTGGGTCAGCGCACCGTGTAGCGCGTCTGATAATCGGTCTTCTACCGCGCGCGTCTGCTCGCGCCAATGGTCTTCGTCACGAACCCATCCTTTGCGCTGTGCGACGTAAGTCCATGTTCGGATGAAAGAAAGCCGCTTTGACAGCGTATCGATATCACCATCGTGCCGGTCGATCCGCGCGATCTGCAAAGCAAACCAACTTTCATCAACATGACCTAACTGATGTAAGTCGCTGAAGATACGGGTTAAAAGCGCCGCATGCTCCCCCTGACTGATCCCACGAAAATCAGGGATTCGACAGACATCCCAGAGCAATTTGACCGACGGACCGTCGCTCGCCCGGGCGGCAACGGCACCGTCGTCTGCAAGCAACTTCAGCGCCCCAAGGTCGTCACTTTCCCGCGCACGCGTCAGCCACGGGTCCTGCGTCCGCACCTCCAGCGTTTGTATCAAACGCTTGATCGATCCAAACTGTAAGTCACTGTTTCTCCAACGTAATTTCTTTACTGGCTGAAACCTGTGGTCCATGATGGACTGTGCAACCGAATCATCCAGAGGTTGTGCCTCACCGGTCACCCCAAAGGTCCCATTGGCGGTATGTCGCCCAGCGCGGCCCGCGATCTGCGCAAGCTCATCCGGAAAGAGGTGGCGCATGCGTCGGCCGTCGAACTTGCTGAGCGCAGAAAAGGCGACGTGGTCAATATCGAGGTTTAGGCCCATTCCGATGGCGTCGGTGGCAACCAGATAGTCGACATCGCCGTTCTGGTACATCGCAACTTGCGCGTTCCGGGTACGCGGCGATAGGGCCCCCATCACAACAGCCGCCCCACCCTTCGTCCGACGCAAAAGCTCTGCAATCGCATAAACATTCTCAACCGAGAACCCGACGATGGCCGAACGCGCCGGCATGCGGCTGATCTTCTTCGACCCCGAATAAGTCAGCTGAGACATCCGGTCCCGTTCCAAGAATTGCGCGCCA
Organism: Pseudomonadota bacterium; assembly: GCA_038526085.1. GTDB lineage: Bacteria > Pseudomonadota > Alphaproteobacteria > Rhodobacterales > Rhodobacteraceae > Yoonia. The sequence goes on along the minus strand of JBCBHE010000040.1, from coordinate 12,640 downwards.
GGCACCATTGCTGCAATCGCGGTACGCATGGTCGCGGCCCCCAAAAACAGTGTCTCGTGCAACCCGCGCGCGTGTAGGAGGCGCTCGGTGAAGATATGCCCCCGCTCCTCATCACCACACAGCTGAACCTCATCAATTGCGAGAAAATCGCAGCCAATGCCTTCGGGCATGGCCTCTACCGTACACACCCAGTACTTCACACGAGGTGGGACGATCCGCTCCTCGCCCGTCACGAGGGCAACAACCGATGGACCCTTAATCGCGACGATCCGGTCATAAACTTCGCGTGCCAAGAGGCGTAGCGGCAGGCCTATCACGCCTGTACGATAAGACAGCATGCGCTCGATGGCGTAGTGGGTCTTGCCGGTGTTGGTCGGCCCAAGAACGGCCGTGATCCGGGACTGTTGCATGATCATCCCCGGTGGGGATCAGCGATTAGATTCGCTGACCGGTTGTTTGTGTTTCGAGCCGTGAAAGGGCCTGGGCCGCTTCTGGATCCAGCGGATAGATCTCCTGGATCGCCTCGTAGGCTTCGACCGCGTCGTCAACCCTGCCCAACTCTTCAAGGATAATCCCCACACCGAACATCGCCTCAAAATGGCGCGGGTTTAGCGCAAGGGTTTGGCGCAAATCATCAATGGCAAGGCCGATTTGGCCTGTGGAGAAAAACGCAGAGGCGCGGCTGTGGTAACCTTCGGCGAATTCTGGCGCGTGATCGACAAGCGCCGAAAAGTGCTCAATCGCGATCTCAAACTCGCCTTCCTCCGCAGCCTCGGATCCCCGTCGAAGCAGCAAATCCATTGACGGTGATCCGCTCTTTTCAAAGCGTCCGCGGATACGGTCGGCGATACGTGCGTGTGTCGTCTCATCCGCTTCAATCAGTTCTTGAAAAAGCCCGTCTAAATCGGTCTCTTGCGCAATGAGCGGTGTGGTCAACGCAAGCGTCAGAGCAAATGCCGTAACGGTACGTTTGATGCGTGGGGTCAGCATGGCCATAACCTATATGTAACGTGCTGAGCGCATATCGCCAGAGGGCACGACGGACAAACAAAGGAATATCGCATGAGCGACGTTGTCACAGAGGCTGTTGCACAGCTGAACGAAAAAATCTCCGGCGGCTTTGACGGCACCGCAAAGTTTGACATTGAAGACGAAGGCAGCATCATTATCGACGGCGACGGCGCCCGCGCGGGCGACGATGACGCAGACGTCACAATGAGCGCCACGACTGAGACGTTCAAGGCGATCTTGGATGGTGAACTGAATCCAACAAGCGCCTTTATGACCGGTAAGTTGTCAGTCGACGGCGATATGGGCATGGCCATGAAACTGGCGGGTGTGCTGGGCTGAACCATGGAAACAGCACCGTTTTACGATGATGTCGCTTACGGACCTCCAGGGGGAAAAGCGCATTGGGTGGTCGCCGAAGACGGCGTCCGCATGCGCGTCGCCCATTGGCTGAGTGGGGCTGCAAAGGGAACGGTGCTGATCTTTCCAGGTCGCACTGAATACATCGAAAAATACGGCGATGCAGCGAAGGAGTTTGCAGCGCGTGGCTTTGCCAGCCTCGCCATTGATTGGCGCGGTCAAGGACTGGCTGACCGGCTCTTGTCTGAACGGGCCTTAGGTCATGTTGGCGTTTTCTCAGACTATCAATTGGATGTGACCGCCGTTATGGCTCACGCAGCTGCGCTGGACCTTCCAAAACCATACTTCGTCATGGCCCATTCGATGGGAGGATGCATTGGATTACGCGCCCTGCACGAAGGTCTTGATGTAAAAGCCGCCGCCTTCTCCGCCCCGATGTGGGGGTTGTCGCTTGCAGCCTGGCTCAAACCCCTCGCTTACATGCTGCCCGCCGTCGCGACGAGGATTGGCAAAGGTGATACGCTCGCACCCGGCCAATCACTTGACACCTATGTCCTGCGCGAGGACTTTGAGCTGAACACCCTGACCTGTGATCAGCCGATGTGGGAACGTCTCCAAGAGCAAGCGCGCGCCTATCCTGACCTTTCGCTTGGCGGCCCTACGCTGCACTGGCTGTCGGAAGCCAACGCGGAAATGGACGCGTTGCACGAAATGGTTAGCCCGGACTACCCGACGCTGACCTTTGTCGGCACCGCCGAGAAAATTGTTGACCCAGAGCGTATACGCAATCGGATGAGCCGGTGGTCTGAAGGAAAGCTTGATGTGCTCAAGGGTGCCGAACACGAGGTGATGCTAGAACTTCCTGCAACCCGCGGACGCGTGTTTGATATGACCGCCGCACATTTTTCCGAGTATACCTAGACCCCGCCACTTGTGATCCACGGGAGCGCGCCAAAGTGCGGATGTTTAGTCTGTCGGGTCGCGCAGACGGTGGCGTCCCGAAAAAATTGCGGGGCCTCCTGACACAGTTTTGAGATCAAAGGAACACCTTAGGGTTCTTTGATCCGCGTGGTGGGCAACAGGCTCAACGGCGCTATCCTCTTTCCTATGGCAGATGTGCTGACTTTTACGGATCGCGGGATCTATTGCCCGGCGGGCGATTTTTACATCGACCCTTGGAAGCCGGTCGACCGCGCTTTGATCACTCATGGCCATGCCGACCACGCGCGGTGGGGTATGCAACGATACTTGTCGACCGATATTGCTGCACCTGTCATCCGGCACCGATTGGGTCAGATTTCGCTCGAGACGATCCGCTATGGCGAGACCCGCCGGATTGGGGACGCGGATGTGTCGTTTCATCCGGCGGGCCATGTACCTGGCTCTGCTCAAATCCGTGTAGAGGTGCGCGGACAGGTTTGGGTGGTCTCCGGGGACTACAAAGTGGTGGCCGATGGGCTGTCCGATCCGTTTGAACCGGTCCCTTGTCACGCATTCATCACGGAGTGCACCTTTGGTTTGCCGATCTTTAGCTGGACGCCCCAAGACGTGTTGGCGACGCAGATCAATGACTGGTGGGCAGGTTGCGCCGCCGCAGGGCGGACAGCTGTGCTCGGCGCTTATTCCTTGGGCAAAGCCCAACGGTTGCTGACGACCGTGGATCGCGGCATTGGCCCGATTTTGACGCATGGCGCCATCGAAAACACGAACGCGGTATTGCGCGGGCAAGGCATTGCATTGCCTGATACGACTCACGTGACCGCTGATCTAAAAATTAAGGATTATGCGGGTGCGCTTGTCCTTGCACCGCCTGGTGCAATGGCTGGGCCGTGGATGCGGAAACTGGGTCCCACCTCAACCGCCTTTGCGTCGGGTTGGATGGCCCTGCGCGGGGTCCGGCGACGGCGCGCCGCTGATCGTGGTTTCATTGTTTCAGACCATGCAGATTGGGCCGGCCTCAATGATGCGATTAAGGCGACAGGTGCCACAAAAATCTTTGTGACACATGGCTATACGAGCAGTTTTGAACGCTGGCTTCGGGAAGAAAGCTATGACGCTCACACGGTCAGCACCGCTTACGAAGGCGAGGGGTTTGACAGCGCCGCGACGGAAGACGCGGCATGAAGGATTTTGCCACCCTTTTCACCCGCATTGATGAAACAACCAAAACCACCGTGAAAGTGGCCGCGCTAGCAGATTTCTTCACAGTCGCCGCTGACGAGGACAAGCTTTGGACAATCGCACTGTTCACAGGACGCCGCCCGAAGCGGACCATCACAGCAACACGACTCCGGGAATGGGCGGCAGAGGTTGCTAGCTTGCCAGATTGGTTGTTTGAGGACAGCTACGCGATTGCGGGCGACCTGGCGGAAACGATCTCACTGGTGTTGCCGCCAGCCACGACCCACAAAGATGCGCCGCTGGCATACTGGATTGGGGAAGTCCGACGTCTGGCGACGCTTGACGACGCGGGCCGCAAGGCAGGCATCATTGCAGCGTGGGATCAGCTCGCGCAGGTGGAGCGATTTCTTTTTACGAAACTTCTCACCGGCGGGTTCCGCGTCGGGGTGAGCGCCAAACTCATGACACGCGCTTTAGCGCGGGCCACGGGCCAAGATGAAGCGACCCTGACCCACAAACTGATGGGGCAATGGACACCGGATACGACGACATATCATCAGTTGATTGAGGCGGTTGATCCTGGCGCGGATTTGTCCCGCCCCTACCCATTCTACCTGGCCTATGCGCTTGATACTGTTGACGATCTCGGCGATCCGGCTGACTGGGCGGCAGAACGAAAGTGGGACGGTATTCGCGGTCAGGTTATCATTCGCGGCGGACAGCATTTCGTTTGGTCGCGGGGCGAGGATCTTATGACAGATCGCTTTCCCGAGCTTGCACAACTGCAGGACTTTCTGCCAGGTGGAACAGTGATTGATGGTGAAATCCTCGCCTACGCGGATGAAACCCCGCTCAGTTTCAACGCTTTGCAAAAACGGATTGGGCGCAAGACGGTGCCCAAAAGACTGCTGGCAGAGGCGCCAGTGATCGTGATGGCCTATGACCTACTTGAGCAGGACGGTGCGGACTTGCGCGAGATGCCGTTCGAGGCGCGGCGCACGGCATTGACGGGGTTGGTCAATAACGTGCCAGCGTCCGCCCCTATTCGGCTGTCCCCAGCTGTGCCGTTTGAAGATTGGGGCGCACTGGCCCATGAACGCGACAGGTCTCGCGCATTGAATGCTGAAGGTCTGATGCTCAAGCACAGGCGTAGCCCTTACCTCGCAGGACGGAAACGGGGTGATTGGTGGAAGTGGAAGGTCGATCCGCTGACCATCGACGCGGTGATGATCTATGCGCAGGCCGGGCATGGCAGACGCGCGAACCTCTTTACCGACTACACCTTTGCGGTCTGGCATGGGGAGGAGTTGACGCCCTTTACCAAAGCCTATTCAGGTCTCACCGATAAAGAGTTTGGGCAGATCACCACCTGGGTGCGCAAGAACACGCTTCAGCGGTTTGGACCCGTCCGGCAAGTCCCACCAGAACATGTCTTCGAAATTGCGTTCGAGGGCATCCAAGCCTCCCCCCGCCACAAGTCAGGCGTCGCGCTCCGGTTTCCCCGCATGCTGCGCTGGCGGCACGACAAACCAGCGGCAGAGGCCAATACACTTGCCGACCTTCAACGCATGCTCGCCAAGTACGGCTAGCATCTGACGGAGAATTGACTCATATTTTTGGGCATGTTGCACCAACCTTTGCTTTCAAGATGTCAACGCAAGGCCTATGTAACATCCACTTTGCAGCAAGAGGATCCCCCCACCTATGCAGTCCCCTGTTTTTGACGCGAACTCCACCGGCGGCCACAACCAATTCGGCGACCTGCCAGAGTGGGATCTCTCCGATCTCTATCCCTCCCCTGACAGTCCAGAACTTGCCAAGGACATGGAGTGGCTTGAAACGGCCTGCGCGGAATTTGCCAACGACTACGAAGGAAAGTTGGGGGATCTCGACGCTGAAGGCCTTTTGAAAGCGGTGCGGCGGTACGAAGAGATTGACGTGATCGCTGGGCGGATCATGTCGTTCGCCGGGTTGAGGTACTACCAAATCACCACGGATGCGGATCGGGCCAAATTCATGGCTGATGCGCAAGACAAGATCACCGCATTTACGACACCGCTGGTGTTTTATTCTCTCGAATTCAATCGGTTGGACGACGAACATCTGACGGGTCTTTTGTCGGCGAACGCCGATTTGGCTCGATACAAACCCGTCTTTGACCGCCTTCGGGCGATGAAACCCTATCAGTTGTCGGATGAGCTGGAGAAGTTCCTGCACGATCAGTCCACGGTGGGGTCCGCCGCTTGGAACCGACTCTTTGATGAGACGATGGCGGGGTTGGAATTTGACGTCGATGGGGACGGCCTGAACCTCGAAGCCACGTTGAACCTACTCACGGATCAAGACCGCGCCAAGCGTGAAGCCGCGACCCACGCACTTTCGAAAGTCTTTGCGGACAACATCAAACTCTTTGCCCGTGTCCACAACACGCTCGCCAAAGAGAAAGAGATTGAAGATCGCTGGCGCAAGATGCCGACCCCACAAACCGGGAGGCACCTGTCCAACCACGTCGAAGCAGAAGTGGTGGAGGCGCTGCGCAACGCCGTCGTTGCTGCCTACCCGCGCCTTTCTCACCGCTATTATGCGCTCAAAGCCAAGTGGATGGGTCTCGAGAAGATGCAAACATGGGACCGCAACGCGCCGCTGCCCATGGAAGACGATCGCTTGGTGCATTGGGATGAGGCGAAAGAGACAGTGATGACCGCCTATGCCGACTTTGCGCCGGAGATGGCCAAATTAGCGGAACCTTTCTTCGACAAGGGCTGGATCGACGCGCCGGTGAAGCCCGGTAAGGCACCGGGGGCCTTTGCGCACCCGACGGTGACGACGGTGCATCCTTATGTGATGCTGAACTACTTGGGCAAACCGCGGGATGTGATGACGCTCGCGCATGAGCTGGGACACGGCGTCCATCAGGTGTTGGCGGCTGGCCAAGGGGAACTCCTCTCATCCACCCCTCTCACCCTTGCCGAGACGGCCTCCGTCTTTGGTGAGATGCTGACCTTCCGCAAATTGCTCGACGGCGCGAAAACCCAAGACGAACGCAAGATCCTGCTCGCCGGCAAGGTCGAAGACATGATTAACACAGTCGTGCGCCAAATCGCCTTCTACGACTTCGAATGCAAATTACATGCAGCACGGGCGCAGGGTGAGCTGACCCCGGAAGACATCAACGCGCTCTGGATGTCGGTGCAGTCAGAATCTCTCGGGCCGGTCTTCGAATTCCAAGAGGGTTACGAAACCTTCTGGTCCTATATTCCACACTTCGTGCACTCACCCTTCTACGTCTACGCCTATGCCTTCGGAGACGGCCTCGTGAACGCGCTCTATGCGATTTACGAGGAAGGAGATCCGGACTTCAAATCGAAGTACTTCGACATGCTGAAAGCGGGTGGATCAAAGCACCACAAAGACCTGCTCGCCCCCTTCGGCCTCGACGCATCTGACCCTGCCTTCTGGGACAAGGGGCTGTCGATGATCGAAAGCTTCATTGATGAACTGGAGGCGATGGAGGTCTAAACCCATCTAGCTGGGGGCGTCTTCCGGTTCAAATGCCAGAATGTCCCCCGGCTGACACTCCAGATACTCGCAAATTGCGTTGAGCGTCGCAAAGCGCATTCCTTTGATCTTGCCAGATTTGATCAAGGAGAGGTTCGTTTCAGACACGCCAATGGCCGCTGCCAAGTCGCGCGAGGTCACCTTGCGTTTCACCAGCATCAAATCGAGGTTCACGTGAATAGCCATATGTGCGCCCCTATAGGAAATGCTTGGTTTCGTCTTCCGCCTGCCACGCCCGCTCAAACGTTCCTGAAATGGCCAACAACACGACACCCAGAATGAGAAACAAGATCTCCACATTCAATGGATCCCAGCGGAACGTGATTCCTGCCGTATCTGGCATAGCCAAGATGACCAGGTACTGCACACCGGCAGCCAGCAGATTGTAACCGGCCCAAAATACCAACAGCCCAACCGCCATGGCACGCAAGTTGCGCCCAAGGACGCGAAAGTCCTGCTGTGGTCCACCATCTAGGATACGCCAAGCCCCCCAGTAAACCGCCGTCAGCCCCAACAAACCAACAACCGTTACAATGACACCAACGACCATTGTCCACATCGGAGGGGCGTGGTCTTGGCTGGGGAAATCAAACGCACGCCAGATATCATTGTGCCAGCCCAGAATTTGTCCCAACCACATCTGTCCGGCCCAGACCACATAATAAAGCCAACTCAACCCCATTGCAGTCTTTGCAAAAATCTTCATCTCGCCCTCTCTTGTTCTGCCAGTATCACCATAAGAGAGCGAAGTGAGATTTAAAATAAATTTTGCATGTTTTATGTTTTATTTAAAATTATTGTTGCCAGGATTAATTCTTTCCGTTACGTCGAGTTCAGACACACAATCTCGGAGAAGACCCTTGAGCAGCATTCTTAAACTCGTTGCCATGAGCACACTTGGACTGACCGTCGCCGCCTGCGACGATGTCTACGACCCCATTGTCGACGGTCCGCGCAACCTTCAGTTCCAGAGCGATCTCGACGCCTGCCGCCAGTTGTCGTTACAGCGCGAAAATACACGGGGTGGCGCGATTGGTGGCGCCATTCTCGGCGGACTTGTCGGCGCTGCAGAGTCAGATGATGGGGATGAACTTGGCGGCCTCTTGATCGGCGCAACCGTCGGCAGCGCCATCGGAACAGCCGAAGAGCAAGGCGAAGTGCAAGATGCCCGCGATGATATCGTGAAGAATTGCTTGGTGGGCCGCGGGCACAACGTGGTTGGCTAGGTCAGCCCCGGCAAAGGCGGTCTATTTGTCCAGCATCGTCCAGGGCCAAGGCTTGACCTCACTGGCCCCAGTCTGGAACCGGGCCGCCTTTGCCATCCACATTCCCATCGTGTGACCAAACTCCGCAATCTGTTCATTCGGCTCTCGCTTATTCACGAGCATGATGACGAACTGTAAGACCGTCATCAAACCGAGCAAAGTTTGCGCCATCGACATCATCACCCAAACGATAATCATGGCCACCAGACGCATACCAAGATTTTCGAAATCGCCTTGCACTTTTTCGTCACGCTCCGCCATTATCCAACCCCTCCTTTCACAAACACCTGGTCCATCATGTCTTGTGTGCCGCGGCTGAATTCAAGGGGGCAAGCGTAGTCACTGCCGTCGTGCACCGCACGGCAAAAGGCCTCCACCTGGAGGACGTATTGGTTTACGCCGGTCCACCGCTGCACATTGCGCACGCCGCCCGGCTGTTCCAAGATCAGTTCAGCCTGATCAAAGACGTTGGAGTTATAGGGACAAGTCAGGGTCAGACTCCCGGACGATCCATGAAAGCAGATATGTTGTCGGTTATAGAGCCGCATCGAGACAAAGGCTCCATAGCTGAACCCCGGAAACCTGGCCCCAACGCGCGCGATGACATCAACGCCATTCTCAAGCGTTAAGTCCGCATGGGTGATCTCCGTCGGCTCCGCACCCGTGACAAAGCGGGCCGACCCAAAGGCGTAAACACCGATATCGCGCAGACCGCCGCCGCCAGTGTCGGGTTTGTTGCGAATGTTTCCTGCGTCCAATTCGTTATTGAAGCTGAAGACGACATCAACGTGCCGCAGCTCCCCTATGTCACCTTCGTCGATCAACTTGCGGGCCGCTTCAAACTGCGGGTGATGCACGATCATATAGGCCTCGGCCGCCAGAAGCCCGGTGCGATCGCGGGCGGCAATCAACTGATCAAACTCGCTGGCATGTAACGTGATTGGCTTTTCGCAGAGCACGTGCTTGCCCGCGTCGAGCGCTTTCAAGGTCCATTCCACATGCATGTGGTTCGGGAGTGGGATGTAAACGGCATCAATCGACGCATCCGCAAGAAGCGCATCATAGCTCTCGTGCACTGTGATCGTCGGCGCAAAGGCCTGAAACGGCGCGGCCTTCTCCGCGCTGGATGTGGCAAGTGCCGCAAACTCGGCCCCCTCTGCGGCATGAATAGCCCGCGCCATATGCTCCTGTGCAAACTTCGCGGCGCCCAATATACCCCATCTGACCGGTGCCATCGTTTCTCCTCCCACGCGATCCTGTTTGCGCAAACAGTGCCGCGTTGAGGCGAGAAAGGGAACTAGGAAAGTGCCGCGCGTCCTTCGGAGATAAGCGCCTTCACATCAAGCGGTGCATTGGCCATCTGCAACGCCCCATTGGCATCAAAAGACCATTCGGCCTTCGGGCGATCGCGGTAAAGCTCAACGCCATTGCCGTCCGGATCACTAAGGTAGACCGCCTCACTCACAAGGTGATCGGCGGCGCCGATAAGTTTCAATCCCGCTTGATACACCCGGTCAATTGCCTGCCCCAGTGTGGCACAATCAGGATACAGGAACGCCATGTGATAAAGCCCCGTGTGCCCTGGTGGGGGCGGTGTGCCACCGGCGCTTTCCCAGGTATTCAGCCCCAGATGGTGATGATAGTCATCAAACGCCAAAAACGCGGCTTGATCGCCGTGACGCAAAATCTCTCGCATGCCAACCACATCGCGGTAGAACGCGACCGCACGGTCGAGATCAGACACTTTCAGATGGCCATGTCCAAGTTGAGCGCCGGGGACGCCGTTTGCAGTAGATGTCATCGCATAGCCTTTCCGTGATTGCGATGCTGATCAGTTAGCGACGAAGTGACGCCAAATTAAGGTCGACTACTGCAGAGCAACTGTGCGCAAACGATGGAACTCACCTCCCTGCCCGGCCCATCCGTGCGGTAGAGCGCGTAGCTAGGACGTGCCGTGGGATCGATCACGCGCGACACCCAGCCTCGCTTTTCCAACTGAACAAAACTTTGCGACAAAGCCCGATCCGTAATAGGCACGAGACTGGCCTTTACTTCGGTAAATCGCCGTGGCGCATGCGCAATCGTCAGTACCGGTAAGGACCACCGCTTCCTTAAAAGCGGCCCCGCCTCGCGCTCCCGCGCGGCTTGCAGCACCCGACCGGCCAGCGCTGCCGCACGCGTCCCGCTTTCTGTCAGCCGAAACTCAGGCCGCAACGGATGACCATGACCTGGATTGCGCTCGATCAATCCCAAAGTTGTTAGATGCGCCAGGCTCTCTCTAAAAGCCGTGCGCCCAGCCCCCGTCGCCGCGACCAACGCGGCTTGTCGTCCCGCAACACCCGCATGCAGATGCGCCAAAATCTCGAAGGCCCAGGCCCGTGCTGTGATGTTGACAAGATCCTTAATGTCCATAAAGTATAGTTACTATATTTCAATCCCCAGGGGAAGAGTCATGCCTGCCATTACGCTCGACAACACCATCACCATCGCCATGTCCGTGAAGGACCGCCATAAAAGTGCCACCTGGTACGAAGAGATGCTGGGCTTTGCCCTGATCTATCACGCGGATGAGGCCGGTTGGAGCGAGGTCGCCACCAACACCAGCGGCGTCACGATCGGCTTTGGGGAGCAAGCCGAACCCACCCCAGGCAACGCAGTTCCTGTCTTTGGAACAGCCGACATCGCGGCGGCACGCACGGCGCTCGAGGCACAGGACGTCAAATTCGACGGCCCGACAGAAACCATCCCCGAGATGGTCAGTACCGCCACATTCTACGACCCTGACGGCAACGCGCTTATGCTCGCGCAAGACCTCACGAAGTAGAACAACAGTCTTCTTCTTTTGGACAAAAATATCTCCGCCGGTGGCATCCAACGGCACGGCAAACACATCCATCAGGTGCAGACTAGCCAAATTTCGGCAGGCGGGACAAAATAATATCGCGCGCCCAAGGGGCGCCCAATCAGATGAACAAACGAAAAAGGCCGCCGGACTTTCCGGCGGCCTCTTAAACTCGATTTCAAGTGGCTATGCGGTTTCAAGCATACCCTTTTCACGGGCTTGCTTGTGCATCTCCGCTTGCAGCTTCTCAAACGCGCGGACCTCGATCTGACGGATCCGCTCGCGCGAGACCTCGTACTTCTCGCTCAGATCCTCCAGCGTGATCGTCTCTTCTGACAACCGGCGCTGCATCAGAATGTCCTTCTCGCGGTCATTCAGCACAGACATGGCATCGGCAAGCAACTCACGCCGGGCGTCAAGCTCATCATGGGCTTCATAGTCACCTGCCGTGTCAGCGCTCTCATCTTCGAGCCAGTCCTGCCACTGCATGGTGCCTTCGCCTTCCGACCCGACAGTCGCGTTCAGCGACGCGTCTCCGCCCGACAGTCGCCGGTTCATAGAGATCACTTCGTCTTCGGTCACGCCAAGATCAGTTGCAATCCGCGCAACATTCTCTGGCCGCAAGTCACCGTCTTCCAGCGCCCCGATCCGGTTCTTTGCCTTACGCAGGTTAAAGAACAGCTTCTTCTGGGCGGAGGTCGTGCCAAGTTTCACCAGCGACCAAGACCGCAGGATGTATTCCTGGATCGAGGCGCGGATCCACCACATGGCATAAGTGGCCAAACGGAAGCCTTTCTCAGGGTCAAACCGCTTCACGGCCTGCATCAGGCCCACGTTAGCCTCAGAAATCACTTCGGCTTGAGGTAAACCATAGCCGCGGTAGCCCATCGCAATTTTCGCGGCGAGACGCAGGTGGGAGGTGACCATCTTATGGGCCGCCTCGGTATCCTCGTGGTCCACCCAGCGCTTGGCCAGCATGTATTCCTGTTCCGGCTCCAGCATCGGAAACTTCCGAATTTCCTGCATATACCGGTTTAATCCTTGTTCCGGCGACGGGGCCGGCAAATTTGCATAGTTACTCATGTGTGTGTTCTCCCTGGGAGGGTCGATCACCCGATGTTTACGGGCTTAACATGCATATGGGGACAGATGATGCGGCGTTCAAGAGAGCATCCATCATTTTCGTTGTCTTAATATGAACGCGCCAAACGCAATTGGAAGGCCCTGAAACGTGCGTTCACGCACAGATTACCCGCTGTGTTGCGCCATTCCACCCAATGCAGCGAGTAAGTCCCTCATATCGCTCGGTATTTCCGCCTCGAAATCGAGCACTTCGTCCGTTGCAGGATGCACAAATCCCAAATGCGCAGCGTGCAACGCCTGGCGCGGAAAGCTAGCAACAGCCGTAACACCCGCCTCGCCCACAGCCTTCGGGTAATCGACCCTTTCAGGGAGAACACACACATGAGTAACTATGCAAATTTAC
>JBCBHE010000039.1:0-33629 GCA_038526085.1 Pseudomonadota bacterium | reverse complement strand
ATTCCTCGCCTACTCCCTTCGCAGGGGAGCGCCTTCGACCACTCGGCCACGTCTCCGCTGACCCGTCTATCGACGCAACCCGAAAGGGGCAAGAGGGGAAAGTGTTAAGGGGACGTTGGTGTGTGCGGGCGGTGTGGTCGCGCCTGGCCGCCCGCCCTTGCCCGAACACCGTGGTAAACAAGGGGGCTGAGCCCAAAAATCGGCTGTGCACCCGGCGTGCACCGCACGTACACCGGGCGTGCACCGCACATGCGCGGCATCGTGGTTAACGCCGGGCACGCACCTGAGGCCGCGCAACGGCCCTGGGGTTCGGTTTCGCATGGGGTCAAATCAACAGTGTGAGGCAACGCCAACCGACCCCATCATCGACAGGGTACATGGTGCCGACGGCCAAACCACGGGTCTTCCTTCACGAGCCGGTTCCTGGGGTAGAGGTTAGGTCGCTCGCCCAGGAGGTGCCTGTGGGGGGCGTTGGATGATCTGGATAGCGGGACGATCACGGCGGTGTCGAAGGTGCGGTGACGTCTCTTGTTTCTGCGCGGGACGTTTTTGGAATACTGCTGTGCGGACTCATTTGCCGTTAGCCGCAACGCGGCAGCCGTTAAACCCAATGACGGCGATGCGCAGCAAGCGGACTTTGCAAAGTCTGTATTGATGATCGAATAGATACCTTTGTCTTGCCCAACACTGTTAGATAGCAGTGCCTTATGAACAATGAAGTCCTTACCGATCAGGAACTCTACCGTCGCTGCATGGAACGAGTGAAGAACCGCGTGAATGCAGCCTTCGAAGTTGCTTCCAAGAACAGGGTGATAGGCGGACAAATCGAAACGACCGAATTTCTGGCTTTGCAGGTCCGGAAAATTCTTGAGGGCATCGCTTTGGCGAGTATTTGTGCTCACCGCAGTCAATACAGCGAGATTAAGATACGATTGGAAAAGGAATGGCAGAATTCGCAGATCATTCTGCGTCTCAACAAGGTGAATCCCGATTGGTACCCTAGGCCCTTGGAAACCGATGATGGGCCACCAGACCCAGCAATAGGGGCCCAGCATGGGTGACCTTGGGAACATCTATGTCGGCGCGGATGGCATCCGCGAGATGCAGTTCTTCAAGTCCGGCGTCTTTCTGGACGGTGGTGATATGCCATTGCTGGACGAAGACGGTACGGCCATCGCAATCCATGCAGAGGAAGACGATCAAGTGACCCAACCCATTGGGGGCGCCGGCGCGCGCATTGCGTGCGGCATAGTGGAAGCCAGCTGACAAAAGTTAAGCGTGATGCGCGGCTTTGCTTGGGCCGCGCATCGCCTTTGGGCTGCGGTGGCCCTATGAAAAGGTCACGCAGACGCTTGCTGGCTTTGAGGATTGACACGTGGACACGGCGAAAACACTTTCCGACTACAGTGATCGAGGCCAGCTGATGCGCATGGCGGACGGTGACCTGATTTTCTCGCCGGGCGATGAATGTGGGTCGTTTCTCATTGTCCACGATGGCGCGGTGCGCGTTGAACAGACCAACAGCGCAGGACGCACGGTCGTTCTTTACCGTGTGGGCGGCGGAGACTCCTGCGTTCTGACCACGGCCTGCCTGATTTCTAATCGACCATATTCGGGATTTGGTTTTGCGGAAGGGAGCGTGACCGCTAGCTCAATCGCCCACGCCAAATTTCAAAGCCTGATGCGCGCAGACCCAGACTTTCAAAAGCTTGTTTTTCAGAGCTTTGCAGAGCGTGTCGGCGAGCTGACCTCCGTCATTGACGATTTGCTGGAGCACAGGACCGATTTACGCCTGGCAAGATGGCTTGCGGCGTGGCCCGAACCAAGGGTCGAACTGACACAAGCTGATATTGCGCAGGAATTGGGGACGGCGCGTGAGGTTGTATCCCGCGCCTTGAAGACATTTGAGGCGCGGGGTTGGATTGCGTATTCTCGTGGACGCGTTTCGATCAAAGACAGCGAAGCTTTGCATCGGTATGGATCAACTGACCGCATGTGACACAGTCACAGACGTCGCCAAATGCAAAAGGCTAGAGTGACCCTGTTGTAAATCAGGAGATCAAAATGACACGAAACCTTGCAAGCTGGGACCGGATCGCACGCCTTATCTTGGGGGCCGTCCTCATCGGATTAGCGGCGACCGGGACAGTCGGGATTTGGGGGTATCTGGGGGTGATTTTCGTCGCAACGGCCGCCATGAACTTTTGCCCATTGTACAGGATTTTCGGTATGAAAACCTGCCAGGATTGTTAGCGCGCTCCGCGAACAAGACCACCGAAAGACCAGTGGCTGCCAAATGGGCCAAAGCCCGATGGCAGCTTTCGACTTAAACAAGTCGTTGGTGGTGTTCCAGGTAAGAGCCGCTTTGTCCGCTGACCCGTCAATCGCGCCCCAGATCCAACGTCTCCTATGGGCTGGCTGCGGCCAAATGCAGGCGCAGCATCTTGGTTTCTGTGTTTGGGAAAATGGGCTCATAGCTGACATTCACTTGTTCAACTAAAAAGCTGGAACACGCCGCAGGCGCTGCGCCATGGCTCGTGTGGGTGCCGGTGGGGTGGGATGGTGGGCCATGAATGCGCACCCGACGTGAGGTGTCGCCCGCGTTGGGTGCTCCCCCCTGAGGGGCGCGCGATTGCGCGTCAGGTATTGTGCAAGAAGTGCATCACGTCGCCATCTTTGACGATGTAGCCTTTGCCTTCGGCGCGCATTTTTCCGGCTTCTTTCGCCGGTTGCTCCCCCCCCAGTGCCACAAAGTCATCATAGGCGATGGTTTCGGCGCGGATGAAGCCGCGTTCGAAATCGCCGTGGATCACGCCGGCGGCTTGGGGGGCCGAGGTGCCCTCTTTGATGGTCCAGGCCCGCGCCTCTTTCGGGCCGACGGTGAAGTAGGTTTGCAGGTGCAACAGCGCATACCCCGCCCGGATCAACCGGTCGAGCCCTGGTTCTTCGAGGCCCATTTCAGAGAGGAACATCTCTGCCTCTTCCGCGTCTAACTGGCTGATCTCTTCCTCAATCCGGGCGGAGATCACCACGTGGCTATTGCCCTGCCCTGCGGCCATTTCGGCCACACGCGCGGATTGGCTGTTGCCAGACCCCGCGTTGTCTTCTTCGACGTTGCAGACGTAAAGCACCGGTTTGGTCGACAAGAGCTGCAGCATTTTCCAGGCTTTGGCGTCTTCGGCGTCGACCTCAACCGTGCGGGCCGGTTTGCCGTCTTCGATGGCGGCTTGGGCTGCTTCGAGCAGGCGCATCTGCTGCACTGCGTCCTTGTCGCCGCCTTTGATCTTGCGGGTCAGGTTCTGCATGCGCTTTTCGATACTTTCGAGGTCGGCGAGCATGAGTTCGGTGTCGATCACCTCCGCATCGGCGATCGGATCCACCCGGCCGTCGACATGGGTGATGTCGTCGTCTTCAAAACAGCGGAGCACGTGGGCGATGCTATCGCATTCGCGGATGTTGGCGAGGAACTGGTTGCCGAGGCCCTCCCCCTGTGACGCGCCTTTCACGAGGCCTGCGATGTCGACGAAGGTCATCCGGGTGGGGATGATCTGTTTTGACGCCGCGATGGCCGCGAGTTTGTCGAGGCGGGCGTCGGGGACCGCGACCTCACCCACGTTGGGTTCAATCGTGCAGAAAGGGAAATTGGCGGCCTGGGCCGCGGCTGTTTTGGTCAGCGCGTTAAAGAGGGTCGATTTGCCGACGTTTGGCAGACCGACGATGCCCATTTTGAAACCCATTGCGGTGCTCCTTCCAGCGTTCAGGGGCTTCTAGGGGGCGTGGCGCTTTAGAGCAAGCGGATGGTGGATTGATTTTCTGCGTCGCTTGGCGCAAACCGTCGTGAGTTTATTGCAAGGATGTCCCATGACCCGGATCGACGCCAAATTTGCTGAGCTGCGCGACGCAGGCCAGAAGGCCTTTGTGGCGTATATTATGGCCGGTGACACGGACTATGCGACCGGTTTGGAGGTCATGAAGGGCTTGCCTGGCGCGGGCGTGGATATCATCGAGCTGGGCTTACCGTTTACGGACCCGATGGCCGATGGACCGACGATTCAGCTGGCGGGGCAGCGGGCGTTGGATGGCGGGCAGACGCTGGAGCTGACGTTGGCGTATGCCCGTGAGTTTCGCAAAGCCGATGACACGACCCCGATCGTGCTGATGGGGTATTACAACCCGATCTATAGTCGGGGTGTGGATCGGTTTTTGGCGGAAGCCAAGGCGGCTGGTATTGATGGTTTGATCATCGTGGATCTGCCGCCCGAGGAAGACAGCGAGCTGTGCCTTCCGGCGCAGGCAGCTGGGTTGAACTTCATCCGGCTGGCGACGCCAACGACGGATCAGAAGCGGTTGCCGAAGGTGCTGCAGAACACATCCGGCTTTGTCTATTACGTGTCGGTCACGGGGATCACCGGGGCGGCTGCGGCGCAGGCGGGCGACGTGGGGCCGGAGGTAGCGCAAATCAAATCCGCAACAGATTTGCCTGTGATCGTGGGCTTTGGGATTAAGACGCCTGAGGCATCAGAAGCGATTGCCAAGGTCGCGGACGGCGCGGTTGTCGGCTCCGCCATCGTCGAAAAGATCGGCGCGGGCGAAAGCGTGGCGGATGTGCTGGGCTTTGTGGCGTCGCTGGCGGATGGGGCGCATCGGGCGTAGCCAACCCTGTCCACCGGCCCGATGTTACCGCTGCATCTCAGCTGGTGAAATCACATCGTCGCCGTTCGCATCGAGCCGATTGAACGCCATATCATAGCGACCCGACGCCTTGAGATGCCCGCTGCGCCCGAGGTTATCGGCTGCATTGAGGTCGATGAACTGGACAAACTCGGACCGGGTGAGCAGGCCATCGCCATTCTGATCGGCTTGCGCGTAATTCTCGGCAGCGCGCTGCCTCTCACTGTCGGACTGAGCCTGGGCATAGGTGGCTGCGGTCGCCAAGAATGTCAGGATCGAGAAGGTCTTGAAAGTCTTCATGGCGCTTTGCCCTCATTTTCAGGTTTCAGGAGATGTGATTGACGCGGGACGTCCTGTGGGGTCTGGCGCGTCTTCGAATTGATCCATCCACTTGCGGACGCTGAAAATGTCGAAGTAGATCGACATAACCGCTGGGAAGACCAGAACAACCAAGACCATCGCGGCCAAAAGCCCGAAGGCGACTGCGACAACGAGTGGGACGAGCGTTTGTACCTGTGGGCTGGTTTCAAAGATGATCGGTAAGAGCCCGATAAAGGTGGTTGAGCTGGATAAGAGGATTGGCCGAAAGCGGTCTCTGACCGCGTCGAGGGACGCCGCCACATAGTCGTCACCCCTGAGGTTCGATTGGAAGAACGTCAGAAACAGGATTGCGTTGTTTACCACGATGCCAGCCAAGGATGCGAAGCCCACAAGGCTCGGCATCGACAGATCCATGCCGAAAGCCAAATGGCCCAGGATCGTCCCGATCAGTGCAAAAGGAATGGACAGCATGACCACGACCGGCAACGCGTAGGACCGGAACTGAAAGGCGAGCACCATGTAGACGCCGACCAAGCCGATCAACAGCGATGAGGCCATCGATTGTTGGGACTGCTGTTGTTCCTCGGTGGCGCCGCCGATTTTGATCTCAATCTCGGGGTAATCGGCCGCAAGCTTGGGCGCGAGGTCGTTCAGCACAACAGCCGAGATGGCTGTTGAGGTTGTCGCGGACCGGTCGATCTTCCCCTGTATCCGCGCCACTGCCATACCGTTCTTGCGACTGACGTTCGGGTAGCTGGCGGAAGGTGTCATCTCTGTCACGATCGCCAGGTTGGTTTGATTGCCGTCTGGCAGGGCGATGGGAAACCGTTCCAACTCTGCCCGGCTTGCAATCGTGTCGGCAAGTTGGACACGGACGGTGCGGTCACTGGCACCAAGGCGGAAGCTGTCCGTTTCGGCCCCTTCAAAGGCAGTGCGCAATTGTGATGACAAGGACTGCGGCGTTAGGCCAAGCGAATAGCCGTATTCATTGAGCGCAATTTGCACCTCTTCCCGTCCGCCATAGAAGTCTTGGAAGGCTTCGGTCACATCATCCCGCGCGAGCAACTCTCCCAGGAGCACGCTTGCGGCTTCTTCAAGTTCTGCAAGATCACGCCCTAGGAGTTCAACATCGACGTCGAGGCCGCCTGGCCCAATTTCTGATTGTGAAAAGCTAATCTGAACCACGTCTGGCAGGGGACCTGCTGCCTCTCTCCACGCCGCGAGCATATCGTCTGCCGTCACGTTGCGCAGCGAGCTTTCGAGCAGATCGACCGTGATCGTTGCCGTATGAGCGCCGTTGTCGCGGACGTCTGCATTGACCGCATATTGCACCAGCACGCGTTCGACCAATGGGGCATTGTCTGTTGTGTTCAGCGTCAAGTCCGCATCGACCGCTTCGAGACCGTCGAGGAGTTGTTCAACCGTATCCACAGTGCGTTCCCGCGCGATGCCGGAGGTCAGCGCGACGCGAGCCACTACAGTATCCCCTTCGGTTGACGGAAAGGCGATCACTTTGACGGTGCCAGATGCAATCAAACCGATGCACAAGACCAGCGCACCGATCACCGTGCCAAGTGTCAGATACCGGAACTGCACAAAGACCGCAGCGACCGGCATGACCGTCTTCTCTTTCACCCACTCGAGCGCCCGCGCGGCTGGCCGCTGTTCGGGCGATGGCCCGTCCGCCCCGCCGGAGTGGCTGAGGTGATGCGGCAGGATCAAAAATCCCTCCACCAACGAGATTGCCAAGGTGATCAGTAAGACCATCGGAATAAAGCGCAGGATCTGCCCGAGTTCGCCCGAGATGAACATCAATGGCCCGAAAACACAGGCCGTCGTCAGGAACGACGAAAAGACGCCGGGCAACACTTCCATCGTGCCGCGCGCCGCGGCCTCAAGCGGGGGGGCTTTGCGCCGCCACTTATCAATGTTTTCTGCAATGACGATGCTGTCGTCCATGATCAGCCCAACTGCCATCAGCAGCGCGATGAGAGTGATCATATTGATCGTGATGCCCAGGGTGCTCATGACAAATAGGCTTCCCAAGAAGGACACCGGCAAAGCGGCGGAGATCCATAGCGCCTCGCGCAGCGAAAAGAACAGCCACATTGTGATAAAGACGAGCGCCAGGCCCATGGCGATGTTTTCGACGATCAGCGTGAGACGCTCTTCGATCAAATCCGCGAGGTTGTTAATTACCACGATATCGAATGGGTCCGGGTAAAGCGCCAGTTCTTCTGCGATCACTTCGTCGACCCGATTGAATACATCAATGCTGTCATCATCGGTAGTCTTGGAGATTGAGATGATCGCGGTTTGTGCGCCGTCGATGTAGCTCTGACGGTTCTCATCGCTGTCGACCAATTGGATGGTCGACAGATCAGACAGGCGTACAATGCCACCGTCAGCGTTTTCGATTACGGTCAGGTCTTCGAGCTCTGCGATTGTGCGGGTGGCGCCGACGTACCGCAGGACCAGATCGCTCCCTTCGACTTCAGCGCTGCCAAGGGGTTGCTGGTAAGATCGCGCTTCGATCGCATCAACGATATCCCGGCTCGACAGACCAAAACGGCGCAGCGATCCTTCATTGAAGGATACCTGGATCTCGCGGTCCGCAATGCCCGAAACATCTGCGGTCGCAACGCCTGGCACCGTCAAAAGACGGTCGGACAGGCCGTCGGCATAATTGATCAAGCCGTCCTTTCCACTGATCCCCGAAATGGCGATCAGGGCGACGAGGTCGGTCTGGGATGCAATTTCAACGGACGCGGTCTCTGCATCTGTTGGAAAATCATTGATCCCAGACACAGCCGAAAAGACATCATTGAAGAACTGAATCAGGTTTCCACCTTCTTCGAGTTCCGCCGTGGCTGAGGCACGGCCATCGAGGGAGTCGCACTGCAGGTCGACAAGGCCGGTGATGCCGCTTACTGCATCTTCGATCGGGGCACAGATTTCCTCGTCGACGTCGATTGCGGAGGCGCCCGGATAGGGGACCGTGATGACCACACTATCTGCGGTGAATTCGGGAAAGGTTTCCCGTTCGAGATTGCTGACAACGGCGACGCCGAGCACGATAAAGACCAACATCAAGATGTTGGCTGCAACCGGATGGCGGACGAAATAGCCGATCATTGGACGGCAACCGTCTCTTCGACGGGCGTCAACGCCAGCCCCTCAATCGGAGGTCGTGGCGATGAGAGAACCACGCGATCACCGGCTACGAGACCCTCTGTGATCATGATCTGATCGCCTGCAACGGGCCCGACGGTAATTGGCGCAATGCCTAAGCGGTCTTCATTGGTCGCCGTATAAACATAGGGGGTCCCGTCATCCGCCTGCTGAACAGCAGCGCGGGGAATAGATATGGATTGGTCTGGCGTGACCCCTTGCAGGACCACCGAGACAAACGCACCTGTTTGCAAAGGCGGCCGATCCCCCTGGCCGTTTACAAGCAATGGATCTTTCACATGCACCGCGATGCCGATCGTGCCGGTGCTATCGTCGATCACACCGTTAAACCGCATCAGCTCTGCCGGATAGCGGGCAAAAACACCGGCAAAATCGAGTTCTACATATGCTTCTACCCCGCCACGCCTGAGGAATTCGATCACCCGCGTGGCTTCGATCTCCGCCACATCATCGAACTGACCGTCCAGAGCCGCTGATATCACGCCGGAAAAGTTTTGCGGCTGAAACGCCCCGACAACTTCGACGACATTGATAGCGTCAATCGTGGCGAGCTGTTCGCCGACGCGCACAAACTGGCCCACTTGCACCGCTTCAGAGGACACGCGGCCCCGAAACGGGGTGGTGATGGTTGTGTTGGACAAAGCCCTCTCGGCTTCAGCCAGCTCCGCCTGGCGAACTGCCAAGGTGGCCTCCGCCGATTTGCGTTGGGAGGGGTAGAGCGCAACGGTATTGGTTAGATTTACCACGCTATTTTCCTGCGCCAAAAGGGATTTCTGCGAAGAGTCCAGGCTGGATGCGGAGGCGGTCCCCTGATCGAACAGGTCTTGCGTGCGTTCAAACTCGTCCTGGGTAACTTCAAGAACGCGCTGCTCGATCTCCAGGAGGCGATTTGAGTTCTCCTCTTGGCCGTCCAGTTCTACCAAGGTGGCTTCCGCAGCTGCGATATTGGCTTCGCTTTTCTGGACGGTAAGTTCGTAATCCGTCGTGTCGATCTGAACGAGCAAAGCGCCAGCGTCGACAATCGTGCCAACTGCCAGATCATCGACGGTCTCGGTCACGCGACCGTCGACCTGAGAGACGGCAGACCAGCTCCGAACCGGTTCAACCCGACCAAATCCGCGAACTGAAACGACCAGCGGGGCCTCTTGAACCGTGTTGACCCGGACCGCAAGGCGGGCTTCGTCAGCTGTTTGCGCGACAGCGTCTTGCGGGCTGGTCATCCATGCGTAGCCAAATCCGGCCAGGATAAGCGGTGGCAAAATCAATAGTGCCTTGAGATTCATGTCTCCCCCCTCTTCATGGTGCCAACGCGCAGCAAGCGTTGGGGCCATGGTGCTTTGAAATTGAAACAGTTTCTTGGCAACTGTCCAGTACTGTCCAAGCCGTTCAGGTCCGGTCCCTTAGGGCGCAACTCTTTTACGCGGCACGCGGAGACTTTCGGCGCTAAAGAACTTTGGTTGGTACTATTCAGCGCCTAACCCCGTCTGGCAACGCAGTCACGACACTCCGAAGGTAGCCGTTCCAAAGATGTGGGGCGCTTAGCCTGCTTGTGCCCAATTCGCCAAATTGGTATGGGTTTCTTACCAATTCAGCGAGTTACTTATGCCTGTCATTACCTCCATCGCCGACCTCAAGCACCTGCACCGCCGCCGTACGCCAAAAATGTTCTACGATTACGCGGAAAGCGGCAGTTGGACAGAACAAACGTTCCGGGAGAACACGACGGATTTTGACCAGATCCGGATCCGCCAGCGAGTCGCGGTGGATATGGCGAACCGCTCCACGGCGAGCCAAATGATCGGTCAGGATGTGGCCATGCCCGTGGGGCTTGCCCCTGTTGGCCTGACCGGCATGCAGCGTGCGGATGGCGAGATCAAAGCCGCCAAAGCGGCGGAGAAGTTCGGCGTGCCATTCACCCTGTCGACCATGTCGATCTGCTCCATCGAGGATGTCGCGGAAAACACGACCAAGCCATTTTGGTTTCAGGTTTACACGTTGCGCGACGATGACTTCATGAAGCGGCTGTTTGCCCGGGCGAAAGATGCCAAATGTTCGGCCATTATGATCACGCTCGATCTGCAGCTGTTGGGACAGCGGCATAAGGACCTTAAGAACGGGCTGACCGCCCCGCCGAAGTTCACCCCTGCCACTGTTGCGAACTTGGCCACCAAGTGGACGTGGGGATTGGAGATGCTGCAAACCAAAAGGCGCTTCTTCGGGAACATCGTCGGCCACGCGAAAGGGGTGAAGGACCCGTCATCACTGGGCAGTTGGACGAACGAGAGCTTTGACCAATCGCTTGATTGGGATCGCGTCGCAGAGTTGCGCAAGTGGTGGGACGGGCCGGTGATCCTGAAGGGTATCCTGGATGTGGAGGACGCAAAGAAGGCGGTCAACGTTGGTGCAGATGCGATCATCGTGTCAAACCACGGCGGACGGCAGTTGGATGGCGCGTTGTCGTCGATCCGGGTGCTGGAGCAGATTGTCGAGGCTGTGGGTGATCAGATCGAAGTCCATTTCGACAGCGGCATTCGATCCGGTCAGGACGTGCTGAAAGCCTTAGCGCTCGGCGCGACGGGCACCTACATTGGGCGTGCGTTTGTCTATGGGTTGGGCGCGATGGGTGAAGCAGGTGTCACCAAGGCGCTGGAGGTCATTCATCGTGAGCTGGACCTTACGATGGGGCTGGCTGGGCGGACAGATGTGCATGATCTGGACCGGGACGCCCTGCTTGTGCCGAAGGGGTTTGCTGGAGAGTGGGCGTAACGCGCGACTATGACATGCCGGTCGGGAGTTGGTGTTCCAAGCTCCATTGTCGGGGAGACTGCCCGTACATGCGTTTGAATTCGCGGCTGAATTGCGACGGGCTGCCATAGCCAACGCCGATGGCCGCTTCATTAACTGGCATGCCGCCAGCAATCTTCATCGCGGCGTTATTGAGGCGCATGGATTTGACAAATTGAATGGGCGCCATCGTGGTGATCTGTTTGAATTTGCGATGAAAGACGGCCCGGCTCATGCCGGCCCGCGTCGCCATGTCATCAATGGAGATCGGGGCATCGAGATGTGAGGAGACATGCGCGATGGAGCGGGCGATCGCGTTTTGCGCACCAAAGGCCTGCCGCGCGAAAAGGCCTGCCTCCCCCTTGAGGATGGCGTAAAATACCTCTCGCAACCGCGCTTCACCCAGCACCGCCGCGTCCGCGGGGCTGGTCCCCAACTGCAAAAGTCGCAATAGCGCGTCCGTAAAGCCATGGTCCCAAGCCGCGAGCCGGATCCCCTGTTCCCGCAATTGGCCTTTGACTGTTGGCAGCGCCCCACTGGCGGATTCCATGTCCATCGCCAAGGCTGTCATGACCCGCGGGTCGAGTGTGATCAGCACGCCGTAAAGCGGGTCTTGTGGTGAGGCGCCGGGCGTTCCGGCTTTGACCGGCATCGACATCGGGCAACACAGGTATTGGCTGTCGTCGTACAGGTATCGGTGGCCATCCAAGATGGCTTCCTTTGTGCCACTCACGATCGCTACCACACAGGGTTCATAGACCGCTGGTACACAGGAAATAGCTTGCGTGGCCCGAAACAGTTGCACGCCTTTGATGCCTGTCTCTGTTAGCCCTTCTGTATCGGTCCGGTCTGCGATTAAGCGTTTGATTTCGGTCTTGCTCATGCTGGGTGTCTAAGAGACGAGAATTGCCCCTGACAAGCGCCTTGATACAATCGGGCAAGTATTCGCGATGATCTTGCCTGTTTTGGCGCCTCAGCGAGAGCTATTTGAGATCTTAAGAGACACAAAGACAGATATATCAGGAGAACAACAGATGCCGGATACCACATTCGGACCACAAGGATGGACCCCCGAACGCTTGGGCGACCTCACTGGGCAGACCTTCCTTATCACAGGCGCCAATGCGGGTGCTGGGTTTCAGGCGGCGCGTACGCTGCTGAACAAGGGCGCCAGCGTTGTGATGCTCAACCGCTCTGCTGAGAAATCGCAAGCGGCGGTCGCGGAGCTGAAGTCCGAATTTGGCGAT
Source organism: Pseudomonadota bacterium (assembly GCA_038526085.1). Taxonomy (GTDB): domain Bacteria; phylum Pseudomonadota; class Alphaproteobacteria; order Rhodobacterales; family Rhodobacteraceae; genus Yoonia. The sequence goes on along the minus strand of JBCBHE010000039.1, from coordinate 21,414 downwards.
GGCGCTGATGTGCGCTTTGTGCGCATGGACCTCGCCTCCCTCGCGAGCGTGCGGGAAGCTGCGGCTGAGGTTTTGAAAACCGTTCCGCGTATCGATGCCATCCTATGTAACGCGGCGATCGCGCAGGTGCCGACACAGAAACTGACCGTGGATGGGCATGAAAGCATGCTGGGCACGAACCATTATGGGCATTTTCTGTTGTGCGGTTTGTTGTTTGAACGGATTTCGGCATCGAAAGGTCGGATCGTGGTCGTGAGTAGTTTGGGCTACAACATGGGGATCAAGACCATCCAGTTCGACGACATTAACTGGGACAAGAATTACCACCAGAACCGGACCTACTCGCAAAGCAAGTTGGCGCAAATGATGTTTGCCTATGAGTTGCAAGACCGGCTCGCGGCGGCGGGCAAGACCGACGTTGAGGTGTACGTCTGTCACCCGGGGTCGTCGCGCACATCACTGATCACAACAAGCGGCAATCTGGCCACGCGGATCATGTTTGGTCTGATGTCGTTGTCGCCGATGGTGCAATCTGCCGAAAAGGGGTCTTGGCCGGAGGTCATGTGCGCCACCGAAGATGGCCTGGAACAGCGGGCGCTTTATGGTCCGACGGGCCGCATGGAGTTCGTTGGCCCCGTTGGGAAAGGAACGCTGCACCCCCACGCCCACGACAAAACCGTTATGTCCCGGCTTTGGGAGATATCGGAGAAGGAAACCGGGTTCGCCTGGGGGCTGTGACACGCCCCACGGCCATCCTCATTTTTGATGCCTGATCATTTATTGAAGCGGACGCCACAAAGGAGCCACAATTTCGCTCCAATCTGAGACCGCTGCAAAAGCAAAGGCATGCCCCCAATTGGGGTCAAAGCCTAATAACAAATATGAGGTATCGAATGAGCAAGAAGGATCTTCGTGCGCTGTGTCTTATGGTGTGTCCACCAGTTGAGTTTCTGGCCATTCTGGCCGGTGCGCTTCTGATTATCGGACACTAAAGGCACCGGGCAAACACTAAGGTGCCCGGCATCATCCGACCGTGGTCCGCAACGCGGCCCCATGGGCGAACCTTGCCGGGCATCACCGCGGGCCTTTGCAGGCGACTGGGCGGACAAGTCGCGCCTTTGTTATGACCGCAGAAAAGTGCCCTAGCGCACGCAAACCCCCTTCCCAAACCATCGAATCCCGCCTATAGGCCAGTCTTCCTTGACCGCACACCCTTGGAGGGCGGTCTTTGTTATATTGGAGAATGCAAAATGGCTGGACAGATTCCAGATCTTGAAGCCACGGCGCGCGCGGGGACAGGCAAGGGGGCCGCCCGCTCAGCACGTCGTGAAGGCATGGTGCCTGGTGTGGTTTATGGCGGCGGGGCGGACCCGGTTGCGATCAACCTCGACTTTAACAAGCTGCTCGTGCGTCTGCGCAAAGGCCGCTTCCTGGCGACGCTTTTCAACCTGAAGGTTGATGGCATGGAAGACGTCCGTGTGATCTGCCGTGGCGTACAGCGCGACGTTGTCAAAGACCTGCCGATCCACGTGGATTTCATGCGCCTGCGCCGGACATCGAAGGTGAACTTGTTCATCAACGTGAACTTCGTCAACGATGAGAAAGCACCATTCCGCCCCGCTGGCGGCATGCTGACCGTGAACCGGACGGAAGTTGAGCTGCGCGTGACTGCAGACAGCATCCCCGAGAGCATCGACATCGACCTGTCCGAAGCCGAAATCGGTGACGTGATCACATCGAGCGACGTGGTCTGGCCCGAAGGGACATCCCCCGTCATCGACCGCGAGTTTACTATCGCTGCGATCTCCGCGCCGAAAGGCATTGGCGGTGGCGATGATGAGGACGAGGCTGGCGAAGGTGGTGAAGAGGCAGCGGCCGAAGCACCAGAAGAGGGCGGCGACGCGTAAGTCATTCGTCACAGATTTTCGAAAGGGCGCCCCATGCGGCGCCCTTTTTTTGTGGTCCAGAATGCCGTAAAAGGGCCCTATGAAATTGATCGTAGGTCTTGGCAATCCCGGCGCAAAATACGCGGGCAATCGACACAACATCGGCTTTATGGCGGTGGACCGGATCGCGGCAGACCATGGGTTCTCTGCCTGGCGTGGTAAGTTTCAGGGTGCGGTCAGCGAAGGCCGGTTTGGCAGCGAGAAAGTGATCTTGCTGAAGCCCGAAACCTATATGAACAAGTCTGGTCAGTCCGTTGGCGAAGCAATGCGCTTTCACAAGCTGGAGCCAGCAGATGTTTGTGTGTTTCACGACGAGCTCGACCTCGCTCCCGGTAAAGTCCGCGTGAAAACCAGCGGCGGCCATGCGGGCCACAATGGGTTGCGGTCGATCCATGCGCATATCGGCGCTGACTATGAGCGGGTTCGGTTGGGGATTGGTCATCCAGGGCACAAAGATGCCGTCTCTGGCTATGTCTTGCGGGATTTCGCGAAGGCGGAGCAAGACTGGCTTGACGATGTGATGCGCGGGATCTCTGACGGGATTGATAAGCTGGTCGCTGGGGATTCTGGCCGGTTTTTGAATGCCGTGGCTTTGCGTGTCGCCCCGCCCCGGTCGTCGACGACAAAACCGAAGAACGCGCCCGCAAAGGCCGCGCCGGAGCCTGAACCCGAAGACGCGCGCAGTCCTATGCAAAAGCTGTTGGATCGCTTCAAATGATCCCGGACCGGCTGCGCCTCGCCTTTGAAAGTCAGGCGAGGACGTGCCCGCGGCTGGGGTCCCCGTTTATGGGCCAACTGATGCGGCTGTTTGCGGAGCGTGAATGGCCAGATAGTGCGCTACGGGATCGTGCCTTTGCTTGGCCCGGCGATGTGAGCGCGATGGCTGCGTCTGTCCCGCTGCGATTTGCTGGTGCCCTTCATGCCCTGAAGCTTGAGGGGCACGCAGGGTTGGGCGCGGTCTATCCGCCCAATGCTGTCGATGATGACACGCTCTGGCCGGCCGTCGCGGAGGCCTTGGTCACAGAGGCCGCCTTCATTGATCGATTTATTGATAGTGCCCCGCAAACAAACGAGGTCCGCCGTGCGGCCGTTTTGGTGGCCGCGGGGCATTGGTTGACCGCCCGTTTTCAAATGCCGATCCAGATGCGCGAATTGGGAGCAAGCGCAGGGTTGAACCTGATGTGGGATAAGTTCGCTTTGCAGGTCGACAATGTGACCTTTGGTCCCCGTAGCCCCGCGCTGACGTTGCGCCCAGATTGGACGGGCCCCCTCCCCCCAAGGACGCCGCCCACGGTTGCCGGGCGACGCGGTGTGGATTTGAACCCACTCGATCCAGCAAGAGACGCGTTACGGCTGCGCGCCTACCTTTGGCCTGATCAACCAGACCGATTGGCGCTGACCGAGGCGGCCATTGCCTGGCACGAAGCTGACGTCGATCAAGCGGATGCGATTGAGTGGCTCGCCGGTCAGCTCGGGCCGCATCAAGGCCAATTGCGCCTGATCTATCACACGATCGCCTGGCAGTACTTTCCAGCCGAGTCCCAGGCACGTGGCATTCAGTTGATCGAAGACGCCGGCGCCAAAGCCACGCTACGCAGCCCGCTCGCCTGGTTAAGCATGGAAGCGGATGATGTTGACGATGGGGCGTGCCTGACATTGCGTCTCTGGCCGGGGGATGTGACAGTGGCGCTGGGACGTGTGGATTTTCACGGGCGATGGGTCAAATGGACGGCCCCTGCTATTGGTCCCATCTAGGAGCAGTGACAAAGGCCCGGAATGGAAAAAGACCCATCCTTTAACGTCCTCGGCAGCAGCTTATTGCCCTGTTCCACGGATCCAATGACAGGTTTCTTTCGCAACGGCGCCTGCGACACATGTGCCGCCGACCAAGGCAGCCACACCGTTTGCGCGGTGATGACGGAGGAGTTTCTGGCCTATTCGAAATATGTGGGCAACGACCTGAGCACCCCACGGCCAGAGTTCAATTTTCCGGGGTTGAAACCGGGCGATGGCTGGTGCCTTTGCGCGTCTCGCTTTTTACAAGCCCATGATGAGGGCTGCGCGCCGCAGGTCAATTTGTATGCAACGCATGTCCGCGCTTTGGACGTGGTGCCAATTGAGGTCCTTAAAACCAATGCAAGCGACCTCGATGAAGCGGACGGCTAAAGGTTACGTGGGTTGCGTGATCTTCGTTCGGGTCTAGCCCAGCACCGCCGGAGGGCGGCGAAAACGAAGGCCAAAAAGCGCCAGCCTGGGCGCCCTGTCATGATGCGGCAGAAACGTTAAGTCACCGGATCTGCGATCAAGTCATCGATGAAAAGGCTGAGGAGCTGGGTCCGCCCCGAAACGCCGGCTTTGCGGTAAATCGCGTTGGTTTGGGCTTTGATCGTGCCTTCGCTCACCCCGCGGAGGGCAGCAATTTCGGCAGTCGACATCCCTTTGATCGCGAAAAGCGCCACATCGCGTTCGGCGGGCGTGAGATTCCACGTCGTAAAGCGGTCTTCAAGAACCTCCATGAAAGCGCCGGAGGCCGCACGAAGCTGTTCCTCGATCACTTTGTTGCGGCGCATCGTCCTGCGAAGTGTGATGGCGCCAAGACCAACACCCAGGAATAGACCAACGGCGGCCCCAAGCTCAATCAGCTCATGCACAAGCCAGCTGAACTGGCCGATGCCTGTGATCGACGACAGAATGTTGAACAGGAAGAGCAGGGCACAGACGAGCTGAAACCCCAAAAGGCCGCCAACCAAGAGTGTGCGCGCTGTGTTCCCTATCATGCAGCAGCGCTAGTCGTCATCGTTGCCGTCATCGTCATCGTCGTCCGCTTCGTCTTCGTCGTCGTCATCATCGTCGTCTTCGAAACGCTCTCGGCGGTCTTCCCGACGCTCTTCTCGCTCCTCACTCCGGTCTTCGCGCGCCTCCTGGCGCTCTTCTGCACGGTCCTGGATTTGTTCGCGCAAGGTGGGTGACGCAGACGATTCAGGCACGACGACACGGGGACTGGCGGCATCATCGGCCCTCAAGCGGGTGATGTCGCGAAGGATCTCACCAGTGGTGGGGTTAATGACCAATTCGCGTTCAAACTCTTCAGACTGCGCAAGAACGCGCAGACGCCCCAGCAAAGTGCGTGACATGGTAATCACGTCATAACCTTGGGTTCGCAGCTGCGTAGCGACCTGGTCTTCCACTGACTGCGCCGCCGCTGAAAGCGGTATCAGTAGGAAGGCAAGAATAATGAGCACATTTCGCATCAGTTAAACCTTAAAAGGCCCGCGTCGGTGTGGGGACAAGACGCGGGCCCGGACGATCAAGTTGGGATAAGTCTACTTAATCGTCGTCTTCGTCGCCAGAGTCAGCGTCATCATCATCATCGTCGTCATCATCATCGTCTTCGTAGTCGTCTTCATCGTCGTCATCATCACCGTCGTCGTCGTCGTCGTCGAAACGATCTTTGACGCGATCTTCGCGTGCTTCGCGGCGCTCTTCACGTCGCTCCTCTCGGTCTTCTTCCGCTTCATCACGCACTTCGCGCCGCTCCTCGCGCCGCTCTTCACGCTCTTCTTCCGCTTCGTCCCGCGCATCATCTCGATCGTCGCGCGCCTCTTCACGAACGTCGCGGCGTTCGTCTGCGGTTTCACGGATCTCAGCTGACGTCAGCGTCTCGTCTCCGTCGAGGTCTGCATTGGCCAGCGCGCGGGCAGCGCCAGTTTCGCCAAAAGCGGCGGAAAGCTCGTCGTAGCTAAGTACGCCATCGCTGTCCGTATCGATCCGGTCAAAGGGAACAGACTGCGCCTCGGCACTGTTCGCAAAAACGACGACGCCAACCACGGCGAGCGACGCTGCTGCTGCTGAAATAAAAAAAGGTGTCATGGGTGTGGTCCTTTCTGACATGAGCCGCACAAAGGGCGTACGGCCTGGTGAGGTCAGAAAGGCGGCATAAGCTGCGTTGGGCCATTGGACCTTAGTTGAAACCGACCGGTTTCAACTAAGGAACGATGCAAATAAACCTGAGTTTAGTCGGCAATCCGCCCTTCAGGACCGCCCATGTCAAAGCCAAGATGGCGGGCGACAGTAAAGATGTCTTTGTCGCCGCGACCGCACATGTTCATGATGATGATATGATCCTTGGGCAAATCCGGTGCGATCTTCATCACGTGGGCCATGGCGTGCGATGGTTCCAATGCGGGGATGATCCCTTCTTTATCGCAACACAGTTGGAAGGCTTCGAGCGCTTCTTTGTCGGTAATTGAGACGTATTGGGCGCGCCCGATCTCATGCAGCCATGCATGCTCTGGCCCGATACCGGGATAATCGAGCCCGGCAGAGATTGAGAAGCCTTCGAGGATCTGGCCGTCGTCATCCTGCAAGAGGTAGGTCCGGTTGCCGTGCAAGACGCCGGGCCGGCCTCCTGTCAGGGAAGCGCAGTGCTCCATCTTGGCGTTGACGCCTTTGCCGCCCGCCTCAACCCCAATGATGTTGACATCTTTGTCATCAAGGAATGGAAAGAAGAGACCCATCGCGTTAGACCCGCCACCAATGGCGGCGATCAGCGTGTCGGGCAAACGGCCTTCTGCCGCTTGCAACTGTTCTTTCGCTTCTTTGCCGATGATCGCCTGAAAATCGCGGACCATGGCGGGATAGGGATGCGGACCAGCAACAGTGCCAATGCAGTAGAACGTATCTCGGACGTTTGTGACCCAATCGCGTAGGGCGTCGTTCATGGCGTCTTTCAGGGTGCCACGACCGGAGGTGACAGGGACGACTTCCGCGCCCAACAGTTTCATGCGGAAAACGTTCGGCGCTTGGCGCTCAACGTCATGGACCCCCATATAGACGACACACTTCAGGCCGAACTTGGCACAGACGGTCGCCGTCGCCACGCCGTGCTGCCCGGCCCCTGTTTCCGCGATGATCCGGGTTTTGCCCATGCGGCGGGCCAGGATGATCTGACCCAGCACGTTGTTGATTTTATGCGCACCGGTGTGGTTCAGCTCGTCCCGCTTGAGGTAAATCTTCGCACCGCCGAGGTGTTCCGTTAGGCGTTCGGCAAAGTAGAGCGGGCTGGGGCGACCGACGTAGTGGGTCCAGAGGTCATGCATCTCTGCCCAGAAGGTTTCATCTGTTTTGGCGTGCTCATACTGCGCTTCAAGTTCCAAGATGAGCGGCATGAGGGTTTCGGAGACGAACCGCCCGCCGAAATCACCAAAACGGCCGTTTTCGTCAGGGCCGGTCATGAAGGAATTGAGCAGATCGTCAGGCATGGGACCCTCTTGGTGCAGTGGCATCGTCTTGGACTACTGCTATGGCGCAGAATCGTGAAGTGGGCAACGGGTCGCAGAGTTTGTCCCAAACGCTGGCTGCAAATTCTCAGATGAGAATTTGACACCAATTTCTAGACTGGAAATTGTCAAACCAGGCGACGGAGCGGTTCCGCATTGCAGAAGACGATCACCTGACCCGCATTTTCGACAGCCGTGAAACCACGGCGTGACACGTCCCGTTTAAACACGTCGTGCCCTACCATCCGTTCCATATCGCGCACTTTGCGCCGCACAATACCGCCGTCGCGCGCGGCTTGCGCGTTAAACAGACGCCGAAACCACGCCTCTGCCGTGGATGGACGTACTGGATGGGTCATGTCCACAGGCTGCGCTAAGTTGGTAAATGCGTGGTTAAACCCGCGCCGCCGCGATGAAGTCCGCAATCAACTTTGGATCCTTGACGCCCGGTGCACCTTCAACACCGGAGGACAAATCAACCTGCTTTGCCCCTGTCACAGCGATCGCTTCCGCGACGTTGGCCATGGTCAACCCACCGGCCAACATCCATGGCACGGCCCAACGCCGACCCGCGATGAGGGTCCAGTCAAATGCAACGCCGTTCCCGCCGGTGATCTTTGCGTCTTTGGGCGGCTTTGTATCAATCAAGAGCTGGTCAGCCACCGGCGCATATTCCGCGATGGCGTTCACATCATCGGCGCCCGCGATCCCAATGGCTTTCATCACCGGTAGCCCCGTGCGCTGACGGACCTCTGCCACCCGCGCTGGGGTTTCGGCCCCATGCAATTGGATCATGTCCAGCGGAACGCTTTCGAGGATGGCGTCCAGCCTGGCATCGTCCACATCCACCACAAGCCCGACCTTGGCCATCCCAATGGGCGCGGCAAGGGCGAGCTCTTTCGCCAAATCGAGCGTCACGTAACGTGGGGATTTGGGCACGAAGTTGAGCCCAATGTAATTGGCGCCCGACTCCGCGGCCGCAGCCACCGCGCTGTCCTCGCGCAGCCCACAAATTTTCACACGGATGTCGGCTGGCATTAGCCTTTGGCGGGTCCGTCAAGCAAGGCCAGGACATCGTCCTTTGGACCCACATGCTCTGACTTCAGCGCATCCATCTCTCGCTGCAGCTTCGAGACTTCGCGCTTCTGACGGCGGCCATCGACCCGCAGCCGGTGCTCGCGCAGCCATTCCCAAAGGAAGCCAATCAGCAGACCCACGCCAACGCTGATGAAGATGATGATGAACATCGGTAAGGACAGATCTGGCGAAATGCCGAGCATATCAGCTAAAGCAGGCGGCATCGCACGGACTGTTGCGAAATCGCGATTTGCCAAGCCGACCAAAATCAAAACCAGGCCCACAACGGCCCAAAACCCATACCGGATGTTCTTCATCATAAGCGTTTGCCCCTTGCTGCTCTGATTAACCGCCGTTCAGGCGATCTCGCAGTAACTTCCCCGTCTTAAAGAACGGGACGTGTTTTTCTTCAACCTCAACCGCTTCGCCGGTGCGCGGGTTGCGGCCGATGCGTTGGTCGCGCTTTTTTACGGAAAAAGCCCCAAAGCCCCGAAGTTCGACGCGGTCCCCACGAGACATGGCGCCTGTGATCTCTTCGAAGATCGTATTTACAATTTTTTCCACGTCTCGTTGATAGAGATGCGGATTTTCATCGGCAATTTTTTGAATCAATTCAGATCGGATCATGGCAGTGTTCCTCAAGCGGGCCTTCAGCACGTTCCGCAGGTTCCCCCCCGGCGTAGAGGAACTCTAGCCGCAAAATGACGATCACGGAATAGATGGCTGAGGGGAAATACCCAGAAAAACAACCAAATCGATGCGTGGGCCGGGCAGTTAACCCCTTGTTTCTTGTCAGATTTCAAATTTCGCACATCTCAGTCGGGTGACAGGTGCTTGCCGAGCCCATGCGATTCGATGGGGCTTTGGCAATGACGCCCGCTTCGAAGGCGATGCTTTCGCAGCTGCAGCACGATCACGCGTGCGATCTGCGGTCGGGGCAACCAAGGTCCAGCATAGTGCTCTGATTACACGTGATATTTTAGCCTGCCGCCCGCCATTTTGGGATTGTTACAGCCCTGACACTGCTAAGACTGTAACAATTTGCTCCTGCCGTGATCATTTTCTGCAACGATCCATCACGGCACTGCGACGAGTTGTCATTCCCTAGGGTCAATGCCCTGTTTTTCCCCGTCCGAATTGTTGCAGTCATCTCTTCCATCCGATCACGCCGATCACACGGTCGCTTGACCCCAGAGTCACGCGATCTGAGAGGTTTGTGAAGTCCCGCGGCAATCGTTGCTGAAGCGCCCCGCAAGCTGCTTTTGAGAGTGCGGGTTCACCAAAAGAGCCCGCATCACAACTCGACAAAAGGAACGAAAAATGAAGACCTTACTTACTGCAGCTACGCTCGCTATGACCTTGGCCACAGCCGTCCAAGCGCAAGATATGTTTGCTCGCATGGAAGCGCCACAGGACGAAAACTCAACTGTGATCGTCATTGATGCATTCTCCGCAACTGCCGACGGTTTCGTTGCAATCTATGACCACCACCAGGACACTGTGGGTGAGCTTCTGGGTGTTGCTTCTATCCGCGAAGGCGCGAACCGCGAAACTCGCGTGCGTCTGGGCCACCCCGTTCGCAACGACGTGATTGCACTGTTGTTCACTGGTGGTGACTTCATGGATCCATCCAAGGCGGTCGACAGCGTTGAGATCGATATCGACGGCTAAGACGCCTCGCAAACAAAAAAGAGAAACCCCCGGCATTGCCGGGGGTTTTTTTGTTTGGTCATTTGATCAATGGGCCGCTGTTACGCGGCCGCCTCGACAAAGTTCAAAGAGGATCCGTTGATACAGTGGAGCACGCGGCCTTCGACCAACAGAATGTGACCGATATGGCTGGCGCAGCGGCGACAATGCACTTCAATGTGCACGCCAAAGGGATCACCATCTTCTGCCATCACCGGACGTCCATCTTGCGACATCAGCTGACTGTTTGGTTCTGAGGCCGTGAAAAAGAGCCATCCTTTGGTCAGGTTGATCTTCAGGGCACTGTTGTATTGATGCAGGTCACAGCCTTTGCAGTAGTAATCACCCGGCGTCGAATTCGCCCAAAGTGGGTTTGAGAACTGCTTTTCCGTTTTGCCTTCACGCATGACGCGGTAGTCGTCGCCCAACAAATCGCGCCATTCTTGTTCGGTCCTTTGGACTTCATAGTCGAATGCGTCACGCCCTGCGGGAACAGCGGCTTTGGCTTGGGTGCCCATCGCGGACAGGCCGGCGACGATTGCACTGCCTTGGAGAAGGGTCCTTCTATTGATATCGGTCATGGGGTGATCCTTTGATGTGGAATGCGGGAGTTGGTGCTGACACCAGTCTAGCGCAGACGCTGGCACACGGTCGTTCACAACCCGCTGCGGTCACCCGGACTTGAATGGTTCGTGAACACAGGAAATTCAGCGAAATTCGCGTTGCAGCGTCTTTGGAACGGCGTCACAGTCCGCCCGTCATTTACGGGAGGTGATCATGCGCATTCTATTTACTGGTGGATCTGGAAAAGCTGGCCGTCACGCTGTTGCTTACCTGCAGGCGCAGGGTCATCGCATCGTGAACGTCGACAAGGTGCCGCTGAACATGCCGGGTGTTGATGATCGTCTGATCGACATTACAGATGCCGGCCAAGTCTATGACACAATGATGAACTGGGCCGGGTTTGATGAGCTGGAGCATGGCACGGGTGTTCCCGCCTTTGATGCAGTGGTCCACTTCGCGGCGGTGCCGCGGATCCTCGTGACGTCAGACAATGAGTGTTTCCGCGTCAACACGATCGGCACTTACAACATGATCGACGCGGCGGTGAAGTTTGGCGTGAAGAAGATTATCTTCGCCTCATCCGAGACAACCTACGCCGTCTGTTTCGCCGATGGGGAGAAGAAACCCGACTATTTGCCCATCGATGAAGACCACCCTGTGGTGCCGCACGACAGCTACGCCATGTCAAAAGTCTGCAATGAGGTCACCGCCCGGAGCTTCCAAGCCCGGAGCGGGTTCGACATTTACGGACTGCGGATCAACAACGTGATTGAGCCGCATGAGTACGAAACGAATTTCCCCGGCTATATCGCCAATCCGGACGTCCGCCGCCGCAACATCTTTGCTTACATCGACGCCCGAGATTTGGGGCATATGGTGCAGTGCTGCATGGAGACGGATGGTCTCGGCTATCAGATCTTCAATGTGTCCAATGACGATCACTCGGTGGCGATGAGCACGTCAGACCTGATCGCAAAGTACTATGACGGTGTGCCCGCGAAAGAGATGGGCGAGCGTGAAACCTTTTATTCCAACAAGAAGGCAAAAGAGATGGTTGGGTTTGCGCCCAAGCACAGCTGGCGCGACATTGTTGGCACTGAGGTGTAGTTGGCGCGGCCCAAGAAGGGCGCGCGCCACCCGCATCGGTGAAGTCAGCTGACTTCGATCACACCACAGACGATGCGGGGACCAGCGCCGCCAATGGGCTGGGTCACCTGATCATCCTCATTTGCGTGGATGACAATCGCGGTGCCGTCTGCATCAAGAAGGGGCAGATCGCCCTGTTCAAGAAAAGCACCTGCTTTGAAGAACTGCATCTCGCCAACGCCGTCCGCACCGATGAAGATGTTGCCAAGGTCGCCCTTGCCCGGCCCCTTCGCGTTCACCAGCCCATGGTCGCCTTCCCCCTCACCGTGGTGACCCAACGAGGACTTGAAGCCTGTGTCGGCTGCACAATCAGCCAGTTCGTGAAAATGGACTCCCTTTGGGCCTGGCTGCAGATCGGCGACCTTGATGTGAACAAGAACGCCATGCGCGCTTTGGATCATTTCGGCTGCCCCAATCGTGACGCCATCGAGGTTTTTCAGCTCCGCTGATGCTGTCGCTGCATGACCGCCCGCCAATGCAGATTGAATACTCAGCGCGAATGTTGCTGCAACTGCTGCGCAAGATAGTCGTGTTTTTGCCGTGTCTTTCATCGTTCCGTTCCTTGTTACGATGTTTCCTACACACCAAAAACACGACGGGATCGGAGATTATTCGACAAAAACAGTCGGCAATAATGTCGCAGGTGGGATTGAGGACGGGACCTGCGTTTCTTCACAAAAAAGGCCCCGCTGTTTGCAAGCGGGGCCTGTCTAAACTCGATTAGGCGATGATTTATTCGTCGCCCTTCAGCGCTGCACCAAGGATATCGCCCAAGGATGCACCGGAGTCGGAGGAGCCGAACTGTTCCACTGCTTCTTTCTCTTCCGCGATCTCGCGTGCCTTGATCGACAGGCCCAGCTTGCGGGTCTTGCTGTCGATGTTGGTGACACGCACGTCGACCTTGTCGCCCACGCCGAAACGCTCTGGGCGCTGCTCGGCACGGTCACGGCTGAGGTCAGAGCGGCGGATGAAGGACGTCATGCCTTCGTAAGCCACTTCGATGCCGCCATCTTCGATCTTGGTTACTTCAACCGTGATGACAGAACCGCGCTTCACGCCCCCAACGGCGTCTGCGAACGGATCGCCGTCGAGCGCCTTAATGGAAAGCGAAATACGCTCTTTCTCAACATCCACTTCAGCGACCTTGGCTTTGACCATGTCACCTTTGCGGAAGTCGCCGATCACGTCTTCGCCACGGCCTTCCCATGTCAGGTCAGACAGGTGGACCATGCCGTCGATGTCGCCTTCGAGGCCAACAAAGAGACCGAATTCGGTGATGTTCTTAACCTCACCTTCGACCTCAGTGCCCTCTGGGAACTGCTCAGCAAAGACTTCCCATGGGTTGCGCATGGTCTGCTTCAGACCAAGGGAGACACGACGCTTTGTGCTGTCGATTTCCAGAACCATGACTTCGACTTCCTGGGAGGTCGAAACGATCTTGCCGGGGTGCACGTTCTTCTTTGTCCAGGACATTTCGGAGACGTGGACGAGGCCTTCAACACCTGGTTCCAGCTCAACAAACGCGCCGTAGTCGGTGATGTTCGTCACGCGGCCCGTGTGCGTGGACTCAAGTGTGTACTTGGCTTCCACAGCATCCCATGGATCCGCCTGCAGCTGCTTCATGCCGAGGCTGATACGGTGGGTTTCTTTGTTGATCTTGATGACCTGGACCTTGATCGTTTCGCCGATCGTCAGGATCTCAGATGGGTGGTTCACACGGCGCCATGCCATGTCTGTGACGTGCAGCAGGCCGTCAACACCGCCGAGGTCAACAAATGCACCGTATTCGGTGATGTTCTTGACAACACCATCGGTTTCCTGACCTTCGACCAGGTTGCCGATGACTTCGGCGCGCTGTTCGGCACGGGATTCTTCAAGGATCGCGCGGCGGGACACAACGATGTTGCCACGGCGGCGGTCCATTTTCAGGATCTGGAATGGCTGCTTGAGACCCATCAATGGGCCCGCGTCGCGCACAGGGCGCACATCAACCTGAGAGCCGGGCAAGAACGCAACGGCGCCGCCCAGGTCAACGGTGAACCCACCTTTGACGCGACCGAAGATGGCGCCGTCGACGCGCTCTTCATCAGCATATGCTTTTTCCAGACGATCCCAGGCTTCCTCACGGCGGGCCATCTCACGGGAGATAACGGCTTCACCGCGGGCATTTTCGACCTGACGCAGGAACACTTCAACAGTGTCGCCGGGTGCGATTTCAGGGTCTTCACCAGGATTCGCGAATTCTTTGATGTCGACGCGGCCTTCCATCTTGTAGCCTACGTCGATGATGGCTTGGCCAGCTTCAATTGCGATGACCTTACCTTTGACGACGGACCCCTCTGTCGGTGTGTCCATCTCGAAGCTTTCGTTTAAGAGCGCTTCAAACTCTTCCATTGTGTTTGCCATGTGGCGTCGTTTTCCTAACGTATCGAGTTTTTACGGGCCGTGCGGTTGTCTCCGCCGGTCTTTGGGTTTTCGCACACCGATGGTGTGACGGGTTGCGGTTTGGTCAAAAAGTCGTGCGAACAAGAGAAAACAGGGTTGGTCCATGTCCAACCCTGCTCGAAGTCTCAAGCCCGCGCCTGTCTCGACGCTTCGACACGCGGGCTATAGTCCGGTGCAGAAAAAATTACAAGCGCGAAGGCCGCAAGTGCCAATCGAAATGCGGCCTTTTGCTGTTGAAGTCAGTTCAGCGCGTCAAGAGCCGTGTCGCTGAGCAATGCTTTCGTCGAGCTGGAGCTGGATGAGGAGCATGCCGCCAGGCCCAGAATCATCACGATGCAGAGCTTTTTCATATCAATTTTCCATTATTCCAAGAGGGGGTGAGCCCTTCAAAAGTACGATACCGCGTTGGCGGGGGTCAATTCACCGGGTGAGTCATAGGCGGCGATATGCACGTCATGGGCGAACACCCGCCCAAATAAAGCCGCCCGCGCTGAATGCATGGGCGGCGTCACAACTGGGTATTTCCCAATGGAAAATTTTGGGGAGCCGACTACGACCCACTCGTCGATGTCATTGCGGTCACTGAAACCGTTGTCGTCACAACATCAGTGATAATGTCGGCGATCACATCCGTTAGATCTTCTTCGTCATCCTCGTCGTCCTCGTCATTCGGTGTGACTGCTGGATCGTCGCTGTCATCATCGTCTTCGTCATCGGGTGTGACGACCGGATCATCAATGTCATCGTCCGGTGGATCAATAATCACGCGCGGTCCTTCGTCCGCCCCGCCGCCTCCGCCGCTTGAGCCTCCGCAGGCTGCCAAAACCAAACAGGATGCGACACAAAACCCGCGCATCCACAACTTCGTCAGTTCACTTGATGTCACGACACCATCCTTTGCTGATTCACAATGCCGTTGGCGTATAAGGTGGCCGTAAAGAAAGCCTCAAAGCCGGGAAATTGTCGTGGTTAACAAAGACGTTGATGGAAAGTCGCACAAAAAATGAGCTGGATTTCGCTTGCTGTGAGTGCCGTTTGGGTGGCCGGGTTCTGGGCCCTCAGCCGCGATCGCAGCGATACTTGGCCCATCACGATGATAGGCATGGTCGCCAGTTTGCTCGCCGTGGGCCTTGCTGCGGCACATGTTTGGCCCCAAGCCCGCGCTGGTTATCCAGGCGATAGTTTCTGGACCCTTAGCTGGGTCGGGCGGGTCGGTGTCATCGCAATCAGTCTGGTTGGGTGCGCGGTTATCTTTTCAGTGATCGCCGCGAAGACCCGCGTGATCCTCCGGGTTAAAGCGCAAGCCACAAATACGGCATGGCTCCTGATTGATCTCGTTATCGGATGGGCGCTCTTTGCGGTGGTCTATTCAGTCTCACCCCAGGCCTTTTACAGCTTTTACCGGCTGATCATCCCAGGGCTGCCAGAACAGTGGGTTATTGATGGATGGCTGGATACAGCTCGGCTGACCCAAATCGCCCAGCTATTGCCTGGCGGAAGCCTGTCAGATCACCTTGCGGGTATCATGCTCTGGGCAATTGTGCCGTTCACCGTTTGGCTGCACATGCGATCCTGGTGGCGCGGCGACTAACGCCTAAATGTCTTCGCCACGCTCCAACAACCGTTCGAGCAATTGGGCCTGCAAACCGGCGCTGTCGCCAGCCCCAAATTGGCCCGCACCAGACGTATAGAGCCCCCCATAAGTTTGCGCGACATTCACTGTCTGCGCGATACCGGAGATCAGTTGATCCCGCTCCAACTCTCGAAAGGGATGAATAAAGACACCCCACAGCCGCCCGTTGGCAATCGCATAGCGCGCATCAAGGGCACTGTCGAAATTGGCCTGCATAGCCCGCATCAGTTCGTCTTCGGTGAGCCCGTCAGCTGAGGCGATTGGGACCATGGCCCGCATTCGGTTGGCGCGGATATCAAAGACGATGAGGACGGGAACATCATCGATCAACAGTTCCATCCCATTTGGATTGACCCGTGCATTTTCGTCTAAGGCCTGCACAATCTGCGCCATCCGTTCTAAGGTCATTGGCGGTTCCGCTTCTTGAGCGAAGGCCGATGAGGCAGTGAAAGCGGCGGCGAAGCAGAGGGCACGGATCATGGGAGTCTCCTTTGGGAATTTCCAAAGCCTAGACCCAAGACCCCCGCACTGGCGAGACAAAGGCGCGTGAGGAATGTGACAGCTTAAGGCATGCGCCGGGAGGCGACGACGGAAATCGCCGCCGCAACGGCCTCAGCAATTGTGAGGTCTGACGTGTCAATTTCCGTCGCATCCGTCGCTGCGACCAAAGGGGCCGTCGCCCGCTCGCGATCCCGCGTGTCACGCGCCACGACATCTGCAAGAACCTGACCGAGAGTCACATCCAAACCTTTGTCTTGGAGTTCGCGGAAACGCCTGTCCGCCCGGCATTCGGCAGATGCCGTCACAAAAAGCTTCACGTCAGCATCAGGGCAAATGACGGTGCCGATGTCGCGGCCGTCGAGCACGGCGCCGCCATCACGGGCGGCGAAGTTCCTTTGGAAGTCAACCAATGCGGCGCGCACCTCTGGGATGGCAGCAACGCGGCTGGCCGCTTGGGCCACCTCGGGTGTGCGCAAGTCCGTCTCTGTCAAATCGTCTGGGGCGAGTGTTTGGGCGGCCTCGATTGCATCGCGCCCCAACAAGGTTTTGGCGCCAACGGCACGGTAGAGCAAACCTGTATCAAGATGAGAAAAGCCAAAGTGGGCTGCGATTTCTTTTGAAATCGTACCCTTTCCGGCGGCTGCCGGTCCATCAATGGCAACAGTAAAAGACACGTAGCCCTCCGCCTCAAATGCGTCCCTTACGGGTCGCATGTTTTGGGGCGGAAGGCCACTGGGGGTGTTTGGTTTAGTCGCGGTAGTACTTCTGACCGCGGTACCAGTAGGCTTTCTTCTCGTCCTTAACTGGCTTAGCTGGCTCAACGGCTTCTGGCGCTGCAGCAGCGACTGGCGCTGCTACGGCCTCATCATCGTCAGCAAGGGCCAGGACAGGCATGGCGTCGAGGTCCATTACCTCTTCCACCTTCGGTGGCGCCATCGCCTTCATCACGGCGAACGTCGTATTGTCCTGATCCGGAGCGTCCAACTTCGACAGCTCCGCGAGCAGGCTCTTCACCAGCTCGACAGCGCTTTGCTGTGTGCCCTTCATGATCGTCTTTGCCAGCGTTGAATTCGACAAGGTTTGTAGACCATCAGTGGAAGCGATCAGAATATCACCTTCCTTGATCTGGATCGGAGTCTTGGGGCAATCGATCTCTGCGATCTCTTCGCCATTCACGACAGACGTCAGCGTATTGCGGTCAGGGTGATCTTTACCGACCTCCGCTTTCATTGAGCCCGTCTTCACCATCATGTCGATTTGCGGCGCCATGGAGTGATCTTTGTTCAACTGACGCAATGCGCCGTCGCGCAGCAGATACAAAGGGGAGTCACCAATGGACAACCACGACAACCGATCGCCACGGATGACGGGTGCCAACAAGGTCGACCCCATCCCCTTGGTCTCGTCATTCCGACGCACATGTTCTGCAACTTTGTTATTGGCTTCGGTCGCAGCCTGGCGCAATGCAAACGGCACGTTCAGCGCTCCGCTTGCCAGGTGACCCTCTTGCATCTTCATGTGTGTAAACACTTCTGTGGTCACAATCGCGCTGGCAAGATGCCCAGCAACATGACCGCCAATGCCGTCTGCAATAATTGCGAACCCGGATCCCTGACCCATTGGGAAGTTCACCAGCATTGAGTCTTCTTGATAATCGCGGCTGCCTTTAATTGAAGCTGACGCCACGTCAAAGTCTAAAATTTTTGTTTGTGTACCTTGGCCATCAAACATCTGCCTTACCTCACACTCGCCTGGTTCGACGCCGCTACGGGAATGTCGCGACTTTGGATCGAATCAAAATTAACAAATTCGGCGTGCCAGGCGTTCGCGTCATAAATCGGGCGGAATTGTGGCAGGTATTTTTAAGGGTACCAATTGGCAATTTGGCGCCATTTCGCTGCCCATTTTTTGAGCAACTTCACCAGCCTCCAAAAGGATGTGTCAGATATCCGATTTTGCGTTTGTCACAAATCAGACAGGTGCATTTCGACGGACGATTTGGGCCCCCAAATGACCCATAAGTGATTCGAAAATTGGAAAGGAGGTCGCGATCGGTCCGGCGTCATCGACATGAATAGGGTTCTCGGTGGCCATGCCCATCACAAGGAAAGCCATTGCTATCCGATGATCAAGTTGGCTCGCCACCGTCGCCCCGCCCGGCACATTGCCGTGACCAAGCCCAGTGACGCGCCACCAGTCTGGACCCTCTTCAACGGCAACACCCGCGGCACGCAGGCCTTTGGCCATCGCATCAATCCGATCACTTTCTTTGACCCGCAGCTCTTTGACGCCCTGCATGTCGGTCTCGCCCTTTGCAAAGGACGCCACAACAGAAAGGACGGGGTATTCGTCAATCATTGAAGCGGCACGGGCGGGCGGTACGCTGATCCCTTTGAGGTCAGGCGAGAACCTTGCCCGAAGGTCTGCAACGGGCTCCCCGCCTTCTTCGCGCATGTTTTCAAACGTCAGGTCGGCGTCCATCTCCTGGAGGGTGTAAAACAGGCCCGCGCGGGTGGGGTTTAGCCCGATGTTGGGCACCAAAACGTCAGAGCCGGGAGTAATGATCGCTGCACAAACAGGAAAAGCCGCTGAAGAGGGGTCACGGGGAACGATGATGGTCTGAGGCTTAAGTTCCGGTTGCCCTTTGAGCGTGATGACCCGGCCTTCGTCCGTCTGTTCCACCGTCAGCTCTGCACCAAAGCCTTGCAACATCCGCTCCGTATGGTCGCGAGTGGCTTCCTGTTCGATCACGACCGTCTCGCCAGGAGCGTTCAGGCCCGCGAGGAGAACCGCGGACTTTACCTGAGCTGATGGTACCGGCACCGTGTAGCGGACCGGGATTGGGTCAGCCGCCCCTACGAGCGTCATCGGTAACCGCCCCCCTTCGCGCCCAACCGCTTGGGTCCCGAAGAGCGCCAGTGGATCCGTCACCCGGGCCATCGGCCGTCCGTTGAGCGAGGCATCACCTGTGTACGTGACAGTGATCGGGGTTGTCGCTGCGGCGCCCATGATCAGGCGGACACCTGTGCCGGAATTCCCGCAGTCGATCACATGATCGGGCTCTGCAAAGCCGCCAACGCCCACGCCGTAAACGGACCAGCTGCCATCATCGTGTTGAGTGACCTCCGCGCCGAAGGACCGCATCGCCTTCGCGGTGTCGAGCACATCTTCCCCTTCCAAAAGACCCGTGATCCGTGTTTCCCCGATGGCCATCGCGCCAAAGATCAACGACCTGTGCGAAATGGACTTATCGCCTGGCACGTCGGCGATGCCTTTCAGCGGTCCAGACCGTCGGGAGGTCATGGGGATTGGGGTGCCGTGGCCAGACATGTCGTGCTCCAAGTCAGTTCGCGCTCGACTTACCCCAGACATGGCAGAGGGTCCACCGGGTGCGGGCTAGCGGTGGCCGAACTCTTTCAATGAGTTCAGTCCGATTTCCTTGAAAGAATTCGCCGCGATTCAGGCGCGCAGGAAAGTCAGGTAATGCGGTGTGCGGCCTTCGCGCAGCGCTTTTTGCTCGTAGCGCGTGGATTGCCAGTCGTTCCAAGGGTCGCGCCAGTCGGTTGGATGTTCGGCAGTCCATACGAAACCGGCTTTGGGCACTTCGACCAGCGTTTGCCTAACGTAGTCTTTGATATCCGTCGCAACCCGAAGTTCCGCGCCAGGCTTCATGACCCGATGCAAGGGCTCCAGATGTTCTGGTGTCACAAACCGTCGCCGATGATGACGCTTTTTGGGCCAGGGATCGGGGTAGTTGAGGAAGGCTTTGGAAATACTTTGAGGCGGCAGCACGTCAAACAGGTCTCGCACATCACCTGGGTGGATCGCCACATTGGTCACCGCTGCATCCCGCAGTTTTCCCAGGAGCATGGCGACGCCATTGATGTAGGGTTCGCAGCCGATCAGCCCAATGTTGGGATTGGTTGCCGCCATGTGCACGAGATGCTCGCCCCCGCCGAAGCCAATCTCGAGCCAAACCGCTTTGCCATCGAAAAGCGCAGGGAGGTCGAGAGACGTTCGTTCCGGATTGACGTCCCAATCGACAGGACCGGGCGAGAGCTTCGCAAGGTCCTCGTCGAGATAGGTTTGTTGGCTATCGCGGAGACCCTTGCCTTTGAAGCGGCCATAGAAATTGCGCCAAGGCGCGCCGGAGGGGTGTTTGTCGGTCGTCATGCGGGCGCGTCTAGCAATGTCATGCGTGGGGCCGCAAGCCTTCCACTCGATCTGAGCGCGGGACGGCTCCGGCAAGCAATTGGTTTTGGCGAAGTAAAAAGGGACCGGCGATGAACCGGTCCCGTCTCGTTCGGTTACACCGCGCCTTTGAGCGCATCGACCAAATCGGTGCGTTCCCAAGAGAACCCACCGTCGTCCGTCGGCGTCCGCCCGAAATGGCCATAGGCCGCCGTGCGGGCGTAGATGGGCTTGTTCATACCAAGGTGGTGACGAATACCGCGCGGCGTGAGGTCCATCACCTGGTCGATCGCTTTTTCGATCTCAGATGGGTGAACGTCGCCCGTGCCGTATGTGTCGGCGTAAATCGACAGCGGCTTCGCAACGCCGATGGCGTATGACAGCTGGATCGTGCATTTTTCAGCCATCCCGGCTGCCACGACGTTCTTGGCCAGATAGCGCGCGGCGTAAGCCGCGGACCGGTCCACCTTGGTTGGGTCTTTGCCCGAGAATGCGCCACCGCCGTGCGGGGCTGCCCCACCGTAGGTGTCCACGATGATCTTGCGCCCGGTTAGGCCCGCGTCACCATCAGGGCCGCCGATGACGAATGTCCCCGTTGGGTTCACCCACCATTCGGTGTTTGGGGTGATCAGACCGTCTGGTAGGACCTCACGGATGTAAGGCTCCACAATCGCTCGGATGTCGTCACTTGTCTGGCTTTCCTCTGCGTGCTGGGTGGAGAGCACGATGGAGGTCACTTCCACTGGCTTGCCGTCTTCGTAGCGCAAGGACACCTGGCTTTTCGCATCTGGGCGTAGGGTTGGCTCTGTCCCGTCTTTGCGCACTTCTGCCAAACGGCGCAGGATCGCGTGCGAATATTGGATCGGCGCGGGCATCAGCGCGTCAGTTTCCTTGGTCGCGTAGCCGAACATGATACCCTGGTCGCCTGCGCCTTCATCCTTGT
>JBCBHE010000038.1:0-33804 GCA_038526085.1 Pseudomonadota bacterium | reverse complement strand
CATGTGTTTCCCGCAACTGGCTTAAGCAGTTCGTGATGGGCGGTTTCGGCTTCACTTAAATGACCGCCTTTTTTTGTGAACGGATTGATTGGGGTTGTGGCGATTACAGAACTTGTAAAACTGTTGATTGTTCTGTCGTTACATAAAAAGGCGGTCATTTAAGTGAAGCCGAAACCGCCCATCACGAACTGCTTAAGCCAGTTGCGGGAAACACATGGTGCGATGAGCCAAGCCGAGCTTGCAAAAGCAATAGGCGTCAGTCGGCAAACCATAATCGCGATTGAGCAAGGCCATTATTCCCCAAGTTTGGAACGAGCCTTCCGTATTGCGCGTGTGTTTGAGGTCGGTGTTGAAGACGTCTTTGGCTGGGAACCTTAGGGGTTTATCCGATTTGCAAAAAGGAATGCCGAACCAAACCGGACATTGGTACATCACGCAGCATCGGACATGTTGGGCTCGAAGCGGACTTGCGGCGCTGCAGCGGGTCGGTTCTGGGGCTAGATGGCGGCAGAGCGGACGAAGTTGCCTTCCGCTGCATTTACATCAAGGTCGGCTTTCAAGAAAAACCGGGCTAATCTAAACCACGTTATTGCACCAGTCCCAAGGGTCACTCTGTGGACCGGCAGACTCTGTCAAAGAGATGAACGCCTTTTTCTCCAACTGCCATATGTCAAAAACAAATGGCAAATTGTTAAGATGGCAAAAATTGCAGTCATCGCCTTATTCCCACTGTCAGCATGCATGGCTGTGACGCCTGCTAATAGGCCGGCGGTAACTAAATTCCACCACGGGTTGGGGTTTTTGGCGCGCTCCTCTCTTTCTAGACGCCGACGCGAGTTAAGAGCTTCTTTGCGGTTGGCCTCGCTCACAAAGGGATATGACGCGTCAATCTTACTTGGTGCCATTCAGTATCTCCAAGGAAGCTGGTTTCTGGTCCGTGGTTTCAGCAAAAACACCTTACGTTTCAGATGTGCCAGAGAAATGCGCCAGCTGTCAAATGGCCTTCCATATTGGCCAACAACGCCCGTCAATAAGAAGTTGGTCTCAAGGTCACCTCGTCAATAACGGATGTTGAGGCGTTGCGCAGCATTGGTCGTTTTGGGCTCAAGCCTTACATCCGCAAGGGCGAAATCTTCGGTTGGCGCGGCACCAAACCCAGACTTGCGCAATTGCCGCGCATCACATCCACTCAGAGAACTCGCCATGGATGTTTCATGGGCGTTGGGCACTTCTCAAACGGGGCCTACCGCCCCATCCAGCCTCCGTCGACGACCAAGATCTCGCCATTCACGTAGTCAGACGCGGCTGATGCCAAAAACACCACCGGCCCCGCAAAGTCCTGCGGCGTGCCCCATCGCCCCTGCGGGATCCGTTCCAAGATTGCTTGATAGCGGGCCTCATCATTCTGGAGCGCCTCAGTATTGTCGGTCTTAATATACCCAGGGGCAATCGCGTTGACGTTTACGCCCTGCCCGCCCCATTCATTTGCCAGCGCCTTCGTCAACTGCCCAATCCCGCCTTTGGAAGCCGCGTAACCGGGCACCGTAATGCCCCCTTGGAAGGTCAGAAGCGACGCTGTGAAAATGATCTTGCCGGACCCACGTGCAATCATCCCCCGACCGACTTCGCGCGACAGCACGAACTGGGACGACAGGTTGACGTCAATTACTTCGTCCCACAGGTCATCCTCGTGATGCGCGGCAGGTTTGCGTTTGATCGTACCCGCATTGTTCACAAGGATATCGGGCGCGACACCATCCGCGTCCAATTGAGCGGCAAAAGCGCGGACAGCGCCACGATCTGCAAAGTCACACTGATAAGCCGCGAAATGCCGACCCATCGCATGCACGGCCTCACCCACAGCGCTGCCTGTGGCCTCCAACGTCGCACTCACACCCACAATGTCCGCCCCGGCTGCGGCCAAGGCCTCCGCCATCCCGCGACCGATCCCACGCTTGCAACCGGTCACCAGGGCCGTTTTACCCGTCAAATCAAACATCTGCATCACACGTCACCGACTTTGATTAAGCTCTTGAGCGCGGTTGGGCTGCTGTCCAAAGCCTCAAACGCGGCCTGGATCTCCGACAGCGGGCTGACATCCGTGATCACGGTATCTGCCTCCACCCGGCCTGCGGCGACCAACTCAATTGCTTTGTCGTAGTCTTCTGGCTCATACACCCGCGCCCCTATCAGCTTCAGCTCGCGCCAGAAGAACTGGAACAGGTCGATCTGCGGCTTTTGCGCATGAATCGCCACCATCACAATCCGCGCCCGCGTCGCCGCAACCTCCGTCATTGCGTCCACGCCCGGCTGCGTCCCGGAAACCTCAAACACCACATCGGCCCCCTTGCCGTCGGTGCGGGCATTGATCTCATCTTTGAGATTGACCTTCGCAGGGTTGAGCGTCGCAAAACCAAGCCTTTCGGCAATCGCAAGCCGCGTCTCATTGACCTCAGACAGCACGACATTGCCGCCGGCCTCTCTGGCGACCATCGCGCAGAGAATCCCAATCGGACCGCCGCCAATCACCACCACATCTTCTCCTGGCTGCAACCCCGACAAGCGCACGTCGTGACAGGCCACCGCCAGTGGCTCAATCAGCGCCGCATGATCCATCCGAATGTCATCGGGCAAGACGTGGATCGTATGGGCCGGGACCGTCCAGACCTCCTGCATCGCGCCATCGGTATCGAGACCCAGGAACTTCAGGTTGTGGCTGATGTGGGGATAGCCCGCTTTACTCGCAGGGCAGCTTAGGTCCGGATCCAGCGGGCGCACCACCACCTTCTGACCAACAGTCAGCCCCTCAACGCCTTCACCTAAAGCATCGATCACGCCTGACATCTCATGTCCGACGATCCGGTTGTGGCCAACCCGCGCGTCCATATTACCGTGGAACACATGCATGTCGGTCCCGCAGATCCCACAGTAGGCCACACGCACGGCAACCTCCCCGGCAGCAACTGGAACCGCCTGGGTCTTCTCAACAACAAAGGTTTTGTTGCCCCGGTAAAAGGCCGCGTTAATCGTCATGTTCTATCCCTTTTGCATGGCCCGATGGGCCTCTTCCAACTTCGCCCAGTCGAACGTTACCCCAATTCCTGGATCATTGGGCGCCACGGTCAAGTGGTCTTCAACAACAAGCGGACGGGTTGTATATTGATCAATCGGAAAGCTGTGAACCTCAAGCCATCCAGCGTTTGGACGGGCGGAGACAAGGCTCACGTGCAGCTCCTGCATCCCATGGCTACAGACCGGTATGCCATGCTGTTCTGACAGCGCCGCCACCTGCAACCACCCCGTAATCCCTCCGCAGTTGGAGGCATCGGGCTGAATGAAACTCAGCTTCGAATCCCGAAACGCATATTCGAACTCGTGGATGGTATGCAGGTTCTCACCCATCGCCAATGGCACCCCTGTTTCATCAGCAATCCGGCCATAACCAACATAGTCGTCCGGGATTGTCGGCTCTTCGAACCAGAGAACATCAAATTCGGCAAAGCCCCGCGCGGCAACAATCGCTTCTTCGACGCTCATGGAGTAATTCGCATCCACCATAAACGCGCGGTCCGGCCCTAGGGCTTGGCGAATGGCCCGCGCGCGTTCAAGGTCTGTTGCCAGCTCCGGCTGACCCACCTTGATCTTCACACCATTATAGCCCCGCGCAAGATAGCCTTCGGTTTGGGCGACCAGCTTTTCGAGCGAGAAGTTTAAATCG
Organism: Pseudomonadota bacterium; assembly: GCA_038526085.1. Lineage (GTDB taxonomy): Bacteria > Pseudomonadota > Alphaproteobacteria > Rhodobacterales > Rhodobacteraceae > Yoonia. The sequence continues at coordinate 30,086 of JBCBHE010000038.1, read as the reverse complement.
ATCCCGCCACAATAGGCCTTACAGCGATCCGCGGCCCCCCCGGCCACCTGCCACAGCGGCTTTCCGGCTTTGCGGCACCGAATGTCCCATAAGGCAATATCAACAGCGGAGATCGCGAAAGAAGCAATGCCACCACGCGCCACGTAGTGCACATGCCACTGCATCGAATCGTAAAGCGTTTCAACCTGATCGCCATCGCGCTCCATTAAGAAGGGCGCCAAGTCGTGTTCGATCATCGCAGCAATCGCACGACCGCCCCGGCCACCGGTGTAAGTGTAACCTGTCCCGGAACTCCCATCCGACAACGTAACCGTCGTAGTGATCAGTTCAAAATGGGTATGGTCGCCGTGCTTGGCGTCAGTCAGCACCTCTGCCAAAGGCACATCAAAAAGGCGTACCTGCACATTCTCAATTGTCGCCATACAGCGCCTCCCCCCTGATCGATTTTGGTATGACAAAAATTAGACTGGTCGTCGAGTCAAAGACCGATTACACCTGAAAATGGGGATTCTGACGTTTTTGATCATACGAAGACGGATGTTGTCTTCACAGATTGCGCGGAACATACCGTACATGGGCACTCAAAAAGACATATCGCGCAAACGCGCGGCCGATCACCTGATTGCGGTCTTCGAGGACCAAATCCGGAGTGGTGCCTTGGCTGAGGGTGACATGCTGCCGCCAGAACGCGAAATCGTGCAAACGCACGGCGTCAGCCGCACCGTTGTACGCGAAGCGGTGCTCGCTCTGTCGAACAAAGGCCTCGTGCAGGCCCGCCCCCGTTACCGGCCCGTTGTTGTGAAACCCGGGTTTGATACAGCCCTCACCGTCGTAGAAAGTGTGGTCGGGCAACTTCTTGAACAACCAGGCGGCGTCCGCAATCTCTTCGATTTGCGGATCATGATGGAAATCGCGCTTGTCCGGGAAGCCGCACTGAAAGCGACGAAAGACGACATTCAACGTATGAAGGTCGCTTTGGAAGCCAACGAAGACGCTATTGAGAACTCGCAAGAGTTCTTTCGCACAGATACTGAATTCCACGGCGTTCTTTTCGAGATTCCGCAAAATCCCGTTCTACCGGCTGTGCACCGTGCTTATTCCACCTGGCTTTTCCCGCAATGGAGCCAGATGCCCCGCATGCCGCAGCGCAACCGGCGCAATTTTGAAGCCCATAAGCGGGTCTACGAGGCGATTTTACACCGCGACCCAGACCTTGCCGAGATAGCACTGCGAGAACATCTCGCAGCGGCGTGGGAACAAGTGAGTGCAACATTTAAAGGCCTTTAGGTCATAATCACCAAAGGAGGTAAGGATGAAAGTTGGGGTCATTGGCCTAGGCGACATGGGGTCAGGCATTGCGAAAAACCTGCTCAAAGCAGGGTTTGAGACCCATGGGCTTGATCTTCTCCCAGACCGCTGCGCGGCGTTTGAAGCACGTGGCGGCATCGTCGCGGCGGACGTCGCAGCGATAGGGGCCGTCTGTGAAGCGGTGTTTGTCATGGTCATGCACGGGGCCCAAGCCCACGAGGCGATCTTGGGCGATGACGGGCTGGTGAATACCATGGCCCCCGGCAGCGCGGTGATATTGTCCGCAACCATCAAACCGTCTGAGGCTCAGGCGATCGGCGCGGCGATGGCAGACAGCGAAATCCACCTAATCGACACCCCCGTGTCAGGAGGCTTCCCGGGCGCACAATCTGGAACGCTCACCATGATGGCGGCGGCCTCCAGTGCGGTTTTAGACCAGTTTGCGCCAGCGATGGAGGCGGTTTCCGCCAACATCCACCGTGTTGGCACCAAACCAGGTGACGGCCAAACGGTGAAAGCCTGCCTGCAATCGCTGATAGGTGCACAATTCTCGGCCACCTTCGAGGCCGCCGCCTTGGCCGCAAAGGCAGGCGTCTCAGGTCAGGTATTGCTTGATGTCTTCTCCACCTCCTCAGCTGGCTGCGGCGTCGTCAACAACGCGCTCGAAAAAATCATCGATCGCCAATTCGAAGGGACCGGCAGCCACATCAACACGATGCACAAAGATCTGACAATCTCTATGAACCTCGGTGAGCAGTTGGGCGTTCCGCTCCACACATCCGCAGCCGCCATGCAGATTTTTCACGCCGGCAAAACCAAATATCCGAACGGGGACAACTGGGTCTGCACCCGGGTCATCGAAGAGATCGTCGGCGCAGAACTGCACCGGGAGCCGCAGAAGTGAAGCTGGGGGTTATTTGCGACGGCATCAGTCGGGACCTCGCCCATACCCTTGATGTCATGGACGAATTTGGCTTGGAATATGCGGAACTGCAGTTCGTAGGGGAGCATGAGGTCGGCGATCATTCAGCGTCGGACATCGCTGATATCGACGCTTTGTTGCGAGACCGCGGAAAACCTGTTTCCTGTCTCTCCCGCCACATCTTCGCGGGTCTGACAACAGCGAACACCCCCGGCGATGAGGCCCATCAAAAACATATGGACGCCCTTAAAAGAGTGATCGACATGGCGCATGTCGTCGGCAGCCCGTTGGTCCGGATCATGACCAACAAAAAGGAACAGATCCTCTGGGGACAGGGCGGCGCCGAAAAATGGAATGTCGCGCATGGGGCATGGGACAAGACCTTGCCCTTGATCGCCCCCGCTTTGGATGTGGCACGGGACGCCGATGTCACCTTGGTCGTGGAAACGGGCAACGGCACGATGGTCAATTCCAATTACACGGCGCGTAGGCTGATCGACGACCTCGAAGCGAAAGACGTTTTGAAGGTCCTCTGGGACCCAGCCAATAACTGCTGGTGCCACGAACAGGCCTTCCCCGATGGATATGAGTTGGTGAAAGACGGATACCTGGGCCACGTTCACATCAAAGACGTGCAAGTCGACACGCCGCGCGCGACCTTGACGGTGAAAGAGATGGGAACGGGGCAATTGGCGGATCAGTTTGCCGATATCGCCAGCGCGATGAGGGCGGACGACTACGACGGCGTGATCAGCTTTGAGAGCGTCTATCATCCGGGTAATGGCGATTTCGAAGCTGGCTTTCGTGCTTCAATCGACTGTTTCAAAAGGCATTTTGCATGAAGATCGCCGTTTTTGGCGCAGGGCTCGTCGGGCGACGGCACGTGACAGAGGTCGCGCAACAAGCCGAACTCTGTGCAATCGTGGACCCAGCAGAGGGGGCCAAAGCGCTGGCGGCAGAACACGGCGTGCCGTGGTTTGCAGCGCCGGAGGCGTGCTTGGCTGCGATGACGCCGGATGGTGTGATCATTGCGACGCCGAACAATTTACACGCGGATCAAGCTCTTCATTGCCTGGAAAAACAAATTCCCGTTCTGATCGAGAAACCGATTGCTGGCACGGCAGCGGATGCAGATCGCATTGTTGCGGCGTCTGAGACCACTGGTGTTCCCGTCTTGATTGGCCACCACCGACGCCATAACCCGCGGATTTCTGCCGCAAAAAAAGCCATAGAAGACAGTATGTTAGGTAAGATTGTCGCGGTAAATGGTCAGTTCTGGCTCTATAAACCCGACGACTACTTCCAAGAATCCTGGCGGAAGCAGCCAGGGGCGGGGCCGCTTTTTATCAATTTTATCCATGACATAGACCTTTTGCGGTACCTCTGTGGAGAGGTTGTGGACATTCAAGCGATGCGGTCAAACGCCCAAAGGGGCGCCGATGTGGAAGACACCGCTGCCGTCATTTTACGCTTTAAAAACGGTGCCTTAGGCACGTTCTCCCTATCGGATTCTGTGGTCGCGCCCTGGTCTTGGGAGATGACGTCCGGGGAAAATCCGGTCTATCCGCACCACCCGGAGACTTGCTATACGATTGGGGGCACCCATGGAGCGCTTGCCCTGCCCCAGCTGGAACTTTGGGCGCACCCCGACAAACGCGGGTGGTGGGAGCGGATCAACTGGCAAACCCTTGAATTCACACACGAAGATGCGTTCAAATTGCAGCTGACCCACTTCCTTAAGGTGATCAAAGGCGCCCCGCCACTCGTCTCTGCCGCCGAAGGGCGGGCGAGTTTGCAGGTGGTTTTGGAGATCACGCGCCGCGCCGCCCTCTGACGTACACCGCCTGTGCACCGCGCGTACACCGGGCGTGCACCGTGCGGTGCATTTTCAGTTTCGAGAGGCTTGCCTGCGCAACTGGGGCACATGGACAACTTTCAACTGACCGAACAAGAAATCCGCATCCGCGAGCTGCACGCTGAGATCGTCCGCCGTGCCGCGGCGGTCGAACGGGAGAAGGCGGCGGAGGCGGCCAAGCGGGAGCGGCCAAAACGGCCGCGGACGGCCAAGCTGACGCCGACGGAGCAGAAGCGCTACGCCGAGCTAATTGCGCTGACCGGTGCCCTGACCCTCGACATGCGCTGGCCGCAACTGGCCCGCAGTTTGCTGCCTGCGGAGTGGAAGGACATCGACGCCACACCGGTGCCCGACAAGACCCGGATCACCCTGCGGGTGGATGCGGATGTGGCGAAGTTCTACCGCAAGCTCGGCCCCGGGTATCAGCGGGTCATGAACGATGTGTTACGATCCTTCATGCTGGCCAAGCTGGTGGAGATCATCGGGCTGGGGGAGCAGCCGCTGGAGTTCGCCGTGGCGCAGACCGAAGAGCAGTTGGAACGGTTTCAGCGGGAGGCAGAGCTGGTGCGGGAGTTGGAGGAGTTGCGGAAGAAGCGGGTGGGGATTGGGTCAAACCTTCAAACTGGAGGCTGAAAAATCCGAACGAATTGCATAGACCTGCAGCAAAATCGTAAGAAAATGAGACAGGAATCTCAAAATCATGACGTAACGTCAGTCTTACGGATGCAAATTACCGAATTAGATAGCTGGACTAAGCCAAATGTATGCTATCGCATACATATTTTTCATTATAGGTCAGTTTTATTGCCATAATTTGCATGACGCATACCCGACACTCGCGACATCTGGAGAGAAAAGCTCCAAATTAGGTCAGCATCACTGATTTACATTTTTTTCCAGTTGGTCAAAGTTCAGATAAATCTTGGTTCAAAGGCCGTATTGCTATCGAGGGAGGGAGCGAAATGGAAAAAAAATTTGAAGTAAATCGCAGCTCCGAATTTCGGAAAAAAAGCGTCAACTACGCAGTCGCCACTGCTAGTATTTTGTCTTTACCCGCTAGCTTGACGGTCTTTTACAATTACGCGCAAAAGTCTGGTATCGACCCATTGGTATTTGGGCTGACCGCTGCTGCTACAACCGTTGCGGCGGCGATCCATTGGCGTTCGATGAGTACTAAAAGAGCTGCGATCGAAAGACAGAAACTCGAAATCCAGCGCCTATCGAAATCTGTAGCAAATCTTGAACAGCAGTTATCACAAAAGGCGGACGACTGGAGTGTGGTCGACGCTTTGGAGCATGACATGCTCCACAGCTTCCGAAATCACGCGATTGAAATTAGCGTTCTGGCCCAAAACAACTCGTTAACTAGAGATCAGTTTGACTCCAAATTGGACCAGTTGCTGCAAGGAGCCTGCGGGAAAATAAAGAAAATTCTTCAGCTACGAACAAGCCAAGCATACAGTGTCGCGATCCATCTTATTAATGATGAGGGAACGTTTCCATTCGTTGGCCGCGACAAAGAGTCCTACAAGCTTCGGGCAAGAGGGCAACACAAAAGCGTCGAAGGACTATCGACAGGTATGCTAGATGTGATCGAAGCGGATCCACGGTCAAAGCCCGTTGTGACCTACGATAACATAGCAACTCAATTTCCGGATTATGTTGATGTTGAAATCGAGAACCCTGCAGATTTCTACGATTGCGCAACAACCGTAGCAATACAAGCACGAGTCGTTGAAATCGTCAGAAATCGATTTAAGCGAATATTCCCACGCGTCGAACGCACCATCGCAGGTTTTTTGACAATCGAGGCAAGTTCAAGTTGGGAGAAACGCTCTCTTTGTGAGGAAGCACTGTCAAAGTACGCAGATAGCCTATTTCTGACACTCAATTGCTTTGCATGGGCTGAACTCAATTCGTTTGGCGAGGACGAAATCACTATTGGACACATCGCTACGGAACTCTACGGCGTCCGTACACCAGAAACTGTAGGCCCGATAATGCATTAGACCCATTGGAAATTGTTGGTGCGGCAATTGGAAATGCCCACCAACAATCCAAATATGATCTAACGGACCCGCTCACCCATCCATCTTCAGCGCCGAAATAAACGCCTCCTGAGGAATATCCACCTTCCCAAACTGCCGCATCTTCTTCTTCCCCGCCTTCTGCTTATCCAGCAGTTTGCGTTTCCGTGTCGCATCCCCGCCATAGCATTTCGCCGTCACGTCCTTGCGCAGCGCCGATAAGGTCTCCCGCGCGATGACTTTGCCGCCAATCGCCGCCTGGATCGGGATTTTGAACATGTGGCGCGGGATCAGGTCTTTGAGCTTTTCGACCATCGCCCGCCCCCGCATCTCTGCCCGGTCGCGGTGCACGAGCATGGAGAGCGCATCCACAGGCTCCTCATTCACGAGCACGGACATCTTCACCAGATTGTCCATCTGATAGCCGGTCAGCACGTAGTCGAAGGAGGCGTAGCCCTTGGTGACCGATTTCAGGCGGTCGTAGAAGTCAAACACGACCTCATTCAAGGGCAGGTCATAGACGACCATGGCGCGGGTGCCGGCGTAGGTCAGCTCCTGCTGCACGCCTCTGCGGTCTTGGCAGAGCTTCAGCACATCGCCGAGGTAATCGTCGGGCACCAGGATCGTTGCCTTGATCCGCGGTTCTTCGACCCGGTCGATCAACGTCACGTCGGGCATGTCTGCCGGGTTGTGCAGGTCAAGCTTTGAGCCGTCTTTCATATAGACGTGGTAGATGACCGAAGGCGCGGTGGTGATGAGTTCGATATCATATTCGCGCTCAATCCGGTCGCGGATCACCTCGAGGTGCAAGAGGCCCAGGAACCCGCAGCGGAAGCCGAAGCCGAGCGCGGCGGAGGTTTCCATCTCAAACGAGAAGCTGGCGTCGTTGAGCGCGAGTTTGTCGATGGCGTCGCGCAGGTCTTCGAATTGGGCGCTGTCAACCGGGAAGAGGCCGCAGAAGACGACCGGTTGCGCGGGTTTGAACCCGTCAAGCGGGTCTTCGGTGCCTTTGCGTTCCGAGGTGATCGTGTCGCCCACCCGCGTGTCGCGGACCTGCTTGATGGAGGCGGTGATGAAGCCGATCTCACCTGGGCCCAACACATCGACGTTGTCCATCTGAGGCCGGAAAACCCCAATGCGGTCGATCTGGTGGATCGTGCCGTTGGACATGAACTTGACCCGGTCGTTCTTGCGCATCTGCCCGTCGATAATGCGGACGAGGACGATGACGCCGAGGTAGCTGTCGTACCAACTGTCCACCAACATGGCTTTGAGCGGTGCATCCACATCGCCGGTTGGGGCGGGGAGGTGTTGGACGATGGCCTCGAGCGTGTCCGCGATGCCCTGGCCGGTTTTGGCGGAGACTTGGATCGCCTCGGATGCGTCCAGCCCGATGACGTCTTCGATCTGGGTCGCGACGGTGTCACAGTCGGACGCGGGCAGGTCGATTTTGTTCAGGACCGGGACGATCTCGTGGTCGGCGTCCAGCGCGTGGTAGACGTTGGCGAGCGTCTGCGCCTCGACCCCCTGGGTGCTGTCAACGACCAGCAGGGAGCCCTCGACGGCGCGCATGGACCGGCTGACCTCATAGGCGAAGTCGACGTGGCCGGGGGTGTCGATGAGGTTGAGAACATAGGTCCCGCCATCGCGAGCCTTGTATTCGATGCGGACGGTGTTGGCCTTGATCGTGATGCCCCGCTCGCGTTCGATATCCATACTGTCGAGCAGCTGGGCTTTCATGTCCCGCTGGGCCACCGTCTCTGTCTCTTGGATGAGCCGGTCAGCCAGGGTGGATTTCCCGTGGTCGATATGGGCGACGATGGAGAAATTCCGGATATGGGCGAGGTCGGTCATGGGTGGCGTGGCCTATGGATGTGGAGTGGTTTTCCATGGCCTGTGGGGGGGGATTTTGCAAGGGGGGATGGGGTCGCGGGGGTGTCAACGCTCGTCTGGCATATCGAAGTCAATTAGCGGCTCAAGATCAATATCTTGAGGACGGTATGCAAGCCAACTCCAATTGGCGCTCCTCTCGAAGCCACAGATCCCTGCCTTTCGAGCTTGCGATAAGATGCTAACTCGCTGCGACAAGGGATTGTGGACTTGATCACAATGCTGATCATGCCACGGACTTTCCGCGTTTTCAGGCTTTTGGCCACATATTAAGCTTTGCAACCTATCCGCACGAACTGCCGGACAGATAAGCGTCGGGAGCGCCGCCGCTAGAGCCTCTGGATCGACCTCGGAATCGAACTCTGCAATCTGCTGGAGCTTGAAATAGGTGATGTGGTTTTCGGCACCTAGTACAGCTTCTTGTATCAGGAGTGGATCGTAGTTGCTAAACAAGACGGCATTTCCCAGCATTAGTCGCCCCAATTCACGCTCTTCTTCCATTGGTGAAGACAAGTGTGCGCCGGCAAGAAAGCGCCATGCGTCAACATCATAGGGCGAAGACATTAGAATTCGCGCGTCAATCATCCTTAGTTTCTCTGGCGTAACCCAGAAAACTGGGTTCCGGAAGTCTTGCGTCCGCCTACCTGAAACAAGTTCAAGCAGTGCCTTATTAAATGGGTCTTGTTTTAGCTGATCAGGCGCCCACAACATTATACGATCGGGAAAGTGCCTGCGGAGTTCGTCGTATTCATCTCGAGTCAGATGAAAATTCTCGTAAAGTAGATCGGTGAGCAGAATTTGGAGGTATATATCGCCTTCATCAGACAAAACATATTCTTCAATTTCTTTCCGGTATTTTCGATTGCCACTTTTAACCATGGCGAGGAGCCGAATATCGTTTGGAGTGCTTTCTTCAAACATCGAGGCATCGCGGAGCGCTGCATGCAATGCATCTCCACGATAGCCAAGCCTCAAAGCAAGTGCGGACACACAGCTTAACGCATCGAACCCTTCAAGTTCGGTTAAACCACCATAGTTGCTTACTCCACCAAGAAAAAGATGGCAGTTTGTGGCAATAAATGAAAAACCCCGTCCGCCCCAGTTTGTGTTTTCAAGCTTTGCCGCCCGCTCTAGCGTACCGAAATTTGGCTGAGCGAGCATTACATCTCTTACCAGCTCATCAACATAATCAATATCAAGAGCTTTGGTCGTCAGCTGCAACGCCATCACAGCATCCGATGCAGCAATATAATCAGGTGCGGCTTCGTATGACTCTACCGCCAGTTCCATGGCGTATTCGTGCATCTGTTGGAAATCGGAAAGCGCTTGCGGATATGTTTGCCCGGCGAATTTGCTTCCGCGAATGTCCCATCCAAGGTATTCATATGTCCGTGCGACGGCTGTGGCAGCATAGGGGGAGGCTGGCTTGGCCTCCAGCCAGTTTTCCAAAGTGCGGATGACGTACGGGTCTGTGACGATTAAAGCGCTTACAGTTTCGCGTAGCTGGTCAGCCGTGATCTCGCCCGCAATGTTCAGTGCATGAACGTTCTTGTAGGTATCCTCTAACGCCTCAATATCGCCGACACGCGCCAAATTCCTAAGTTCGCTTTCCGTCGGCAGGGAAGGTTCAGCGTCAGCTGATCCAGAAACAACCACAAAAGTAACAAATGAAAGTACTTTGAGCATAATATGATCCTCTTTGGGTTGTAGGATCAGATGCAATTAGGGCTGCATTATGACTTCAGGCAAAAGAAGTACTCGAGTTAATCAGATATTCTAGCACCCCAACAGCGCCCCCGGGTTCATGATGCCGTTTGGGTCGAGCGCTGCTTTGACCGCTCGCATCATCGCCAATTTCGCCGGGTCGCTGTATTTCACGAGGTCATCAACTTTTAACCTTCCGATGCCATGCTCGGCGCTGACGGAGCCGCCAAAGGAATGGCAGAGGTCATGCACGCAGTCCTTCACCAAGGGCCGTTCTGCCTCATAATCCGCACGGGATTTTCCGGGTGTGGGGAAGACGTTGTAATGCAGGTTCCCGTCGCCCAGATGTCCAAAGCAGTTGATGCGGAACTCCCCGATCTTGGCCAAGGCGGGCGCACCTGCGGCGATGAACTCCGGCACGGCGGACAAGGGCAATGAGATGTCGTGGGAGGAGACGGAGCCGATGCGCCGGTTCGCCTCCGGGATGTTTTCCCTCACCGCCCACAGCGCGTCGCGCTGCGCTGATGATTGTGCGATGACGCCGTCGGTCACCAGATCCGCCGCGACCGCCGCCTCAAACAGGTCCATCAGCGCCACATCGGGGTTCAGCCCCTTGGGCAAGCCGACGTCGATCAGGACCATCCACTCCGGGATCTCGCCGAACGGAAACCGGACCTCTGGGCCGACTTCCGTAAGGAAGTCCAACCCCTGCCGGTGGATGATCTCAAACGCCGAAAGCCCATCACCAATGTGCTCCCCCGCCAAGGCCAACAGATCGAGCGCCGCCGCAGGTGACGGCACCGCCATCACCGCAGCCCCCACACCCGCCGGTTGTGGGACCATCCTTAGGGCGGCGGCGGTGATCACCCCCAGCGTCCCCTCTGCCCCGATCATCAGATCGCGCAGGTCGTAGCCAGTGTTGTCCTTCCGCAGCCGCGACAGCCCATGCCAGATCGTCCCATCCGGACGCACCACCTCCAACCCCAAACAAAGCGCCCGCGCATTGCCATAGCGCAGCACGTTCACCCCGCCCGCGTTGGTCGACAGCAACCCACCGATCCGCGCGGAGCCTTCGGAGGCGAGCGAGAGCGGAAACAACCGCCCCACATCCGTGGCCGCCTGCTGGACATCAGCCAGAATACAGCCGGCATCAACGACCATCACGTTCTCTGACGGATAGACCTCGCGGATCGTCTTCATCCGTTCCAGCGACAACACGACCGGCGCCGGGCCATCTTCTGCGATCTGCCCACCGACGAGCCCGGTCCCTCCACTGTAGGGCACCACCCCAATGCGCGCGGCATTGCAGGCCGAAACGATCTGCGCCACCTCTTCGGTATGGCCCGGGGCCAGCACAATCCCCTGCCCCTGCCAGCGCCCCCGCGGCTCTGTCAGGTAGGCTGCTGTCTCCGTCTTCCGCGTGCCTTCGGGCAGGTTCAGCGATGAAACGAAAGCGTCGGTGGCGGGGTTCAGCATCATATGTCCCTTAATTCATGCGCGCCCGTGGTGCCGTGTTTCGCCCGAACCCGCAAGCGCAACTCTCCCCTTCTTTTGGACAAAGATATCTCGGGGGGGCCGCAGGCGGGGGCGGCGCCCCCGCTGCCCCTACCGCACATCACGCCCTTCCAGAAACGCGCGCATGTCGTCGAACACATCGGGTCGGGTGAAGAACAGGAGATGGCCCTGGTCGGGGTAGCCATAGATCGGAACGCCTCCCACTTTCGCTGCAAATCGCTGCGTTTGCGGCGTTGTGAAGACCCGGTCGTTGAGGCCTATGAAAAAGGCCACTGGGATGTCGCTGAGGTCGAGGTCTTCTGGCAAGGCGAAGGTCGGCAGGCCGAGTGTGTGCGCCAGCGCGACAGCGGGGTCGAGGCGCACAATGATCTGCTCCCCAGCCTTCACATCCGCCGCGATCTGATCGGCGAAGGCTGGGTCGTCCAGCGCGTCGGGACCATAGAGCAATCCGGACCAAAAGCGTTTCCACACGACTTGGCGTTGGAACGAGCCTGTGGCCGTGATCGCCCGCGCCACGTCCACAACCCCGCGCCAGAGTGTTTGTATCCCGCCGCCGTGTTCAACCGCCGTCGACATCGCCGCGACTTGCACCTTGCGCCCCTTGCTGATCTGAGGCGCCGCCAGCAGCGCGATGGGGCCGCCGGTGGAATAGCCGACAAGTGCGATGTCTTTGTCGGGATGGACATTGGCGAAGTTCGCCACGACCTCTGCCACGCGCGCCGGGTTCACGAAGTGGTCGTTCTCCAACCCATCGAGCCCCGGATAGCGGTAGAGCGCGCGGGCGTAGCCGTGGTCGGCCCAATCGGTCGAGGCGTTAAAAATGTCGACAGACGACAGCGCGCCGGGGATGAAAATGGCGATGGTATGGGCCTGCGCGACCTCATTCGCGTCATAGAGCAGCGGGTTCTGCGCCCCCTGGGTGGTCAGCGGCACGCCGCAGCTTGTCACAAGCCACAGCGCCATACCTGCCAAGCCCACCCTGATCTGTTGGATCACACCTGCCTATCCCGCATCCGTTTTGCCACGTCTGTCATGCCGCAGATTGGCGTAGAGCACATGGTTGCGCCAGCGCCCGTTGATCTGCAGATAGCTTTGCGCCACGCCTTCGTATTTGTAGCCGCATTGTTCGAGCAGATTGCGCGAGGGCGTGTTTTCCGGCAGGCACCCGGCCTCAATCCGGCTCAGATCGAGCGTGGTAAAGGCGTAATGCACCATCGCCTGGATCGACTCGCGCATGAACCCTTGCCGCGCATATTGTTCGCCGATCCAATAGCCCGTCACGCCCGACTGCGCGGGGCCGCGTTTGATGTGGTCGAGCGTGATCGCGCCCAAAATCGACTGGTCCGTGCGGCGAAAGATAAAGAGCGGAAGCGCCGTGCCGGAAGAGATCGACCGCTGCGCCCAGTATACCCGGTTTGTAAAAGCCTTGCGCGACAGATGTTCGGGCGCCCAGGTCGGCTCCCAGGGTGTGAGAAAGGCCCGGCTCTCATCCCGCAGCGCAGCCCAGGGCCGAAAATCCGAATGGGTCGGCGGGCGAAGCGTCAGGCGCTCCGTCTGCAGACGGACTTTGCGGCGGACGCCGAGCATTAGGCGGCAAGGCGGGCCCGGAGGGCGTCAAGGCTGGGTGCAGATTCCGCAGGGCCGTAGACGGCCATGGCGGTACCTGCTGTACTGGCGATCTGCCCAGCAAGGGCTTTGACGTCGCCGGTGGTAACATCATCGATATTGGCGATGGTTTCTTCCAAAGATGGGATGCGGCCCCAAATGGACAGCAAGCGCGCCAGCCGTTCGGCCCGGTTCGACGGGCTTTCGAGGCCCATAAGTAAGCCTGCTTTCATCTGCGCCCGTGCACGTGCGACCTCTGACGCTGTCATGTCGTCGGCAGCACGTTTGAGTTCATCAATTGTAATGTTCGCAAGCTGGTCGATCTGTGCGGCAGAGGTGCCCGCATAAATCGTGGTGAGCCCGGTATCCTCATAGGCACCCGCCTGTGCAAAGACGGTGTAGCAGAGACCCTGCTTCTCACGCACTTCCTGGAACAGGCGGGACGACATGCCGCCGCCCATCGCTGAGGCATAAATTTGTGCGGTATAAATCGCAGGGTCGCGATAGTTCGGCCCTTCAATCGCCAACGCGAAGTGAACTTGTTCTAACTGCTTGATCTCGCGCCGTTCCCCCCCGCCGAAGGCGGCGGGTTGGATCAGGTTGGCAGGGCGTTGCACCATGGGCAGATGCCCAAAAAGTGCTTCTGCTTGTTTGACAATGGCATCGTGGTCGAGCCCCCCCGCGGCCGCCAGGATCATCTGGTTGGGACCGTAGTGTTCGCCGACAAAGCCGTTCAAGTCCTCGCGCTGGAACGCAGCAACGCGCTCTGAGGGCCCAAGGATCGTGCGGCCCAATGCTTGATCCGGAAAAGCCGCTTCTTGCAGCCAATCAAAAACGATATCGTCAGGCGTATCGTTGGTCTGTCCGATCTCTTGCAAGATGACCCCGCGTTCGACTTCGATCTCATCGGGATCGAACACGGGGTTGAGCAGGATATCTGCGATCACGTCCAGGCCCAAAGCCACATCATCTTCGAGGACGCGGGCGTAATAAGCTGTCATCTCCCGGCTGGTATAGGCGTTGATGTAGCCGCCCACGTCTTCGATCGTTTCCGCGATCTGCAGTGCCGTACGGGTCTTTGTGCCTTTAAAGGCCATATGCTCTAAAAAGTGCGCAATCCCGTTTTGTTCCACCCGTTCGTGCCGCCCGCCTGCTTTCACCCAGATCCCGATAGATGTGGATTTCAGGCCTGGCATGGCTTCCGTGACGATCTGGAAGCCGTTCGGCAGGGTGTGCGTTTGGATGGTCAAATGGTGATCCGTTCTTTGATAAGCGCTTGGATGTCCCCAAGACTGTTGGGCACCTGGGTCACCCGTTCCGAACGCTCATACAGGTCCGCCATGCGTTGGGGCAAGGGGGCCATGATGCCAGACGCCGATTTCACTGCGTCAGGGAACTTCGCCGGATGGGCGGTCGCCAGGGTAATCATCGGTGTTTCGCTTAAATGTGCCTCGGCCACATGGGTGCCGACAGCGGTATGCGGACAGAGCAATTCACCATGATGGGCGTTGTAAGCTTGGATTGCGGCGGATGTTTGATCCTCCGAGGCCCGACCGGACTTAAATGTGTCCTTCAGCATCTGATAGGCGCCCTGGCTAATCTGGAAGCCACCTTTCTTAAGGTCATCCATTTGGCCAGCAACCGCTGCGCCATCCTGGCCGTAGGCATAAAACAAGGCCCGTTCGAAGTTAGACGAGACCTGGATGTCCATGGACGGGCTGATCGTTGGTGTGACCCCTTCCTTGGTATAGGTCCCCGTTTCCAACGTCCGGTGGAGGATGTCGTTTTGATTGGTCGCGACCACGAGGTCATGGATCGGTAAACCCATCTGTTTTGCGATGTAACCCGCGAAGATATCCCCGAAGTTGCCGGTGGGCACGGTGAAGCTGATCGGGCGGTGGGGCGCCCCGAGTGAAACCGCGCTGGAAAAGTAGTAAACCACCTGCGCCAGCACCCGGCCCCAGTTGATGGAGTTCACGCCTGCCAACTTCACCTCTTCTCGGAAGGCGAAGTCGTTGAACATGTCTTTGACTGCAGCCTGGCAATCGTCGAAATCGCCTTCAACGGCGAGCGCGTGCACGTTCGCTTCTGACGGTGTCGTCATCTGGCGGCGTTGCACTTCACTGACGCGGCCATGGGGGTAAAGGATAAATACGTCGACGGCGTCGAGCCCCCGGAAGGCCTCCATCGCGGCGGACCCAGTATCGCCGGACGTCGCGCCGACAATGGTCACCCGGTCGCCAGAGCGCGTGAGTGCTGCCTCAAACATCTGCCCAATAAGCTGCATCGCGAAGTCTTTGAACGCCAGCGTGGGCCCATGGAACAGCTCAAGCAGGAAGTGGTTGCTGTCGAGTTGCACCAGCGGCGCGCGGGCGGCGTGGCCGAACCCTGTGTAGGCTTGTTGGATCAACTGCTTGAACTGATCGTCACTGAAGGTGTCGCCGATGAAGGGGCGCATGACGGTAAAGGCGATGTCTTCGTAAGACATGCCGGCCATTCCAGCGATCTCAGCCTCCGACAGCGTCGGGATCGTCTCGGGCAGGTAGAGCCCCCCGTCCCGCGCGAGGCCTGTCAGCATGGCTTGCTCAAAGGTCAGCACCGGGGCCTGCCCTCTGGTCGAGATATAGCGCATGGTTCAGGCCTCTTTGCGTGTGCGAACGATCAGGTACAGGCTCATAATCGCCCAGACCGCTGCCAGCAAGAACCATGTGATGGCATATTCAAGATGATCGTTCTTGATGTTCGCCGTGTTGACCGGCAACGGCGTAACGCGGGGATCTGGCGGCGTGGTTTCAGACGCGATGACCATGAAGGGCGCAGTGTTCAGGTGTGCGGCCATGTCGGGCACATTGCGGGCAAACCAGATGTTTTTGGGCAAGTCCGGGTCCGGCGTCGTGTTGTGCTTGTCGTCCGGCCACAAAAGCGTGCCGGTGACCTGGACCGGGTCCGCTGGTGGTGGTGCGTCCTTGGTCTCTAGCGGGAGGAGACCTTTGTCGAGAAGGATGGCCGTGCCGTCATCTAAAGTGACTTTGGCGACGACGCGGTAGCCCGTGCCGGCTGCGGTGCCGGAGGTGAGGACATGAAGCTCTTCGCCGGTGGGTGTGCCGGACAGCGTCACGCGCCGGTATTCGTCTTCAGCCTCAGTCATGCTGCTATCAAGCGGGGCCGGTGTTTGCGCCATTCGCGCGTCGATCTCAGCCAGGATGCCTTCCTTCCAGGCAAGGCGTTGCACCTGCCAGGTCCCGAGTGAGATCAGGACGGCGCAGCCTGCGATACCGAGGAGCAAAGGAAAGATGATCTTACGCATATGGGCGTGGTTTAGCGGGGAAGTGTCAGAGGGTGAAGGGGTTGCGACACAGGGCCATGCCGGTCAGGGGGACGGCGAGGCCAACATGTCAGCGTGGCACTTTATTTCAGCCGCTCATACGGGCTGCTTACAAGCCGGTGCGCCGGTGGCGTTATCGCCGGCCCTCCGGACCTGACCGGCGATGGCCCGGCGCTGCGCTCGATCCGGGCCAGTTGGTGGATCTTCAAAATATCAGCTTAAATGACCTCGACGCCGATGATCCGACCTTGCGTATCAAGATCGAAAACGATGTCCAAACCCTGCCCATCCAGTCCAGAAATCTTCAAAGAGTCGGTAAGAAGCTTTAGTTCCGCAGGGGTATTCACCTCGGACAGGCGCACGTTCCTGTCGAAACGCGCGTCGCCCGGCGGCGGCACTTTGATGGCAAAGACGTCCATCTCTTCGGTCAAAGTAATGGTGGACGGACTCTCCATATCGCTACCTCTCATGCAGATCCCAAACGCAAAACGCGCCGGATCTCTCCGACGCGTTCCAATCTCGTAGGGTGGGTGAAACCCACGCGCGATCAACCGCCCCAGACGTAAACCGCCGCGAAGAGGAACAACCACACAACGTCAACGAAGTGCCAGTACCAGGCTGCCGCCTCAAACCCGACATGTTTCTCCGGCGTGAAATGGCCCTTCTGAAGCCGGATCAAACAAACTCCAAGAAAGATGGTCCCAATGATAACATGGAACCCATGAAAGCCTGTCGCCATGAAGAAATTGGCGCCGTAGATGTTACCGCCAAATCCGAAGGCCGCGTGGCTATATTCATAGGCTTGGAACCCTGTGAAAATGATCCCAAGCAAAACGGCCAGGATCAGACCCCACTTCATGTCTTCCCGGTTGTTCTCATGCACCAGGGCGTGGTGCGCCCATGTTGCGGCCATCCCGGAGCACAGCAGGATCATCGTGTTGATCAATGGCAGGTGCCACGGGTCGAACGTCTCAATGCCCACTGGCGGCCAAACGCCATCAACGGCAGGCGACTGCGGGCCCATCGGGTACATGGCGTGTTTGAAGAACGACCAGAACCAGGCCGCGAAGAACATGACCTCGGACATGATGAACATGATGAAGCCGTAGCGCAGGCCGATGCGCACAACTGGCGTGTGGTCGATACCGCCTTCGCCTTCCGCCACAACCTCGGACCACCATGCGTACATGACGTAAAGCACCAATGCGAAGCCGATCAGGAAGGCATAAGGGCCAGAGCCGTGCATCCACAGGACGGAGCCGCCCAGCATAACGAAACCGCCCACACCGCCCAGCAGCGGCCAGATTGAGGGGTTCAGAATGTGATAGTCGTGGTTCTTGTCATGCGCCATGGCGGATGTCCCTCAGGTCTTAGTCTTGAGTCTCTATGGCGCTTGGCGCCACTGTGGTCAATGCGGCCTGCTGATAGGTGTCTGGCAGGTCAATTTGGTAGAATGTGTAGCCCAGCGTGATGGTATGGACGTACTGACCTTCGCGGTCATCCACGATTGCGGGATCCACGAAGAAGCTGACGGGCATCATCACCGTTTCACCGGGTTGCAAAATCTGCTCTTCAAAGCAGAAACAGTCGATCTTGTCGAAGAAGGCGCCAGCCTCATACGGGGCCACATTATAAGATGCGGAGCCAGCAATCGGCACGTCCAGCGGGTTGTGGGCCTCATAGAATGCGAGACCCGTTTCGCCGATCCGGATCTCCATTTCCCGGACTTCCGGTTTGAACGTCCAGGGCATGTCCCGTTCAAGTGACGCGTCAAAGCGCACCTTGATCGTCTGATCGAGGATCACATCGCTGCCCGCGTCGGCAACATTCGTCGCGCCACCAAATCCGGTGACCCGGCAAAACCAGTCGTAAAACGGAACGGAGGCCCAGGCGAGGGAGCCCATGATAAACACAACACCGACGGCTTGTGCCGCTGTGCGCTGAGGGCCCTGCAGGTTTGGGAAAAGCGCCATCAGTTCGCCTCCTCCTGCGGAATCAACTGCGGACGGGCCACGTGGTCAAATTTTTCCAG
The DNA here is from genome assembly GCA_038526085.1 of Pseudomonadota bacterium. Classification (GTDB taxonomy): domain Bacteria; phylum Pseudomonadota; class Alphaproteobacteria; order Rhodobacterales; family Rhodobacteraceae; genus Yoonia. Next base: position 11,903 of record JBCBHE010000038.1, on the reverse strand, counting down.
CTGGGTGATGTCGCCCAATTGCAAAACCTTCACGACTGTTAGGCCAAAGACGATACCGATCAAGCCCGTTAACAGCAGGCCGACACCGATGTTCCGGCCCTTGCGGCGCTCATGCAGTTCATGTTCGACCTTGATCGCCATATTACACCGCCCCCAGGTTTAACCGCAGGGCCGCATCGACCAAAAGCGCAACGAAATGGGCGAAGAGGTAGTAGAGCGAGATCTTGAAGACCTTCTTTTCCACCGCGTAGTTATCCAACTCCGCCGCTGCATCATCGCGCCGCCAAATATCCACGGCCCCTTTCAGGAACCAAGCGTTCATCAGGATGGCCGTCGCGAGGTATACGGGGCCGCCGATGGAGGTGAAGCCGAGGCCCACGGCCACAGGCACCAGCAGAAGCGTGTAAGCCAGCACATGTTTGCGTGTGCAGTCCCGCCCATGCGTCTCTGTCAGCATCGGCACGTTGGCGTTGCCATAGTCAGACTTAACGAACAGCGCCAGCGCCCAAAAGTGGGGCGGCGTCCACATAAAGATGAGGCCGAACATCAGGATAGATTCGATCGAAACGGCCCCTGTTGCGACCGCCCAGCCGATCATCGGTGGGAAGGCCCCTGCGGCCCCGCCAATCACAATGTTCTGCGGGGTCGAGCGCTTAAGCCACATGGAATAAACGACAGTGTAAAAGAAGATCGTGAAGGCAAGCAGCGCGGCAGAAAGCGCGTTTGTCGCTAGCCAAAGCAGAATGACCGAAAAGCCCGACAGTGCGAGGCCAATTGCGAGCGCGTCGCCCGCAGGCACTTTCCCGGCTGGGATCGGGCGCTTGGCCGTCCGCTTCATCACCGCGTCGATGTCAGCGTCCCACCACATGTTCAGTGCGCCAGAGGCCCCTGCCCCAACGGCGATGCACAAGATGGCGACGAAACCGATGAACGGATGCACTGGCGTTGGTGACACCAGCAAACCGACCAAGGCGGTAAACACCACAAGCGACATCACCCGCGGCTTCATCAGCGCAAAGTAATCCCCCATCGACGGCTCATAGGCCGTCGCGGTGTAGGGGGTGTTTTGGGCGCTCATGTCGCTCATGCGTGTGGCTGTCTTTCGAAAGGACGGTGGGTTGCACCCACCCTACGGCTTACACTGGGTTTTGTTCTTTGGCGGCAACGAGCCATTCGTCGTAGGTTTCTTGGCTCACCACTTTGACTGTGATCGGCATATAAGCGTGGTCTTTGCCGCAAAGCTCTGAACACTGGCCGAAATAGACGCCTTCTTGCTCTGCTGCGAACCACAGTTGGGCCAGGCGGCCGGGCACGGCGTCTTGCTTCACGCCAAATGATGGGATGGTCCAGGAGTGGATCACGTCTGCGCCTGTGACAGTCATCACGACGGTGGCACCGACGGGAACGACAACTGCTGTGTCAGTGGCAAGCAGGTGGTGCTCAGGCGCGTAGCCGTAATCGGCGAGTTCGTCTTCTGCCAACATATAGCTTGGGAAAAGAACGCCTTCGTCGGTGTATTCATATTCCCAGAACCACTGGAAGCCGGTCACTTTGATGTGGATGTCGCCTTCCGGGATCTCCTGCTGTTTGAACAGAACTGGCAAGGAGAAGGCACCGATAAAGACCAGGATCACAATGGGAATGATCGTCCAGGCAACTTCTAATGGGGAATTGTGGGTGAAGGTCGCAGGTTTTGGGTTCACCTTGGTGTTGAACTTTAAGATGACCCATGCCAGCAGCGCTACCACGAAGAGCGAGATCAGCGTGATGATCACCAGCAGCATCCCGTCAAGCCACTGAATATCGCGCGCCAGTTCCGTCACGGCGGGCTGAAAACCAGTTGCGCCTGGTTCAGGCACACCGATCACCTCAAGCTCTTGATTAACATCCTGCGCAGAAGCGGCAGCGGCGGACAGGGCGAGGCCTGATGCTGCCAGGATGGATTTTGCGAAGTTCTTCATACGCATGTTCGGTTCCCGTTTCTCGTGGTGCCTGACGGCGGCGTACCTGTCGGGGAAATCATCCGGGTTAAATGCCCTGGGATGGAATCCCGTTGTATCCGGGCGCCCGTGTCCCATATTCAGATGAACAACTCAAGAACCCGCGTTGCGGCAAACAGACGCTTTTGTTTTTTTGCCTGCCTGCAAGGAGAAAAACACCATGTCCGCAGACCCTTTTCGCCCTTTTGAGACTCATTTGGACCGGGAATCAGCCCTTGCGCTTGTTCAGGACGCCACTGCGGGCGCCGACGATGGCGAGTTGTTTCTGGAGCGGAAGCGGTCAGAGGTGCTGACGTTCGACGATGGCCGCGTGAAAAACGCCAGTTTTGACGCATCCGAAGGGTTCGGGTTGCGGGCTGTGAAGGGTGAGACGGCCGGATACGCCCATTCCACCACAATTGATGAGCATGCGTTGAAACGCGCCGTGTCGACCGCCCGTCTCGCCGTCGGTGATGGCGGCGGCACTTTGGCGGATGCTCCGGTGGGGACGAATAAGAAGCTCTACTCTGACGCAGATCCAATGCTGCAGGCCACTTTCCCCGCCAAGATCGATGTACTGCGCGAGATGGATGCCTTTGCCCGCGGTCTTGATAAACGAGTTATTCAGGTCTCTGCCGCTTTGGCCGCCTCGCATCAGGAAGTCCTTATCATGCGGCCTGACGGGACGCTCGTCACCGACATCCGCCCGATGACACGCCTGAATGTGAGCGTCATCGTCGAAGAAAATGGGCGTCGCGAGAGCGGCGGCACCGGCGGCGGTGGTCGTGGGGCCTTGATAGACGTGATGGCCCGCGACAATTGGGAACCCAAAGTGCGGGAGGCCCTGCGGATCGCGCTCGTGAACCTTGAGGCTGAGCCGGCCCCGGCAGGTGTGATGGATGTTGTGCTCGGGCCAGGATGGCCGGGGATCTTGCTGCATGAGGCAATTGGCCACGGGCTGGAGGGCGACTTTAACCGCAAAGGTGCCTCTGCCTTTGCAGGTTTGATGGGCCAGCAAATTGCGGCGAAGGGCGTGACCGTGCTGGATGATGGCACGATCCCAAACCGACGCGGGTCGATCACCGTGGATGATGAAGGCACACCATCGGCCAAGAACGTCTTGATCGATGACGGCGTTTTGGTGGGCTACATGCAAGACAGGCAAAACGCGCGGCTGATGGGCGTCGCCCCAACCGGCAATGGGCGGCGTGAAAGCTACGCCCACGCGCCTATGCCCCGGATGACCAATACTTACATGCTCGGCGGTGATGCGGCGCCGGAGTCGCTGGTAGCTGATCTGAAGGATGGCATATACGCGGTCGGTTTTGGTGGCGGTCAGGTGGACATCACGAACGGAAAGTTCGTCTTTAGCTGCACAGAGGCTTACCGTGTGAAGAACGGTGTGGTGGGGGCCCCCGTGAAAGGGGCGACACTTATCGGCGACGGAGCTACCGCGCTGAAGCGCATCCGCGGCATCGGCAATGACATGGCGCTCGACCCCGGCATGGGCAACTGCGGTAAGGATGGTCAATGGGTGCCTGTGGGTGTCGGCCAGCCGAGTTTGCTGATCGGTGGGCTGACCGTTGGCGGAGCGGCGGCCTAAGCTTGCTGTTTCGCAGCCCGCAGCGTGAGATTGCATTTGGCCGACCGCTTGCGGCGGTCTTTGGCGGTTTGCTTTTGCCTGCCCTGCCAGCTGCGATCGTTGTCTTGCAAGGTGACGCGGGCCTGAATGACGTCATGGCGGGTGACAGCGCGGATGCACGCGGCCTTTTTCTTGTCGCCGCAAGCCTAATGACGGCGCCACTTTTGTCCCTAGCGGCACCTTTGATTGCGCTTGTGATGATCGTGATCCTCGCGGTGATCGTGTGGATCGCTGCGATCCTACAATGGGCCGGCCCTTTGACTCTCATCGCACTCAGTTGGTTGATCGGCTTGCCCTTCGCCCACACCTTTTTCAATGGGGATCTCACGACTGAAGCGCCCGAAATGATTCCGTTTCTGGCCACCACCCTGGCGATCCAAGCGATCTGCGGCTGGCTGGTTTTGCGGCCGTGGAAAGAAAAACTGGTGAAAAAGCTGCCAGAGAACCAAGGCCAGTCGCACTTTTCATAATTCGCGGCCGAGATGGTTCAACACTCCCCCAGAATTAGCGGGAGCAATCTTCATTCATCATTAACGCGTACTGCTTAGTTTATGTCCTGTAGCAGGCAGAGCGCGGGAGTATGGAAACGTGACACCTTCCAACCACCCCCCACTCCCACCCACCACGGAAGACGATCTGATCGCCCGCCTTCGCCTGCTACGCTCTCGCCGTGTTGGCCCAGCCACGTATCGCCGTTTGATCGGTGAACACGGAAGCGCGGCAGCTGCACTTGCGGCTTTGCCAGAGGTTGCACGCGCTGCCGGAGAAACGGATTATCGGCCCTGCGAGCTTGATCGGATTGAGGCAGAGCTGAAAGCCGCGAGACGATGTGGCGCGGTGCTGATGGGCGAAGACCATCCAGATTACCCCAGCGATCTCGGACAAATTGATGATGCTCCACCGATGCTATGGGCCTTGGGCAACCGCGCCCTTTTACATGCCCCCATGGTGGCACTCGTGGGCGCGCGTAACGCCTCTTCGCTCGGGACGCGCATGGCGAAGTCGCTTGCGAAAGGTTTGGCGGAGGCTGGTTATGTTGTCGTCTCTGGCCTGGCACGGGGAATCGACACGGCAGCACATCTGGCAAGCTTGGAGGCCGGCACGATTGCCGTCCAGGCCGGCGGCGTCGATGTGATCTACCCAGCTGAAAATACCGATTTAGCCCACACCATCGGCCGCAAAGGGTTGCGGCTGTCCGAAAGACCGATGGGCATGTCGCCCCAGGCAAGGCACTTTCCGGCGCGCAATCGGATCATCTCTGGCCTGGCGCAAGCTGTCGTCGTTGTCGAGGCGGCCGCGAAGTCCGGATCACTGATCACGGCCCGCGATGCCTTGGATCAGGCGCGCGAAGTGTTTGCTGTCCCTGGGCACCCGTTTGATGCGCGCGCAGCAGGGTGCAACATGCTTCTGCGCGATGGGGCAACGTTGGTCCGGTCAGCGACGGATGTGATCGACGCGCTAGCCCCGATTGCAACGACAGAGGTCCAATTGCCACTTGCAGCGCCCCAGCCGCCGCGGCCAACGCGCAAAATCGCGAAACTGCATGACGCAATTCTGGACCGGTTAGGGCCAGCACCTTTGGCAGAAGATCAATTGATCCGGGACCTGAACGCGGAAAGCGGCGATATCTCACCAGCGCTGATGGATTTGGAACTGGCCGGGAAGATTAAGCGCGAGGCAGGAGGGCTCCTGGTCCGGCCTCATTCCCATTAGGAAATGGGTTACTTGAGCGGCCGCACAGATCAGCTGCGACAGTGCCAATCACGCCGTGACCAAATTTGAGCAACCGATTCTGACGGGGCTTGCCGGGAAACGCTATTAAACTGCCGAGTCTTTGAAAGATTTCACCGCCCCTGGAAACGACAACCCTATGAGGTTTTCTCGTTCGGGGAGCCGCATTGGCCTTAGTCGCAAGCCCAGTCCGGCAAAAGCTGCGCATAGGCCGCGCAGAATGGCGGGCCGATCCACCAGACGTCCGTCGCGCCAATGGCATAGGCATCGACATACCATGCGCCGTTTTCGTGGACCAAGAAGGCCTCCATCCGGGGGCCATCGATCAAATCGGTCGGGACTTGGTCACGCTGCGCCATCGGTGATGTCGCAAGATCAATTGGGGCACCGCCTGGCCGTTGGGCCATCACTTGCGCAAAAGCGCGGTCGCCGTCGACGCGCAAATCCAGCACCACAAATTCAATAGGTGGCCCAAGGTCAAACCCCGCCATCACCCGGATCGTGTTGAGCAGATCCTGCCGCAACGGCGTGCCCGCCGCGGGGGTTTCCGGTGCTGCGGCGGCCATCTGTGCTGCCAATCCGACCCAAAAGGATAGGATCAATTTCTGCAAAACTGTCACCTTTTGTTGGCCCTCTCAGCGTATTGATGCGCCTTGGAATATGATGCATTGACAATGGTCACAACACCCCCACATGTTCCGCGATCACGGGCCCTCCCGCCCCAATGAAAGGAATCTTATGCCAGTTGTCGTTGTTGAGTCTCCGGCTAAAGCCAAGACAATTAACAAGTATTTGGGCAACGACTATACCGTACTCGCCTCCTTCGGCCACGTTCGTGACCTGCCGCCGAAGGACGGATCTGTGGATCCCGATGAAGACTTCGCCATGAAATGGGAGGTCGCGAGCGACAGTAAGAAGCATATCAAAGCCATCGTTGACGCGCTGAAGGATGACAATGAGTTGATCCTCGCGACCGACCCCGATCGTGAGGGGGAGGCGATCTCTTGGCACTTGACTGAGGCCTTGACCGCGCGGAAGGCGATCAAAAAAGACACCCCCGTCAGCCGGGTCGTCTTTAACGCGATTACCAAGTCCGCTGTGACTGAGGCGATGAAAAATCCGCGTCAAGTCGATACGCCGCTGGTTGACGCCTATTTGGCGCGACGCGCGCTTGACTACCTTGTTGGGTTCAAGCTTTCGCCGGTGTTGTGGCGGAAACTGCCAGGCGCGAAGTCTGCGGGGCGGGTGCAATCTGTTACGCTTCGGCTGATTGTCGAACGCGAAATGGAAATCGAGGTGTTCCGCCCGCAGGAGTATTGGACAGTGAAGGCGCTGCTTCAGACGCCCCGCGGCCAAACCTATGAGGCGCGGCTCACAACGCTGGCGGGCGACAAGCTCGATAAGTTTTCGATTGCTGATGCCACCCAGGCCGAGATGGCGGTACAGGCGATCAATTCGCGCGACTTGACCGTGAAATCGGTCGAGGCGAAGCCGGGCACGCGCAACCCATCGCCGCCCTTTATGACCTCAACCTTGCAGCAAGAGGCATCCCGCAAGTTTGGCATGGGTGCGAAGCAGACGATGTCGGTCGCCCAGCGCCTGTATGAGGCTGGCCTGATCACCTACATGCGGACCGACGGGATTGATATGGCGCCCGAAGCGGTCGTCGGGGCCCGCGACGCGATCAAGTCCAAGTTTGGCGATAAGTACGTGCCGGCTGAGGCCCGCATGTACAAGAACAAGGCCAAGAACGCCCAGGAAGCCCACGAATGTGTCCGCCCAACGGATATGATGGTGGACGCGGCGGCCGCGAAGATCGTCGATGCGGATCAGCGCAAGCTTTATGACCTCATCTATAAACGCACGATTGCATCCCAGATGGCGGCGGCGAAGTTTGAACGGACCACTGTGGATGTTGCCAGTGACGACGGCCAGGTCGTCCTGCGTGCCAATGGCCAGGTGATGGTCTTTGACGGTTTCATCGCGATCTATGAAGAAGGCCGTGACGACAGTGTCGTTGATGATGACGATAAGCGTCTTCCCCAGATCATGGAAGGCGAACCTGCCGCGAAGCAAAAGGTCGACCCCGAACAGCACTTCACGCAGCCCCCGCCCCGTTACACCGAAGCGACGCTGGTCAAGCGAATGGAAGAACTTGGGATTGGCCGCCCGTCCACTTATGCCTCCATCGTCACGACCATCCAGGATCGCGGCTACGTGGAGAAAGAAAAGAACCGGCTGATCCCGCAGGACAAGGGCCGGTTGGTGACTGCGTTCCTGTCAAACTACTTTCGGCGCTATGTGGGCTATGACTTCACCGCAGACCTTGAGAACCAATTGGATGAAGTCAGCGCGGGCGATGCAGACTATAAATCCGTGCTGAGCCAATTCTGGCGCGATTTTTCCGCCGCGATTGCTGAAACCGCTGATCTGCGGATCGGTGAGGTGCTGGAGAAGATTAATGAGGTGCTTGAGCCCCATCTTTTCCCGCCGAATGAAGATGGCAGCGACCCGCGGCAATGCCAGAACTGCGGCAATGGACGCTTGTCGATGCGTACAGCCCGTTCTGGGGGCGCCTTTATTGGTTGCTCGAATTACCCGGAGTGTCGCTATACCCGCCCCTTCGGCCCGCCGAACCCAGAGGCCGAGGCCTCGGCCATTCCGCCGGACGGGAAACTGTTAGGCGAAGATCAGGGCGATGAGATACGCGTCTTCAAGGGCCGCTTTGGCCCCTATGTCCAGCGCGGTGCTGTCACGGAAGAGGTGAAGAAACCGCCGCGGCAAGGTGTGCCGGAGGGCTGGAACCCGGAGGAGATCCAGCTTGCCGAAGCGCTCAAGCTGTTGGAACTGCCTCGTCCACTGGGGCCGCACCCCGAAGATGGGGTGATGGTTTGGGCCAATATTGGGCGCTACGGGCCGTACCTGAAGCACGCCGAAAGCACATCGCACCGGGGTGGCACTAACGCCAACCTGGAATCGATTGATGAAGTTTGGACCGTTGGCATGAACCGCGCCGTCCAGTTGCTGGCTGAAAAGGTCGCCTCTCGCCGCGGTCGCGGGGCCGCCGCAACCCCGATCCGGGAACTGGGCGAACACCCGGAGGCTGGCGGGCCGGTCAACATCTTTGACGGCAAATACGGACCCTATGTGAAGTGGGAAAAGATCAACGCGACGATCCCTGACACGATCCAGCCCGATGAACTGACGATGGCGCAAGCGGTTGACCTGATCGACGAGCGTGCTGCGAAATCCGGGAAGACCGTGAAGAAGAAAGCCGCACCGAAAAAGAAGGCGGCCGCGAAAAAAACCGCCGCCAAAAAGAAGACAGCTGCGAAGAAGGCATAACAGCTAATGAGCGGGTGACGTTGCCATCCGCCCGCTGCCATTGGTTGCGTTAACATCGGATTTGTACCCGTCTCGGCCCGGACCTTGCGTTGACTCCCCTCAGCGAGGCCGCCATTTAGTGGCCCAGATAAGGGAGACCCTGGGCATGAACAAAATCTACCCCAATGCCGCCGCAGCGCTGGATGGCCTTCTGAGCGACGGCATGCTGATCGCCGCTGGCGGCTTTGGCCTTTGCGGCATTCCGGAGTTGCTGCTGCAAGCGATCAAAGACGCTGGCACCAAAGACATGACTTTCGCGTCGAACAACGCGGGCGTGGATGACTTTGGCATTGGCATCTTACTGCAGTCTAAGCAGGTCAAGAAAATGATGTCGTCCTACGTTGGTGAGAATGCGGAGTTCATGCGCCAGTTTCTTGAAGGCGAGCTGGACGTCGAATTCAATCCGCAAGGCACCCTGGCTGAGCGCATGCGGGCCGGCGGCGCTGGCATTCCAGGGTTTTACACCAAAACAGGTGTCGGCACGCAAATTGCTGAAGGCAAGGACCACAAAGACTTCAACGGCGAGACATATATTATGGAGGAAGGCATCTTTGCTGACCTGTCCATCGCCAAAGCCTGGAAGGCGGATGAAACCGGCAACGCGATCTTCCGCAAGACGGCGCGGAACTTTAACGTGCCTGCCGCAAGCTGCGGAAAGGTCTGCGTGCTTGAGGTGGAAGAGATCGTGCCGACAGGCTCGCTCGACCCCGACGCAATCCACCTGCCCGGCATATACGTGCATCGCCTGATCCAAGGCGACCATGAAAAGCGGATCGAACAACGCACAACAAGGAGTGCCTAACATGATGTCAGAAGCAGACGTCGTCACCATCCTAGAAGACGAAAGCACCCCGTGTTCGATTGAACTGGAACTGTTTGATGCGATCGGCAAAACACCACATGAGGTCTCACAAGTCACTGGGCGGGTCTTTGAAGTTGAATCGCTGATCCTGCCCAACATGGAAGGTGGCAGCCCGATCATTTCGCAAATCGTGCGATTTAAGCCGAAAGGGAGCACCTGATATGCCTTGGGATCGCAACCAAATGGCCGCCCGCGCGGCGCAGGAGCTTGAAGACGGCACCTATGTGAACCTTGGCATTGGGATTCCGACGCTGGTGTCGAATTACATCCCCGAAGGTGTTGAAGTGACATTGCAGTCCGAAAACGGGATGCTGGGCATGGGCCCCTTCCCGACTGAGGATGAGATTGACGCAGATCTGATCAACGCAGGTAAGCAGACGATCACCGAACTGCCTCAGACCGCCTATTTCGATAGTGCGACGTCCTTTGGCATGATCCGGGGCGGCAAAATCGCAATGGCGATCCTTGGCGCGATGGAGGTGGCCGAAAACGGCGACCTCGCCAATTGGATGATCCCCGGCAAGCTCGTGAAGGGCATGGGCGGCGCGATGGACCTCGTCGCCGGTGTGGGCCGTGTTGTGGTTGTAATGGATCACACCAACAAGCACGGCGCGTCTAAAGTGCTGAAAGGCTGCACGCTTCCGCTGACTGGTACAGGTGTGGTGAACCGGATTATCACAAACCTGGGCGTCCTAGATGTTGTGGAAGGTGGACTAAGAATCGTCGAAACGGCAGACGGCGTGACAGAGGATGAACTGCGCGCCGCGACTGAGGCGAAGATTGTCTGACTGGGTCATCAGCAAAGAGACCGCGGACCGCAAACGACGCTATGTCATCAAACACGAGGGTGGGGGCGAGTCGGACTTGACCTACTCCGCCCTGTCAGAGTCGCGCGTGATTGCGGACCACGCCGTTGTCGACCCCGCGTTTGAAGGACAAGGTTTGGGGCTTGCCTTGGTTCAGGCGCTGATAGCGGATGCTGAGGCGGACGGTTTCAAGATCATCCCGCTTTGTCCTTATGTGAACGCGCAACGCCGCAAGCATCCGGAGTGGGCCAGCTATTTCGATGTCTAGTTGGGTCGGCCCGATGAACCTAGTTGATGTTCGATACTGCAAAGACACAGCCATCTGAGACAAGCTCTGGCGGTGTCTGGCACAATCCTTTGGCCACTTGGAAAGCCGCAAGGACCTTGGGCACGTAGTTGCGCGTTTCGGAATAGGGCGGCACACCACTGTTAGACCGCACGGCGCCCTCCCCCGCATTGTACCCTGCGAGGGCGAGGATCGGGTCATTGTCGAAGTGAGAGAGCAACCAGGACAGATATGCGACGCCGCCTTTGATATTTTGGGATGGGTTTGCTCGTTCTGTTACGCCGAAGCGTTCTGCCGTAGCGGGCATCAATTGCATGAGGCCGACCGCGCCAGCGCTGCTTTCAACCTGGACCTGTCCGGCGCTCTCTACTGCAATCAGCGCCACAACCAGCGCAGGGGAAACGTCTTTGCCAACCGTCTCTCTGAGAATATCAGCCCCGTGGGCTTGAGCGATGTCTTGGAGCGTCTGTAGGCGCGGCGCGCTTACGCCGCCTCCACTGGGCGGATTGGCGATGACGTTTAGGGCATCCTCGAGCCGTCCTGGACTGCTTGCAGTGAGTTCTGGTGAGACGCTGTCCCAGAACCACGGCGCGGCAGGCGCTGAAACATCCGGCCCGGGATCAGGCGTTGCGGCAGCCGCGGGCGTCACATCTGGCTTCGGTGCGACCTGGACGTTGATCCGAGGCCCAGTGCTGCCAGCAGATGGGACGGTCACCCGGCGAAAGGTAAAATCAGGTTGCAAGCGTTTGACTTCGGCCAGAGCTGGCCCGGCCACGCAAACAAGTGTCAGCCCCGCAAAGAGCATGCGTCGCATTTTCATGATAGATCCTTACCGCTCTTTCTTTTTCTTGCTGCTAGTACATCAGGTTTTGTGGCTGATTGCTACGTAATCAAGAACAATCAAATTCTTCGAAAATGATTGGCCGCAAATCGGCAACGAATATATTGGCAATTTTCGCTAAATTCTCTTTTTTATGTTATATTTTGCAGTGGCTTACGCAGTATTCCATTAATTTCTCTGCGCCGCGCGAAATTGCACGAATGGGGTCCTAATGTCGCCCCAATCCACCGTCAAAACGTCCTCATCCAAAGCGGGGATCGAGCCATTAAGAGGCCGGCCCGAGACGATCCGCAGAGGCTTAACTTTTACTTAGCTTACCCTGAGGAGGGACTAAAATGCTTAACTTCATCAAAAACTTCCGTAACGACGAAG
>JBCBHE010000037.1:0-34359 GCA_038526085.1 Pseudomonadota bacterium | reverse complement strand
GACCTAATCGTATTGTCCATTTTTCCAATTGACCGCGGTATCAGTTCCGAAGAATTAGCGTTGTTTATCTATTTTGATACAAACGACTCCGGGACCCGCCTAGCGATTGACGACAACGGCGCAAAGGTTGTTTTCGCGCACATTTATAATGTGACACCGGACGAGCCAGTTGTTGCCACTGTTACCGGTAAGGGTATCGTTGCCAGCACCCCCGTAGAGGTAGTCCTTTTCCTCGCCGCCTTCGAGTATATCATCGCCTGCCCCACCGTAGAGGCGGTCACGGCCAGCGTAGCCCTTGATCAGGGTCCCGGCGTCGCCATCTTCAAGCTGGTCGTGTCGCTTTGTTCCTTCAAGAACGGCAGTTGTTGGCTCTGGCGACTCATTTGGTGCTGTCACTTCTTCGATATCGTCTGAGGCTTCAACGACTGTATCTGAAGTGGAGGTTGGCGTACTCACTTTCGACGAGCTAATGACATTTGCGACGTCTTCTGCACTGAAGGTCCAAGGTGCTGCTTCTTTGAAAGCCTCAAGTTCCATGTTCCGGAGACCGGCCAATTTGTAGATCTTGCCGCCAGCTTCGAGCTCCACTTTCAATGTGGATCCTAGTTGCGTGAAAATCAGGCCGTTTTCCATCTCAGCTTCGGAGAGCTGAAGGTAATCAGCAATTTCGCTCAGGTCGAGCAAATCTCCATCCGCCAATGAAAAGTCGAAGATATCATCGATATCGTCACGGTTTGCAACGAATGTATCTGCTCCTGCGCCACCATAGAGCTTGTCGCGACCTGTGCCGCCGATGAGAATGTCATTCTCATCGCCACCACGTAGTGTGTCGCGACCATCACCGCCAATAAGAACCGTCGCCTCATCACCAGCTGTCAGACTATTGGCTCCAGCGTCCCCTTCGAGTTTCAGATAACCATCACTTTCAGTTGTGGGTGACGAAACCTGCATAGGTCCTTCGGCAATCGCGCCAATACCTATGTTCGAATCGTTTTGATCGGCGCGGTCGTCGCGTGTTGTGACTGGCTCTTCCACTGATTCTTGTTCTACAATTTCTACTGGTACAGAAATCGGCCCGGCATCCATGTGACTGGAGTCGTCATTAGTGTCCGTGTGACCATGATCCATATCAGAATGGTCCATGTCGACATAACTGGTGGCAGTGCTGTTGGCCTCGTACCACTCTTTGTTGTTGATACTTGGGTTTGGATACTCGTTCAGCTCATTTTCCTTGAGGATGGCTTCATCAAAACCAACAAGATTGATCTCTATGATCACTGGGTGATTGTCACCTGACAAACGTTCCGTAATCCAGTGAACCACAGGCGCGACCCAAGTGCCGTCCGCCTTCTGATAGGCCCCGTGTTCAGCAATAAACTCTTCTGTAGTGAATTCAGTCTGAGAGTATCGAGTGGCCGACCCGAAATTGATTGAGACGCCGTTGGCATCCTTACCGCCTACACCTTTACCCGTTTTTGCTTCGACATATTCGTTATAGCGACGCTCCCCTACAGAGTCGGTAATTGTCCCGATCACGTTGATCGTACGGTCATTTGGCCCGATTGTGACGTCGGCGCCGGCTGCGAGCTCAAAAGTTACTCGATTAACTGGTGTTAGATCCGCGCTGTTGAGCTGTGGGGGAATTGGGTTTTCGTAATCGATTCCGTGGTTGGATTCGTAGTAGTCTAAGAGCTCATTGCGCAAACTTGAGCTAGTTACGCTTTCCATGAGATCCGCTTGGTCAAACTCCGTCTTCACATTGGTGAATGAAGTATCAATCAAGACAACTTCGTGGTTAATTGAATGGCTCTTGTAGCCGGTGCCGAAGTCGGCGATCTCAACATCGTTGAACACAACGGATGAGGTCTTCCGGGCAATTTTGAAGCCGGTGTCATCCCCCTGCCAAGTACTGTCGATGAACTCATAGTTTGACGCGTAGTTATCGAGACGCACTCCGCTGTCACCGCCCCAGATGTCGAAATTGCGGAACACACTCATGGTGTCCGTGTCATCTGAGGTTTGACGGTGGAAAACCCTCAGTCCAACTCCTGATGCGATCACCGTGTTGTCGTTGAAGTCAACAATTGGCGGCTCTTCATGATCGATCGCCACATCAAAAGGTGACGGATCGAATGGCAACTGATCCCGCTCGAACATTTTGCGGTGAACGCCATCAACAGTCGATGCGAATTCAAAGTCTTCTCGCCCGCTGAAGTTCCACCCAATGCTTGCGTTCGCCGCAATATTATCTTGTTGGATAATCACACGCGACTGGTTTTCGAAAGCCGCGCCCTCACTTCCAACTTGGTCCTGACCAGTGGACGGATCCCTTACATCGTTATTCGACACCGACGTCACGAGGTTGCCGATCCACTCGCCAGTTTCATTGCCTGTTTCAGAAATGATACCTGATCCGACAGTGTCATAGACTATGTTATCGTTGACGATCGCACGGCTCCCGTGCTGAGCTATACCCCAACCAGGGCTACCGTTCACAGCGTTCCCAACAATTACCGATGTTGCGGCATCACTGTCAGTACCAATTTCATGCAAATGTAAGGGGTAACGACCAATCGGGTTCTCTGCGGTCCCCGTCAAACGGCCAGCATCTGTACGGCCAAGATCGTCAAAGGCGGCGTAGCTTACGGAGTTGATAGATCCATCTGCCGGATCAGGAGTGCCGTTGTGGAGCATAACGTGTCCACGCACCCCCTCTGGATTCTCAGAACTGAAGGTGACATTTCGAGAAAGGTTACCAACGAAGGTGTCAAAATCGAACCCATTGACGGAATTGTGATTGTAGCTGAGAGCACGGTCGAGTGTTAGTGTGTCACCATCCACTGCGGTAATGACCCGTTCTTCGTCAGCGCTACCGTTGCCGGTGCCGACCAGCAGTACGGTGTCGCCAACTTTCCAGTTCGTCAGATCGCCATCGACTTCAATGGTTTTATCGCCCCGATCGGTACTGCCCTTGAGAGTGAGGTGGCTCTCTTTTGCGGCACCATGAATTTCGACTTCCCCAAATGCAACAAGACCATGGCTCAATTGCTCTGGATCTATGCTCAGGTTGATCGGCGTATCGCGGAACGTGACACTTGCAGAGATATCTGACGGAATCGGATCCGCTTCTGAGCCGATTTCCAATTTTGAACCATGAGCCGTTACAATTGTCTCGACGAGCATTGAGGTATCTGTCGTAGTTGACCATTTTAAATGACCATCAACTCGCACTGTCGAAAGTGACGCGTCGCTGTCCATATCATAGGTCACCATGGTAGATTCCGGGATGTAGACATCAGCTTCTGACCCAGGAACACGACCACCCTCCCAAGTGCTCGGATCAGACCAATTTCCCGATTTAATCGCAACATGTGTGGCATCAGATGGGTTCGCGAGCTGATTTGCTTGCGCCATGTGTTCCGAATGTGCCATACTAACGTTGTGGTTGTGGGTTGTCATAGTTTCCTATGCCTTTGCTTTCGCAGACCTAACCCTGCGTGATTTGGGTGGGCCTTGGTTACGTTGACTGCGACAAAAAATGAAGAACTTCGACCTTCGCAGGCGTAGCTTCGCGAGGATCCTCTCCGCGTGTTACTTCGAGATCATCGTTGACAGCAGCTGTTGAACAGGTTGATCTTTCCATGCACTTCTAAAGTATCCGTTAAGTGATTAAAGGTGGTTTGTGGCTGGAATAGGCCATGTCGCGGGTATCAGCCACTGTTGGCCCTAGTTCGGGCGGGTTCTCGCCTATGGTACAATATCTGGTAAGTCGGCTGACTTGTTGTGCACATCTTGTATTTTGAGATGTCCGAGAACCACCTTTACTTATACAAGTCTATGAAATTGTGGACTATTCTTACCTTAGCGTAATCTAAATTGTGTCCAATTCATGTCGAAAGCAACGTGTCCAATAGTCGAACACTAGATTAAGTTGGATCAAGTCTTATGGTTTCGCGACAGACTCGCGCCGCGTGTAGTTTGGCCGCTAAATTATCCAGAAGAGTTGGTTCAGTTCGCTTGGTCAGGTTGGGGCCATTTCGTAGGAAGAACTGCCGTTCGGTCACGCCGCGATTGGAATGGGCCGTGGCGATGTTAGATGTGTCTAATGGAATATCTACAAGCCAATGGATAAGTGTGGTCGTCTGCAGAAACTGCTCTTCAGATATTGTCAGACGTCAGCGCTTATGGGTCCAAATAGGGTCATTTGCTAAGCGAGTGTTTGTTGATCATCGTAGCCACCGAGGAGTGTAGGATGAGATGAAACAAGTCGCATCTCTTGCAGGGCTTGGCAATAACTGCATTTTTACAGGTCCAAAAACACTTGCGTTGAAGTTCAATCAGGAAGCGGATGTTTTGCTGAGCCCGCGCGTGGTTGGCACCAATACGCCGCTGAAGATCTATGAGCAGTTGGCGAGTGGCAAGCCTCTGGTTGCGACGGCAATCTGGTCACACTCGCAGGTTCTAACAGATGGGGTGTGTTTCCTTGTTGAGCCTACCCCAGATAGTATCGCAGAGGGTATTTTGAGAGCACTCAATGACGGTGCGGAGGCTGGCCGCAGTGCCTCTGCAGCAATGGCCTGGTATGATCGAGACTATGCTCGGCCCATATACGAAGAAAAAATCCGGGCGCTTTTGGTACGGGTTGGGTTCTTAAAAGACTAGGTCGCGATTTGCGCTTCGGGGCACTGTGCTGAATCGAAGTTGTCTCAGGTATTGACTGTAAACATTTGCTTCTAAATATATTGTGGACAGGCTAGATGAAACGTGTAATGTCGTCACCGCCTGCGGTATAAACCGAAGCGCATTATGATTTGTTGCCGGGTCAAAACGTAGGGCGGTTTGTGTCAATAATCGCAAGTACGGCGATCTTGCCGATTTCCAGGATGCCTTTGTTGGTAACGACGCCGACAAACAAACTGCGCTCCGCCCATAAAAGGAGACGCCCTGTGCCTAAACCCTCTCTGCGAAACCAGTCTTTACGAAGTTGTTTGGGCTTGACCGAAGCATGTTTTGCCGCTCGTTGAGGCTATTAGAAGATAGCAGGCCATCGACGCCGACGTTAAGCTGAATGCTAATCTGTTGAAGTGAGATGGCACGACGTGTTTGATCAGTTTTGCGCCGCTCCATAAGTGGATTTTCCGCTTATTTTTTCCGCCACAGAGAACTGTGATCACGGCTTAAGATATGCCTCATTGGGCGTCGGCCAATACAATGATGGGAGTGGTCGCCCGCCGCCATAAAATGCTTGATACTGTCCAAGGCATTCGCTTACGACCTAGACGCTGTTATAAACGTGTGGCTCCCAACAATTGTTCGAGGCTTCGCTTGATTAGTATGGATCCTGAGCTGCTCCCCTATGTCGGACCACCCGGCTGGAGATTTTCCGGGGTTTGAGCTCTGGGCGGTTCTTCGAGCCCTGAGCCATTCATCAGCCAGATCGGTGGTTTGTTCCCGATTGCGCTGTGGGGCCGTACTTCGTTGTAGTCTCTTGGCAAGTCCTCCATTTTTATCCGCGCGTCGTCAAGGCTCATGAACCAATGGGTGTTAAGGCATTCTGCGCGGAACTTGCCGTTGAAGCTCTCTATGAACGCTTTGTCTGTTGGCTTTCCTGGCCGCGAGAAGTCCAGCGTGACGCCGTTGTGGTAGGCCCATAGGTCGAGATCCCGCGACACAAACTCTGAGCCTTGGTCGACGCGGATCGACTTTGGGTAACCAGTCTGGGCACAGACGTGTTCCAGCGTTTGCACGACATCTTCACCACGATAGCTGAACCTTGGATCAGTGGCGTGCGAGAACCGCGAGAACGTGTCCACGATTGTCAGCACACGTATCTTTCGCCCTGTGACCAGTTGGTCGTGCACAAAATCCATGGCCCAAGTCTCACGCTGTGTGTCGCTTCAGTGCGATCCTCGCGCAGCTTCGCTTTCACGCGCCGTTTTGGCGTCTTGTTCCTCAACTGAAGGCCCATCTCATTGTAAAGACGGTAAATCCTCTTTGCATTCACGTGCCATCCTTCATGACGGAGCAGCACATGGATACGCCGGTATACATAGCGCGCACGCTTTTCTGCGATCTCCTTGATACGCTTCTTAAGCTCGGCCTGCTCGTCGCCATGTGCTCGAGAGCGGTAAGTCGAGCGATGTGCCTGAAGCACGCCACAGGCCCGCCGGATGCTGACACCCCAGACGGCCCGCAACTCGTCCACCAATTCCCGACGACGAGCAGGCCTAGAACTTTCGTCTGATAACGTCCTGCAACATGGCCTTGTCCAATGACAGGTCAGCAACCAGACGCTTCAATCTGGCGTTCTATTTATCAAGCATCTTCAGGCGCTTCATCTCTGAAGGCATCAAGTCGCCGTACTTCTTGCGCCAGTTGTAGAAAGTCGCTACCGCAATTCCGGCCTTGCGACAAACCTCCGCAACACTCGTGCCATCCTCAGCTTGCTTCAGCATAAACGCAATCTGCGCCTCCGTGAACTTGCTTCTCTTCATAGAATCCTCCTTCTCCCGCGATCGGGATCATAAATGGAAAATCCCAGCTCAAAACGGTCCACTTTTCCGGCAGCAGGTCAAGGAAACTAGCTCACGACGATTTCGACAATTGGTCAAAAACCGGGCCACTAATGCTGATTCCGAAACAGTAGTGCATTTGCTTGCGATCCAACTGCCGCCCATTATCGCGGGTTAGTCACGGCGCAACTTTTTACCCTTCCGGCATCAGTATGATCAGTGGATGGATCGCATTGATCTAAGATTCTGTAAAATATAGATAATAAGTGAGAGCGCTTTTGAACTACCCGACGCCGATGCCGTTGTAAGAATGCTCTGAGAGGGCCCCGAGAAACGGGATGGTTGCTTGTCAGCGCGCCCGTTTCTTCTTAGAACTCAAACTAGTTTTCCTTTGCCGCTTTTGAGTCGGAAAAAGTGCTCTACTTGTCTAGGGTGGACAAGAGGGGGCGTTCGGTATGTTTTGAGGCGCAGTGTTGTTAAGCGTTTGATATGGTAAGAGCGCTGGTCAGTTTCTTCTATTAATTGTTTTGGTGTGTACTCAAAGATGAAAGATTTAGAAAAATCAGTGCTAGTCGTGGATCTGGACGGAACGCTGTTGAAGTCTGATATGTTGCTGGAGACGTTCTGGTCTGCAACGGGGCGCGACTTTTTTGTGCCGTTCCGCGCCGTTTCAGTGGCCCGCAAAGGGCGGCCCGTGCTGAAAAAGTTTCTGTTGGAAAAGTCTGACATTGATGTTTCCACTTTGCCCTATGATGGCGCCGTCATCGCGTTTGTACAGCGGCACCGTGAAAATGGCGGACGTACTGCGTTAGTAACGGCGAGTAATGAGATCCTTGCACAGCAAATCGGGGATCATCTCGGGATTTTCGATGAGGTGCATGGCTCTGACGGGGAAACGAACCTGAAGTCGGAGAACAAGGCTGCCTTCCTCGAAAGCCGTTTCGGCGCTGACCAATTTGCCTACATGGGCGATGCCGCGGCAGACCTTCCGGTGTGGAAGAAGTCGAACAAGGTCATCACTGTCAATGCGCCAGCTGCTTTGCAAACCAAGGCGCAAATGCTTGGCAAGCCGGTGGAACATCTTACGACTATATCGCAAAGCTATCTGCCATACGTGCGCGCGTTGCGCCCGCACCAGTGGCTCAAGAACGTTCTCATATTTTTGCCGATGTTGGCAGCTCACCAGATGACTGGCGCGACGCTGTTGCAAAGCCTCATTGCATTCATTTCTTTCAGCCTTATTGCCTCTAGCGTCTATGTTGTGAACGACCTGCTTGATTTGAAGTCGGATCGTGTGCACCCGCGGAAATGCAAACGCCCGCTTGCAGCTGGTGATATTCCAATCCTGAACGGTAGTATTCTCGCAGGTGGCCTTGTTACGCTAGGTGCGCTTGTTGCGGCATTGCTTGGTGGGCCGTTCTTCGTGGTTATGCTGGCCTATTACCTCATCACCACAGCCTATTCACTCTACCTGAAAAAGCGGATTGTGATTGATATCTGCGTTTTGGCGTCGCTTTATACAGTACGCATCGTTGCGGGTGGCGCCGCCACGGGCATCCCGCTATCGGTGTGGCTGCTAGCGTTCTCAATGTTCTTCTTCTTTTCGCTTGCGGCTGTGAAGCGACAGGCAGAACTAGTGGACCTGACGAAGCAAAAGCAAGAGTCTGCTTCGGGCCGAGGTTACCGGGTTGAAGATCTGCCGATCATGAGTAACGCCGCGCTTAGCTCAGGTTTGGTTTCAGTTCTCGTGATGGCGCTCTATGTGAACTCGCCTGACGTTACCACGCTCTATAGTCAACCAACGTTCTTGTGGGGTGTCTGTGCGGTTTTACTATATTGGCTCACGCGCATGGTCTTGATGACGCACCGTGGTGAAATGCACGATGATCCGGTGGTCTTCGCTGCGAAGGATCGCGTAAGTCAAATCTGCATTTTAGTCATCTTTGCCTTTGCTTTAGTGGGCGCCGCGATATGACCCGTAGGACCTTGATTTTGCGGTATGCCCTTTTCGCGGTCATAGCCACGATTGGTAATCTCGCGATTCAACGCGGAGTGATGTACTTTGGAGAGCGCGCCCCGTTTTTCATCGCGGCTGTCGCTCTGGGAACCTTAGTTGGTTTGGTGATCAAATACATCCTCGACAAACAGTGGATTTTCTTTGACCAATCCACTGGTGTGAAGGCACACAGCCGAAAGTTCACGCTGTATACTTCTATGGGCCTAGTAACGACGGCGATTTTCTGGGGAACCGAGACGGCGTTTTGGTTGATTTGGGGCACGGAAGGCATGCGTGAGCTGGGCGCAATTCTTGGTTTGAGTGTAGGGTACGTCGTCAAATACGATCTCGACCGCCGCTTTGTCTTTCCCAATTCCGTAATGAGTAACGTCACATGAAAATTGCAGGCTGGGGGCGTTACCCCATAGTTGATGCACCGGTCGTACAGCCGCGCAATTTGGATGCATTGCTCGGATACCTGAATGACGGGCCGGTGATAGCGCGGGGTAATGGACGTGCTTATGGTGATAGTTCGGTATCTCGGTATCGCACTGTGCAGATGGGTGCGTTTGATCGCATGATCGCTTTTGACAATGCCACTGGCGTTTTGGTGGCCGAAGCTGGCGTGCTCTTGGCGGATGTGATCAAGACATTCCTGCCGCGTGGATGGTTTCCAGCGGTTACGCCCGGCACCAAGTTCGTAACACTTGGTGGGATGGTTGCAGCCGACGTGCATGGTAAGAACCACCACAAAGACGGCAGTTTTGGTAGCTTTGTCGAATGGATCGAGCTGATTGATGCAGAAGGCAACTTGCGCCGTTGCTCTTCCCAGGCGGATGCGGATCTGTTCGGGCTGACGATTGGCGGCATGGGACTGACCGGTGTGATTCTGCGCGTGGCCGTCCGTCTCCGCCGGGTTGCAAGCGCATGGATACGGCAAAAGACGATTCCTGCACGCAATATTGACGCAGCGATTGATGTATTTGAAGAAACGCTGTCGTCGACCTATTCGGTCGCTTGGATCGATTGCTTAAGCAAGGGGCCAGGGCTTGGCCGTTCGCTGATCATGTTGGGGGAACATGCAGAGCTTGGCGATTTGGACGCGCGACAACGTGTCGAACCATTGCAGTTTGGAACGAAGAAAGGCAGCAAGACACTGTCGTTTGATTTTCCGACATGGGTGCTGAACAAGTGGTCTGTAAAGGCGTTCAACACGCTTTACTACCAGAAAGGCCTGCGTAATCGCGGCACAGCGGTTGTTGATTGGGATTCGTACTTCTATCCACTCGATTCTATTCTGGGATGGAACAAGATCTACGGGCGCAATGGGTTTATGCAGTTCCAATGTGCCTTGCCGTTGGAGACGTCCCGCGATGGGATGCGGGCGTTGATAAGTGAGATTTCCTCTGCCGGGGAGGGTTCATTTTTGGCGGTGCTCAAGCGGCTTGGCCCGCAGGAAAGCCGGATATCGTTCCCAACAGAGGGCTATACATTAGCGTTGGATTTTCCAGTGCGCCACAAGACGCTGCAGTTGATGAACCGGCTTGATGAAATCACGCTGGCGCATGGTGGGCGATTTTATCTGGCCAAGGACAGTCGTATGTCTGCGCAAACGCTGCGTCAGTCGGACGACCGAGTGGCGGGATTTGTTGCAGATCGGCAAGCCGCGGGCTTCGGACAAAAATTTCAATCCGCACAGTCGGAAAGGTTAGAGATATGAGCAAGGGACCTGTCCTTGTTTTGGGCGCTAGATCCGAAATGGCAAAGGCCATTGCGCGTCGTTTTGCCGAAGCCGAATATCCAATTGTATTGGCTGCGCGACGAGCTGAGACCTTGGAAGGCGATCGCGCAGATATGGCACTGCGGTTCGGGGTAGAAGTTTCATTAGCAGAATTTGATGCCCTCGCGACCGAAAGCCATGCGTCATTTGTAGAAAGTTTGCCCCTACTTCCGGAGATTGCGGTGTGTGCTGTTGGGACAATGACAGATCAAACTGAGAGCGAGACAGACAGTGAGGCGGCCATTCGCATGATGCGTAGTAACTATGAAGGACCGGCGAGTATTATGTCCGCACTTGCAACGCAGTTTGAGGCACGTGGCAGCGGCACTTTGATCGGAATAAGCTCGGTTGCAGGTGAACGGGGGCGCGCAACAAACTATACATATGGGTCAGCTAAGGCGGGTTTCACGGCTTTCATGTCGGGCTTGCGAAATCGGCTGGCAAAAAGAGGTGTGCATGTCGTGACAGTGCTTCCCGGTTTTGTAGACACACAAATGACTGTAGAGTTGGATCTGCCTGAGAAACTGACCGCAAAGCCGGCTGAGGTCGGCGAGGCAGTATATCAGGCCGTGGCCAAAAAGAAGAACGTGATTTATGTGCGTCCAATTTGGAAGTTCATCATGGGTATCATCCGGATAATCCCGGAAGGGATCTTCAAGGGTATGAAGATATGACTCCATGCGTGCTATCGACACGAGACTGCTAAGATGACGAAACTCCCGATCTGGAAACCGCCGACCCTGCTGCTAGTTGTCGGGGCGCTCCTATTTTACGCGGTTCTGTACCTTCTGCGTTTGGATACAACGGGCGGCGCGCCAGGTGATTTGCGCGGCTTCCATTTGCCAAGTATTCAGATCTACCGCGACAATCCCTTCATTACTGCTATGCAGGAGCAGTATTCGGCGATGGGGCCTCTTTATTACGCGGTATTCTCACAATTCGCTGTGGAAGAGCAGGGTGTGACGTTCTTCTCGGCGCTCGCCCATTGCACTGGTTTTGTCATCTTGTTGGTTGCGCATACGTTGAGATGGAGGCGACATTTCGGAAATCGTTCAGTACCGCAGATTAACATTACGCTCTATTTTGGGTTGGTAACCTGTGTGTTTCTTCTGAACTCTTTCATTGTGGGGCCTGCGATCTGGGGCAATCCTGAGGGGCTCGCGTTTCTGTTTATGTCGCTGAGCGTACTTTGCATTGTGCTTGCTCGGGGGCGTATTGCGTTGACTATTGTGGCGGGGCTTTGCTTTGCACTTCTTGTGCTTACTCGGCAGAGCCATTTCTCGATGATCAGCCTACTGTGGCTATTAATCGCGGCTGACCAACGTGGGTTGAGTTGGCCCGTGATGGTGCGGATCATTGTTTTCTCAGTCCCGTGCATGCTCGCCGGGGTGTTTTTGGTCTCAGTTTGGTCAGGGTTGACCCCCCCTCGTTTTGCGCACCACGCCGGGATCTCGATCTTTAACGTGTTTATCCCGGTATCTTACGTTGGCATTGTAGCACTGATCACGGTTTTCCTATCGTTCGGGATTTGGCTGGTCGGGCGTGCTTTTTTCGGATTTGAAGTGAGCGCGGAAACTGACCGTCGCTGGAAAGCCTCAACACTGATTTGCGGCCCTATCAACCCTCTTACCTTTATTCTAAGCTGTACGGCATTTGCGGCTGCGTGTCGGTTCGCAGTGATGTCCTCCTTACCCCCGTCTATGGGAGGCGGGATCGTGGTCAAGTTGTTGCCAGTGCTTGGCAACAACGGATTTGTTTTTGTGGCGACGGTGGGATTTGCTTTTGTGCTGCGGTACTGCAGCGCAAATCTGCTTTTTGTCTTTGGGTTCGTGGTTTTCTTGTCGACGTTTTCTATGACGGGAGATATCTATTATCAGCGATATTTTGATCCATATCTGGCAATGTTCTTTACGCTTGGTGTTTTTTCTCACAATTTTCTTGCGGATCGCCGGGCAATTTTCCCTTTAATCGCACTTACTCTCTACTTCCTCGGGCTGCTCGCATTTTCCGTCGTTTACTACGCTTAAAATCAAACTACTGTTGCTCATCCGCCTGAATTGAATCCCCACAACCGACTTGCCAGAAATGTGCAGAGCGGCACAATGAAAATGGCGATGGTAAGGGATGTTGCGGGGCTAAGCATGTCAAGCTGAACCAGCGACAGTAGAATGAAACTGTTCATGACAAAGCCTAGTACGGAGATGACGCCATAGCGGCGGAAAGATCTCCAGAAGGCACTGTTCTTCGGAAAGGAGTAGTGATGGTGGCCAAGAAAGCTTACAACGAAGGCAAATAAGAAACCTACAGCATTTGCGGCGACCAAGCTCACACCGAAAAACAGCAGAACTGCATGGGCACAGATCAAATGTGTGAGCGTCGATACAACTCCGACACTGGCAAAGCGCATTGCGAGGATGAGTTCGGATTTCGGCTCAATCGGCATCTGCCTGCTTCCCGTCGCGGTATATGCCATTGACTATATAGATGGGTCGCTGCTTGCTTTCGGTGAAGAGCCTTGAAAGGTATTCTCCGATCACACCAAGCGAGATCAGTTGTACCCCACCAAGAAAAAGTACAGCTGTCATGATGGAGGCATAACCTGGCACATCGCGTCCTAGCACGAGGGTACGTATAACAATGACAATCGCATACATAACTGATGAGACTGCGATCAGCGTGCCGGTGTAGGTCCAGACACGCAATGGGATCGTCGAGAAGCTGACGAGTCCATCAAGGGCAAAATTCCAGAGGCGCCAATAGCTGAACTTGCTTGCTCCTACGGGTCGGATTTGACGTGTATAGGGGACTCCAATTGAGGTAAAGCCGACCCACGCAAAGATCCCTTTCATGAAACGGTTTCGCTCTGGCATTTGCTTGACAGCGTCGATAACAACGCGGTCCATAAGGCGAAAGTCTCCGACGTTGGATGGGATATCTGTATAGGATAACCTATTGAAAAGGCGATAGAAAATACGTGCGGTAACTCGTTTAGTTTTGCTGTCGTTGCTTCGGTTCGAACGAATGCCATAGACGACATCATAGCCGTCGCGCCAACGCTCAATGAACGTTACTACTAGGGCGGGCGGGTCCTGCAGATCGCAATCGATTGGGACAACCACATCTCCGTTCGCAAGGTCAACTCCGGCGGACAAGGCAGCTTCTTTGCCAAAGTTGCGCGACAAATTGGTTACGACAACGCGATCGTCCTCCAAACTCAAAGCTATAAGTACCGGCAGCGTCGCATCTATGCTCCCATCGTTAACAAAAATGATCTCAAGCCGCACGTCTCGAAGTGCGCGGTTCACTGCTTCCATGAAGATCGGGATTGCGTGTTCTTCGTTAAAGCACGGGACCACAAGCGAGATGAGCGGAT
Source organism: Pseudomonadota bacterium (assembly GCA_038526085.1). Classification (GTDB taxonomy): domain Bacteria; phylum Pseudomonadota; class Alphaproteobacteria; order Rhodobacterales; family Rhodobacteraceae; genus Yoonia. Next base: position 20,698 of record JBCBHE010000037.1, on the reverse strand, counting down.
CGTCTCGACGTTTAGTGGGTGCGGTAGGTTGCGTCATTGTCGAACCCACTTTGCGTAGAATAAAGCACCTTGGATTGCCGGTGGCGCTGTTACCATTGCAAAGCCTTGGTCTTGCAAAGCAGCATTAATAGTTTCGTAGATCGGAGACTTGTCTTTTCCGTGGCGTCCTCTGTCGATGGTGTAAACAAGCAAGACCGTCTGATAGCGGTTTAGATTAGCGTGGAGACTTTTGGCGGAGTCCTGCCACTCACCCATGTCAGGAGGTAACACGAACATTGGGGCATCAGGTGGCAGGACGTAGACCGCAGCTAGCAGGTTTCCCCTACCGTTACCTGGGTCTACGATTGTGAGGCTGTCGCTTACGCCATTTGTGGTGATCTCAAGTGCTATGCTGTTAAAGTATCCTCCGCCTCTGTTTTGGGTGGCCTCCCAACCCCAGTTAAGCATTGCAAGTTGTGCGAAGATGAGCACGGTGACGGGGGCTTTGTTGCTTAAAGGACTGTCCAGTGCGGTGAGTGCTGCCCCGGTTTGCAGTGCGCCACGCGCAGCAAGGTAGGCCATAAATGGCGCGAAGATGATTAAGTACCTGAGTAGATCGAAGCGTCTGTCCATCCAGATTGATACAGCTACAAAAAGGCTCACGCCGATAGCAGGTATCCAAACTGCAAGGGGGCCCACTCGCCGCTGTTCTGGCGTTTGATTGTTGCTTAGAAAGATGCTTGCAACACCGATCAAGGCCAGCCCAATGACTGCAGCGCGTCCCGCCTTGTTCAGGACTTCAGGAATGGCGCTATGGCTAGTGGACCAGACCAAACCACCTAGCAATTGTGCTGTCCATTTAGCTGTGGCTAACGGATCAAGAGCGTCCAACATTTGCTCAGGTCGCGCGGTTAGATGCGTCAAAAATGTCGGTAGCCAAGGCAAGAAGACCAGAGTGCATACAAGGGGCGCAAGTAATGCTGAAGTGGTCTGGCGCTTTGGACCTCGAATGCACCGCAGTATGATGATGGGTAAAACAACGAAAATCGCAAAGTAATGAGTGAGGAGCAAGCAGCCGCATATTGCACCTAGCATAACATCGGCTACCCAACGATACCACTTTGTCAACTCTCGGGTTGTTTCTACAAGCACCATCCATGCTGCAACGACCAAGAACACAAGAAGGGCGTAGCTTCGCGCGTCTTGCGCCGAAGTCGCGACGGCAAACGAAAGACCAAAAACGGTCAAAGTAAACGGCAGGTGTCCAGCATTCTCTCGCCGAACCATGTTTGCGTAGAGAAACACTGCCGCCAGAACCAGGCCAAGGGAAACGGCGCGAGCGGAAGTAAGGCTTAGGCCTGTAAGACTCACGCTGGCATTTGCGATCAAAAAATAGAAGGGCGGGTGGACGTCTGCATTGACATAGTGGTCGATGAGTTTTGTCGGATGCGCGTTGCCCTGGAAGGCTTCCTTCAGTGCACCAACTGACGTGAATCCCGCATTGGGCATCGAAAATTGTGCTGCAGCTAAAGATTGAAGAGTTATCGCTTCATCATACCAGATCGACCGACTCAATAAGCCGAACATTAGCAAGCCTCCTAAGAGGAGGCAAAAAATCAATATACTCAATTGAAAGCGGGCCTTAAGCATTTCTTATTGTTAGAACCTTTGCACCAAACACTGCGTAATGGATCCTTTTAGCACTTTGCTGCTGAAGGCCAAACATCACTCAAACTCAGCCATAAATCCGTCGAACCTTTCTCAGTACAGCACCAACCATTGTAGTCCTTGGTCTCCGCTAGAGAAGGCTGCATTGCTGAACTTGGTACGGAGGTCAGCAATTGAGCTTGGCTCATGGTAAATTTCGTTCTAATCTTATCAAATTACATATCTTTTGTCTTGCGGCGACCTAAAACTGGTCCAAGATCCTGACGACTGTATAGGGGGTTTAGCCGTCTTGATTCTTGGAGACGACTCTAGCGCATGGACCAATTTTTTTGATGCCCGAAAGATGACTGTTACCCGGCTCTTAAAAGATCCTTCTAGGCATCTAGTTTTCATACTCGTTGTCGTCTTGTTTGCGGTCTTTACACGGCTAGGCCGGCTCGACGACCCGTTGTTTTTTGACGAGCTTTATCACGTTCTGGCTGGTACGAGCTGGGCGCGGGATGGGTCTTTCACCTTGTATGAGGGGGCATACGAACGTGCGCCCGAATTCACCAAAATGGTGGGTTGGATATTTGTGGGTCTGGGCGACGTCAATGTCTTCGCCGCGCGAATCCCGAGTGTGATCTTCGGTGTGATGCTGGTTGTTGTCGCTTCACTTTGGACCCGGATTGCAGCGGGTCCACTTGCAGGTTGGATTGTTGCGTCGCTCTTGGTTTGCTGGCCGAGCGGGATTTACTTGTCGCAGATCGTGCGTTTCTATGCGATCCACGGTGTCCTATTCTTCCTGGCTGCGATCGCCTTCTATGAACTGTTTATGCCGGCTCGGAGCGCACTATGGCGATTAGTGCTTCTTGTTGTCGCCGCGGTCTTGTTCTGGACGTCGTTGTTGTTTCAGGACAGCAGTCTTGTTGGTCTACTGGGAGTTTTCGTTTGGGTATTTTACTTCTATGCGGTCCCTCAGATTTGGCGCCTATCGCCAGGTAATCGGGTTCTGTTCACTGTTTCAGCGGTTGGGTTATCATTGGTGGTCGCACTGGTTTTTCAAGACGTGTTGGTGGGGCTATGGAACGAATACCGAGCGACACCTTGGGATAAAGACCCGACAGCGTATCACCGGGCGCTGCGAAATCTTTACCCATCACTCTGGCCGATGACTCCGGTATTCGCTTTGATTGCACTTGCTTCATCGCCTCGGCCTGCAAGTTTTTGCCTGGCCATATCTGCGGTGGGTATCTTTGTGCACTCGTTCGCAGGGGTGCAAAATATTCGACATATCTATTATGTATCGCCCTTCTTGTTTGCCATTTGGGCAATGGGCCTTCAGGTGGTAGCGCGTCCTCTGTTCCGCACAGTGTGGGTGTCGACTGATTCAGCTTTCGGCGCGCAGCTTGGACAAATCTTGAGGTATCTCATTATGGGCTGTGGGGCGGCATTCGTGATCGCTGCGAACACGGTCTTTGTAGATACTCTTAAAGGCTTACGTTCCGGGATTATTCCTGAGCCTGCTATCCAGGGAGATTACGTTGCAGCGCGTGATGTGATCGAAGGTTATCGCGAGGCTGGCGCCATCGTTGTTGTGACCGACGACCTTAACGCGGTGAAGTATTTTGACGGGTTCGACGTAAACTTTAGCCGAAATTGGCTTCCTCCGATGAATGAGACAGAGTTTGCGCGGGACCCCCGGACGGGACGACCAATGATCAGTGAGTTGAGTTCTCTGTCACAGATTGTGCAAGCCTATCCGACCGGGGTGTTCGTGACGCCCAACGTCTGGTGGTCGATCTGGCCAGCCTATAATAATATAACAGTGTTCCTCGAAGTATTTAATCAACCAAATGTTCGCTGGACTCTTGTGGATGTGGGCACAACTAGCGTTCTGGCTTGGACGTCAGATATTGTAGAGACCGGGACTGTGCAGGCAACGCGTGCGCTAATCGAAAGGGAACAACAAAATTAAAGCTTCTGAGGTCAGAACAATCAACACGCCGTCCGAGACTTCTCTTTCGTCGCTGTGGACGTCATGGTGCAGTAAGTGGGCTGACAGGCAAGGTATTCTTAGTGTTCGGGAAATTTTATGAGTACATTTCAAGCGAGAGTTGATCGACCAAAACTCGACGGCTTACAGGCTGGTCGCGCTGTTGCCGCACTTTTGGTCGTTGCATTCCACATCAATGTTTTCATTCTGCCGGACCGCCTCTACGACGGCGATAGGGCAGGTGCTGTCTTCAATATGGGTTATGCCGGAGTTGAATTTTTTTTCGTGCTCTCAGGTTTCATAATGTACCATATTCACGCAAAAGATTTCGGGGTGTCCACGCGGGCCTGGACGTTCTTTAAGCGTCGAATTCAACGCATCTATCCTATCTATTGGTTCATTCTGATCGGTTTACTAGGTCTATATGCGGTGACCGGCAGTGGTCCTGACAACAAGTTCGAACCACTTGCAATCTTGACCTCGCTCTTACTGATTCCCACGCCCGATTTTCCGATTATGCGTGTTGCTTGGACCTTAGAACATGAGATGCTATTTTACATACTTTTCCTATCGCTGATTGTGAACAAGCGGATTGGTTTCATCGTTTTTGCGGTTTGGATGATCGGATCTGTCCTGATTCCCCTCATGGGTATCAAGTTCTTCCCGTTAAACTTCCTTTTTGCGGATTACAATCTGCTGTTCTTGTTTGGGATGATCGTAGCCTGGGGCTATCGCTTCCTTTCAGTTCCAGCGCGGATGCCAATTTTCATGATAGGGTTATCGATATATCTTGGAACAGGTTTTTCCGAAGCCCTGTTCCAAGTGGACTGGACCCATTGCTGGCGCACGTGGGCTTACGGTATTGGTGCAGCCATGATCACTGCCGCGCTGGCACGCGAAGTTCTTACAGTACCAAAGTGGCTTGTTTTCTTGGGTGACGCGTCTTACTCAATCTATCTGGCGCATCTTCCGGCGATGGGTGTCTTTGTCGTCGTCTTAGCCGAGTTTGGCGGACCTTGGAGCTTGTCACCACAAGTGAGCGGGCTCTTGATGATGATTTTGGCGGTACTTTCGGGCTGTCTGATTTACCTGTGTGTTGAGCGACCGCTCATGCGCTACTCTGGTAGCAAGTCTTAGTTCCAAACCTTAATTTTTCATACAGGTTCGCTCAATCATAAAGAGTGCCTTCATGATCTTTTGCTTCATCAGCTGCATTTGAGTAGTCCAGCTTGATCCTTAGTGCATGACGGGCCTCTGGTCCATCAAGACGATGGTTTTGGAGGCCGAAGGGCGTTAGCCTGGAGCAATATGTGGGCGTTTCGTGTTGTAGTGTTTTGCTCCATTCCTCAATCAGGATTTGTGCTTCTCGCAGCCTGTAGAAGATTTCACCGTTCAGGAACTCGTCTCTGAAGCGGGCATTGAAGGTTTCGTAGTATCAGTTCTCGCAAAGTGAACCTGGCGCGATGTAGGCCGTCTTCCTCGAAGATTTTGACGGCCAATCAAACGCATTGAGAAGGGCGGGACGCAACGCTCAGGTGCATATCAGGCGGCGTCGGTTTGAACACTTTCAAAACGGTGGGCGGCGATGCCAAGAGGAATGGAAAAGGGCTAGTTGGCGAGACTGTTCAGGTAAGTTCCATAGTTGTTTTTTTCATACTTCCCAGCCTCTCTGATCAGGTCGTCCGCAGTGATCCAGCCCATGTTGAACGCCACCTCCTCTGGGCTGCCGATTTGCTGGCCTTGGCGTTGTTCGATGGTCCGCACGAAGTTGCCAGCATCAAGAAGGCTCGCGTGCGTTCCGGTGTCGAGCCAGGCATAGCCGCGGCCCATGCGTTGGACCTTTAGCGTGCCTTCGGCGAGGTACATTTCAAGGAGGGTCGTGATTTCAATCTCTCCCCGATCGGATGGTTTCACCTGCCTGGCTTTTTCAGGTGCAGTGCCATCAACAAAGTAGAGACCCGTCACCGCATGGTTTGACGGCGGCACCTCTGGCTTTTCAATGATGCCTTTGACCGTGCCGTCCGCATCAAAATCGACAACGCCGTAGCGTTGTGGGTCGACAACCTGATAGCCGAACACATATGCGCCGGCGTCAGCGGTGTCTGCATCCGCCATCAGTTCTGGCAGGCCGTGGCCGAAGAAGATGTTGTCGCCAAGAACAAGCGCAGAGGGTGCACCATCAAGGAAGTCTTCGGCGAGGATGAAGGCTTGAGCCAGGCCATCGGGTAAGGGCTGTTCAATGTAGGTGAATGTCACCCCGAACTGGGATCCGTCGCCTAGCATGCGCTTGAACTGGTCCTGATCTTGCGGCGTTGTGATCAGTGCGATTTCGTTGATCCCGGCCAGCATCAGCACCGTCAGAGGATAATAGATCATCGGCTTGTCGTAGATGGGCAAGAGCTGCTTTGAGACACCAAGCGTGATCGGGTACAGACGCGTACCGGAGCCGCCGGCGAGGATGATGCCTTTGCGTTTCGTCATAGTGAGTTTTCACTTTCGGGGGTTTTGAGCGCGACCAATACGTCGCTGAGGTCATTGCGCCAATCGGGCAGAGCGATGCCGAAGGTCTCGGTTGTCGCGGTACAGTCGAGACGAGAATTCTGTGGCCGTTTGGCGGGTGTTGGATAGGCAGAGGTTGGGATGTCGGTGACATCGCAGGAGATGCCCGCCTGCCCGAAGATCTCACGCGCGAAGTCCGCCCAGCTAACGTTCGGCTGACCGGCGAAGTGGTAGGTGCCGGATTTGCCGGCGTCGGCTTGCAGCTCTGTTGCGATGGTCATGCAGGCGTTGGAGATGGATTTGGCCGATGTCGGCCCGCCGATCTGGTCTGCGACGATGGTCAGCGCATCACGCTCTGCACCAAGCCGCAGCAGAGTTTTGACGAAGTTGTTGCCATGGGCTGAGAACACCCAAGAGGTGCGCAGGATCGCGAAGGTGCCACCTGTGGCGCGGATGCCGTCTTCGCCAGCAAGCTTTGTTGCGCCGTAGGCCCCAAGCGGGGCAGTTGCGCTGGTGGGTTGCCAAGGCATCTCGCCAGAGCCGTCAAAGACATAGTCGGTGGAGATATGGACGAATGGTATGCCCTGCGCCTTGCACGCCTCCGCCATCGCGACGGGGGCTCCGCCGTTGATCGCTTGCGCTGTGGCTTGATCCTCTTCCGCGTTGTCCACGGCTGTATAGGCCGCAGCATTGATCACTGCGACCGGCGCATGCTCGGCGATTGCCGCTGCGCAGGCTGCTGGATCGGTCAGGTCGGCGTCTGCCCGCGACAGGCATGTCACGCCGTCATAACCCGCAAGCTCTGAAGCCACCTGCCCGGATTGTCCGAAGACGAGGATCATGCCTTGGCCCCAAGCCGTTCACCCACACCCTTTCGGTCCTCCAACGCCCGCCACCAATCTTCGTTATCCAGGTACCATTGCACAGTCTCCTCCAGACCTTGTTTTAGGGTCACGGACGGGTGCCAGTCGAGTTCGTCTACAATCCGCTTAGGATCAATCGCATAGCGCATGTCATGACCGGGCCGGTCGGTGACGAAAGTGATCTGTTCGGCATAGGCTGACTCTTTGGGGCGTTTCTGGTCGAGGATCGCGCAGATCATTGTTACGAGTTCGATGTTCTTCGCTTCATTCTCCCCGCCAATGTTGTAAGACCGCCCGATTTCACCCTTTTGCAGGACGGTGAGGAGAGCATCGGCGTGGTCCTCGACATAGAGCCAATCGCGGACGTTTTCACCTTTGCCATAAACCGGGATCGGTTCACCGGCGAGCGCTTTTATGATCACAACCGGCACCAGTTTTTCCGGAAAATGGAACGGGCCGTAGTTGTTGGAACAATTGGAGAGGACAATCGGTAGGCCATAGGTCTCACCCCAAGCACGGACCAAATGATCCGACGCGGCTTTGGATGCGGAATAAGGGCTGCGTGGATCGTACGGCGTTTCTTCAGTGAACTTGCCGGTTTCGCCCAAAGACCCGAAGACCTCATCAGTTGAGACGTGGTGGAATCGGAAACTGTCGGGTTTGCCCTCGGTTACCCAGTAGGAGCGTGCGGCTTCCAGCAGGGTGTAAGTACCCGTGATGTTGGTCTCAATGAAGGCCCCGGGGCCGTCGATAGACCGGTCGACGTGGCTTTCAGCGGCGAGGTGCATGACCGCATCGGGGCGATGGGTAGTAAGAATGCGATCCATCGCGGACCGGTCGCAGATGTCGGCCTGCTCGAACGCATAGTTCGGGTTTTGTACGACACTTGCCACATTTTCCAGGCAGGCGGCATAGGTCAGTTTGTCGACATTGATGATACTGTGGCTTCGCGTGATTGCGAGGCGGACAACCGCTGATCCGATGAAACCAGCACCGCCAGTCACGAGGACTTTCATCGCGCAGCCTCGTAGATGAATGGGCTGTCGAAGTCAGCGAGCGTCGGTGCGGTTGCGTCTTTGTCGGACAGGGAAGGAGTTCGGGTAAAGCCCCAATCGATGCCGATCTCAGGACAATCGTAGCGCACTGCTCCATCGCACTCGGGTGCATAGTAGTCAGAGCATTTGTAGATGATCTCGGTATCCGGATCACGTGTGAGAAAGCCGTGCAGGAACCCCGTTGGAATATAGAGCTGCTTCCCGTTTTCAAACGTCAGATCTACACCGACCCACTCGCCAAACGTAGGGGAGCCCTTGCGGACGTCGACGGTCACATCATAAAGCGAACCCCGCCCACAACGGACAAGCTTGGCCTGCGCATGGGGCGGGCTTTGGAAATGTAGCCCACGTAGTGTTCCGGCCTCAACAGACAGAGAGTGATTGTCTTGAACCCAATCTTGATCCAGACCGTGTTCGGCCATACGCCGTTTGCTCCAGCTTTCGCTGAGAAAACCTCGGCTGTCGACAATGCGTTTGGGGGTGATGATCACGACGCCGTCGAGTTTTGTGCGTTCAATCTGCACCGGTGGCTCCTAACCTCTCAGTCGAACATTTGCGGTCGTACCAAGCCTTTCTCGTGTAGTCACGGCGAATATGGAACGGCGGAAGAAAGCTGGGCGCATCTGTCGGCAGTTGACGACACTTTCGGATGCTTGTTGTGCGATGGCGCCCTTTATTGGTGGAAAAAGGTGCCGACCGGGGCAATCTGTCCCAAACAGGACCCTTGCAAATTTGCATCACTTTGACTTGGTGTTTGGCTATTGGCAGGGAAAGGATGGTTTACGTTAGGGTACGGCCTTAATCGGTCGTCAGGGCTTATGCCGCCCGCCTTGCATATCCCGACGGTGCTGTGGTCGCGCTTCAACGGGTCTAAAGTTCGCAGCAACGGTTCAGTTGGTGCTACGCAATTCGAATCGCATGGGATGTCCTTCGATTCAGGTGGACTTTCGTTTCGCGCGAACTCGACTGTCGCCCTTCCGACAAAACAGTACCCTTTGGTTGCGTCAATCTTCTGACATGCCTCGTCGCATCGGACAAAAAACTCCGATTTCCCATCGAAATGCGGCGAGATCTTTCCAAAAATTGAAAACTATTTCGCCTAATAGTTGTTAAGGCCTCGTTAGGTCTGACTCCGAAGAAACTGAGGTTACTTTTTGATTGTTCACGAAATAGTAACAATTCGCCAGATTTAGGTCACAAGATGTCCACGGTTTTGTTTCCAAACAAGCCACAAACCGAACACAAATGTGCCCTGACCATCATCAATAACCACTGTGTTATCAGGGGGTTTGGCATCTAAGTGAGCGACTCACCGTCGGTTTCACCCCTAGATTTTGTGTTGGCTACATTTTTATTGCAAAACTTAGAACAATCGGCAGGAATTTGCCTGTTTCCTAGGCGTAAACGGCGGATGTAAGCACCTAATCCAAATTCTGCCCAAAAGCACCTTTAGCTCCTTAACAGATACTTTAGACTCCTGTGGAAAGATCGACGTGCTCTAAAACTGCTGCCTACGACCACATCGATGACAATGCCAGTTGCTCCGCAATTGCGCGGCCCTTGCCCAGACGATGCATCCGTTCGGGAATGGTAATTTGTTGTCCTACATCCAAAAGGCAGTTCGCGCAGGTCTCAAGCAAGGCCCGTCTAAAAGGACGGTAGAAGGCAAAGGCACAGGACAAGATGGAAAGCGGCACCCCTGCCATGCAAATGGCGCTAACACGTCAGCAAGCGAACTTAGACGTTTCGACGCATGTCGCCACCAGATCGGGCGAATGGTCTGAACCAGTAAAATGGGAAAAGGGGCGCCTTCCACGGCCAGAGGCCAAGGCGACGTTCCCAGAGCGTCCCTTGATAAACAATCCGCACCAATCAATTGTGGAAGACGATGCCATCGACGTCATCCACGACTTTTCAATCGAAGACGGTGACATGCTGGACTTGAGCGAGGTGGCTGAGCAGTTCGGATTATCTGCTGCGGAAATGGAAGCGGCCCTAACGCTACGCCAGATTGGACGCGATGTCAGGGTTGAGGTGGAAACCAGTGGTGAAAGTCAGAGCCTCATTATGATCCGCGGTGTGCAGGCTGCTGCGCTCTGCAAGGCTGCGCCTTGGATCTTCGATCCTGAGGAGACGACTGCGGCTGTGACCGCCTTCGAAAAAGAGCCACGAAGGGCTGATACGACCGCAGTCGCCGAGTCACCGAAAAAGCCTGACGCCGAAAGGGATCAGTTGGGTGGTACCAACGCGACGGGCATCTTGGTGCTCGGTGCGGAACAAAGCGTCAGCGATACCGGTCGCGATAAACTGACTGATGCGGACGCCTTTGTATTCGAGACCAAACCGCGCGATGTTTATCGCAAGGATGTTCTGAATTTTAAGTCATCACCAAACGAGACGCCCGACTTCGCACAAATCGCGGAAGCTTTCGGCCTTTCCGAAGACGAAGTTATGACCACGATCGATCTGTCAAAGATAAAACCAGGCTTGAAAGTTCAGCTTGAGCTTGATGGTGCGAGCCACAAGGTTGCGGCGATGAATGGGCGTGATGCGAAGAACGAAGTGGATGCATTTCCGGGCGCCTTGGTCGTCTAGTTCCGAGAATTAGACAAGGTAGAACCCGTCGCATTAAGATTGCGCCGGGTTTTTGTGTTTGCCTAGTGGGGCAAAGCACCAGGGTCATAGCCTTCGATAAACTCCGCCGCCGGCGCGATTGGTGTGACAAGATCAACTAAGATTCCGTTTGGATCAGCGTAGATCGCATGCCTCTGTCCATGCGGTTCATCGCGCAGCGGTTGGACGACACGCACACCGGCGGTCTGCAAACGCGCGTCTTCCTCGTCAACATTTTCAACTTCGAAGGTCAGGATGATGCCCCTTGTTTCGCCCCGTCCTGCCTGGGGGATGGTGTCGTGATCGTGTTGGAGGACGGCAAGGTTGATAGACGGATCCGTCTGACTCTGTAGGTGAATGTACCAATCGCTTTCAAACATAGCGCGAAAGCCAAGGTGGCGTTGGTAGAACGCTGCCGTGCGAGCGACATCTGCGACTTGGATCAGCGGGTAATATTGATTGGTCTGCATGGAGCTACTCCGTTTAAGATAAATACAGTTTGTATGTAACATGAGTCGATTATACATGCAAGATGTATGTAAATGTGATAGGCAGGTCTCGAAACGACGATCTGCCTTGGAGGCGACCATCCCTCAAACGCACGCACCCCGCCGCACCCAGGCTGAAAGACGCGCCGAGACCCGGACTTTGCTGATGGGTACCGCGCGAAGGCTTTTCTTGGAAAAGGGCTATGACCGGACCGGAATGCCGGAACTCGTCAAGGAAGCTGGCCTGACTCGCGGCGCACTTTATCACCATTTTGAGGACAAAGAGCACTTGTTCCGGACAATTGCCGAAGAAGATGCGCAAGCAATTGGGCGACACATCGATGAAAAGACGCGCGACATAGAGGACCCCGATCAGGCCATGGAAATTGGTACGCAGGCCTACTTCGATGCGATGGCGGTTCCCGGGCGGGCGACGATCTTGTTGGCCCTCGCTCCGGCGGTTTTGGGTGCAAAGCAGGCGCGTGCATTGACCGCGACAGAGGGCAGCGCAGAGTTGCGTGATGGCTTGGCCAAGGCGATGCCAGATCTAAACGGTTCTACCCTGGACGCGTTGACGGATGTTCTATCCGCCGCATTTGACCGCGCGGGGTTCGAGATTGCGCAAGGGGCCGATCGGGATGCCTATACCGAAGCACTTTTTCGGATCATTGGCACACTGTTGGAGGGTTCGGCTCCATCCTAACCAACGCTCAACAGTGTTCTAACCAACGCCGTTTGGGAGTTCACACCTGTTTTATCGTAGATCCGAGACAGATGTGTGCGGGCCGTGTTGACGCTAATGCTCAAAGACGCGGCGGCGGTGGTCAGGCTTTCGCCCGCCACAATCTGACGTGCGAGACCAAGTTGGCCTTCGGACAATCCGAAGATTGCTTGGGCGACCTTCAGACGATCATCCAAGTCTTGATCGGTTTGCAGGTCAACAAAGGTCATTTCATCTCGGACAAAAAGGGTACAGACGGCGACGCCGCCGGTGTCAGTTTCCCCGAGGACCAGAGGTAAGCGGAAGTCGCGTCCGCTTTGGCTTTGGTAACGGTAGTGTTCGAAGTACTTATGCTGTTCTGCGGCGCATTTGATCCCAGCTTGCAGGACCTTATCCCATGCTGGTCGCGCCCCGCGCAGGACACCATTGGAGATTTGCAATCCTGGGTGTGCCGCAATGGCCGCCAGCGCTTTCTCGGGTGCGCATAGAATATGGCCTTTGGCATCAACGGCCAGGCGGTTTTCGTCCATGCGCTGATGACCGCGCAGCACGAAAGAGGAGTAGAGAATTCGCCAAACGTTTGACTGTCGTTCCAAGACTCGCGTCTCGTGGGTGGTTTCGACACGGCCGTCCTGTTGGGTGGAACGGCCGTCAAAAACGACCAATGCGACATCGCCATTGACGGTAATGTCGACATTCTCGCGCTGAAAGTTGGTAATGTCGCAAACCTGCCCTCGCAAAAATACACCGCGCATGTAACTGGCAAGTGCGTCCCAACCTTCGGTCACAGAGACGCCAAAGGTTGTCGAGATGCAGACTTCCCTTGTTCGCGAATCTTGCACCCAGCAGTCGGCCCAACCGTCAAAGTCACAGGCCAAGAAGGTTGCCGTTTCCGCCTCGATCACTCGCATGACGTCGGCGCGGTCCGTTGGGATCTGGGTCTCGCTGTTCACGTTTTGATGGACCTAAGTTTGCTGTGCTTTCGGGATAGCTTTTGAGTGGTTTGGCGGCGGAACCGAACAATGCGCTTAAGAACATGTAACAGCTCACAACCGTTCTGTTGATAAAAGCGTGCTGCGTTCGTTTGGACGTTATAGTCTTGGTCGGCGATGGCTTTGAAATGAAGCGGGTCCATCAGAGTCTCCTACAAAGAAGGGTGTTGCAGTGACTTTGACTGAAAGTGTTTGGGACTCTTGTCATCCGAAATGACCACGGATCAAAAAAAAGGCGCGCCAGTTGCCCGACGCGCCCCTCTTTGTCTTGTGTACTGCTTACGCGAGGTCGAAACGGTCCGCGTTCATGACTTTCACCCAAGCATCCACAAAAGTCTTCACAAACGCCGCTTCTCCATCAGTTTGCGCAAAGGCCTCAGCCACTGCCCGCAGGACAGAGTTGGAACCGAAGACCAAATCCACGCGAGACCCGGTGTATTTGACGTCCGTGCCGACCTTGCCGACGAAGTCATTCTCGCCCTCGTTGGCTGGCACCCATTCCACGGACATATCCAAGATCGCCTTGAAGAAGTCGTTAGACAATGTGCCAAGGTTGTCGGTGAAAACACCTTGCGGGTTAGCGGCATGATTTGCACCCAGCACCCGCAAACCACCAACAAGCGCTGTCATCTCTGGTGTGGTCAGGTTGAGCAGTTGCGCGCGGTCGACGAGCATCTGTTCGGCCGGAACAGAAAGTTCGCGCTGCATGTAGTTGCGGAAACCATCGACGATGGGTTCGATCACCTCAAAGCTCTCCGCATCAGTCAGATCATCTGTCGTATCCACGCGGCCCGAGGTGAAGGGTACGGTGATATCATAACCGCCCGCCTTAGCTGCTGCCTCAACCGCCGCCGTGCCGCCGAGGACGATCAGGTCAGCCAGAGAGACCTCTTTGCCGAAGTCCTTTGCGACGCCTTCGAGTGCGCCAAGAACTTTCGCCAACAAAGCAGGTTCGTTCACGTCCCAGTCCTTTTGTGGTGCGAGACGGATACGCGCACCGTTCGCTCCGCCACGGTGATCTGACTGACGGTAAGTGGAGGCAGAAGCCCATGCGACCTTGATCAGGTCCGCGTTTTCGATCTCTGCAGCAAGGATCTTGGCCTTCAAGTCGGCGATGTCTGCATCGGACAACGCTGGAGCAGTTGCTTCGGGCAGCGGGTCTTGCCAGATCAGGTCTTCCGCAGGCACTTCTGGGCCCTTGTAGCGAACCTTGGGGCCCATATCGCGGTGCAACAGTTTGAACCACGCACGGGCAAACGCGTCTTCGAACTTGTCAGGGTTGGCATGGAAGTCGCGGCTAATTGCTTCGTAAGTTGGATCCATCCGCAGCGCCATGTCGGCAGTCGTCATCATTGGCGCGTGTGTTTTTGACGGATCATGCGCATCGGGCACAGTCCCTTCGCCGCCAAGGGCAATCCACTGGTTTGCGCCCGCCGCTGATTTTGTCAGCTCCCACTCGTAGCCAAAGAGCGCATCAAAGTAGCCCATGTCCCACTTCGTGGGGGTGGCGTTCCACGCACCTTCGATACCGGAGGTCACAGTGTCATAGCCTTTGCCGCTACCATTTCCGTTCGCCCAGCCAAGGCCCATCTGGTGGATAGGCGCCGCTTCGGGCTCCGCTCCGACGAGCGCGGCATCACCATTGCCGTGGGCTTTACCAAAGGTGTGACCCCCCGCAACCAGCGCGACCGTTTCCGCATCATCCATGCCCATCCGGCCAAAGGTATCGCGGATGTCAAAGGCGGACTTCAGCGGGTCCGGGTTGCCGTCCGGGCCTTCCGGGTTCACATAAATCAAGCCCATCTGCACAGCGGCAAGCGGGTTCTCAAGATCACGTTCGCCGGAGTAGCGGCTGTTCTCTCCGCCGGCTTCTTCAAGCCAGATTTCTTCGGACCCCCAGTAGACATCTTCTTCGGGTGCCCATGTATCGGCACGGCCGCCGCCGAAGCCGAATGTTTTGTGACCCATCGATTCCATCGCGACGTTACCGGTGAGCAGGAACAAGTCGGCCCACGAGATTTGGTTGCCGTACTTTTCTTTGATCGGCCACAGCAGGCGGCGTGCTTTGTCGAGGTTGCCATTATCGGGCCAGGAGTTGAGCGGAGCAAAACGTTGCTGACCTGCACCACCACCGCCACGGCCATCAGCGGTCCGGTAGGTCCCAGCGGAGTGCCACGCCATGCGGACGAAAAACGGTCCGTAGTGGCCATAATCCGCAGGCCACCAGTCTTGGCTGTCTGTCATAAGCGCAGTCAGATCGTCTTTCAGCGCCTTGTAGTCGATCTTCTCGAACTCTTTTGCGTAGTCCACAACGCCGCCAAATGGGTCGAGCGTTGGCGCATTTTGATCCAGCACCTTCAGGTTCAACTGGTTCGGCCACCATTCGCGGTTCGACCGCGCCTTGTTGGTCATTTGCTTGGCTTCGCCGTGCATCACCGGACATTTGCCGATTGGATTACCGTCCATTGGTTATCTCCCCTTGGGTGTAAATTTGGAACCGTTCTAACGCGGCATTACGATAGGTTTAAGTTGTATTTTCCTATGGGTGCGATAACTTCAGGCTATGGCTTCTATCACCTTGAAACAGTTGAAGTATTGCGATGCGGTTGCCCGCTTAGGTCACTTTGGCCGCGCGGCAGAGGTCTGCGCGATCTCGCAACCTGCAATTTCGGTTCAGATCCGCGAACTCGAAGAAACCATTGGAAAACAGGTGTTTGAACGCGGGGCGCGGCAAGTGCGACTCACGGCTTTCGGGGCGGACTTCGTCGCGAGAGCGCGGGAGGTGTTGCGGGCGGTGGACGACTTGGAGGACATGGGGCGCGTGGGAGAGGATCTGGCGGGGCGGTTGCGGCTCGGGATTATCCCGACCGTCGCACCCTACCTGCTGCCCCGCGTGATCGGGGCCCTGGCGCGCAGCTACCCGGAGCTGGAGCTGAACGTGCGGGAGACCCAGACAGAGAACCTGCTCGCCGGGTTGCGGGATGGGGCGCTCGATACAGCTATCCTCGCCTTGCCGGTGTCTGAGCCTGGGTTGGTCGAGGTGCCCTTGTTTTCGGAAAGCTTCGTCTTGGTTCGGCCGTCCGCGGATGGGGATAAGCCGGTGCCTGATGCGGCGTCATTGGCTCGAATGCGGCTGTTGCTGTTGGAAGAGGGCCATTGCTTTCGCGATCAGGCCCTGTCGTTCTGCCAGATGGGGGCAGCAGTACCACGCGAGTCGATGGACGGATCGTCGCTGTCGACTTTGGTACAGATGGTGTCGGCAGGGATCGGCGTGACGCTGATCCCAGAGATGGCGGTGCCGGTTGAAACGTTGTCCGCGGATGTGGCAGTCGCACGGTTCCCGGCGCCGGAGCCAGAGCGGCAGATCGGGATGGTCTGGCGGCAGACGTCGCCTTTGGCGGAGCAGTTTGGGGTTGTGGCGGAGGTTGTACGGGGGTTGTAGGGTGTATGATTGGACACAGCTAGAACAGCATAATGATGCCCCATATCGTCGTTCCAACGGACACAAGGAACAGAATGAGCGCGAGGCCAAATGATACGATCCGTGCGCCTTTAGACTGACCAACCCTTGCCCAGCCCTCCGCACCAAGGTCGTCCGCAAGGTCGCGTCTGAGACGGAAAAAGCCCTCCTCGTCCAGATCTGGCGTTTTCATCTGTGCGTAGGCGAGACCAGTCAGCGTGCCGAAAAACAACACACCAACGAGTGACAAGCAGATAAGGAGCGCAGGTGGCATCTTGTTCCGTGCATTCAGACAATAGACGTCGTTGCCAACCTACAAAGAACAGCGTGTTTATGATATGCTTCTTTCAACCAAGGAGAGCATTCATGGCGAGCTTTCGATACATTGTCTCTGACGTTGATGCAGCGGTGGCGTTCTATCGAGACCTTTTGGGGATGGAGCTGGTGGAGCAATACGGGCCAGCGATGGCGATCTTGCGGAAAGATGACTTGGATCTTTGGGTCGCGGGGCCCATAGCCTCTGCCTCTAAACCCATGCCCGATGGCGCACAGCCGGAACCAGGTGGTTGGAACCGATGCGTCTTGGTCGTGCAGAATCTTGGGAGGCTGGTTGCCGACCTGACCGAGAAAGGCGTCACCTTTCGCAATGCCATTGTGGATGGACCGGGCGGTCAGCAAATCCTGTGCACGGATCCGTCGGGGAATGTGGTGGAGCTGTTTGAGCCGAATTAGGCAATCAACCCTTTCAACCGCTGCACCTCGGCCACCGTATCGCTGATATCCACCGTCAGCCGCTTGTCCGCCACTACTTGCACCCCGCGCGCGAAGACATGCGCAACGTCGGACCGCCCTGCAGTGTAGACCAACGTGCTGTAGGGGTCGTAGCTGGGGATCATGTGCAGGCCGCTCATGTCCACCACCGCGATGTCGGCATCTTTGCCGACCTCCAAGGTTCCCTTGTGATCCGCCAACCCAATCGCTGCTGCCCCGCCCCGAGTCGCCATCGCGAAAATGTCGCGGGCAGGCAGGCTCGCCGCATCCCCGGTCGCATTGGTGTTCATGAAGCTCGCGTGCCTCATGGCCTGCCACATGTCGAGGTCATTGCCCGACGACGCGCCATCCGTACCGAGGCTGAGCGGGATGCCCGCCTGCGCCATGTCATGCGTGCGCATCGTGCCAGAGGCAAGCTTGGCGTTGGACAACGGGTTGTGGGCGACAGTTGCACCGGTTTTGGCTAGCGTCGCGATCTCAGTGTCATCTAAGTGAACCGCGTGGGCGATCAGGGTGGGGTGGTCCAGGATGCCCGTCTCTTCCATCACCTGAATGGGCCGCTTGCCGTAAATCTCCTGCATCTGCGCCATCTCTGACGGGGCTTCTGCCGCATGGATGTGGATGGGCAGGCTGTGCTTAGCGGCGAGGGAAGCCACGATGCCCAGCTTTTCTGCGTCCATCGTGTAGCAGCTGTGCGGCATGAGCATCATGTGAACGTCGGCGTGCGCCGCAACTGCGGTTTCTGCATGCGTCACCCGCTTTTCCCATGGCTGTTGATCAACACCGTCAAAAGCAATGAAAACCGGACCAGTGGTCAGCCCAATTCCAACATCGGCAGCTGCTGCGATGGTGCTTTCAAAATGCCAATACATATCGACAAAGTGGGTAACGCCCCCTAGCGCCATCTCTGCCGCGCCAAGCGTCGCCCCGATGTGCACTGTGTCGGGGTTGATATGTGCCCCTTCCGCCGCCCAAACCGTCTGCAAGAACTGATCCAGCGGGCGATCATCGGCTAAACCGCGAAAGAGGGTCATTGCCGCATGGCAGTGGGTGTTGATCAGGCCGGGAATGATGAGTCCGCCCTTGGCATCGATGACCTGTGCAGCGTCAAGACCTGAAACATCCCCGATCGAGCTGATCTTGCCGTCTTTGATTGCGACGCCGCCGCCCGCATAGGCTGTAAACGCGGCGTCCATGGTCAGTACATGACCGTTCGAGATCAAAGTATCAGGCATGACGGGCAGCTTTCGGCAGGGCGGGCAGGAAGGTTTCCATAAAACGGGCGAGTTTTGGGGTGATGATCTTAGCGGCGTCAAAGACCTCTTCCGCATTTGTGATGTGGCGGTGGTCCACCACGTTGACGCAGATATTGGTCACCGCCGAAAGCGCGAAGACACGCATACCAACTTGGCGCGCGACGATGACCTCTGGCACGGTCGACATCCCCACAAGCGTGCAACCGGCCCCTTGAAGCAGCCGGATCAAAGCGGGGGGTTCAAAACTGGGGCCGACGCAATGGGCATAGACACCCCGCGTGATCTGCGGTGCAATGGATTGTGCGAGGGTGATGAGGCCAGGATCATACGCCTTATTGAGCGACACAAAGCGGTCTCCGAGCGTCGGGTCTGTTGGACCGCGAAGCGGGTCGAACCCCGCGGCCGTCGCGAGCGATAGGTGATCCTCAATTGCTACAAGGTCACCCACTTGCTGGCCCGGGCCCATACCGCCTGCCGCGTTGGTGAGAACAAGGGAATGGGCGCCCAGTTCTTGCATGACCCTTACGGGAAAGCTGACTTCCTGCGCCGTGTATCCTTCGTACATATGGACGCGTCCACGCATGATGACGCAGGCTCGGCCAAAAAGGGATCCAACCAGAAGCTGGCCATCATGGCCCGGTGCGGTTGACACTGGCATATTGGGGATCTGGGCATAGGAGATTTTGTCCCCTTGAAACGCGTCGGCAAGTGGGCCGAGGCCAGAGCCCAGCGTCAGGGCAATCTCTGGCTTCGTGTCCGTCACGGCTCGGATGGCGGCCACGGCTTCTAAGACTTGAGGTGTTGGCATGCGGATATGGTTTCTGGTTTCGGGCCGGATAGCAATGGGTGTGGCGACATCATGCAGCGGCCACAGACTACACCATTGCGCATACCGAATTCGCCTCTAGGAATCGACAGCTTACCAAGAAGAACTCTGCGCGTCGTGGACGGTTAAAGGACCGGACTATCCGTCGGGGTCTCAATCAAAGCGCGCGAAGCGGCAGCCGCCGGATGGTTCGCTCCCCAGACGATCTTGGCATCCTTTGCGAGCAAACGCGCCTCGAGTGCGTCAAGCTCTGCCAACGCTTGCGTGACGCAATCAGTCCGCGCGAGCGCTTTTTCATAAGAATGTCTAACGGACCGCGCGCGCCACGGGCGCGCTGCCTGCGCAAGCCAACCGCGCAGATGCGCCGGGAGACGGTCATATTCTTGCATCGAGTCTTCGTTCCGCCGTTTGCGGCGAAGGCTAGTTTGTCCTCGATTACCTGCCATGACACCTGCTCCGTCAGAGATGGCGGATTGTTATTTTATAACAAGTGAGGCTGCAAGAGCATTTGAGACTCCCATCAGGCGTGAAGCGAAGGCGCTTTGATCACTCCCAACCATCGACTTCGTAGCCACCTTCGACATGAACGGTTGACTATTTACGATAACTTTCATGATTTTACTTCCGGCAAAGCCGTGTAAAACCCTTTTTGAAGCGACCGGCGAATGGCAGATTTAAGCGGTTTTCATGGATTTCAGGTTTCTAAAGCGCAGATGAACGGATGACCGAATTGGCCCAAGGCAAATACGACGTTTTAGTGGTTGCTGATCCGCGGTTTTCGGGCGGAAGCACAGGTGCGCTCGTCGCTGACGTCTCTGCGTTTTCAGAGCTTGGATTGAACATCGGATTGCTCTTTGTCAGGTCGGCGTATCTTCACGACAGCCGCGACCGGATCAATCCGGCCGCGGCCGCATTGACGGATCTGCCGGGGGTAACGCATCTCTCTGCCGGGGCAACCGCCACAGCAGAGGTAGCATTCCTTCACCACCCGATGGTCTTTTATCGCGGGATCGAGGAAACAGCCTCTCTCTCTGCGCAGCGCGCTTACATCATTACCCACCATGCACCTTTTCGCGCTGACGGATCGGTTGAGTTTGATCCAACGCGCACCTTGCGGAACGTCAAAGCGTCGCTTGGGTTACGCGCTGCATTTGCGCCGATCTCCGGAATTGTGCGCGGCCAGCTGGCGAGTTTCGCACCATTCGTCACGCTGTCGCCAGAGGATTGGCCAAATGTCTTTGATCCTCAGTCGTGGCCTGGCAAAACACCGATCTTTTTGCACGAAGAGTTGACAATCGGCAGACACGGCCGCCCCGACATGTTGAAATGGCCGGCAACCCAAACAGAGATCGCAAACAGCTTGCCCGCGTCCGAAAAGATCAGGGTGCGTGTACTTGGCTGCCCAACAGAAGATCTAGGTGCGCTGAATGTTGACATGGCAGGCTGGGAAGTCATCGATTTCGGCGCGGAACCTGTCGCCGATTTCCTCAACTCGCTTGATGTCTTTGTTTATCATTTCAGTCCCAGCTGGA
>JBCBHE010000036.1:0-36097 GCA_038526085.1 Pseudomonadota bacterium | reverse complement strand
AACCATCATCCCAATGGATCAGAGGCCGACAATGCACTAACAATTAAACTGGACCAGTCAGATGAGGCTGCTCAAAAGCACCAAGGGGGTGTCAGTGAGAAACTTGATTCGCGAGGAATGCGCTGGCGCAGGGGAATTTTCTTGTTGAAATGGGGTTTGTCCCACGTCTGACACGGCTGCCCGCTTATGTTCAGCAATCAGAAACAGGACGTTGAGGATCTGAGTTTGGCCATCAGTCTCTGGGCTTTCCCGCCAAAGCTGGCCTGGAACGCTGCAACTACTGTACTGGGCCTGCAGATTGCTCGCAGTAGATATGATCTAACGACCATAAAGCGGAAACATGATCTGCGGATCATATGGCATGAAAGGCGATCGCCCGACGCCGTATGCCAGCAGCGATGGCTTCTGCCAAAGGCTGTGGAAACCCATCCGGCAGGTCCGCTAGTGTCTTGTCCAGGGCGGGTTCAAGCTCAGACGCAACGCCCGACAATACCTCTTCCGCCCGCACCACACCAAAACCTGCCGCCTTCGCAGCCTGCAGGAAATGGCGGGGCACCACCTCGTTGATCCGGTAGCGTCCATCGACGGCCATCGCGAGGCGCATTCGGTTCTGGCGGATTTGACCGTCATCCACAGCTTTCTGTGCGCTCAGCACGTCATAAAGCGGGGTCATACGGAAACCGCCAGGGCGCAATGCAATGCTGAAATTCTTCGCATGACCGTCCGTCGCTCCCAAGAGCCAAAACAGCACTTGCGCGTGGAAGAAGGCGCGTTGGTCTACCTCGGGGTCATCACTGCCGGTTAACAACCCGATCCCTTCGGTGATCCCCGGCCCGCCGTCCATTTGATATTTTTGGCTGGGTGGGACTGAGAGCGCCTGACAAAAATCCTCCTGCGGGAGGCGGATCAAGCGGCCATCTTTGGTCCAGCGCCGATCAAACCGCGTCACGACAAGGCTTCGTACGTCTTCGAAGTCAGTAATTTCGACCTCTGCTACATCCAAATCCATGGCGCGACAGAAGCTCATGCAGAAAAGCTCATTCTCAACACTGTCAGACAAATCAATCCCCGCTGGTAAAACACCTAGCTGGGTCTTGAAGATATGGGTCGTAGGAGTGAGCCCCGATGGACGGATCCACGCGCCCTCGTGGTGCAGCAGCGCCGTTTTCTCCTGCGCCCCTGCGATAGAAATGCGGAAGTCGTCTTCCTCATCCAAGCCAAGGGGTGCGCTTGCTAGGTTGCGTAACATTTTAGCAATCTGCGCCTCAGATACGGGTTCTCCTTCGAGCGTGTCAAACTCGGGCGTCTCACCCGAGACGAACTGCAAGGCCCCCACGCAATCGCGTCCGATTTTCTCCAGCATGTGCCACGCGTCCGTGCCGCCTGCGCGCACCCGAGCGGCAACGCGCTCGCGTATCGCCTGATTGTCTGGCAGCAGGTTTTCAAGGTAGGCAATGACAGGGCCGCCCTGGTGCGCCTCTTCGCGCAAAGGCAGGGACTGCGAGATGGGCATGGCATGTTCCCAGGACAGCCAGTCGTGATCGTAGGTAAAGCTGATCGCGCCTGAACCGGCGAGACGCAAAGCCCCCACCAACCGTCCGTTCAGAAGCACTTGCATCGTGCCGCTACGCTCGTGTTTGGCCATCAGAAGATATCCTCAATCTCAAGCGAGCCACCGCGCTTCACCAATCGGAACTCAAGCCCAAGTGCCGCCATGACAGCGAGCACAGTGGCGAGCTTGGTTCCCGCATCGCCATTCTCGAGCGACGAAATCGTCGCGACGCGTAAATTCGTACGCGCGCTGATATCGCTTTGGGTCCAGCCGCGCGCTTTGCGCGTCCGGCGAAATGCTTCGCCGATCTGCTCGGCAGTTCGTGCTGTGAGGTCCATGATGCGGCTCCTTTTACGGCACAGCGTAAATCAAAACAAATTACGCCACAACGTAAATATTCAATTTTTACGCCATAGCGTAACAATCGAGCCGCACTCATGCCCGCAGCCCCGCAGCTCGAACCTGCTCAGGCGTCACCAGCTTTGACGCGATCAAGCCCTCAATCTGCCGGTTTGTGATATGGCGGCATAGGGGATGACGCTCGTGGATCCACTCGACGAGGCTGGCACTGCTTTTAGCTTCGGCCTCTCGCGCCTTTTCCCGTTCCGCCTGTATCTGGGCAAGCCCTTTTTCCCAACGTCTCATCTTGAACCAGTTGTCCGAAAAACAGACCGTGCTGCGGGTGTAGACCTCGCTTTCCTTGGCATAGGCTTTGATCGCCTGCAGCAGGTCATCGGGCTCTACCCCGGCTTTCACGGCCGCTGCAATCAGGTGCAGACTGGTTTGCCGGTCTCGGATCCTGTCTTCGGGATAGGCTGCAAGAATCTTCTCAACTTCAAGATCTTCAACCTCCGCCGCCGCCTCGCGCTTGCGCGTAGGTGGTTTATGGATGGTTTTAGGATGGTTTGGGGTCCACCGTGAACCCCGTACCCCGTTCTCCGTGGACCCCGTACCGGGTTCAGGCTGGACGGGTTCACAGTGACCCCCGTTTCAATGTCGGGCTCTGCCAAGGGTTCGAGCGCGGCGACGCGTTCCAGAACGATACGGCAAATGACGGTGTAGCCGTTCTTGCAGTGCCGCCGACCTGTCTCGATCAGAATGCCTTCACGTAGAAAGTCGATGATAGTGCGCTTGACGGTGCTTTCGCTAAGCTCTGTGTGACGCTGGATCGTCCCTTTGGAGCACCAGATACCCGAGCCGTCGTCGCTCGCCTTGTCGGCAAGGAACATGATGATCTGCTTGCGCGCAGCGCTTCCAAAGCAGCGCTCGGCGCATTCGTTTGCGATGCGCCAACTCATTGGAGGACCTCACCGGTCAGCGGTCGCGAAAAAGCCGACTGAGCGTATGCGGTGTGGCGCTTGCTCATGCCAATGTGCAGTGAAAGCTGACGGGCTTTTTCTATTTGGCCCCGGTTCACAGTTGCCGCTGTGACGGGGCCTTTTTCATTTTGAACCGGCGAAATTGGCTTTGAAACTTTCGCTTTTTGTTCACTTTTTGTCAGGGAGTATTTTCACCATTAAGTCTTTGTTTTCGCTTTATATCTTTCTGGATTGCAAATCCGTGTACACCGGTTCGATTCCGGTACTCGCCTCCAACTTTTCAGCGCATGGTTACGTCGGTAGGTCTCGACGGGAAGAGAAGCGGACACTGCCTGATGCGTGCGCGCCAGTCAGGAACGAAACGTCGCGGCGCGCTGCCTTACCGAACCGTGGGGGCCACTGGCCACAAACTGCGGCCAGTGGCTGAGGAGCTTAGTAGTAGCCGGCGTCCTGCATCACTTTGTCAGCATATGCCTGAGCCTTTGTGAGCGCTTCCTCCACGCTCAAGTCCCCCTGCAAAGCAGCGGTCATTTGTTGACCCATAAAGCCACCGATTTCGGCGAACTCTGGGATCGACGCAAACTGAACACCCACATAAGGCGATGGGTTCAGCGTGGAGTCTGTTGGGTTGGCAGAGAGGATTGCCGTCAGCTCCGCATCGGCAAAAGAAGCCGTCTGCTGGAATTGCGCATTCCGATAGGTGGACTGACGAGTGCCTGTTGGCACCTGTCCCCATCCCCGTTTTTCACCAACCAATTCGATATATGCCTTGGACGTGGCCCATTCGATGAAGCGTGTCGCCTCATCTGCCGCGTTTGAACCCGCAGGCACAGCCAGAGCCCAGGCCCACAGCCAATTCGCACCTTTGCTGGTCACACCACTTGGTGCCTGTGCAAACGCGACGTCATCGGCCACTTTCGACTGTTCTGGGTCTGTGATGAAGGAGGCCGCAATCGTTGCGTCAATCCACATGCCGCAGCGACCTTCGTTAAAGAGCGCCAGGATCTCATTGAACGAGTTCCCTTCCGATCCTGGGGGGCCATATTTTTTCAGCGTATCGATGTAGAGTGTCACGGCCGACGTCCACTCTTCCGTATCGAGCGTTGGCTTCCAGTCGGCATCGAACAACTGTGCGCCAAAGCTGTTGGCCATCGTTGTCAGAAAAGCCATGTTGTCGCCCCAGCCCGGCTTACCGCGAAGGCATATGCCATACACACCGGCGTCGCGATCGGTGATCGCTTCGGCTGCGGCCGTCACATCTTCCCAAGATGGATTGTTACCGAGGCTCACGCCCGCTTCTGCCATCAAGTCAGAGCGATACATGATCATCGAGCTCTCCCCATAGAAGGGAGCCGCGAAGAGCTCGCCATTGTGGCTCAAACCGTCACGGATCGCGGGCAAAAGATCGGATTCTTCATAAGCCTCGTCGAACTGCAACGGCACCAGCCAGCCACGTTCACCCCAGATCGGCGCTTCATACATGCCGATGGTCATAACGTCGAACTGACCACCGCGTTCGGTGATGTCTTTGGTAACCTGGCTGCGCAATTCGCCTTCGTTAAAGGTCACCCAGTTGAGCGATGTGCCTGGGTTTTCGGCCAAAAACTCAGCTGACAACTTTTGCATGGTGATCATGTGACCGTTGTTCACGGTCGCAATGGTCAACTCGTTTGCGGATGCAACGGCTGGTGCAACGACAAGGGCCGATGCAAGTGCCGCGATTGATGCGTAGTGCTTCATCATGATTGAATCTTCCTAGAATTTTGTTGCGGTTAGCCGTTGGACTTTGCGGTCCAGATTTCAACGCGACGGTTGACGGCGCGTCCTTCGTCGCTTGCGTTACAGGCCACCGGTGCCAATTCGCCGAAACCAGTTGTTGCGAAGGTGATGTGGTCAAGACGGTTGCCTGCCACAGCCGCGATTTCGCTGACCATGTGATCTGCGCGGCTTTTCGAAACGTCCAAGTTCGCATCGAACGGACCCTGATCATCCGTAAAACCAACGAGGAGGTATTCGCCAGCCGGCTGCCCTTCCAAGTGGCTTACCAAACGCTCCAATCCCACACGGGACTGCGGTGTCAGGCGATTTGACCCCGCATTGAAACGGAATGTCGACGACAGGCGGTCATAGTCACCCATCGTTGCAATCATTTCGTTCGCGAAGGTCGTCTCATAGTTACCCAAACCCGCGTTCACCAAATTCTGGGCACGCAGTGAATCAGCCCCTTGGGCAGCACGCGTCACACCTAGATCAATGAATCCTGACTTGAAAATGGCGGCCTCTGCTTCTGGGGACTTTGCCCAGGTCAAGAAACCTTCCGCTTCGGGGGTGATAGTGTCACCGCGCGTGTAGAAGTAGAGCGGGCGTTGCATGATGTATTCGCCTGTCTTGGCGGAGAAAACATCTGGCTCCATCGCGATACCGCATTCGTTGACAATCGTCATCGCTTTCGCCCCACGCTTGAAGGCGAAAGAAACATACCCGATCGCATTCTCGTCCGCATCAATCTGACGGGACACATCAACACTACCGTCGGCATCGACGTTCAAGACTGGGGTGCCTGGCGCGCCACGCAAAACGCGCTCTTCAAAGACGCCGCGTGTGCCAGACCCGCGCTCCAGGTGGACCGCGCCAATCGGGGCATCATGACCACCTAGTTCGCTCCAGTTTGAAATTTCACCACTGTAAATGCCCTGAAGCTGCGCCATCGTGATAGAGGAAACGGGGTTCGATGGGTGCGTGACAACAATGATGCTGTCGTTCGCGAGGATATGCTCGTTTGCTGGGTTCACCATGCTGCCAGACCCATATTCGCGAAGCATGCGGGCCTCTTCGATTGTGATCCGACGTGACGACACACCGATCTCTGCGGATTTACCGAGCAAGTTGACGAAGGCATCTGAGGAAATGGAAGAACGCACCCGGAAGGACCCGATCAAGTCACCGAAACCAAGGTTTTCAATGAATTGGGTGTTCGTTTCAACCGAACCGATCGTCTCTGTTGCAACAGGCTCTGCTTCAAGCGATGCGGCGTAACTCGCGAGCAGGACAGGCATCAGACCCTCCGCGATTGTGTCCGAACCGGAAAAAGCGATCTCTTGGTCCAAAACTTGCGTATCGGGGCATCCGGCGCCAAAACAATCGACCTGATCAGCCGTCACACGTACGGTGCCAAATTGAGATTCAAGAACATAGATGCTGTCTTGGTACTCGATCAGTTCACCCCGCAGGTCGATGGACCCGTCTTTAGACTTCAACTCGATCTCTTGGGCCTGCGCTATAAATGGCCAGCAGAGCGCGGTGCCCAACATGGCTATTTTTTTCGTTGAAATTTTCATCTGTCTTTCCTCACAGTCTTTCAGCCAAACTTGCGGTGGGCGGTTTACCTAGGCTTCGTCGGGAACCGTACCGTTCCGATCTATCGCGTAAAAACCATTAGCCGCTCCTCCTGAATTTGCGGTATTTCAATAATGAGACTTAAGTTTGACGCAAATCAGGAATTTGTTTACGCATTTCAAACATTGAACGAATAGAATACAAAGTTAGTCCAAGGGCTATCCAAGAACGGCTAGCCCCTCACTTGACGCCCATCAAACACGAGAGCGAGCGAAATATTCAGTTTCCCAATGTGTCGATGGAATATTTTTCGTTCATAATGAATGGCTTATTGCAGTATGGCGTCAGCTCAACATCTTGATCAAAGTCTACAAATATATTCATAGAGGGGTTAATAGAATCGTATTTCAATTTATTTGACCCACCCCAAGACAGATCGAGCAAGCTATTCACCCGATTACCCTCTGCAAGAATTGTCCCAGGTGTAACATCGCCCATCAACAATTCAGCTGCAATTTCACTTATGTTCTTTTCTGAATCAGCGATCTCTGCATTTTCAAAAATAGAAATGAGAAACATGGTATTCTCAAACATGGGAAACATATCTTCATAGTTCCCATCCTCGTCTGGAATAAAGATGTCCGCAGAGTAAACTTCGCTAGTCATCTGCGTAATAACCGCAAGCCACCCGCCGTCAACAGGTCGACCATTAGGGTCTGAAGATTCAAAGCAAACCAAACGCATGACGCCATTGGTGTCCTCCTGCGCTGATGCGATGGAGGGGATGCATATCGCTGACATCATCAAAGCACAGAAAACAGTGCTGAGGCTGCTCACAATCTTCATTCTCTCCTCCTGACTCAAGCCTATGGTGGCAGAGTCTCAAAAATCCGATTCGGCTCAAACAGCGATACATGCTGAGTATCGAGTCGCGCTTAGGGCGAAAATTGACCCTATTTACGAAACAATGCATGCGCTACGCGGCATAATTTTTACCTTAACATGGCACAAATGTGAAATTTGCCCGCGGAAAGATTTGGTCCTGTGATGCAGCCGAAAGCCTCCTGACGCCTCTCAAAATGCGCAAACGATCTGTCGTCAGTCTGGTCGCGAAAGTACCACCAAAGTTGAAGCGGCTTGTGGGATCGCGTCCGCGCCTGAGTTGCAGCGCGACAAGGAGTCCGCGCGTCCGATTTACAGAAGTCGTGGTATCACGCAGAAGCTAGGGTGATGTCGAATGTGACCCGCAAGAAGGGTTCTGTTACATGCCCAGTGAGCGCCATGCCGTCGGGAAAGTCGCCGGCAGAACACTCCTCATAGTGCATCACCAAATCCGAGCGCACACCAAAGACGGTGTCTTGATCGAGATATGGGTCAGTATCCGGAAAGACTTCGGTGACCAATGGTTTAAAGCCAGGGGCCGTTACGATGTAATGGAGGTGTGAAGGGCGCCAAGGGTGCCGTCCACACGCGCGCAGGATGTCACCCACAGGGCCGTCGGACGGCACGGTGTATTCCACGGGTTTGACCGTCGTAAAGGCATACCGACCATCTTCACCGACCGTCATAAGACCATGAAACGAAAAGGTGTCTTGCTCCTCATCCTGGCTGGCATAAAGCCCATTCGGGGCTGTCTGCCAAATGTCCAGTTCTGCACCAGCGATTGGGTTTCCGTCTGTATCTTTTATCATGCCCTCGGCGAGTAAGAGCGGACCACCATAGTGGCGCTTCATATCCCCACCATAGGCGAGCGGCGGCGCGCCCGAGACATGAAATGGTCCTAAAACAGAGGAACTTGTCGCATCTGGTCGAGAATGGATCATGTCGACCAACGATGAAAGGCCCAGCACATCCGAGGCCAAGACAAACTCGTGTCGATCCTCGGTTTCAATCGCGGCACAGCCTTCCAAGAAGGCAATCCCCGCACGCCACTCTTCATGGGTCAACTTCGTCTCTCTGGCGAAGTCGTGCAGATGCTTGACCAATGAGCCCATGATCTCTCGCAAGCGCGGATCCGTGTCTTCTGACAGGTAGCCCATAAAGACATCTGTGATGTTGTCTGAAGTGACGTTGCGCATGGGGAGGTTCCTTAGATCAGAGCCAGACTGAGGATCGGGAATTCGATCAAGATGAAGAGGACGAGGAGCATCACAAAGGCGAACGGGAGCGCGCCGAGAAACACATCCTTCAGAGAGATCCGGTCATCGTCGATCGTCGATTTGATCACAAAGCACGAGATACCGAGCGGCGGGGTCAGCAACCCGATCTCAGCCCCAACAACCGTGATGATTCCGAACCAGATCAGCGACATGTCGAGCGCTTCAGCCAATGGCAGGAACAGCGGTACCACGATCAAGATGATCGATGCCGTGTCGAGCAATGTGCCAAGGAACAGCATCAACAACACGTAAAGCAGCATGATCACCCAAAACGTCGCTTCGCTGCCAACAAGCAGGTCTTCCAGCTGGTTGGGTAGCCCCGCAAGGCCAAGCATCCGGCTGTAGATGGAGGCCGCGGTGATCAGGAACAAAATGGCTGCGGTAATGTGTCCAGTTTCAAGCAATGCGTCCCAAAATGCTTTAGGCGTCATTGTCTTGCGGACAAGCGCGACGATCAACGCCACCAGTGCCCCCGCCGCGCCAGCCTCAACGGCCGTCAGCCAACCCGTATAGATACCGCCCAGGACGATTGTGATGATCAACACGGTTGGCAAAGTCTTTGACGCCACCTCGCGGCCAGACATCCATTCTGAGTCGTCAACGGTTCGGCCACCGACGAAACCCGGTGTAAAGCGCCCCATAAACCAAATCGCCAATACGTAGGCAAAGGCGAGTAGAATTCCAGGGATTACGCCAGCAAGGAACATGTCCCCGACTGATTGCTCTGCCACGAAGGAATAGATGATCAACATGGCAGACGGTGGGATGATCATGCCCAAGACCGAGGAACCAGCAACTACCCCAACGGCGAAGCGTGGATTGTACTCTTGCGCGATCATCTGCGGCACCGACACCTTGGTGAAGACCGACGCCGAGGCGATGGACGAGCCTGTGACAGCGGCGAAGACCGCGTTTGCGCCAACAGTACCCATGCCGATGCCGCCTTTGACCTTACGGAACCGCATGGTCATGACTTCATAAATGTCGCGTCCCAATCCGGCCTTGGAGACGATGAGCCCCATGAAGGTAAAAAGCGGGATCGTGGCGAAGGTATACTCCATCGCGCTGTCCCCGACAGCAACTTTGAGGAGGTTCAGCGCGAGCGTGAAGTTGTCGCGCATCAGCCAGATTGAGACAAAGCTCACCATGCCAAGGGCGACAGGAATGTAGACCCCGGAATAGATCAGGAAGACAATGGCGACGACGGAGATGAGACCAATTTCGATAGGAGTCATTCTGCGGGACCATCATGCTCGGGAACCCGGACAAGTGCCGGGCGGTCCTGTGCCGTGACCACTTTGACCACAAAGACGATACACGACAGGGTCGTGCCGAAGGTGATCACCAATTTGACCGGCCACCAAGGAAGCGTGAACAGGCCAGGGACGCCGAAGTAATCCTGCGTGTTCCACATGTGAAGAAACTCCGGAAAAGTGATGTAGGCGATCAGCCCCATGAAGATTGCAGAGATCGCGTTGATGATCCGGCGTAGATTTGCGGTCAGTCCCGGTTGGCGGTTGTGCAACAAATTGAGAAAGCCGTCCGATCGGGTCAGCCTGTCGACTCGAACCACATCGGCCAGTTGCAGAAAGACGATCATGACAACGGAAAACTGGACAATTTCGTAGGTGCCCTTGATAGGCGACGAAAACACGCCGCGCATGATGACATCAAGGTTAAGGATGGCCACCAGCGCAAGAACGACAAGCGTTCCCAACGCATTAGCAGCCATCGCAATAGAATTGACGACCCGAGAAAGGCCATGCACAGCGGTCTTCAGCATGAAGTGTGACCTTTCTCAGATCGCGCGCCGATTACTCAGCAGACCAGTCACGGATTGGGGTAAAGCCGGCGGCCTCGAGCTTATCAATATAAGCAGCCACCATTTCTGTGCCTTGCTCCCCGCGCTCGTTAAGCGTGGTCGCAAGCTCCGCCGCGATGTTCGGCATCGCGTTCGCCCAGGCCGCACGATCTTCTTCTGAAATCTCCACGATCGTTCCGCCGCCGTCGACATACGCAGCACGTGACTCTTCGGCACGGTCCATCGCGATACCAGCGACATGATCGCGATAGTCAATTGCGACCGCTTGAAGAGTGTCTTTGACCTCATCTGGCAACGATGCCCAGTAGTCCGCGTTCACAGTGACCGTCTTGGAGTTCACAGCCCCCAGATCGGCCCGCAGCATGTAAGGCGCCACTTCGGCGATGTTGAATGTCTTCGCAGACTCGGGCCACAGCATCCCGCAGTCGACCAAACCGGTCTGCAGCATGTTATAGAAATCGGTCAGCCCACCGCGGACGCCCGCCGCGCCCTCGATACCTTCAAGATACCGCAAGTTAAGACCAGCGCCGGCAATTTTGCGGCCTTCCAAATCAGAGACGGCCTCAACCGGTTCGCTGCAAAACACTTGATAGGTGTCCAGCACCACACCCGTCGCCAAATACACTTGGCTTTGAGCTTCGAACTCATTGTTCATCGAAGGAAATTCACGTGCAATCTCATCAACGGCTTTGGCCACAGCGCGGGCATCAGACGAGACAAACGGCGTTGCACCGGCGAGGCCCTGGCTTGGCAATTTCGACGAATGAAAAATGGTGGTGACGATACCGATATCGCCCAGACCCAGTTGGATCCCTTCGAGCACGCCACGCGGCTTCACAATGGAGCCGCCGTAGTTTTCTTGCCAATTCATCTGATAGTTGCCGGTCTCAGCTAGCCGGCGGTCCACCTCCGGGATGAAGAAGTTCGTGAACTCTTGCACCCACATAGCCCGCGCGGGATAGCCATCGATCACCACGGCGTTCACGGTCTCTTGCGCTGCAGCAGGAAGTGCTGTTGCGGCAAGAAAAGCGGCGCCTTTCAGGTTGGTGTTGATCCAGTTTTTCATTTCGTTCCTCCCTTGAAATGATGTCTTTTCTGAGCGTTGGTTTTCAGTCCACCTTCACCCAGTTCACAGTCAGATCTGTGCCGGATTGGCTGAAGAGTTTTGCAATCGCGCAGAATTTTTCAGTCTCTAGGCCGACCTGCGTTAGGTCTGATTGGCTAGCGGTTGTTTTGCAGTTCACTGTCAAAACAACCTCAGGGAACGGAACGTCGATCTCTTCCTCCATGAGAACGCCGCGCCGATCAAATTGACATGCCGCATCGATGGTGACTTCGCCCAGATCGACCCCAAGCCGCTT
This sequence comes from Pseudomonadota bacterium, assembly GCA_038526085.1. Lineage (GTDB taxonomy): Bacteria > Pseudomonadota > Alphaproteobacteria > Rhodobacterales > Rhodobacteraceae > Yoonia. The sequence goes on along the minus strand of JBCBHE010000036.1, from coordinate 24,548 downwards.
TGCGTTTTTGTGACCGATGACATTGGTGCAGGCGATCAAAGCCGTCATCGCGGCTTCGGTCGGCGCCGGACCAAGGTTGGTACCGCCCCGTTCAAGCGGCTCATCGATGATCACGTTTAAGTCACGTACCGGAATCTCTGTCCGTGAATGCGTTGGGCATTGCGCTTTCGCGCGATAGGTCACAACTGTCTTCAGCTTCACTGCCATTTCATTTCCTCACGCAAAACTGCAAACGTCATCAAATTGAAAGCGGGGTAACTTTTGGAATAGGGCAGTTTCGTCAGCGTATCCCAGGTTGCACAAAAAGTTCGACCGGAGCGTGGTACCTGCGAAGAACTCTTCATCCACGACTGCGTTGGAAAAACCCGACATCGCCCCGACATCAAGCCCCAGCGCCCGGGCCGCAATCATGAAATAGGCACCCTGCAGTGTTCCGTTGCGATAGGCGGTATCTGCAACGTAGGCTTCGTTTCCATCAAAAAGATGCCTGCGGTCTTCATGCGGGAAGAGAAACGGCAGCTGCTTCCAAAAATCGAGATCATGAGCAATGATCGCTGTCACCGGTGCCCCCATCATCTTCGGCTGGTTCGCGGGTTTGAGCGACTTTGCCAACCGCGCTTTTCCTTCGGCTGACGTCACAAACACTACCCGCGCCGGACAAGTGTTCATACTTGTGGCGCCGTTGATCATGATCTCGAAAATCTCGTGCAGCAAAGCCTCATCAACGGGTTCGTTTTTCCATGCGTAGTGAGACCTTGCACCACGAAGGATAAGATCAATCGCGTCATCATCCAGACGAGAAATCTTGGCATGCAAGTCGCGATGGTCTTGCTGCGCCTGCGCCCTTAGCGCATTCAATGCGTCACCCGTTGGCGCGTTCATTCCGCTGCAACCTTCTTCACGGCGTCCTTCTCATCAATGATCGGACTTGCGCAAACTCCGATGCCTTCGATCTCGATCTCAACCGTTTCGCCAGGTCGCAGCCATCGAGGGTTAGGTTTTTTGGCGTGACCCACACCGGGTGGCGTGCCTGTCGCAATTAAATCGCCCGGCTCGAGCGTGGTATACGCCGAGATGGTCGCAATGATCTTTTGAACGTTCCAGATCATGTTTGCGGTATTCGAACTTTGAAGGATCTCGTCCCCCACACGGCTTTCGATCTTGAGCCCTGCGGCGCCCGGTGGCACCTCGTCCGGTGTCACGGTGATCGGGCCAATGGCGCCCGTGTCGTCAAAGTTTTTGCCCGGCGTCCATTGATGAGTCTTGCGCTGGTATTCCCGGACCGATCCGTCATTAAAGACCGTATACCCGAAGACATGCTCGAGCGCGTCATCTTCTGCGATATGCCGCCCACCCTTACCGACGATGATCATCAACTCGGCTTCATAATCGAGCGTCTCTGATGCCGCGGGACGCACCATAGGCTGCCCAGCCGCCATCATTGAATTCTTCCCACGCATGAAAAGCGCCGGGTATTCGGGGATTTCGTAGCCTCCCTCTTTGATATGCTCGATGTAGTTGAGCCCCATGCAGATGATGGTACCGGGAACCTGGACTGGCATTGCGGGCGTGATGTCGGCGACGTCGATTTCAGGCGCGCCTTGCATTTTGTCGCGCAATGATTCGACGAGCCCAGGTTCGTCAATCAACCCCATCAGATCCCCGCCAACACGTTCATCTAAAGCGGATAAATTGATGGCTTTTCCGTCATTTACAGAAAAAACCGCGATCCCGCCTTGCGTCTCACCAACCAGGTATTTCATCGGCCCTCCCTGTCTCAATGACTTGCCAGTTCTGATATTTTCTGCCTACTATATGCCCATATGTCAAATAATATCGATATTTTGGAGGCCGACATGGTCGCGTGGTCGCAATACAAATCGGAGGCAAGCGCCCGAGGCGCCTTAGCTTTAGAGCTTTATGTGGCCCACAGTACGCCTGCTGGAGCGCCGGACGAGGTCAAGGCAAACTTGCCCGATCACCTTGCTTACCAGGCCTCGCTTGAGCGTGAAGGAAAACTCGCATTCGCAGGTCCGATGTCGGACAAAACGGGCGAGCATATGCAGGGCATGGGCTTGATTGTCTATCGTGCAAACAGCCTTGAAGAGGCGCAACAGTTGGCGGCGGCAGACCCCATGCATGCATCCGGCGCACGCACCTACGTGCTGCGTCGATGGCTCGTCAATGAAGGTTCGCTGACACTGGCGGTCGGCCTCTCTACAGGCACCGCGCAGATGCGCTAAAGTCCTGGGTACGCGGAAACGAGGAACCATGTCATGAATGTTTTGCAATCGACGCCAGGGAAAGAAACCTCCGCGACCCGCGAATGCTATCAAACACTGCGGCAAAAGATCCTCACGGGCGCGTTGCCCCCAGGCAAGAAGCTCAAGATCGAGGAACTGCGTGGCTTACTGAACAGCGGTGCAAGCCCGGTGCGCGAGGCGCTAAGCCTGCTGACGTCCGATATGCTGGTAGAGCGGATCGATCAGCGCGGCTTTCGTGCGGCCCCTATCAGCAAAGCGAACTTTGAAGAAATCCTGATGCTGCGCTGCACGCTTGAGGACAAAGCCCTGCGCGCGTCCCTCGCACGGGCAGATACAACTTGGGAAGAGCGTCTCGTTCTGAGCCATCATCACATGATCAGGACAAAAAGACAGGACGTCGAAGCATTCGAAACGGCACACAAAGCGTTTCACATGGCCCTCTTGAGTAACTCCGACCTGCCGATGTTGGAACGGTATTGCAGCCAGCTATACGACCTGAATATTCGCTATCGCTTTCTTGCGGCCGACGGCCCTCTCTATGGCAAGCGGTCTATTGCGTCGGAACACGAAAACATCATGAATGCCGCGCTAGAGCATGATGCCGACGCCACGTCTGCCCTTTTGCTTGAACACTATCGGCGCACAGGTGAATACTTCAGCGCCCAGATGGAGGCCTAACGTGAAGCGCAGTTGGGTTTTTGGTGACTTGGTCTCGAACCTGCTTGAACGGACGTGGGCCGCACGCCCGCAAGACGATACCCGCACGCTTTCGGAACTCACGGAAGCTCTCATGTCTGCCGAGGGCGAAGTATCGGGCTACAAGCTCGCGGCAACTCTGCTTGCGCGCTATCAAGCAGGCGACGATGCGGAAAGACTGGCTTTTTTCCAATACCTGAACACGCATCTTGATTTGGATGCAGCACAGCTGGCGACCCTTGCCGAAGACTATGCAAGCAACCCGACCCCAAAAGCCTTTAAAAAGCTGTGCGCGGTGTCAGAACCGCGGCGCCAAGAGCTACTGCGCCGATTGAACCAACCCATTGGGGCAACGCGCGCCTTGGTTGCGATGCGTGTCGATCTTTTGCGTTTCGTCAAATCTCACCCCGATTTGCAGCGCACGGACTACGATTTCATTCACTTGCTGCGATCTTGGTTCAACCGAGGGTTTCTGGTGCTTGAACAGATCGATTGGTCCACACCGGCAACCATCCTTGACAAGATTGTCACCTATGAGGCGGTGCATCAAATCGACGATTTTGAGGATCTCAGGCGAAGGCTCGCGCCGGCAGATCGCCGATGTTTTGCGTTCTTTCATCCCTCAATGCCAGGGGAGCCATTGATCTTTGTCGAAGTGGCGCTGACAACCGAGATCCCTGGATCAATTGCCGACCTTCTCACAGAAGATCGCGCCCCAATCAGGGCGGATGAAGCGACAACCGCCACCTTCTATTCAATATCGAACTGCCAAAAGGGCCTTGCCGGGATCAGTTTTGGCAACTTGCTGATCAAGCAGGTGGTCGCTGAACTGTCCACCGAACTTCACGGGCTCAAGTCATTTGTCACGCTGTCGCCCATCCCTGGTCTGACCCAGTGGCTTTCGACGCAAACGGACGATGAAATCCTCGGCACCGCCGCGGGAAGGGCTCTGGCGGGTACGGCACCGGACGAGGTTCTCCGCGGCCTGGTCGCGCGCTACCTTTTGAAGGCCAAACGCAGTGACGGTGCGCCGTTGGACCCCGTTGCCCGCTTTCATCTTGGAAACGGAGCCGAAGTGCATGAAATCCACGCGGGGGCGGACCCATCTGAGAACGGGAAACGGCAGTCCTGCGGTGCAATGGTGAACTACTTGTATGATCTTTCACATACCGAGCAAAACCACGAAGCTTTCGCCCTCCGTGCTAAGATCGCTGCCTCGCGCAATGTCGAAACGCTTCTTTCGACCCCAATTGAACCATCGCGCAAAGGAAGGGTCGCATGACAAACACGCTCTATGACGCGCTCATCAAGCCACATGCCAAAAATCACGCAACATTTTTGACATGCGACGATGGAACCGTGGTGAGCTATGCCCAATTCGTCGAGCGGGCGGCACAGATGGCCCATGTTCTATCTGACCATGGGCTCACTGTAGGGGACCGCGTTTTGGTCCAGGCCCCGAAACTGGCAGATACCCTGGCGCTCTACGCGGGCACGGTGCAAGCAGGCGCGATCTATTTGCCGCTCAACACCGCCTATACACAAGCGGAGCTGACCTATTTTGTTGAAGACGCTGCGCCGAAGCTGATCGTCTGCGATGCCACAACTGCAGACGCAATGGCCCCAATTGCCGACAGCGTGGGGGCCAAGCTGCTGACGCTGGCCGCCGGTGGCGGCACGCTTAGCCGTCAGGCTGATACCCAACCCAGCACCTACGCAACGGCGGCACGCGGCCCAAACGACTTGGCTGCACTGCTCTACACTTCAGGGACAACGGGCCGTTCAAAAGGTGCGATGCTATCGCACAAAAACCTGCTTTCGAATGCGGAAGTCCTGATAGCCGAATGGCGGATGACAGACGCTGACCGCCTTATCCACGCATTGCCGATCTTCCATACGCACGGCCTATTTGTTGCAGTGAACACGAGCCTCGGCGCCGGGGCCGAAATTCGATTGATCGAGTCTTTTTCCGCCGACACGATCCTTGCGGAGCTCCCGCACTCAACCTTGATGATGGGGGTTCCCACGTTCTACACCCGCCTGTTGGAGAGTGATGGGTTCACCAAAGACTGTACGTCAAACATGCGGCTTTTCATTTCCGGATCTGCACCGCTGTTGGCGGAGACCCATATCGCCTTCGAAGACACTACCGGGCACCGGATTCTTGAACGCTACGGTATGACAGAAACGAACATGATTACCTCAAACCCCTACGAAGGTGACCGCGTCGCAGGGACGGTTGGCTTTCCTTTGCCCGGAACCGAGGTGAAAATCGTCAACCCTGACACCGCTGAAACGCTCCCCCCTGGCGAGATTGGGATGATCGAAGTCCGCGGCGACAATGTGTTTCAGGGCTATTGGAAGATGCCTGAAAAGACCGCTGAAGAACTGCGCGCAGATGGGTTCTTCCTCACCGGCGATCTGGCCACATCTTCCGCCGATGGGCGCATTACAATAGTGGGCCGCGCCAAAGATCTCATTATTGCAGGTGGTTACAATATATACCCGAAGGAAATCGAAGACGTCCTGAACGATTGTGACGGCGTGCTTGAAAGTGCCGTCTTTGGCATCCCGCATCCGGACTTTGGTGAAAGCGTGATTGCTGCAGTTGTTGTGGAACCGGGGTGTTCGATCAATGTAGATGTTTTGCGGGCGGAGGTCGCGGAAAAACTCGCGAAGTTCAAACACCCCCGGCAATATATCACTCTCGACAATTTGCCGCGAAATGCGATGGGAAAAGTTCAGAAAGCGGTCCTAAGAGAAGAACATGTCGGCGCGGTCTAATGAGACGTTGTTGCGGTTCAGGTCGCGGTGGCGTCGGGTTATTCGGACAGCGTCCAGGCAGTCTTGCTGCAACGTTGTCAGTCGGCAGGCCGGCGCAAATTGTCAAAGCGGGTCATCAAAAGCTTTCTTTAACAATGACTTGAGCGCGCCACGCTCTTGAACATCCAAGGGATCAAGTAAGCCATCAATTGTTTCCGCAAGAGCAACCCTTAGGCGCATCACCGTGCCTCGACCCTTTTGGGTCAATTGCAAAACACAGACTCGTCCATCCATCGGTGACTGCGACTTTTCGATCAGCCCCTTCGCACCGAGCGTTTGTAACAACCGGGTAATCTGCGCTTTGTCGCGCGCCAAGGACCGCACAAGTTCGTGGATGGCGACCGGCTCTTGATCAGCAAGCGCCATCAAGACCATACCCCCTGCGGGGCCAACTTTCTCTTGATCGAAAGTCGGGGCCTTGCGCCCGAGATCCGCATGAATGTGCCGCATAAAGCGATCGACGAGCTGCCCAATTTCAATATCGGGAAGCGTTCTTGTTTTAGTTGACATTATCCACGTTCTGCCATTTGGTGACTTTATCAACTTTATCAGATGATGGGTTTCGGACAACTGAAACCGACAGTGGTCTTGCAGGGGGGAACGAAGTGGTAAGCTCTGTGCACGTTGCAATTGTGGGTGGCGGGAACCTTGGTGTTGAGCTCGCGAAAGCGCTAGACGACAGCATGAAGGTCAGCCTAATCGAACGGGCCGAGGCTTTTACGCATGCGCCCGCAATGATCCGCGCGATGGTCAATCCCAGCCTTTTAGACCAGGCTTTGGTCCCCTACGACAAAGTGCTATCGAATGGTCAGGTCATCAAAGCAGAGGCCACTGGCGTCGATGGTACCGGCGTCACCCTCTCCGATGGCAAGAAGATTGCGGCTGACTACGTCGTGCTGGCGACAGGGTCCGGCAACTTGCCCGCCTTCAAGTCCGCAACGGGCGACATAGCAGGTCTGCGCGCCGCAAACGCAGCCTGGCACAATGCGCTAGTGGAAGCGTCTTCGGTCGCTATCATTGGTGCGGGGGCTGTTGGAACAGAACTCGCCGGTGAGATTGCCAGCGCAATGCCGGATAAATCGGTCACGCTGATTTCTAGCGATTCCGCACTCTTTCCGGGTTTCCCCGCGAAGCTCGGAACGTCACTGGGAAACAAACTCCGTGCAATGAATGTGAATGTCATTTTGGGCGAACGGGCCGCTGAGCTTCCAAACGGCACGACACCCAGTGGCGGGACTGTGACACTCTCGTCCGGTCGCATTATTGACGCCGACCTCATCGTACCGGCTGTCGGCGCGCGCGTCACTTTTGGCCTCGCTGATCAGCTACCCAACGTGACCCGCAGCCCTGACAAGCGTCTTGTCGTAGATGAATGGATGCGTCCATCATCCTTGCCGAACGTCTTTGCGGCCGGAGACGCCGCCGACAACGGGGACTTGATGACCATTGTCGCCGTATCACGCCAAGCGCCATGGCTCGCAAAGCTCTTAAAGGCCGCCGCGTCAGGGAAACCCGTTGAAACCCAAAGCACCTACAAACCTTGGGGCAAGGCGCCGATCCTCGTGCCACTCGGCCCCAAACGCGGGAGCTCCTTCATGATGATCGCCACCTTGGGCGACTGGGTGACCAGCATGATCAAGGGCCGCGATTTGTTCATCTCTCGGTATCGAAAACTGCTTGGACAATCCTAGGCATCGCAACGGAAAGGACAACAACATGAAGACGCTAACAAGTCGCAGGCAATTGCAACACGTCGACACGTGCTTGACCTTCTTGCGACTGACAAGATCCCGATGATCGGCCTCCACATGCCTTTTCGAGCGGCCGGGTTCGTTGAAAAGCGCGGTTCAGGATATCGGTTTGTCTTGGTCAGCTGTCAATTGATGGGCTGATCAGGCGACCCACCCCCACCACAACAAGAAGGAAAGTGAAATGACGAAGACACATTTGATCGCTTGTCTCACTGGCATGACCGCTTTGGCGGCGGGTCAGGCCGCAGTAGCAGAGGCGCCAAAGTCGGCCACGGTTCTCGAATTCGCGGATCCAACAACGCTGTTTGTGGCAGATAGCGTCGGTGCCGCGATCCTTGCCTATACGCTTCCCGACGCCGCAGAAGCGACCGACTCCACCGCCTACACCTTCGAAGGATTCAGTCGCGCGCTCGCCGAAACCTTGGGCGTGGCCGAAACAGAAATTACTTTTAACGATCTCGCGGTGAACCCGGCCTCCAAGGCCGCCTATGTGTCACTAACCGTCGGCGCCGCGCCCGCGGTGGTGATGGTCACGCAAGATGGAACGATCACGCCACTTGATCTCGCGTCATTGCCATCAACCAGCACAACGCTTGGCACTGCGCCGGATGATGGGGTGACGTTTTGGCGCGATATTCCGTCCGCAACGCTGACGGTTACGGATCTGGATTACGCGGATGGCACGTTGTTCGTCTCTGGTTTGTCGACGGGTGAGTTTGCGTCGACCCTCAACCAAATTTCTTATCCCTTTGGCGAAGCAGCACAGTCAACCAGTGTAGAGATATACCATGCGGTGCATGACCAAATGGAAACCCGTGCACCGATCCGCGCAATGGAGATTGTTGATCTCGATGGCGTCCAGACAGTGGTCGCGGCCTACACATGTACGCCTTTGGTGACGCTGCCCACGTCAAGCTTAACAGACGGCGCCCATGTCACCGGAAACACAATTGCAGAGCTTGGCTACGGTAACACACCGCTCGAGGTGCTATCCTTCGCGGTCTATGATCAAGAACAGAACGCCTCGAACTTCGTGATGGTCGTCAATCGGGAGCTTCAAGCCAATCTGATCCCGCTGGAGTCCGTCGTAGAAGCCGCCAACGCACCCGGACTTGTTGAGCCAGTTGGGATGGGCATGGAAGCTGGCGTTGCAACGATCCAAACTCCGATGAGCGGGGTTTACCAGGCGGCGGATCAAGACCCCCAATTCTTGCTCGCCCTGAAACGCAATTTGGATACAGGAGCCATGGATTTGGTGTCGATCCGCAAGGGCGTATACTTGCGACTGAGCGACTTCATCTCAGAGTATGATTTCCCCGATTATGTCTATGCCGAAAATCAGGCTGGTCAGGGCATGCGCGGTTTTCACAACCTTCTCAAAGCTGAAGAAGGTTTTCCTGAGCTGATTGAGTGATGAGACCGCTTTGCGCAATGGGGCTCGCCGCAACGCTGGCGGCGGGCTCGTTGCCGGCCTGCGAGACAGGCCAGACAACGGTCGAAGAAGTCTACCCGACAGGGGAAGCCCTACCTGAAAATCTGCTCCGATTTTATATCTATTTCTCGGCTCCAATGGGGCAGGATGACATCCTGCCCGCGATCGATCTTTTGGATAGCGCAGGACAGAGAGTCGACGGTGTTTTCCTTACGAACAGGTTCGATCTTTGGTCGTCAGATCGCACGCGGCTGACGCTGTTGCTCGACCCTGGTCGTGTGAAGACCGGACTAAACGCGAACCGCACACTTGGACGCGCCCTGGTCGCTGGCGAGACCTATCATCTGCAGATTTCAGAAGCTGCGCACGACGCACAGGGCTGTCCGCTCGCGACACCGCACCGCGTTACGTTTACCGTCAGTGAAGCTGACGTATCATCGCCGTCGCCGGACACCTGGGCCCTCCTTAGGCCGGGCGTCGGAACACGCGACCCTCTGACCGTTGTGCTTGATGGTCCCATCGATCATTTGTCGCTTGCCTATCGCCTGAGGGTGATCGGCCCCGACGGAATACCGGTTCCTGGCCGCATCGGCTTAGAGAATGGAGAGACGCATTGGCGCTTTGCGCCTGTTGCGCCTTGGAGTGGGCAGGAACATCAACTCGCCGTCGATCCAATGCTGGAAGACCTAGCGGGCAATCAACCCGGTACTTTGTTTGATCAACCTGTCGGCCTCCCGGAAACCCGTTGGTCACCCGTGCTCAACTGGTCGCCTAAGCCGCATGAGGCCGGTGGGCCGCTTTCGTCCGATTAGCCAGGGCGATAGTCCCTGTTCGCCTCTGGATCCGTATTATCGGCCGGACGATCAGTCAATGCGGTCATCAGATCCGCCGGAATCGGCTCCGCAGCCCAGGCCAGCGTCTGCGCCACCCTTTCGGGTTTCGTGACACCAACGACCGTCGAGGTGACCCGCTTGTCGCTGGTTGAGAACTGCAAAGCAGCTGGCCCCACCGCGATCCCATGTGCTCCACACAGCGCTTCAATCTCGCGAACCGGCGCAAGGGCCACATCATCGGCGGCCTGATAGGTGACTTGCGGCATCGCGTGGCTGCCTTTCGCCAGCACACCGCCCGCAAAAGGAGCGGCGTTGAGTATCGCGATCCCGTTTTCTGCAGCGTAATCGAACATCTCACCCGCCGACTGGTTCAACAGCGTCCACCGATTGTGGCTGATCAGCACGTCGAAGGGCCAGTCTTTCAAGATAGGAAGCATGATGTCGAGACGCCCCATGGCAAGGCCCACGGCGGTCGCGTGTCCCTCTTCTTTCATCTTGAAAAGCGCGTCGAGCGCCCCGCCCTCGCGGGTGATCTCTTTGATGTCTCGCGCATGCTCTGGGTCATGCAGTTGCAACATCGGAATTTGATCAAGACCAAGCGCCACTTTGCTTTCTTCCAGCGATTGCCAAGCCCGATCCGCGTCGAAACGCCCAGTGTCCATGTCGCGATCGAGTTTTGTCGACAACACAAACCCATCCGGCAGGCCGCCGCGTGCTTTGATTACAGCGCCGATCCGTTCTTCACTCCGTCCGAAGCCGTAGTTTCGCGAGGTGTCGAGGAAGTTCACGGGGCCGTCGAAGATTGCCTCAACCGTCGCCCCGGCCCGGTCCTCGTCGACGCTGTAGCCGTAGGTGTCGGGCATATCACCCAAGCCGGAGGCCCCAAAGCAAATGTCGGTGACGGTCAGACCGGATTTTCCGATTGAATACTCTTTCATTGTTCTCATCCAGTCAGGATATTGAATTTTGACCGGATCACGGTGTCCTGCTCCAACGTCAGATAGTGCGGATGGTGCGTGTCCAAGATGTGCCTCGCCTTGGCTTTGGCGACGTCCCAGGCCGTTGGCGCGCCGCTCTCTGCCCAGGTGCGTGGTTCCGTGCGGTCGGCAAGCGGCGGGTAGAAATAATCCCGCTCCATCGCGGCAATGGTGGCCGGACCTCCCAGGAAATGGCCGTCACCTAGGACAGCTTCACAAATCGCGCCGAAGCCCAGGGTTTCATCGCTCACCTCGACACCCCGCAGGGTCCGGTAGCTGTGAGCGTGCATTTCATTGTCCAGCACAAATCCCTCAAAACTCGCGCCCAAAAGCGCCGATGTCATCCCAGAACTTTCATAAATCAGATTTCCTCCTGCCAAAGCGGCGGCGAGCGAGGTCATGCCCTTCTCCACCCCGTATTGTGCATCAACGGCCTTGGCATCTGTCATTGCTGCAGCGACACCGGAGGGCAAACCGAGCCAGTTTGAGAGTTGTGCGGAGGCTGCGTTAAGCAACGCTGTTTCCCCGCTGCCACCCGAGAAGGCCCCCGTGCGCAGGTCCACCACAAAGGGCCAGTTGGAGAAAACCATCGGATGGCCGGGCTTCACCGCATGGACCATCACGAGACTCGCAAGGGTTTCGGCAAGCGACTGCGCCAGGAAACCTGCCAGCGTCGCGGGGGCCGTCGCCCCCGCCTGCGCGGCGGTGATGCATGACATGGGGATGTTGTGCGCGGCACAGGCATAGACAACATCCACCGCGTCTTCCCCATAGCGCATAGGTGAAATGACCGGGCTAATGTGGGCCTTCAAAAATGGCCGTTCCGCGAATTGACCCGGACCGCCTGCCACGATGTCGAGCAATTCCACGATCGGAGCCACGTGAGAGGCGAGCGTGAAAGAGGTCGCGATGGGCTTTGTCGTATTCTTCACCAGAGCATAAACAGTGTTGAGGTCGAGATCGAAGTTATCCGGCACATCTGTTGCCACACAGCACCGCGTGAACCAGGCGACATTTTCGAGGGTGTCTTGCAGGCGGGTGAAGTCGTGCAGGTCCTGCAGCGTGGCAGGCCGATAGGTGCCGCTATCAAGATCTAAGGTTTGCACCGCCGCACCGCCGGTACCGAAATAGACGCGGTCGCCGCCGACCGTGATGGTGCGATCCGGGTCGCGACCATGCAAAGGGAAGGTTTTGGGCGCGGTGAGAATGGCATCGTCAATCAGCGCTTGTGGGATTAACACGCGCCCTGCTCCGTTGTCTGTCGCGCCAGCTGCGATCAAGTCCGTCATGAGCCTGTCTGGCACTTCACCCATACCCAATTCGGCGAGCAATCTGCAGGCCGTGCCGAAGATCGCTTGCATCTCGGTTTCGATCAGCGGCGCGTACTGCCCCCCCACTTGCCCCGGAGGACATGGGTGCACAGTTGGCCCCGCCGCCCGATGTGCCAAACGTCCCTTCCGCCCACCCCGTTTGGGGCGGCTCGCTGATTGATCCGTCATGAGGCCTCCCCTTGTTCAGACCTTTCCCGGCGCACCGTTCGGGTTTTCTAAAAACACTGTGCAAGCGCCGAAGCTTTCGCGCAAGCTCTCGCTCAAACGGACCAAAGGCCAACAGGAGAGCCCAATGAAGACACGCACCAAAGTTGTGGTGATTGGCGGTGGCATCGCTGGCTGTTCAACGCTTTACCATCTGACCCAAGAGGGCTGGTCGGATGTGGTGCTGGTGGAACGGGATGAGCTGACAAGCGGCACGACCTGGCACTCTGCGGCCCAAGTCACCAACTTTGGGATGACCCAAACGATGGTGGGCTTAAAAACACATTCTATCAATCTTTACAAAGAACTCGCAGACGACCCCGACTACCCGATTAATTACCACCACGGTGATGGCGGCATCCGCCTCACCAATACAGAAGAGCAGATGCAAGGCTATCGTCACTTCGCCTCCATGGCACGTGGGATGGATGTGCATTTTGAGGTGATTGATGCCGAGGAATGCGCGCGACGGCATCCGCTCATCTCAACCGACAACCTGCTCGGTGGTCTCTGGGACCCTCTGGATGGCGACATTGACCCCGCGCAACTTTGTCAAGCGCTGGCGCGGCGTGCTCGCAAGGCCGGGGCGGAGGTATATCGCAACACGCCGGTCACGGACCTCACCCAGCACAAAGACGACACCTGGACGGTGCATACAACCAAAGGTGACATTGACTGCGACATCGTCGTCAACGCTTGCGGTTATCGCGTGAATGAAGTCGGCGGGATGATGGGCGTGCATCATCCAGTTGCGTCGATGGAGCATCAGTACTTCGTTACAGAAGACATCCAGGGGATCATCGACGCAGGCCACCGGATGCCCCTGCTCCGCTGTCCGATCAGTGATTACTACAGCCGTCAGGAAAAGAACGGGCTTCTAATCGGCTTCTATGAACAGGAGTGCAAAACATGGGGGATGGACGGGATTGATCCAAACTTCGCCAATGCCCTGTGCCCGGATGACTTGGACCGGGTGATGGATGTGCTGGAGGGCGCCTTTGCACGGATGCCCGCGTTACAGGAGGTGGGGATCAAAACTATCGTCAACGGCCCGATCACGTATACCATCGATGGCGCGCCATTGGTCGGGCCGATTCCCGGCAAACGCAACGCTTTCTGTATCATTGGCCTGCGGGCCGGCGTTGGCGAAGGCGGTGGGCATGGATGGCTGCTCGCCCAGCAGATCGTGCATGGCGAAGCATGCTACGATACTTGGGTCATCGACCCACGCCGGTTCGCCGGGCACACAAATGTGGAACTGACGGCTTTGAAGGCAATTGAGGACTATCAGAACGAGTTCCGCTTCCACTTCCCCCACGAACACCGCCCCGCTGGACGGCCCGGGAAGACCACCCCTTTGACGGCTATCTTGGAGGCCGAGGGCGCAGAATTCACCGTTGTGAACGGCTGGGAACGGGTCGATTACATTAAGCCCGCGCCCGACTTTCACCCGTCTTTGACCTTCGACTTTGATGAGACCTTTGATCTGATCGGGGCCGAGGTGGAGAACGTTGCGACGAATGTTGGCTTGGCAGAAGTCAATGGCTTCAACCGGCTAGAGATCACCGGCACGGATCGCCACGCATTCCTCGACCGGATGGTCTGTGGGCGTTTGAACCGGCGGGAGGGCCGCGTGGGACTTGGGTATCTGCTGAACGACCACGGCATGATCAAAGCGGAAGCGACGATCGCGAACCTGGCTGCATCCAACCGCGGCCCGGAGCGTGTCTGGTATGGCTCCGCCGCCGCGAGTGAGTTTCACGATCATGACTGGCTGTCGCAGCACCTCCGCGCGGACGAAGATGTGCAGATCCGGTCGCTCACGAATGATCAGACGATCCTACTGCTCGCTGGACCGAAGTCGCGCGACGTCCTCGCCGCAGCGGCACGCGGCGATTGGTCGAAGGAGGCATTCCCCTGGCTCTCAGCCTGCGAATGCTACGTCGGGTATGCATCAGCGACGGTGATGGCTGTGAGCTTCTCTGGGGAGCTAGCCTACGAGATCCACGTACCGAACGCTTCGCTTTATGCCGCCTACAAGGCCATTCGCGCCGCAGGCGATGCCTTTGGACTGCAGCTTTTCGGTGCCCGCGCGGTTGAGTCGATGCGCATGGAAAAGGGATATCTGCACTGGAAGGCCGACCTGTTGACAGAGTTTGACCCGTTTGAAACCGGGCTCGACCGGTTTGTGGACATGAGCAAAGCGGATTTCGTCGGAAAGGCTGCGCTCACCAAACGCCATGCCGCAGGCCCGCGGTCCAAACTTGTCACCTTGGTCATCGACACAGAGACAACACCGGCCCACCCTGGCGGCTCTCTGATGGACGGTGACGCCGTTGTGGGGACGATCACGTCAGGGGCTTGGGGTTACCGCGTGGGCCAGAACCTCGCCTACGCCTTCGTCAAGACACCCTTTGCAGGCGTCGTGACAACCATGACGCTCGACCTTTGTGGCACCTCGATACCTGCCACTGTCGTCGACGCCTCCCCCTACGACCCAGACCTCACACGGGTGCGCAGCTAGGCGCACCCGCTCTCAATCCGTCGCCCAAATGTGACGGCTCGTGTGTGTGATCGACGGGACCCCAAAAAGCTGCGCCACATCAAGAACTTCCACCGTGTGCCGCGCCACAGCAACACGGGGCGATCGCCCTGACTTGAATTGCCTGTGAGGCGGTCACGCGCGCTCCATCTGCTTACCGCGCCCCGATGGGACGGGTGCGGAACAGATTGGAGACCGCCATGAAGACCACCATCACCTCAGCCCTGACAGCCACTTGCCTGCTCGCCGCCACATCCGTGGTAGGACAGGAGGTCGACGTCTACGGCTTTGTCAAACTTGATTTGAACTACGACCTCGACTTTGTGCAGGGCGACACAACCAATGCCCGCGCAATTGGTGTACCCGGTAACGCCACCGACGGCACCTTTGATACGAACGTCCGCCAATCCCGCCTCGGCTTTAACGCCGATGTGGCCGGCGCACAGGGGCAGTTGGAGTTTGACCTTTTCGGATCGAACGGCACGGCAGAGCTGCGCCTGCGCCACGCCAACTTGCGCTACAACGGGTGGCTCTTCGGCCAGTTCTGGACGAATTTCATGCCGATTGGACAGTACCCCACCACGGTCGATTTTAACGGTCCCGTCGGCATTACCTTCGCTCGCGTCCCGCAAGTACGCTACACCTACGACGCCGGTGCCATTCAGGTTAGTGCCTCGATCGAAGAAAATTTCGCGGAGTCCGATGACCCACTTCTGACGGCGGCGGCCCAGTATAGCGGCGACAACTACACACTTCGCGGAGCTGTCCTGGCCGGGACAACGACCGATGGGATCACGGAGGTCGATCAATTCGCCTATACGCTCTCGGCCGAGGCCTCCCTTTGGGAGGGCGGTAGCATCAGTGCCACCTTTGTCGATGGTGAGGCCATTGGCGGGCTTCTGATTGGCGGAGGCGACAACATCGTCGGTGGCGAAGCAAATGATGTGCAAGGTTATACGGTCCAGATACGCCAAGCGCTGACACCGCAGCTGGACGTCGGCGTGGCCTATGGCAACGAAAGCTACGACTTCGCAACGGCATTCGGCGGCACTGATTTTACGGATCTGGAGTCGCTGCATGTGAACACAAGTTACGACCTCACAGAGGCGATCACTCTAAGTGCCGAATTCTCTCGGATCATCCGCACAGACTCGGCCGGGTCGGAGTTTGAGGGGGATCGCATCCAAGCAGCTGTACAGTTTAACTTCTAGGGCTTTGCCGACGCCCTCAAGGTGACGTGATTGGAGCGTGTGGTGTCTTCGCTTTATGCCAGTGCTATGCGCTTCTGTCTCGCCCTTGCCCTATTTGCCACGCCTGCCAGCGCGGATGAAAGGGCTGCGTTTTATGGCACCTGGGGGACGGTCCAGCAATGCACACAGGCGCCGATCCAACCTGGAGGCACTGTCCGCGCATCACCCTTTGAAATTAATGATTCGTTCCTAAAACATGGCGATATATGGTGTCGTTTGACATGGAG
Organism: Pseudomonadota bacterium; assembly: GCA_038526085.1. Taxonomy (GTDB): domain Bacteria; phylum Pseudomonadota; class Alphaproteobacteria; order Rhodobacterales; family Rhodobacteraceae; genus Yoonia. Next base: position 8,218 of record JBCBHE010000036.1, on the reverse strand, counting down.
CCCCGTGGAGCAACGCGGGGAGTCCCTCGTTACGGGTGCTCTGGCTTTGTGCGGAGAGGACAGCGTGCAGGGCTACCGATTGGTGATGGAACTGACGGAAGGATCGCTATCTCTCCGTTGGGGATTTCTCCAAATCAACCGTTCTCTTTTTTTGTGCTTGGGTTGAATGTTTACGAACGTTTAACCCTTCCTCGCGGTAAATCCGTTGCAGCGTTACCGTCCACCGGCCCCAGAAATCATCGCTCTGTTGGACCGAAGGCCAGTCATGCACTATCAATCAAATCGGGCCGCTCACGCGGGGTCTGATCAGTGTCGCTGTCGCGATCTTTCAGCTCATCCGTACCATCGCAAATAGCCCAGCAACAACATCCGGATCATCAAATCTGGATAAATCGAAGGACGACCGTGAGGGCTGTAGGGCGGTGCCAGCAGAGGACAAACTTCCAAAAAATCAAGGAATCGAGCAAAGCCGCGTAACCGAAGATCAGCAGGCACAAACTCTTCAATCGAAAACTCACAGAAAAGCGCCTCTTGCGCCGCCAGCCTCGGTCCCATCATCGATAAAACTCCACACTCTCCAAAAGAGTGATTCCGAGCAGACCAGTCAATCAACAGACCTATTTCAACAATATCTCTGAACAACCGACCTTGACGCCGCTTCTTGGCCAGATGACGCGCTTTGCCTGCGCCGCTGACTGCTATGCGGGACAAAACGGGCATTCGCTCGAGCTATGCAAACGGCGTTTTTTTTGCACCTAAATTGGCTCGCCGGTTCTTCTACTAACAGGCCCCAGTGTCCATTATAGAGAATCTGACCGTCAACATCACAGCTTCTGCATAGTCTTTGGCGACCCCGATACTTGGATGGCGAGGGATTATTACTTCACTGTTGGTCTGCCGATTTGGAATAGGGTCGATGCGGATTACTCAAAAACCGGCCCAAACTGGCCAAGTGAACCGGTTGGTGCGATAATCTTCAAAAATGTAGTGGAAGACGGAGCATGCAGGGACAGTATCTATGTGTTGGCACCCATCATAAAACGGGCACTGTTTGGATGAGGCGCACTTTACATGACATTAAGCGGGACCAAAATATTCCGCTAATGCAATGCCAGAATGCGGCAAAGCTCAGCCAAGCTGCTGTAGATGAAGCACAAATTCTTGTAAGTTGGAACTCTGGCTTTCCCGAAGAGCTATTTGCGCTTCCCTATGCACGCATCATTCACCTAATCCGTGATCCACGCGATGTCTTGTTATCTGGGATGCGATACCACCGCATCGCCCCTCTCGGCCGTGAGAAGTTTTTGGCGAAAGCTGCACCCGGTACTGGACGCTTAAACTACCAAGAGCATCTGAATGCACTGCCTGACGACCACCATCGGCTGATCTTTGAAATGGAAAACAAACACCACAAAACAATTTCTGAGATGGCGCGTTGGACCTATGGGCGAACGCGCGTGGTCGAGCTTAAGTATGAAGATCTGATCGAGGATCACGATTGCGCAGTCTTTCGAGACATTCTGGAAAAGTTTGATATCGCAGGACTTGATATCAATCGGGCCATTCAGAGTTATTGGCGAAACTCCCTTTTCGGGGGCGTAAAGATCGGCGACAAAGACATCGGTGCCCAACACGGCAAGCATTTGGCAAGTGGCAAAAAACGGCAATGGGAGAGCCATATGCCGCGAGGTATCGCGGAGATTTACGCCGAAAGGTACGGCGATACTTTACGTCAACTGGGTTACGAGGAAAATTCTGATTGGGTTGACTCATGTCGCGCAGAAACGGATTTAACCTCCTAAGTTTAAACAGTTTTCTTAAGCCAATGCCGCATGTCAACGCCTTCCCTTGGCGCTCCATTAAAATGCCGTAAAACTGTCCAAAAACAGTGAGACTACTCCAAGTATAACAAGCAAGTTCAGTCATAAAGCCAAACAAAAAATAATCTACGAGGCGGACGAAAAATGAGGAAGTATAAGCCCGGCGCGGACACTCCGAAAAAGCCTGGTGCGCTGCATACGGTCAGCTTGCATGGTGCCAATGCGATCTATCACGACAGGGTTGAAGGTGCTGAAGAGTCGCATTCGCCTTGGTTCAGAGGGAAGCGGCGGATCAACAAAAATCCTGACATGACGCAAATGGTGGCGCATACTGCCTCGGCCGATTTCGTGGTACAGGGGTGGGCACCAGATGCGCCTGCTATCGATAAGGATACCCGCATTACGGCTTTTGGAAGTTGCTTTGCTGCCAACATCTCTAAATGGCTGGGCAAGCGCAACTACCGGGTCAGCACCAAAGACCCTGACGCACAGAATGCATACGTTGTGCGGATTGGCGAAGGCATGGTGAATTCCTTTGTAATTCGTCAGCAGTTCGAATGGGCATGGGAAAACAAGACCTTCGATGAGCCCCTTTGGCACGGCTACGATAAGGAGGTGTATGGTTATGATGAATCCGTACGCACGCAAACCAAAGCGCTGTTTGACAACACGGATGTCTTTATCCTCACTTTTGGATTGTCAGAAGTTTGGTACGATGCGCAAACGGACAATGTCTTTTGGCGCAGTGTGCCAAAACAATCCTACGATCCAGAACGCCACCTGTTTCGCGTCTCTAGCGTTGAGGAAAATCGCGATAACATCGATGCTATTTATCAACTAATTCGAAAACATCGCCCTGACGCGAAGATCATCATCACACTGTCGCCGATACCGCTGATTGCCACCTTCCGTGACGAAAGTTGCATCACGGCCAACTCTGTTTCTAAATCGATCCTTCGCGTCGCGATTGACGACGTCATGTGCTCGCGCAAAGCGGAGGGCTACCTGCACTACTGGCCGAGTTACGAATTAGTCATGGATGTCTTTAGGGCACCCTTCCAAGGCGATCGTCGGCATATTGATCCGCTTATACTTGATTTCATCATGACCCAATTTGAACATGTTTGGTGCGTCAATGAGGATAACAACCTTCCGTCGCTGCTTGAAGCCTGGGTACGTGCCCGCGTCGCAGCTGGTTTTCTCCCGAAACGGTTGGGCAAGTTGGTTGAGAAGCGAATGGGTAAGCGCATCTTAGAATTCATCGAGAAACCAATGTTTAACGATGTGGGAGATGCCGAAGCGTCTCGGATCTTGCTACAAGCGCTTGTCGCGGATTGGGAAAGGGCGGATGCTAGAACCTAGTGTTTCTCTAATAAATTGAAAATAAATAGTTTTCCGCTGTCCGCTGGGCATGGCGTGTCGTTTTTGAGAGGTGCACCCTACAAAACAAGTAGTGGACCAGTCCCTCGATTTCCGTTACGGAATTTTCAATCCAAGAGTCCAACCAACGAACAAGAGAAATCGGTGGATTAGAGCGAGATCATGCTTCGTCGTTACCACTAAATTTCCTGGTAAATATGTACTGAGGAGCGCCGATTGGCCGAGCTTTACACAGTTGCCTCGCTCTGGATCGGTCCCGAACTGAGCTGGATGGAGCAGATCTGCCTCCAGTCCTTTGTCAAACATGGGCACAGGACGATCCTCTATACCTACGATCCGGTCATGGGCGTTCCGGAGGGGGTCGAGCAGCATGATGCCCGCGAGATCATGCCCGAGAGTACGATAATCTACCACAAGTTGACCGGTAGTCCGGCCTTTCATTCGGACATTTTCCGTCTTCGTCTGCTGTCCCAGACCGACTATCTTTGGATTGATACCGATGCACTTTGTGTGAAACCGTTTGAAAAGCCCGACAATGGTTTCTTCTTCGGTTGGGGAAACGAAAAGCAACCACTACTATTTACAGGCATCCTTGGCCTCCCAAAGGACAGCAAGACGCTGCTTGCCATGATGCGGCTGACAGTTGATGAATATCCCGTCCCACCGTGGCTGCCCGAAGAACAACAGCAAGAGCTGCAGACGCGTAAGGATGCCGACAATGGTCTGCATGTCTCAGAAATGCAATGGGGCGTGCTAGGACCGGAGGCGATCGATTACTTCGCGAAGCAAACAGGCGAGGCTGCGCATGCGCTGCCCGGCGAGGTCCTGTATCCGGTTCCTTTCGGTCGCGCCAATTGGTTCTATTGGCCGAGACGTCTTGATCGGGTCTACGACTATATCAAACCCGAGACACTGTCGGTTCACTTCTTTGGCCGCCGTATGCGAAAGGTGTTGCTGAATACTGAAGGCCAGCCGCTTGAAGGCAGTTATCTTGCGACACTGGTCGAGGAATACGGTGTTGACCCTAAGAAGACGGCACATTTGTTTAAGAAGGGCGAACCGGTTGCAAAAAAACCAGCGCACATTTCGCTGCCGTGTGATGAGAGCTATCGCGCTTTGCTCTCCAGCGAGAAATGGCACGAAAACTTAAAGAGCCTCAACGCTCATCTCGCGAATGCGTTGAAGGAGGTGGGTGCGCCCACAGAGTTGAACGGTAACCTGTTCTACGAACACAAGGATGCCGATTTCGAGCTCAACGAGCTAACGGCACGTTTCGACGCGAAACGGCGCAACTTGTTTACGTTGGCGAAGCAATGCGATCACATGTTCGAGGTCGGGGTGAATGGCGGTCATAGCCTTTTCCTCGCTCTATCGGCCAACCCAAACTTGCGGGTGACCGGCGTGGATATCTGTAAGCAAGTTGAACCCAGCTGGGCGCGGGTGGATGTCTATGTGCCAGCTGCCTTTGATTGGCTGAGCAAAGCCTTTCCCGGTCGATGCGAGTTCATTACCGGCAATTCGTTGGTTGAACTGCCACGCTATACTGACGAACATCCCGATGAACAGGTTGACCTGCTGCACTTGGACGGCGCCAAGGATACCCATCTGCGTGAATTTTTGGCTTTGAAGCCACTGATGCGCGAAGGGTCTTTTCTGTTACAGGACGATACCAACACCAAGCCGGTTCGCTTGTCGATGCAACAGATCCAAATGCTGGGTCTTGCCAATAAGGCCGATACCGAACAGCGGGGCCTTGCGGAAATTCCTGGCCACAAAATTCTCATCGTTCAGTAGGGTCGGGACCCATCAATCTCCTACCGTCAGCTTCAGGACTCCTATGATGCGTACCGCATCACGTGGGCACGACATGAAAAATGGAAGCTTATGCCGGTTAACATTTTTGATACTCCTGCAAGCGTGATGACGAAAGCGCAGCGTTTGCCACACTTGGGACATCTTAACCCCCGATAAATAGTGTGAAGTTTACAATAAGTGGCCGGGCCGCTAGCATATCTTCATACAAGAAAGAGGCGGGCAAGGCGTTATACGTGAAGGATGACCCTCACTAAATTGCATAAATGCCCGTGTGATTGAGGTGGCCTCGCAGATTGGGACCATTTAGCTAATTCGCGTCACTTGATGCGGGAACGAGGTGGTCGTGAGCCCTAAACACAAATATACCCTGTTTTCTATGATGAAGGATGAAGGCCATAGCCTGCTCGAATGGGTCGCCTATCATCACATGATCGGCTTCGATAACATCGCCGTATACACGAACGACTGTAGCGACGGTACCGATGCGATGCTACGGCGCCTGCAGGAAATGGGGTATTGCCAGCACTTCGAAAACGACGTGCCAGAAGGCGGCAAACCGCAGCCAAACGCCCTCAAACTCGCGCATAAAAATCCTGAAATCCAAGACAGCGAATGGATTATGGTGATGGATGCGGATGAGTTCGTGTCCATCAAGTGCGGTGACAACACTTTGTCCGCTTTAATGTCAGAAGTTCCAAAGGATGCATGGGCCATCGCGATGACATGGCGTTTCTTTGGTTCAAACGAGATCGTGGAATGGAACCCGGGCCTTGTAAGCGAAAGCTACACACTGGGCGCACCTGACGACTTCCGCAAAGGGTGGGGTGTGAAGACTATGTTCCGCCCCGCAAACGACGTTAAATTTGGTATTCACCGTCCAAAGGTTAAGGGAGGTGACAAGAATGCCGTTGCAATTGCCGCGATGTTGGAACGGCGCTGGGTGAACGGATCTGGTGTCGATATGCCACGTGAATTCAACCTTTCAGGTTGGCGATCAACAAGACCGACCATCGGGCGGGACTTGGTCGAATTGAACCACTACGCTGTGAAGTCTTACGAATCCTACCTGCTGCGCCGGGTCCGCGGCAACGTGAACAATAAAGTTGGCAAATACGGTGCCGAGTACTTCGCGATCTTTGATCGCAACGAACGGCCGCACATGAACGTTCATGATTTAGCGCCACGCACTCGTGCCGTCCTTGAAAAGTTCCGTGAAGACAAAGTGTTGCGCGATCTTGAAGAGACTGCATTGGCGTTTCACGCAAACCGCGTAAACACACTCCGCGAGACCGGCGAATACGATCCCTGGATCAAAGAGCTACGCGAAGCCGGTCAAACGTCGGTTGATGAGCTTCAAGAGGTACTGTTTTTCCACCACCTTCCTAAAGAATGGCAGGATAAAGTGAAGGCCATGCAGGCAAGCGGCATTCCGGACAAAGAGATCGCGGCATTAGTAAACGGGACAAAAACTGCGCGTAAGACAGAACGCCGCGCGGCGATGGCTGCGGCTGCGGCCACTGTGGGTGGTCCCGAAGTCAATGTCACCACACACGGCGACGAGACAGTAGAAGATGCCTCCGAGCGTCACGCGAAAGCACTTGCAGCTACAAAATCCGCGAGGAAGCAAGGATAGTCTGATGTCATACAAACGCATTGTTGCCTGTACGATGAAGAACGAAGGTCCTTACATTCTCGAATGGATTGCCTACCATCAGATGATCGGGTTTGACGGTTTTGTTATCTGCTCCAACGATTGTACTGACGGTACAAACCTCATTTTGAACCGATTGGATGCGTTGGGACATATCGTTCACATCGACAACCCACAGGGCCCTAATATGGATCCACAACGGTCAGCCTACCACAAAATCAAGCGCAACGATGCGTTTAAAGCTGCTGAATGGGTCCTGGTCTCTGATGCCGATGAGTTCTTAAACATCAAGATTGGAGATCATTCTATTGATGCATTGCTTGCCACGATGCCGACCGCGGATGCCATTTCAATCAACTGGAAGCTAATGGGTTCCAACGGCGAAAAGTATTTCGATCCCAACCAGCTGGTGACGGAGAGGTACACCAAAGGGTCTACAAATGATGATCCTGAAAATGGTCTGGTATGGGGATTTAAAACACTCTTCCGCCCGAACAAATTCGACTATATGGGCGTGCACCGCCCGCGATTTCGTGTTGGTGACGATAGGCCACTACCCAAAACTGGTGATATAAATTGGTTCAATGGCTCTGGTGAAGACCTCGGGGACCGGTTTTATGAAAAAGGTTGGCGGTCCAACAAGCATTGCTATGGCTACGCGCTAGCTCAAGTGAACCACTATGCGACGAAATCGCGTCAAGATTTCTTACTCAAACGTTTGCGCGGAACAGCAAATGCGAAGGACAAAGATCGCATTTCCATGAAGTATTGGAATAAATACAATATCAACAACACCGAAGATGCATCGATTACAACAGGCGAGCTACGTCCCCGCATTGATGCTTTGTTGGAGGATAGCGATCTCGCCGCATTGCATCGCGCTACCGTTGACAGCTGCCGCCGTACGATCGCGCGCGAAATGGACAGCGGCGATGTGAAATCGTTTATTGAACAGCTCGATGATATCGAAAAGGGCGAGGAGGCTGCCTGATCGAACTAGGCTTAAAACTGGTTTGTTTGGTGGGACAACGGCACTGAGTTGTAGCGTGAACTGCTCGCGCCCTAGCACTCTTGCGACCTGCTTTCCAAATCGCCCATCTAAACGGTTACGCCCGTCGCTTGTGCGAACCATTTCGCGAGGGGAGCGATGGCAGTGGTTTGGCCTTCTCCCAGCATGGCAACCCGCCGCGTTGAATTCTCCGCTATATGCAGAGGCTGGATTTTTGTGGTTCAGGCGCAGTGGCATTGTGTGTCAAGGACATAGCTGCTCAGTGGTGATAGGCACCATATCATGGTCATTTTTTGGGATTTATCGTCAGAGAGATACTGTCCTGATGGCCTTTATTAGATTTGGCGGTGACTTACTCTCCCACGCCTTAAGACGCAGTACCATCAGCGCAGCGGCACTTAACGGCCGAGTTCGGGATGGGATCGGGTGTTTTGCTCGCGCTATGATCACCAAATCAAACAAAGGTCATCAGGTTCCAAGTCAGGCACATGTTTTCATGTGTGTATGTATTTTGATTACGTCGGTTACTACCGACGCCCAGTA
>JBCBHE010000035.1:0-38596 GCA_038526085.1 Pseudomonadota bacterium | reverse complement strand
GCAATCCGTTAAGTTGTGCTCACAGCTGTCTTTCGTGCCAGTTCTTTAACATAACTCTCATTATTGGCCTTTTGGATGCGCGCGGGGGCACATTCCAAACTGGGTTGCGACAAATTCCCTATCTTGCTGGAAAGCAAGGAGAACGGACATGGCCCACACAGAGCTGGATTTGCGCGAACGACGCGCAATCGAAGACATGCTGAACGCGAAAGTACCGGTGAGCAAGATCGCAGTTGGGATTGGCAGGCGCCGATCAACCGTTCATCGCGAGATCAAGCGCAATCATTTTTTTCCGATGAAAGCATGTCAAAGTATGATGGCCAATACGGTGCGACTGCCCCGATGAATTCTTTCGCTCATCGTCGCCAGTTCGGTTACTAGAAGGCTGATTTGATGCTGTACTGACAGAAGCTTGGCCAGACCAACGCGACGCCTCTGGCTGAGTGCGTCAGTCCGTTTCCAGTGTTCATGAAAGACCCGAACAAACGCACCAACCCCGTCATGGGCAAGATTACGGATGCCATCCGCGCCCTGCCCCCACAGCGCGCAAGTCAATCACCTTTGACCGCCGGACCGAGTTTGTCAGCTGACCGCATTTGCAAGTCGCGTTTGGAACGTAAACCTGGTTCTGCGACCCCTACCTTCCAGGCAAGAAAGGAACCGTTGAGAACACAAACTGCAGGCTTCGCAGTTGGCTACGGCGCAGAATGTTTGAGGATGTGCGCTGAGGCCCCTACCCTGAACCCAACAAGAGCCGCGGTTCAAGCATCGCTCACACGCAAGACAATATTACCCTAAGAATTGGACGTCGCTCACGTCTCCAAGTCACGAAGTATCCCCTCAAGCATGTTTTGGCATTGTCTCAATTGGCTCAACTCCAAATATTCGTCGGGTTTGTGGCCTTGGTTTTGCATTGAACCGGGGCCGCAGACGACCGTTGGGACGCCCATTTCGGCAAAAACACCGGCTTCGGTGCCAAAGGACACCTTAATCGTATCCTTGGCCGAGCACAGAGATTTCGCAAAGTCGATAGCACTGTGATCCGGGTCGAGGGCCAGGCCTGGGTAGGACATAACCGCTTCAATCTCGATAGACGCCTGCGTGGACAGCTCTTGATGGCGAGCGGCAATGTCGGAAGCGCGCGAAGCCAATTTTTTGTCAAAGGCGGCTCTGGAATCTGTAGCCAGGTAACGGAATTCAAAGTCCAAAACAGCCGTATCAGGGATCATGTTCAACGCACGGCCGCCAGACATCTTGCCCAAATGCACCGTGGCATGGGGGATGTCATAGGCGGCGTCTTGCGGCTCTGCAGAGGCATAGTCTTGCTGCAGATCACGCAGTGCCTGGCCAAAATCCAACGCCACATGCAGTGCGTTGGCAAACATAGGTGCCATGGCCGAATGTCCTTCGCTGCCGTGGCAAACGGCGCGATAGGCCGCCTTGCCTTTGTGGCCAATTGCCACCTGCATCTGAGTCGGCTCGCCAACAAAGCACATTCTTGGGGTGCCGAGTAACGGCGCCAGATGGTTTTTCATCTGTTGAATGCCGACGCATCCCACCTCTTCATCATAAGAAATTGAGAGTTTCAAAGGGGCGGCAAGTCTCAGGCCAGCCGCTTTGTCCGCACAGGCTAGCATAGCAGCAAGATACCCCTTCATGTCGCAGGTCCCGCGCCCATAAAGCTTGCCATCTTCGGCGGTTAGGCGGAAGGGATCCATGGTCCACGTCTGCCCGTCGACCGGAACCACATCACTATGGGCCGAGAGAAGAATACCGTCATTCGCTGGGCCGAGACTGGCATAAAGTCCAGCTTTCAGCCCTGTCTCATCTGCGAAACGATGCGTTTCAAACCCGCGTTGCTGCAAGAAATCTTGGACATAATCAATCAACGGCAAATTGCTTTTTGCGCTAACGGTGTCGAAAGCGATCAAGCGATCCAGAATATCCAGTACTGGCTCACTCATCTCCAGGAACACCGTAAGATGGCGCGTCGCGAGGGTCCAAGGCGCGCTGCACATAAGCCTGAAGCTGAGGCTTATAGACCGACCACGCGGTCGCGACCGTCTCAATCGGGCAGTCTTCTGTCCAGTCGCATCGCAGGTCGGCCACAGGCCAGGCCACGTTGTCCACGATCTTTAAGCCAGCAGAATGTATCGGCCCGGCTTCACCGCCCGCTGTCAGCCCTGCCCGCATCGCTGCGATTAGCCGGTCGCCGATGTAGCCCTTCGCCGAAAGAAAGCCCTCGACAAGAGCGGCTGGAACCGCGTCATTGGCCAGTAAGTTCCCCGCAGCCGCCACGTCCTCCGCAGCCGCCTCGATGAAGATGCCCAATGAATTGGGACCGGAGTGGATGGCCGTCGCACCGGTGCTATCCACCGCCAAAATCTGCCGATATTCGATAAATTCGCCGCGTCGCGTTGCCTCTGCGACAGCTTTGGGCGCACTCAACCCGCTTTCCATCAGGTCCAGCGTCAATGGGCCCAACGTTGGGTCCGTGATGTTTTGGGACGACACAGCACCGACCCCTGCCCGGGCATAGGAACAACGGGCAGCGACTGCTGGCGAGGACGACGCAATCGCCAGTCCAAACATGCCCGTCTCAGCACAGCGCGCCACAAGGGAAAACGTCATCTTACTCGTCCGGGATGACGGCTGTGCCGTCAATTTCAACCAACCATTCGGGCCGGGCCAATGCCTGCACAACCAAACCGGTTGAAACGGGATGCACCCCACGAATGTATTCGCCCATCGTCCGGTACACCGCCTCGCGGTGGCGCACGTCCGTAATATACACCACCACCTTAACCAGATGTTCCATCTGACCACCTGCCTCCTCGATCAACTGCTTGATGTTCTGCATCACCTTGTGGGTCTGTTCGACCGGGTCATGGCTCTCCAGATTAATCGCATCGTCCAGATTTTGCGGACATTGGCCGCGCAAATAGACCGTCTTGCCGCCATGAGTCACAACCGCCTGGCACAGGTCATTATCAAGGTTCTGCTCGGGGTAGGTATCCTTGGTGTTGAAGGTCCGGATGCGGGTATGGGCCATCGTTTGTGTTCCGTTCTGAAGCGGTTGTTTTGCGGTCTTGGGCGGCCAGCCAAAGATGAAAATCCCGGATTGTGCCTTCGTAGTCATCGCCTGCGAGAGGCCCGCTTAGAGCGTGGTGAGAAGATAGTGCGATCTGCAACCGTTCCAGCTTCTCCCGGTCCTCTGCATTCACTTCTTCCCATAAGGCAATGCGCGCGGCAATCGTCGCCTCATCAAGATCGTCGCCGTAGACGGACATGGTCCATTTCACGCGGACTTGACCAGCATTCAAGGGAAACAAGGATAATGACACCAAAAGGCTCGCTGCCTGACTAGCGACCTGCGTCGGGAAAACGGAAAACAAGGTCGAGCGCAGGCGTTCATCTTCAGTCAACCCAGACGCACCCAAACCGCGATACGGGATGTCTTTCGGGTAGTTTGCAGCATAGGAGGTGAACCCATCCCCACCGACAAGTTTTCGCGCCAGCCCGGTCGGCGTATAGCTGTGCAGGGTCTCAGGATGTACCACCGAAAGGTGATAGCCTTCCATGAAGTTTTCGACCAAGCATTTCCAATTGGTTTCCCAAACCTCTTCCGCCACATGGACAAGGCGAAAGTTTTTCGGCTCATAGTTCGCCAAAAGTTGGTCAAGCTCAGGATAAGAAAAAGGTGCCGCATCTGGATCAAGGCAGGTGTAAATGAACCCATTCCATATCTGGACCGGATGGCTGTGGAGCTTGCAAGTCGCTGCGAGAAAGCCCGCGTTCTTCATCCGAGCAGCCCGCAACAACTGTCCATCTAAGCCGTAGGCCCAGGCGTGATAACTGCATACAAATCGGTCTGTGTGACCATGCCCGCCCGCCAAAGGCATACCACGATGACGGCAGACGTTGGCCATCACGGCGATCTCGCCATCGATCTGGCGCACCACGAGTAGCGGTTCGTTCAAAAGCTGGACCGTAAAGTAATCACCCGGCGCGGCCACCTCGTCCACACGGCCCAAGCAATGCCACGTCTGGCGGAGAACCGTCGCCGCCTCGTGCGCAAAGTAACCTTGATCAGTGTAAAACGATCCCGGCAGGCCAAAAGGCTCATCGGCTGGCAGGCCGGCAATGGCCTGAAGGTGCTGGGACAGCGCAAGGGGCATCTAAACCTCCTCCGCGAAGTCCGGTTCAAAGCTAGGGTCCATTTTGCTCATCAGGTATTGCGCAAAGTCGAAATTCGGCCGTTCCAAATGTGACAGATGCCCTGGCGTAACGCCCTCCGCGATGAGCCCGCGATAGACTTTCTCCGTACAGCCACGGTCTTCCAGATTGACGTCGTCCAACAACGTCTTAAGCTGGGTCAGATTGTCTGCCGCGTCGGGATCGTCTGCGTAGTCATTCGACATGCCCCCGCCATAACGGATGTGCACCTGTCCTGGACCGTTTGGATGCAGGCTGAGATACCAGAAATACCCCGGCGTCAGCGTGATCATCAGGCTGGGATAGAGGGCTAAGAGGAACGTCGTGCGACGCTCATCGCCAGTCAAGCGATCGTTCGATGGATGCGCCAAGGCGATCCTTAGGGACTCGTCTTTCAGGATCGTGTGATAGTTGAACGCGGCCAGACCCGGTGGGCAGATCATCTCATCCAGCCGCGACAGCCCACCAACCGTGGCGGCATGGCACACCGGCAAGTGGTAGCTTTCCATGAAGTTCTCGGCCAGAACTTTCCAATTCGTGTCCCAGACGTGTTCTTCAAAGAAAGTCTCGGTGTAGTTGGTCATGTCATAGCCCGCGATCAGGCTTTCGACTTGACCCAACTGCTGTGCGACAGGCGGGGCATCCGGGTTCAGGCAAATGAAGACCCATCCCAGCCATTCCTGACAGGCCACCTCGGGCAGTGTGTAGTCGGATTTACAAAAGCCTGTGTTGCCATCCATCGCCGGGGCGCCGCGCAGTGACCCGTCAAGATTGTAGGTCCAGGCATGATAGGGACAGACGATCGCGCGGGTCGACCCACGCCCTTCCAACAATGTCGACATGCGGTGTAAGCACACGTTCGAAAAGGCTTTCAATTCACCATCCAAATCCCGCAGCACGACAACCGGCTGATCGGCCAACTCGCAGGTCACATAGTCGCCTACCTTTGCAAGTGACGTCGCGCGACCGATGCAGAACCATTCCTTCTTGAAAATTTGTTCTAACTCGGCCTGGACGAACTCGGATGAGGTGTAGACCTCGGGCGGCATGGCGCGAGCTCGCTCGAAAGGGACGGAAACGCTTTTGCGCAGAGCCTCTATCGGGTTGGTGATCGGTTGCGAGATATTCATGTCCTGCTCCTTTTACCAAGCCGCCGCAGGCTGATAGTTCCTGTAATTTCCCTGTATGGCTATCTGATCTGCGACATATGCGGCGTCGTGCCAGACACCCCAGATAAACGTAGAGCCGCGCCGCGATTGCCAAGGAAGCCCCAGAAAATATAACCCGGGCTCTTTGGAAACACCGCGCTGATGGATGGGTGCGCCGGCATCATCAAAGGCATCCACCTGCATCCAGGAAAAGTCCTGAGCATAGCCTGTCGCCCAAAGGATCGTACTGATCTCTTCCGCTTTCAGATCAAGTATACGGATCGGATCGGTCAGGCTGGCTGGGTTCGGCAGCATCTGACGTGCCGCAGGTTCTGGCGGTAAATCCAAACCGAACTTCGCGACGTAAGCATCGGCCTGATCCAGCATATCAAGGTAGTTGGCATCGCCTGCGGCAATATTGGCCTGCAAGTCATCGGCAACCTCCAGGCGACCTTCTGCAAATCCCGTGGTGCGCCCCAGCAAGGTGATCCCTTCATGGGCAAGCCTGCGAAAATCCACCGTGCGACCCCCATTGGCCCCGCTGACCGAAATGGTCAAATGCTCTGTCCCCGGTTCTTTGGCGGCCAAATCCCAAAGGCCAAGCACACCCAACCACCAACAATAGTCGCGTCCGCGATAGGCGCGGGGCGGACGGTCATGCGGGCCAATCGACAGGAACACCTTACGCCCGGACCGGCAAAGTTCGTCCGCGATCTGTCCTCCGGAAGACCCCGAACCGACGATCAATACCGCGCCCTCAGGAAGCTGATCCGGGTTTCTGTAACGCGCGGAATGCAGCTGCGTAATAGGTTCACTTTCGGGCACAAGGGAAGGTATCACCGGCGTTTGAAAGGCTCCGGTTGCGCAAACAACCGTCTCCGCTAAAATCACCCCGTCTGACGTAGTGACCTCAAATCCAGTTTGATCAGTAATGCGCTTCAACGCTAGTACCTCAACCCCGGTACGGATCGGCGCATCGATCATCTCGGCATAGTTTTCAAGATAGTCGGCCACCTCTTCCTTTGCGGCAAATCCATCTGGGGCACAGTGTTGAAACGTCATATTTGGAAATCGATCATGCCATGCCGGGCCATTGGCCTTGAGGCTGTCCCACCGTCCGCTACGCCACGCTTCGGCAACGCGGTCTTTTTCCAAAACCAGATGGCTGATCTTGTTGCGGCTTAGATGCTCACTCGCTGCAATACCAGCTTGCCCGGCACCGATCACAAGAGACTGGACGGTTTTTACCAACGTCGCGACCTTTCGAGATCCTGTGCAGAAACGCTAGTTTGCGAGGAGCGTGTTGCCAAGCGTCTATCCCCCGACCTTGAGGCTAGAAGTCACAGCCTCGATGCTCTCGCGCAGAACGCCTTCGATATTGTGGATCATCGGCTCATCCATGATCAGGGTCGGTGACAGGATCAGGATGTTGCCAAGGGCCCGCGCGATCAGCCCGCGTTTCTGCGCCTGCTGAGCCACAAGGGACCCGATCATCGCTTCTGGCGGGAATTCTTCGCGAGTTGTTTTGTCTTTCACAAACTCAATCCCCATCATGAAATGACTGCCGCGCACTTCCCCCACAAGGTCGAGGTCTTCCAATCCGCGCAGGGCGTTTTCAAAAACCTTCCCCGTCGTCTGAACCCGTTGTGGAATGCCCTCGCGCTCAAGGATTTCAATATTCGCAAGCCCCGCAGCTGCCGCCGCCGGATGCCCGGAATACGTCATCCCATGCAAAAACATCGCATCGGGACCCGAGATCACATCGTAAATCTCATCCGAAATGATCGTCGCCGAAAGGGGCTGATACCCTGACGTTATGCCCTTTGCGGTGGTGATAATATCGGGAACATAGCCGTAGACATCCTGGCTGGTGAACATATGGCCCAGACGCCCAAAGGCCGTGACAACTTCATCCGCGACATAGGCAATTTCATGGGCCGCCGTAATCTCGCGCATCCGTTTGTGATAGCCCACCGGCGCACAGATTACGCCGCCTGCGCCTTGCACCGGTTCGGCAAAAAAACCAGCGATGTTTTCGGCCCCCAATTCGTGGATCTTATCCAGCAGATCCTGGGCCAGCATTTCGACAAATTCCGCTTCAGTCATATTCGGCGCTTCGCGGTATTGGTTCGGACATTTGAGGTGATGAACAGTGCCCTCTGTCACGCTCCACCCGGCCGCATATGCGGGCGTTGTCAGCGCCATCGCCATGTGGGTCGAGCCGTGATAAGCGCCGATGCGCGACAGCATCAACCGCTTTTCCGGTTTGCCGCGTAGGATATTGTAGTGATGCAAAATACGCACCGCAGTGTCATTGGCCACCGAGCCCGAGTTCCCAAAGTAGACATGGTTCAACCCCTCAGGGGCCAATCCCGCAACCTTTTCCGCCAGCATCGCTGCCTTGGGATGGGTGAAATTGTAGAAGGTCGAATAGTAGTCCAGCGTCTTGAGTTGCTCCGTGATCGCATCAATAATCTCGTGCCGCCCGTGGCCCACATTCACGCACCACAAGCCGCCGATCCCGTCGATCAGCTGATTACCCTCACTGTCTGTGACGTAAGGGCCCTCGGCCGCTACAATCGCTGTGCGGGCCTGGTCCTGTTTCAGCGCATGCAGGTTGGCAAACGACTGAATAAGATGCGCGTCCTTTGTCAGGATTTCGTCTGTCGTAAGCTTGTTCATTTGATCTCTTCCCCTCCGAAATACGCCTTTGGATTGCCGGGGCAGGCAACACAGGTGCGCCCCGGCAAGATTGGTCACTTCTTCAGGTTCGTCCAAATCGTGTCGTAGACTTCCTGCACCTCTTGGCTGCAGGCCATTACGAATTCACCAACTTGGTCGGCTGGCGGGCTGAGTTCCGGCGCGCCCATCACGGCCTCTGACAAGAAGCTTTCGACGCCAGAAACGCCAGCGGTGTACTGGGCATAGTTCGTAACCGCTGCGGCATTTTCAGGTTCCAGAAGGAAGTTCATAAACTTCAGCGCATTGTCCCGGTTTGGAGCGTCTTCTAGCAAAACGACGTTATCCATCCAGACGACAAAACCTTCAGCCGGGAAGGCATATTCGATGTTGGCGCCTTCTTCGCGGGCTTTTGCGGAAAAGCCGTTCCAGATCATGCCAGCTGCAGCGTCGCCCGATACCAACACATCCTTGGCCACGTCAGAGCCAAAGCTGGCCCAGTCGGCTTTGGCCGATTGCAACAAATCGTTCAGAGCTTTCAGCTGATCGCGGTCGGTTGTGCATTGCGGAATGCCCAAGTGCAATGACGCTAGCGCAATAACTTCGCCTTGGCTGTCCAGCATGTTGATTTTGCCCTTCAGCTCTGCCGGTGGGTCAAACAGGATCGAGGTCGTGTTGATATCCCCGGCATAGACGTCACGGTTGACCGAAAAGCTGGTAGAGCCCCACTGATAGGGGATCGAATGTGCGCGACCGGGGTCAAAGCTGACATCGACCCACTGCGGGGCGATATTGCCAAAGTTCGCAATTTCAGATGGTTCAAAGCTGTCCAGCATGCCTTCCGCGATCATGATTTCCACCATGTAGTCGCCGGGAACGGCCACATCATAAGACCCCATCTTTCCAGCCTTGAGTGAAGCCAGCATCGCCTCATTGCTGTCAAAAGTATCCATAGTGACGGTGACGTCATATTCTTCCGCAAATGAATCTAAAAGCTCTTGCGGGATGTATTCAAACCAATGGTAGATCGACAGTTCACCTTCAGCCTGGGCTGCACTAGCAGCAAGCGATAGGGCCATTGCGGAGGCGCCGAATTTGAGTGCAGATTTCATTTTATGTTCCTCTGTTGGTTGACGTTGACTGACCTTTCCGACCCAAAAAATACGACAAGGTCACAAGCAAGACCGAGACGAGCAGCAGAAGGGTGGAAATCGCCATGATGTTGGGCTTGATGCCCGTTTTGACGGATCCGAAGATCGCGGTTGGCAGGGTCTCGATCCCTGCACCTTTGACGAAATTCGTGATGATGAAATCGTCGAGGGAAATGATGAACGCCAAGAGGAAACCCGACAGAATGCCTGGTGCCATCAAGGGCAAAAGGATCATCCGAAAGGTCTGCCATTTCGTCGCATAAAGATCCTGCGCAGCCTGTTCGTAAGCGCCGTCGATGCCTTGCATCCGTGCGGCAATCGGCAGGTAGGCAAAGGGGATACAAAAGACGATATGCGCCACAAGGATCGTGAGATAACCGGACTTAAACCCAATCGCCGAAAAGAAGATAAGCGAGGCGACGGCAGTTACGATCTCAGGCACCATCAAGGGCAAGTTGATCAACACAAAACTCGCGGACTTCCCGCGAAACTGCCCGGCACGCAGCATCGCAGTGGCCGCTGCAGTGGCAATCGCAGTCGCGACCGTCGCGGCGGACACAGCGATTATCAGAGAATTGATCGCCGCCGCTTTGAACTTCGGTGCTTCGGGGCCGGTGAAAACCTCAACATACCAACGGAAGGTGAAGCCGCCCCAGAGCGTGACCGAATTGCTGTCGTTGAACGAATAGACCATGACCACGATCAAGGGCGCATAAAGCAGCACTAGGCACAGCCATGTGATCGGCAGAAAACCAGGAAATCGGCGGAGATCGAGCTTAGCCGTCATTAGGGCGCCCCTGCCCGAGACTGTGCGCGCGCATAAAAAGTCAGTACCACCAGCACCATCGACAAAAGGATCATCGAGGCCGCTGCGCCAAAGGGCCAGTTCCCAGCGTTGCCTTTAAACTGCTCTTCAATAAGCGACCCGATCATGAAGTTCTTGGCCCCGCCAAGAAGATCAGGCGCGAGAAACGCCCCTAAAGATGGCACAAATACGAGAATGCAGCCCGCGATGATGCCCGGTTTTACGATGGGCAAGATCACATAGCGAAGCGAAGCCCTCTTGTTGGCGTAAAGGTCCGCTGCGGCCTCCGAATAGGCCATGTTATAACGCTCTA
This sequence comes from Pseudomonadota bacterium, assembly GCA_038526085.1. Taxonomy (GTDB): domain Bacteria; phylum Pseudomonadota; class Alphaproteobacteria; order Rhodobacterales; family Rhodobacteraceae; genus Yoonia. The sequence goes on along the minus strand of JBCBHE010000035.1, from coordinate 28,285 downwards.
CGGCTGCATAGATCGGCAAAACCATGAAAGGCAGGTACGAATAAAACAGACCCAATTGCACTGCGAAGTTGGTATTGATCAGTCCAATCGGCTCACTGATGATGCCAATTGACAGCAGAAACTCATTCAATGGACCATTATCGCGGATCAAAAACTTCATCGAGATTGTTCGGATCAACAGATTGACCCAATAGGGGATCGTAACCGCAAACAACCAAATCGATCGAGACCGCCCCGCGCGCGTAGCAATAAACCAAGCCGTTGGAAAACCTATTAAAAGGCACAGAATGGTGGCCAAAGCGGCCTGCCATATCGACCGCCAAAAAATGGCGATGTAGGTCCATTCGATCTTTGGTGGATCATCCCCAAACAGGCCTCGATCAAAGAAAAACTGATCATAGGCGGCAAGGCTGAACTCCCAAATCACTCCGCCGCGAAATTCCTTCGTCAGGAAGGAATAAATCAACATCACACCCACAGGCAGAACAAGGAAGAAGCCAATGATCACCCAAGAGGGCAGCATCATCCGAGCACCCTGCCCCTCATATGTGGTGACGGTTGATGACCCACCGGATGAAATCTCAGCCGCCATCCTAAGCCCCCAAAACGCGGGCAGCCGCCGCATCAAGCTTTAGACCGACAGCTTCCCTAATGGACGGAATGAACGCTCCTTGCGTGTTTTGGACGCGCGCAATGATTGGATCAGTACCGTCGATGGCGACCTCAACATGCATGTCCGTACCCAGGTAAACAATGCGCGTTACGCTGCCAACCAAATGGGCTTGATCAACCGGACAGAAGGTAAGTCGCTCGGGGCGAATGGACAGATTGCCTTGCCCAGCATGAGCCCCCGCCGCCGCCGCACAATGTAGGGTGCCACCGCCGGGCAATATGACGGCGACCAGCCCGTCATACGGATCGGCCACGTCTACCTTGATCAAATTGGTTTCGCCAATGAAGCTGGCCACAAAGGCATTGTTTGGCTCTTCATATATCTCGCGGGCATTGCCGACCTGCTGGACCTGACCCGCGCTAATCACTGCGATACGGTCAGACATTGTCAGCGCTTCTTCCTGATCGTGGGTCACGAAAATGAAGGTGATCCCGGTGTCCTTTTGCAGCTGCTGCAACTCAAGTCGCACGGCTTGACGCAGTTTAAGATCAAGAGCGGACAAGGGCTCGTCCAGCAAAAGCACCCGCGGATTGGGGGCCAAGGCACGTGCCAACGCCACCCGCTGCTGCTGTCCGCCCGAAAGTTGGCTTGGCATCCGATCTGCGAAGGATTGAAGCTGAACCAGCTCCAAAACCTCATGTACACGCTTGCGGGCCTCGGCCTCGTTAGTGCCTAGCATGCGCAACCCGAACATGACGTTCTCGGTGACGTCCATGTGCGGAAACAGGGCGTAGTTTTGGAAAACCGTGTTGACAGATCGCTTGTTCGGGGGAAGCTCTGCGATCTCTTCACCAAACAAGCGGATCGCACCTTCTTGGATGTCTTCAAAACCCGCGATTGACCGAAGTAAGGTCGTCTTGCCGCACCCCGACGGGCCCAGCAACGTAAAGAACTCGTTGTCAAAGATATCCAACGTCACTTGCTGTAACGCAGTAAAGATCCCGTAGCGTTTCGTTACGGTCTCGAAAGCAACTGCGATTTGACGCTCAGGATCAGTCAACACGCCCCCCGTTGCACTGACATGAGGGACATACCCCCGGATTCAACAAACAAAGGTTACGTTTGATGTTTTAGGGGGTATATACCCCTTGAGTGGTATAAAGGCTGACATGACTGGGAAACCTGAAGACTTTCTGGCGAAAACTATTTGTTATCAGGGCAATAAACGTTTTCCACGTGCGCTTTCGGATTGGATCAAAACAATTGTCCCCTTCGACAACATCACGATTCTGGCGTATTTTTCGACACAAGAGCCCAATTTGCTTTATGCGAAGGCAGATCAAGAATCCGTTCATGCCAACTTTGAAAACGTCTATTTGGCAGGTGCTTACTTGCTTGATCCGTTCTATGACTTGCATGTGACCAAGCCGCCAGCAGGCGTTTACCGACTGAACGACATTGCGCCCGACCAGTTCCAACGAAACCGCTACTTTCGAGATTACTACAGCAATACATCGCTAACGGACGAGCTTGCTTTCGTCAGTTACCCTGCAAATGGAACATCTGTTCATGTTTGCTTGGGACGCGATGCGTCTTCAAATTCTAGATTTTCGGCACGGCAGATCACTGATGCTCACCGCATTGCACCCGTGGTGTTGGCCTTGATTGAACGACACTGGTCGGAGTTGGATGCCTCAGATGCATCTCCGGAGGCAGATATCGAAGCGCGATTGATCCAAGCCCTCAGATCCGAACACGACGTGTGGCTCAGCCCGCGCCAGGCCGAAGTTGGATTGATGATCTTAAGGGGGCACTCGTCTGTGTCCATCGCCCTAAAGTTGGCCATCAGTCCTGAAACGGTGAAAGTCTTTCGCAAGCAGCTTTACCGCAAATGCGGCATCAGCTCGCAAGCTGAACTGTTCAACATGATCCTTCCATTGCTTGGCGGAGGGCATGCTCCAAAATCAAAGTAATCTGAGTGCTTTGCCTTGGCGCAGCGCAACGACTTGTTTCCAGTGGTTAGAAGCTAGGCTGTTTGGATCTTCTACAAGTTCAAAAGTGGATCCAAACTCTAGATCATTCACGGAATAGCAACCTAAAAAAGCTGAAAACTGAGACCAGCTATGTCGCAGAACTTACACCCTTCAGGCTGCCTGCCGCTGTTGGAGCGATTGCAGCATGTTAACCTGGGGATCGTGTCGACTTAAAAGGAAAGGCCCTTAGGAGACACTTAGCACCCTACTAGTACACTGCTGTCGCAACCGGCTTAGCGGACATTCGTTGCTCCTGACCGGTTTGAGCGCGGGCTAGGTCTGAAATGCGGCCCGATCTGCCAATTGCGAAGTGGCTACGTTCAGCTGTTTTGTCCATTTCGCGACCATGATCCCTAACTACAAGGACGGCACGTAGCAACGCAGAGCAGGCAGCTAAGCTACTCTCAGTAGTTCCATATTGTCCCGTCTTCGAGGCGGACAATGGGGTGACTTCCCGGCGCATATTCGTAGCGTTCGGCCTCGTTTTCGTCGAACGCGACTCCGAGGCCAGGAGCGTCGCTCACATAAATCATGCCGTTCTCCAGTCGATGCTCTGCAGGGAAAAGCGCGTCACATTCTGGCGTGCCCAAAACCAGGTATTCTTGAATGCCGAAATTGGGCGCCCAAGCATTCAGATGGGCTTGCGCGGCCATCGAGATCGGCGAATGGCTCGGCGCGCCGTGAAAGCCTGTTTTCACATGATGCAGACCGGCCAGATCGACGATCCGTTTCACATGGGTGATCCCGCCGCCATAGGTGACGGCGATGCGGATATAGTCGATTAACTCTTCCTCGATCAACTTGTTGCAGTGATAAATCGAATTGAAGACTTCGCCGATCGCGATCGGCACCGTCGAATGCTGGCGCAGCAGCCTAAGCGCGTTCTGATCTTCGGCGGGCGTTGGGTCTTCCAACCAGAACAAGCGTACCGGCTCCACCTCCTTGGCGAACTCAGCCGCCTCACGCGGCGTCAGCCGGTGATGTACATCGTGGAGGATGTGCAATTCAGGACCGAAGCGCGCGCGAACCTCGGCCAGTGCGCCGGGCATGAAGCGCATGTATTTTCCCGTATCCCAGATTTCGACCTTGGGACGAATGCCGCTGAAATCGGTGATGTAGTTTTCGACGTCACATTTTTCCTCAGGCACGGCATAGCTCGATGTGGGCATGCCGGGGATGCCACATTGCACGCGAACGGCCTTGTAACCCTGTTCCACATAGCGGGCGACAGACGCCATCAGATCATCCAAATCCACACCGGCTGCGTGGGAGTAGACCATCGCCCCTTCGCGACTCTTCCCGCCGAAAAGCTGATAAAGCGGCATATTCGCTAGCTTGCCTTTGATGTCCCAAAGCGCCATGTCGATGGCCCCATAAGCCGCCATCGCAATCGGTCCTCCGCGGAAATAGGCTCCGCGATAGAGAAACTGCCAGATATCCTCGGTGTTCCGGGGGTCCATGCCGATGAGATTTGGTACCAAATAGTCCCTCAGATAGGTCGCGGGCAAGGTTTCGCGGTTGTTCAGCGTTGCGTCGCCAAGCCCGTTGATCCCCTGGTCGGTCATTATTTTGAGCGTCACATAGTTTTTCTTGGGGCCGCCGACGAAGACCTTTGCATCGGTGATTTTCATGACTGCTTTCTCTGCGTTGGGTCGAACGTGCTCGTACCGTTGTCTATCGTGGTTTCAATTTATACCTAAGCCAAGACTGTGCGTTTTCACCACGGTCAATAACGGTCTTGGTTGCTCCGCTGCTATTTCGGCGCGGCGCAACATCCAGGACTGTGGTCTCTGCGCGATCATAAGTCGTCCTGCGGATTTGGGGCTGAGCATCGCGCTTTAAACAATGCGTACGGCCCAAACCCGAACTTCAGCCCGTGACATCGATGCGACAGTCTCGGCCCGCATTACAGCCACTCGTCAGCACCACTCAAGGCGTATCGCCAACAAAAAATTGAATAGAAGTAAGGCATTAATTCCTACAGGCTAAATGCTTTGCTGCACAGGGCACTTTGAAGTCACGCTCAGGTTCCTGACAAGCGACTACTCATGACCCAGGCAGTGCACGCTCTCCAAAGTATCGAAACGGACTCCGATGATATCATCGCGGCTACTCCTTGTGGTGCATGGAAGGAACTAGAGTGGGTCGCAATTCTCGATGGTGCTCATTTTAATGCCTCTGCGCCATGCTTCCAGGTCTCAGCCCCCCAATCGGATGGATAGGATAGACCTTAGAGTTCCGCTTTGTTGTCGCAGCCAGAGTTCCTCATTCTTCGCCTTAGTCGATGGTTTCTGCCACCGCGAAGCGCCGGAATGCAAATTGCAGTGCGACCAATGTCAGAAGTCCGAACAACGTTAGTGTGAGCCAGCTCGCCAATCCAGGCAGGACCAATGTGGTTCCCATCATTTTGAATGTGAACAGCCCCACAACACCCGATGCCGCCATAGCGGCAAAAACAAAAACCGTTTTCGCGATAAATTCGACAAGTGAGCGACCAAGAAATTCAAAATCTGCCCGCCCCATTGCAACAAGCTTCGTCGGAAACAAAAGATGTACCGTGTTCTCAACTGCATAGATAAGCAACGTCAACGGAAGCGCAAAAGCCGCGGAAACCAGTGCAACTTGCGCCGTGACTGTATCTTCAAAGACCAATGCACTTGCGATAGCTGTCAAAGTGATGACGTAGGCCAGAAGCACCTGAACCACGAGTTGGCCCGCGCAAATGCGCCACGGTGCGATAGGCAGTGTCTTATAAATTTCCATCCGGCTCAGGTCACCGCGAAAGTCGCAGATCAGATTGCGCGGAAGGATGAATGCGAAGAAGACATAGACAATCATCAAAGTCTGTAAGTCCGTCACTGGTGCACCGAGCGCCAAGGAAATCGGCGCAATCGCGGCGGCCAGACCCGCAAAAACGATGACCAGTTTGGACGAATTCCGCAACGCGTTGAGGGCCTGCCGCCACGCAATGGGCCCCAAGCCCCCGAGAATTGGTGCGCGACGGATCGAGTTCACCTTGGTCCGTTGTGTCGCAAAGAAAGATCCGCCTTGTTTGATGCGCTCCCATCGGCTGCTGAGCCGGGCGTTTTCTGCGAGAGAGCGGTCGGTCGTACGCGCATCAAGCACGATCACAGCGTACAACAGCACTGCATTGATGACGACCGCCACAAGGGCCCAAAGGGCAAGATCTGAAACCGATGGCGCCACGAAAAGTTCGGCAAACACGATGTAGGGGATCAAGATGAGGGTCCCGACCCATGAGTGTCGAAAGTCCGAAAGCAGGTCGATCATGCCACGGTCGGGCGTGGCCCAGGCGTAGAGCACCGTTGCCGCGACAATTGCGCCAAACAATGCAGTTGCGGGCCATCGTATCTTTGCGAGCCGGCTGCCGTCGAGCGCGTGCCCCGTCATACCGATGACGGCGCTGTTCAACTGAACGAACACAAGCGTCAGGACCGTAGCGATAAAGGCAGTCAAAACCGACCCTGTTTGCGCCTGCATAAAGAGCGTGATGAACAGGCTGCTCAAGACGACACCAGCAACATAGGCGCCAAACTTGTAGAGGATCAGATCCCGTCTACGGAAAGGTCGCGTAAAGAGAAAATTGATCTCATTAGGTGAAAAATGAAACGTCGGACCAGTTGTCATCAAGACGGTGAGGAGCGACAGCCCGAGCATGCTGAGCGGCATAAACGTCAGGATCTGCCCGCTCAATGCTTGCCGGTCCAGGCCCGCGGATCCAAACAAGCTCGTGTCCGAGGAACTGTTCGAAACGATCAAGAACCAAATGATCCCCCCGAAAGCCAGAGTGAAAAGCAGGCCACGCACGCTGGCCAACTGATGCAAGCGCTGACGCAGACCGCCACGCAGTCGCAAAACGAGAAGTTGACGCAGTGCAGGATCCATCTCTTAGACCACCGCCGTCTCTGAGGCCTGGTCTGAGGCTTGCGTGATTGAGAAATACACTTCTTCAAGGGCTGACGTGCTGTCCGTATGACCGACCTCGGTCAGCAAATCTTCCATCGTGCCAAATCGGCGGCACTCGCCAAGGTTCAGCACCATGATATGTGTACACAAATTCTCGAACAGGCTCAGAAGGTGCGAGCTTATGATAATGGCGGCACCTGCCCGCGCACGGTCGCGGATGGCTTGTTGAATTCCCCTGATCCCTTGGGGATCTAACCCCGTCAGGGGTTCATCGAACAGGATCACTTTTGGATCGTGCAGAAAGGCACAGGCGATTGCCACCTTCTGTCGCATACCGCGCGACAAGTCATGGACGAGCGTATTGCGCTTATGTGTGAGTTCGAATGAGGCTAGGAGCGCTTCGGCATCCTTTTCGAAGTCAGCGAGTTTGTAGGCCGCAGCCGTGAAAGCTAGGTGTTCCCACACCGTCATGGTGTCAAAGAGCCGGGGATCGTCAGGAATATAGCCGAGGTTCGCTTTGGCCGCGATGGGCGCTTGGACAACGTCGTGGCCAGCAACCAAAAGACTCCCTGAGCTGGGCGGTATGATCCCGCACAAGGTACGCAAGGTCGTTGTTTTGCCAGCCCCATTCGGCCCAAGCAATCCAAGGATTTGGCCTGGTTCAACCGAAAAGCTGAGGTTCTTGACGGCCGTGAAGCCTTTATACTGCTTGCTGAAGTTCGTGACTGTAATCATGTGCTCTTTGCCCAACACTTTCCGGTTTGCCGCCAGCTGAGTGGGCATGCTTACCCACACCGCTCAAGTCATCGTTGCGTTGCACGAATTCTTGTCAAATCTAAGTTCAAAACCGTTGCTCCGGATGGTTTCTGTGTCGAGATTAGAGCGAAATAAGGGAAATATACGGATAGCGGCGCTGGTGCAGGGGTTGGCTTGCACCACAAGAGCACCGTCTTCAAAAGAAACGAATGTAAGCGGAACTGACTGCATTCCTGCAAAGCATTTTCAGATCCCGACCGCGCTTGATCGGTGAGCTTTTTGCAAACAGATGAGTAGCACCTGGCGCAAACGCAGCGAAGCTCAAGAAAGTCCAGGGTCTGCTGAGAAAGATCGACCTCCTAGCTCGCGCTCTCAGCGAATGTCGGAAAGGCTGGCTGCAACCGTAGCAGCGCAATTGGATGCTGCCAAATGCTTCTATGGACAGCCTGCTGCGGCAATACGATCTACCAAGTGTATTACCCACGATCGATCTAACCGCGACAGAGAGCCCTAAGTGACGGATGCTGCGGGGGCTCTTTTGTCCGCTTTCGGTGCGAGTTAACACCAACAAGATCCGCATTTGAATTCGTGCTAGTTTGGCTACCGCAGATCTCTCATGGGGTCACTAAGGACTCCACTTCCTTCGACGTGCTTGCGAAGCTAGCAATTGTGCCCTCCTAAAATTGGTGGTGCTGCAAATGGGCACTTTGCTGTTCGATTTGCCAATCATTTAAGGAGTGCAAAGTATGGATATCGCTTTCAACTTTGGAAACACGAGTATCACACTGACGATAAGCTCGGTTGTCATCGCCGGGTGGACCGGTCGAGATACCGAAGCGGTTCAACACCATATTAGCGAGCTGGCGGAGCTAGGAATCGCGCCGCCAAGCCAAGTTCCACTCTATTATCGGGTGTCGAATGCGCTTCTAACCCAAGACAATATGATCGAAGTGTTGGGAGGCGGATCTTCAGGAGAAGTTGAGCCTTTCTTGGTGCGATCAAACGGCAAAACATATTTGGGCCTGGCCTCAGATCACACCGACCGGGATCTCGAAGTGTATTCCGTTGCCGCGTCCAAACAAGTATGCGCCAAACCTGTCGCCAACGAGCTTTGGGATTTTGATAGGGTCAAAGGTCATCTGGATGCCATGACATTGAAGTGTTGGATCGAAGAGAATGGGCGCGAAGTTCTCTATCAAGACGGCACGTTGAGCAACATTCGCCCACTTACCGAACTTTGCAAAGGCTCTGGTTTTGCCGATGGTACGGCGATGCTTTGCGGAACATTCGCCGGAATTGGGGGAGTGCGCCCCGCCAGCAAGTACCGAATGGAACTATCTGATCCAACGAACGGAAAAACAATGACTCTGTCTTACGGTGTTTCGACGCTTCCTATCATTTCGTAAGACCGGAAGCGTCGAAACGCGTTCCGCGCTTTGCCTCACTGCAAGAAGTTCGGAAGGAAGAGCGCGATGCTTGGAAACGCAATCAACAGAAATGCCATTGCCAACATCGTCAAACAATATGGCAGCGCCCCGAGCATCACCTCATTCAGGCTTCCCGATTTTCGGGCGCCCTGCACAACATAGAGATTCAAGCCTACCGGAGGTGTGATCAGCGCCATCTCGATCAGAACGATCATCAGGATGCCAAACCAGATCACGTCGTATCCTTGCGCCACGACCAAAGGCACGATGATCGGGATGGTCACGACCATCAAAGACAGTGTTTCGATAAAGAAGCCGAGCACAATGTAGAGAACAACAACGACGAGAATGGTCTTCAACGGGGTCAGTCCCAACCCTGTCATAAACTCAGTCAATTCGCGCCCAAGTCCCGCTGAGGCCAGCGTGAAATTAAGAAAGGATGCGCCGATAACGATTAGCATGATCATGGACGTGATCTTAACAGTGCCAGTCAGGCTTCGAGAAAGCATTGACCAAGAGACGCCACCAAAGGCCAACGCAATGACCAACGCGCCGGCAACACCCACCGCAGCCGCCTCGGTCGGCGTGGCCCACCCACGATAAATGGACCCCACGATCAGGCCAAAGAGGATCAGGATCGGAATAAGGTCGATCAGCGCACGCAACATCTGAGGGAACGGGAAGGTGCGACGCACGCCGCCTAAGTCGGGGCGGATCAAGCAGATGATCGCGGTGACCGCCATGAAGGCCGTGGCCAAAGCTAATCCTGGTATAAGGCCTGCCAAGAAAAGCTGCGGAATCGAAGACTGTGTGAGAAAGCCATAAACGATCAGGTTGATGGAAGGCGGAATCATAATACCGAGTGTGCCACCCGCAGCGATAGCTCCCGAAAATAACTTGGGGTCGTAGCCCAGTTTCTCGGCTTGCGGCATTGCCACCGTCGCGACCGTCGCAGCCGTTGCCACCGATGAGCCTGAGGTCGCCGAAAACATCGTCGCGGTCGCGACATTGGCGTGCACCAACCCCCCCGGCAGCCAAGACACCCAGCGATCCAAGGCGGCGTAAGTGCGGGTGGCGACACCACTGCGGACCAGGATTTCGCCCAGCAGAACAAAGAACGGGATCGCTATCAAGGTGGCGGAGTTCGACGACGACCACACCATATTCCCAAGGCCCCGTGTCAGTGGGAAACTGGAGAAGAACGTATCTATACCGAAACCCAATAAGAATAGCACGATACCGACTGGGATAGACAGCGCGAGAAGCCCCAACAAACCAACAGATACGTAACCGATCATTGCAGCGTCTCTTGTTCGGCGAAAGCCCCAACGAAGCTTTCGGTCTCTTCATGACGGCGCTTCACGAACAGACTGAGCGCTGCAAGCGTCACGAGTATAGACATCACCGCAAACCAGACCCAGCCCGCGAACCATGGCAATTGAACCCAAACCAAGGGCGTCTCAAGCGGTGTATTTGCGCGTGACCCATTGACGATAGACCGTTCAAGCACCGGCCATGCTTTGATCGCGATCGTGATAACCACACCTGACATTACAATCATGGAAAAGATATCAAACAACGCGCGTTTGAAACTATCGGCCCGGCTGCGCAACAGGTCAATCCGCACATGCCCCAATTCGAGCAAGGTGTAGGACATCCCCCAAGACGTTGCGAGAGCCATGGCGTAGCCCGCGATTTCTTCTGTACCGCCAAGGGACGTACCAATCTGACGCATAATGATATCTGTCAGCACGAAAGCCGCGCATAACAGCAAGCCAGCGCCAACACAAAGGGCGACCCCTTTGTTGATGGTCCGCAGGCCTTGAATCATCATCAGTTCCATTGTCAATACGCCCCCTGATCACCATTTTAGTTGATCGCTACTCCAACGACTTTGCCAACGCTTTCATTCCAACGTGTCGCCCAATCGCCACCTGCGCGCTCGGCCCAATCTGGAAGAACTTCGCTGGTCAGAATGTTGCGCGCACGATCAAAGTCTGCATCGCTCACCTCTACCAATGTCATTGAACGCGCATCGCCTGACGGACATTCGCCGTTCCCAGTTAGGCAGGCAATATCGTTGACCAAAGCATCCTGCGCACTGGCCCAAGCTGGATCTTCAAAGCCGCTCACGACTTCGCTGGTGATCAGCGTCTGCGTCTCGGCACCCAAGCTGTTCCATTTATCCAAATTTATCGCGGTCACCACCGAATCCCAGCCACCCAAGGGAATGGGCAAGAGATGGGTGGAGACTTCCCACCAACCAGCGCTGTAACCGGAGCCTGCACCGGTGACGGCGCAATCGACGACACCGTTTTGCAACGCACCTGGAACTTCCGAGAAGGACACGTTTACGCCTTCTGCGCCCAACGCCTCAAGCAGTTTTGCCGTCATGCGACCAGAGGCGCGAACTTTAAGGCCCTCCAAATCGGCCAGATTTGAAATCTCGTGATTGCAGAACACGACTTGCGGCGGATATGGCGCAATAGCGAGGACATGAGAGTTAAAACGGTCACGATAGATATCCGCCACCATTGGTCTCGCAGCGTCTACCATTGCACGGGCTTCGTCAGCGGTCAGCGCCAACAATGGGACGTCCAATCCCTCAAGTTCGGGGGCGTCAGCGACGGCATAGTCCGCCACCGTCATTGCAACGTCGTAAACGCCTTGGCCGAGCAAAGGGTAGATATCCCCAAGTCCGAGGCTCATTTGATTGTGTGTGGTCAGTTCAACATTAATGTCGCCGCCCGAGGCTTCTGGCAATGTCGTACTCCAGAATGGGGCTTCGTACTCATTGTGAAGCGGCAAACTGGACCAGCTCCCCACGACAGACAGGTCTTCGGCGAAAACTGATGTCGCAAGCCCTGTGGTCGCGGCGAGAATGGAAAGAACCTTTTTCATGACTTTGGTCTCCTTGTTGGATCGTTTCAGTTTCTTGCTAAGATCGTGGTTTCCGCATCTTCCGCCACATCGGCGATCAGCATGTGACCTGGCGAGTGGGTAATGCAGATCGGCAGACCTGCATCCAAAAGAACGTTTTGGGGGGTCACGCCACAGGCCCAGTAAACCGGCACTTCGCCCGGATTCATGGCGACCGCATCACCCCAATCGGGGCGGGACAGATCGGCAATCCCGATTTGGGCAGGATCCCCAGTGGCAATCGGCGCCCCGTGCGCGTGCGGAAAACGGCTGCTGATTTCTTTTACCTGCGCAACTTGGTGCTCGGGAATGGGGCGCATGGTGACAACCATCTGACCACCAAATTTTCCGGCTGGAACAAGGTCGATGTTCGTGCGGTACATTGGGACATTGTTGTTCGTCTCGATATGACGCACTGGTATACCACTACGCAGCAGCGCATTTTCGAAAGTGAACGAACACCCTAGCGCCACTGTGACAAGGTCGTCTGACCAAACGTCTGTGATATCGTTGATTTCTTCGTGAAGCATGCCCTTTCGAAACACGCGATACTTCGAGACATCCGTCCGAATATCTATGTCATGCCCCAGTGTTGGCAGGCTTGGATCGCCGCTGTCGCTCAAACCCACGATGGGGCATGGCTTTGGATTGCGCTGGCAGAACCGCAAAAAATCTAATGCAAATCGCTCAGGGAGGATCGCAAGATTGCATTGTAGCTTTCCAACAGCCAAGCCAGCGGTATGACCATCAAATGACCCATTGCGGATCGCCGCTCGCACCTGAGTGGCCGACCTATTCACCAAGTCGGAATATGAAACGGAAGTAGATACCATCTATTGAGCCCCAGTGACGCAATAAAATCATCACACGGTGGCGCTCTTCCAAGCAAATTATCATTTTGTATCAAAGGCGATAATTTTTTTGGAACTATTTCCGGTATGCCCGATCCCATGCGTTGGCCACTTCACGGGCAATTTCCGCGCTGTTTTCAACAAGAAAACTACGCGGTTCGGACAGATATGACGCTGTGAACGAAAGGGGTTGGGGACGGAAGCCGGGATCAAATTCAACAATTTGCCCAGCTTCTAAGAAGTCATCTACTAACGCACATGGATAGGGACCAACCGCGATTCCCGCCGCGATCACCTTCAAACTCGCCGACAAAGACGCCGATGTAAAAACCCGCAGCTTTGGCCCGATCCGGCGCGACAATTCCGACATCAATTCCCGGTAAGGTCGGGTTTGGCTCGAATATGAAATGACTGGAATTTTGCTTAGGTCAGTTTGCGCGTTTGTGGTCGAACGATACCAATGCAGATCAAATGGCGGTAGCGATATATTCTCGACGGAGAACTCTGAAACCGGCCCCATCAGGAACGCAAGATCAAGTTTCCGTTCAAGCAATGCTGATCGGAGATTCAGTGAAATGTCGACAGTCAGATCAACATTGACGCGCGGGTACTGCTCGCTGAAGGCCTTCAAGAAGTCTGGCAACCATGCTTGCGCGATCGTTTCTGATGCGCCTACGCGGAACAGCCCTTCCGCTTCTGACGGGTTTGCGACACGTTGCTTAATCTCCTCTTCAACAAATAACATCTGCTCGGCATAGGAAAGCAGCAGCGTGCCATGTTTAGTGAGAACAAGCTCACCCGGGCCGCGCTCAAATAATGGCACATGAAGTTCTTGCTCAAGATTGGAAATGCGCGTGGAGACCGCTGGTTGAGACAGGTTCAAGCGCTCAGCGGCTTTGCGAAAGCCACCCAATCGCGCGACCCACAAGAAGGTCTTAATCTGATCAAAGGTCATGGGCCATTCATAGAATGGATCAGTTAGAGTTCAAAACCATAAAGAAACGTGCAGCCGAAAAGGCCCGGATGCATGCATGTAGGACTGTCATTTCGATGGAAGCGATTATTTGACAATTTGTCACGAGCGATATCGCAAATTTCATGAAAGATCGCACCGCCAAACGAGGGGTCAACCGCCGAGGGTGCGCATCACTTGAACCAGAACCAGAGCCTTGCAAGCAGCTGAAAACCCCAACCTCGCAAGCTCTGTTGGATTGATGCTAAAGGAGCGCGCGGAAACGCCCCCTTACAGGGTTGTGGTCCGAGTGCCTAAAGCCGAGGTTTAACGCCGCACATGTGGCCACCTTAACATTCGGCGAGACTACAAAACCGTCGATCACGGTCGTAAAAGTGCTGCCATGGCGATACGGTGAATGTAACGCACGTACGCTTGGCACACTTGTATCGGCAACCACGCTCCAGTCTGACGGTAAGACGCCAGCTGGCAGATCGTTCACCCACTCTACCTTGCTTGGATCATCTGTGTGTGGAAATTCCATGTCTGCGAGCCGCATGTTCCAGTCGCCCGCTAGGATGACAAAATGACCATTATCGTAGTAGGTTTGCGCCGTTGAAAAAATGGCTTCTAGATAGGCCACTTGGGCAGCGGTGCTCGTATTGAAGATCGGCAAATGCAAATTGATCACAATCCAGTTTTTGTCGGTCTCGACGATCGGAATATGGCTCAACACCCCAACATAGCATTTGCGGATCACACCGCCAAACAGCGCCTCTGCCCCCGGGATCGCCATAATATACGCATCGGCGAGATCGCATGATGTATAGGTTGCCATGCCGTGACGAAACCGCCACGGCGGGGGTACCCAATGCGTGATCATATCTGCCCAAAACAGCCGGGTGCGACGCAGAAGGGCGTGATCAAAGATTTGCAATATGTCCACGCCACGGGTCAGGTAGCTACTCTTCGCGACCTCCTGCAGGCAGATCACGTCCGCCGGCTTGATGGCAAGATCCGCGGCCAATTTGGTTGCGGCTTCATTTATCGTATTGCGCGACAACGCGCGCAGGGACTTGCCTCCGTCAAGCTTAAAATCTGCCTCTTGCCCGAGCGCAGCGTAGCCGACATTCCATGTCACTACCTCGAGTTCAATCCCTGCAGCGACAGGTAGATCAACGTTGGCTGCACGGACTTCAAGAGCGTCATAATCAGGCGGCCAATACCGATTGATCATGCACAACACCAGCACGGCGCCCAAGCAGACCACAATGCTGCCAAGCACCCAAGTCATTTCGCAACAGACGCCACGGGTAGGTGCCGATCTACCAGGAATTTTGCCGCCTCCGCGATCAAGGCTTGGTTGAGCGGGGTGATCTTCAATGCTGTCGGGATCTTTGCAAGGTGGTCAGCTGGCGTACGGCTTTCCAATCTGTCTCGCGCCGTTACATGGGGCCAACCGGACCACGACAGCCATTTTGGGTCCGGTGGGTTATCAGATTTAGCCAGACGAACCACATCCATGTAGTTGAAGCGGATCAAATTGATCTGCTGGTTAGATTGAGCGTCCAGCGCTTCTGCCACCGCTTGCCGTTGCCGGCCTGCGTAAGTCACGACCACATCAACAAGCCGGGTGACATCGCGGCTCCAGATACTGATGTCGAGAGTATTCTTTGACAGGTTGCTGTCCAGTTCTTTACCTGCGTCGAAAGCATAGATCGTCGCTGGCGCGGCGGTCGGCGACGCATAGATCGCTTCGCGCAGTGTTTCGATCCCCGCATTTTCGGCAACACCGCCATCGCCAAGGTGCCAATACTCTGAACGGCCGTCTGGTTTGTCGAACTGCAGCGTCATCGGCCCGAGATAGGGTGGGAACGCGGCAGAGGTTGCAACAGCAAGCGATAATGGCACATCGGGTGGTGCAGCATTGTCAGCATCTCTCGTCGAAAAGGATAGAGTCCGTAGCCCATTTGGCAGGCCATCGCCCCCTAAACGTCCCGGGGGCGGCAAAGCAGCGTTGCTGAAAACAAAGCGCTGTCCGGTATCATAGCTGACAGTGTTGAAAAAGAAGGCGCGATTGTTCGGAAGTCCAGCAAAGCTGCGCCCCGCAAGAAAGTCTGGCCTTTCAAGCGCCTCCATCAATGATGTCAGCCGGCGCGACGGACTGAACATGCGCGGCGGACGCAGAAGCTGCGCGCACTGCGTATCCCAAAAGTAGTCGTGTGCCACAACACGTTGCATTTGTGCGAAATATCGGTGTGCGTCATCCTTCGGCACCGGGTGGGCGGCGAAGTAAGCGGCCGGGAAGCCGCCGCCGCTGACGCTCGAAACATGTGTGATGTCAGCGAGTAGACCTCGGGCGTGTAGCGCTTCCATACCGGATGCCGCGAACACAGCCGCCCGCGCGCCCCCGCCAGACAGTGCCAACCCGACAAAGGGCGCATCGATGCCATCGATAGGCGGATGCAAGTCCCCCAGTCTTGCCCGGAAGTGCACTTCAAGAGGGGATAGAAACCCGTTCAAAATGGCCACGACCAATCCGAAAAGAGCAAGGATAGCAATCCACACAAACAAAGACATCTTGCCCCCTTCAGACCGGTTCTAGTCGCGCTAGACCCCTCAGACTGCGTCGGAAACCAAGCCTTTGGCAAGGCAAGCCATTTTCCCAGTAGGGTATTCCATACTTTCCGCAGGTTTCCCTAGCGGCACCCCCCAAATGGTAGATGCCGCAATTTAGGGCGACGCATACAGCTTCCCCATCACGATGAGGGAAGAGATCAATGTTTGATATTTTGGAAGGGTTCACCTGTCTTGCTTTGTGCACCCGCACTACGTCGGCCGGAATGCCGACGGTTTTTTCGACCACTTTGAATATTGAGGTGCAGTAATGCCGTTCGCTGACGCATTTTCCTATTTCATGACTGTTCTCGCCATTGCTGTTGCGCCGGGTCCTGTTGTTTTGATGCTTTTGGTGCGGGCCGCAGCACAAGACGTGGTTGGCGCAGTGGGTGTAGGTATCGGCTATGCCGTCGGTGGCCTTCTGATAATCACGGCGGTCTGCTTTGGACTGTACACTTACATGGCCGAAGTGCCGCAGGTGTTCGACTATAGCAAATACCTGATGCTCGCATACTTCGTTTATCTGGCACGCAACATCTGGATGGGTAGCTTTGATCTGACGTCCCAGAGCAACGATACCAGCAAAGGTCTGTTGAAAGGGATCGGCATTGGTCTCGCGACCTGTCTAATTTCCCCTTACATGATGGTGCTTTTCCCGTTGGTCCTGCCAGAGGTAATGGATGTTACCACGATTGAGATGCCAGGCTTTCTGATCGCAGCCCTCATGACCTTCCTGGCCCTCGCCGTTGGGTCGGCACTTGTCGTGATCTTTGCCGCGCAGCTGCACCGCATCGCCCGCTCCCCTCGTTCCATGATGTTGCTCAACCGCGGGCTGGCTGTTGTCCTCGTGAGCGGCGGCGGCTGGATGGCGCTGACTTAACTGCAGCGCGACGTAATACGAGGCCACTCTTCCGGGCTTCGTGTACCGGCGATGTGTTTTGTGGGAACGACAAAACACATCGCCAATTCCCCAAAAAGCACTATGGTTATTTTGACTGCGCAAGTCTTTGCCGCAGGCCTAAGGTTATGAATTCATGGTACCAAAACAGCCCGACCAGATCGACCCAGACAGCATCGTCGATCATCTTTATGAAATTGCACTTGATCCCGAAACACTGACGCCTTTTATCGACGCTTGGAACGCCGCTGGTCTAGATGCCAGCACCGCCCGACTGACGATGCAGACCATTGATGACTTCGACAACGCCTATGTCGCCCATCTGAAAAGAGCAGAAGCCTTTCTCGCTCGCGGCGCGACAGAAGGCGCCGGACCTGACTTTGATGAAATGCTTTCCCCATTCAAAGACCTGGCCGCCTTTATCGTCGACACCGAAATGCTAGTGGTCGCCTACAACTCTGGGGCAGCACAGGCCTTCGGCATAACTGGCGACAGTGACTTGGCTGGGCTCGGCCTGGACGACGATATGTTCGACGCAATGCTGACCTCGCTGACAGGTGTCTTTGGCGGTGCCCGAGCCGACCGGCTGTTACGCCTTCAGGCGCCCGGTAGTCAGGGGCAAGCATTGTTTCAGATTCATGGCGTCGCGGACGGGGAAGCAGCGGCTCCACGCCATGCGCTGATCGTGACCACGCAATATCATTGGCAACCCGCTTTGGGAGATACACTGGAAGAGGTTTTCAACCTCACCCCCGCCGAACAAACCGTCGTACGCGCACTTGTCGAAGGCCGCGACGCGAAATCCATCTCGGCGGTGCGTGGTACCAGTGAAGGCACAGTGCGGGGGCAGATCAAATCAATCCTGTCGAAGATGAATGCCCGCAGTCAATCAGAAGTAATCCGTCTGGTGCTCAGCCTGCGTGACGTATCTCGTGATGCACGGGCGACAGGCCAGGTGTCCGCATCAGCAACGGATTCGCGCGGGGCGAATTGGTTAGACGCTGAGATCTGGAAACCGTTTCGGTCACTCACCATGCCCGATGGGCGCAAGATGAACTATTTGGATATGGGGCCCGCGACCGGCGCCCCAATCCTTTACACCCACATGGGGTATGGCATGGCGCGCTGGCATGGTCCTATGGTGAAACTCGCGTTTCAGCATGGACTGCGAGTGATTGTACCGATCCGCGCAGGATATGGGCATAGTGACAACTTGAACCCGAAAGCCGATGTACTTGCTGCGACGCGCGATGACACACAGGTCTTGCTGACGCACCTTGGTATCGCCCGCCTGCCCTACGTCACACAAGGCAACGACTTGATTTTTGGGGCAGACTATGCGCGCCACAACCCAGATCAGGTGAGTGAGCTGATCGGAATTTGCGCCCGACCCTGGCTTTCAGGCGACCAGCACTATGCGGCGATGGGCAAATGGCATCGGTTCTTTATGTCAACCGCTCAACACGCGCCGCACCTGCTGAAGTTCACCACCAAAGCGGCCGTAGCAATGGCCAAGCGGATTGGACCTGTGGCGTTCTTTCGACAGGTCAATCAGGGATCTAAGGCCGATATGGCAATGCTCGAAGACCCGGAGTTGCTGCCGGTTCTCAAGGCGAACGGAGAATTGGTCGTCGGCAAAGACACCGACCTGTCGCAAATCTACGCGATGGAGATGCTGGTAACCGAACGTGATTGGTCCGAAATTCTAATTGCAGCCAGGGGTACGCGGACCTGGTGCGTAAACGGCGGCGAGGATCCGGCAACCGACATCGCGACAATTGCAGCCTACCGCGAAGAGTACCCTTGGATCGATATCGAAGTCATCCCGGACGGTGGACAAATGCTGATCTATCAGCACTACCAGTCCATCCTGCCTCGTTTGGCCCTTGCTGCAAAACGCGCGCAAATCGCCGGTTTGGGGTGAGCAGTCAAGCTACGACTTTTGCAATGCAATTGTCGGTAAGTGGGCTACTCCCCCACGATCCTCGGCGCCAAAACTAGGCCCACTTTGGCACGGTTCTAGGGCGCCAATACAGGATTGAAGCTGCCGCGCGGCTGCGCATTACAAGGGCTATCAAGTTCCATGACCGGCATTGTGATGTCTCGCTTGTAGGGATCAAGCCTGCAGGGCCTGATCCCCGTGGTGGTTGGTCAGAATAGGAACTCTTCGAGAACCTCGAAGGTCAAAGTGCTGGTGGAGAGTTGCTCGCCCTTGCCGCCGCGCTCGGCATAGTAGGTGACCGCGAGTACATTTGTCCCTGGCTCTAGATTGCCCGAGCCGAAGTCGGCGTTGTCATTGCCGAAGAGCGCGAAGGCCGCGAAGTTCTCGATTCTAATGGCCTCATCATTCAGCGTGAAGGCTGCGCTCCCCGCATCGAGATCGGTCTCGGCCACGATGTTAACGCCCTGGCCCGTGATCGTTTCGCCATCAGTCAGATCGGCGTCGAGAACCGTGTCGGTCTCACCATCGATCAGGCTGAAGACAGTCTCGGCAGGCGTTTTGGGCACCGCCGGAGCAGAAGCCGATGGCGCGCTACCATCCGAGACCGGCGAGCGGGGTGCGTCCGGGTTGCGCAGTGGCTCACCATTGTTGAGCGTGATGAGATCAACAGCATAGGCATCCGACCGCCCCGTCAGCTCAATCGCGTAAGCCCTGCCGGCCTCGAGCGCGACTTCGGCCTTGTAATGGCCAGACTGGTCGTCGAAGGTCGTGCCCCAGCGCAGATCCTCGTCGCGGTTGCCCAGACCGGTATAAAGTTTCGTCGGCTGTTTCAGGTAGTCGCCTGTCTCAAGGTCAATGATCCCAACATAGACGTCGTTCCCAGTATCTGTGCGCTCCGCTCCGCTCGTGCCGTTCTCATAGCGGTCACTATTGTTCATAACCTCCTTCACGCGCCCGGAATGAAGGGCGATCGCGTAAGTCCCGCTTTCGTCGGTGACGAAGTTGTACGACAGCGCCTCATCCGGATCGACGTTGCGATAGTTGCTGCGGTTGCTATCCCAAAGCATCACGGTCTCACCGTCGACAATGGTCTGGGTCCAGTTTCCAGTCGGCTCTGCACTCTCAGCCTCGATCACTACCTGGCCGTCATGGCCAAGGAAGGTCCCGGTTGGAATGGATGGAACAGGATCGACAGGATCCGGGGCGGGCCCGGCGGCGGGATAAGGATTGGCGTAGAGACCAGACTCTTCAATGAAGACCTTGACGTCCTCTGGCTCACCTCTTTCGTCGCCTGTCAACGCGTACCAAAGCATGCCAGAGTCGGACGCATCGTTGAGCTTAGGTCCGGCGCCCTCCATCGCCTCACGGGCCCCTTTGATAACTGGCTCCTCGGAGTCGTCCATCCACTCCCACTCGATGTTGAAGAAGCCGTCATCGCTTTTGGCTCTATTGCCGTTGTTCTGGTCTCGGATCTCGATCGTCTGGACACCAAGGAAATCGTTTTCAATATCTGCCCAGGTCCGAGCCTCGGTTGCGCCGGGCAGGCTCACGACATCACGGTTTTCATTCCAGACAGAATGCGACAGCAGGATAATATTGCTGTGGAATTCCTCGGGCGTCTGCTCCAGCGCGCGGTAGACCGCCTCCATCGGACCGCCTTCGATCATCAGGACTTTTTCGCCCGAAGTCATCAGGTTGACGAGATGCGCCGTGGTGGCGTCCACATCCTCTTGATAATTGCGGGCATCAATTCCTAGCGACCGGGCAAACTCACCCGAGGCTTCCAGCGCGGCAAGCTGATCTTCGTCGTTCGGCTCGGACAAGTTGTTACCGTAAAGGAAAGTCGTCGAACCTTCAATGTCAGCTGCTGCCGCCATCAATGCAGCCGTTGCCATGGCCGCTATGTCATCCTTATCGTTGTTGTTGCCGTCGAAGTGGAACACGATTTGGTCCGCCCATTCGACCAGCAGATTGTCCGGAACAGGCGTCGGCTCGGGCGCTGGCGTCGGTTCTGGGGCCGGATCGACGCCGGTGACGGTGAAGCTGATTGTGTCGCCGCCAACAACCTCGCCGGTCCCTTTTTCACCGCTGTAAAAGACCACCTCCAGCGTGTGCTCACCGGCGGTCAAGCTGCCGTCGATGTAGTCGCCCTCAATGTCGCCAAACAGCGAATAAGGGACGACGTTCTCGGTCCGGATTTCCTTGCCATCAAGGAAGAAGGTGGCACTGCCCACCGCGACCCCTTCGGGCGGGGTGGCGACGATGCCGAGGTTCTCACCGCTGACCTCCTCTCCGTCTTCGATCATGTCGTCGATGGTTTCTTCGGTCACCGTGTTGACCAGCGAGAAAACCACATCCGTCATGGGTTCGGGTGTTGGTTGAGGTTCCGGTGCGGGTTCTGGCTCCGGTGCGGGCTCGGGCTGTGGTGCGGGCTCGGGCTCTTCCGAAAGCAACTCGAAGGCGATTTCCTCAGAGGCAAGAAGCGCTCCGTCGCCGTTTCTTTCGGCATAGAACTCGACCACGAGGACATGGGTGCCAGGCTCCAGGTCACCCTCCGCAAAATCGTCGCCATCGTTACCAAAAAGTGCGTAGGGCACCTGGTTTTCGATCTTTATGATCTCTCCGCCCATCTTAAAGACCGCACTTCCCGCGTCGAAGTTCGGGGTTGCGACGATGTTGACACCAGCGCCGTCGACGTCTTCGCCGTTCGTCAGTTCGGGGTCGACGAGTTCGTCGGACACACCGTCATAAACCGAAAACGAGATTTCCTTTGGTGTCGGTGCCGGATCGGGCGCCGGCTGCGGAACGGGCGCCGGTTGCGGATCGGGCGCTGGTTGCGGATCGGGCTCCGGCACAGGCTGGGGTTCGTCATCGCCAGGGGTCTGACCCTCGGCATAGGGCGGGGGCGGCAGGGCCTCGCCGGGCTCCGGGTCGTCGAAGACAAGATTGTCGATGTCGACATTCGCCTCCGTGTCCACAAGAACCGTGACGCCGGAATGCAGGCTGCCCGGCATCGCAGCACCTGGCTGAGGCCAAAGATAGCCATGCGCCATCTCGGCCACCAGCTTCACATGCACCACGCCGTCGGCGTCGCGGAAGACCGCGGTGTCCGGCGAGGCCTCGAGCATCGCCATCGAGCTCACCTCGCGGGCCGGGCGCGCCGCACTCGAATAGGGATCGTCGACGATAAAACTCGCATCCGTCGGCGTGTCTGGTAGGCTCACGATGATGCTGTCGCCCCAGTCCATGTCATGCATATAGAGGCGGAAGTCATCCTCGATGCTGCGATACGCGATCTCATAGTCGTAGTCGACGAAGACCGGGATTTGGACGCGGATGCCCTCTGCAACCTCGCCATCGGACCGCGTGACCAACATCCCCGATTTGTCGACGCCGGAGTTGTTCCCGTTGTTCTCCGCGTCGGTGCCGAGGCGGTCGATGCGCAACGTACCGCTCCGCGTACCGTAGGAGACAATGGCGCCCCATTCCTCGATGATTTCGTAGTCCTCGCCGGCGTTGAACACGCGCGAGCCGTCGCGGTCGCTGCTGTACTGATAGATCATCGCCCCGGGCGTGCCGGTAATGCTGCCGTCGACATCGACCAGCCCGCGCGCCCAGCTGTCGACGCCGATGGCATTGCCGCCGCCGCCGATGCTCAGCTTGTTGGCCTCGGCCACATCCTCGCCGAAGGTGATCCCCTTAAGCCCGAAGGACGACGACTTGTGGATCGCGTTCGAGAGCTCGATCGCGCCGTCGCCGGGTTCGGTGAAGCCGTCGAACATCACGTTCGAGAGGGATCCCGGCCCATCATAGAGCTGGAAGCCCTGGAAGTTGCCGTTGCCGCCCGGCAGGCTGCGCCCGGCCGCGATCTCAGCGTTGCCCTGCGGGTTGCCGATATTGTCGGATCGCCCGACGATCAGGCTGTCCTCGATGGTCTGGTTCAGCCGGAAGCGTGCGTTCGAGCCCATTTCGGCAAAGGCGCTGTCGGTGAAGGTGCCCTCAACCCCGCGCACGTAGACGCCGTCGCTTTTGTAGGTGGTGAAGCCCTCGACCACCCAGGGGTCGACCTTCTGCGGCTGTTCCGCGCTGCCGCTCGGGTTGCCGTCCTGGATCAGGCTCGCATGGTTGAGGTAGAAGGCGCGCCCATCCGTCGAATGCGCCGTATTGCCCTCGAACGTGTCGAAATCCCGCGCGCCGTGGTCGTTCCGGCCCAGGCTGAAATAAAAGCCTTTGTCGTCGGAACCGGCCGCGTGGTTGTCGATCCAGGTGTTATTGCCGTTGGGCGTGTAGAAGTTCGACGGATTGTTGTCATTCGCGCCTCTGATCTCGCCAAAGCGCCCCACCTCGCGCGCGTTTATCCCGAGATTGCCCGTTAGGACGTTGTCATAGGTCTCGCTTTCCTCGAGGTAGTAGTTGTGGCTGATGGTCTCGTAGACGACGTTGTCGCTGACCAGGGCACCCTGGGTGTTGTGGACCGTCACACCTTTGTTGAAGCTGTGGTGAATGGACGAGTTCTCGATATACTGCCCCGTCACATCGCCCGACTCGTGCCAGTGCGCCGGGTACCGGCCCAGCTCGCCAGCCTGGCCCATATAGGCCAGCTCAACACCCGACATGTACATCTCGCCACCATTCATCACCATGGTGTGGCCGCCGTACTGGTCTGCCTGCTCGTTGACCTGGAGACTGTCGTCGTAGTCGATATCGCCCTGGATGGTGACATCGCGGCTGAGCAGGGCCACCTCGGCCCGCATGTCGAGCGCGTGCATATCGCCATCCGGATCGTTATAGGTGTCGATCTCGCCATAATACATGTACGCGAGCGGCTGATTGAGCGTGATCGTCATGCCGTCATCCGAGATCGCCGTAATCGTGAATTCTTCCGCCTGGTTCATATCAAAATCGGTGGAGGCGATGGCGATCAGATCGCCAACCTCCCAGCCGGTCGACTCCGCTACCGTGATCGTATCCGATCCCGCTTGCACCGTGCCGTCGAGTTGCGTCCAGCTTTCCTTTGCGGCGTCGTCGACATGGATACTGATCGATGACCCCTCCCCCATGGCCATCAGGAAAGCGTTGTTGTTCTGGATCTCCATGGGCGCGCCCATGCCCATACCGCCCATCATCCCGCCATCAGGATAATCGGCGAGATCGACATCGTTGCTGTTGTCCTTGCCGGCAAGGGTCCAGGTGAACTCGCCCTCGTAGGGCGCGTCCGGTACGCCGACGACCACGTCGCCCCCCATCGCTGCGACGGCCCAGTCGGTGGTCAAGTTGATCGGCGTCTCGGCCTCTTCCACCGTGAAGGTGCCGTACACCACCAGCCCTTCCACCACCACGTCGCCCGCTGCGGCATCGAGGATCAGCGTGTCGCCGGAGTTGACAACGACAACATCGCCCACCCCCGGAGAGTTCCCGTTTTCCATGCGAAGGTCGGACCAAAGAATTTCTGCCATTTCCACACCATTTTTTTAGGCATTGGAGGACCGGCATCGCAAATTGCGAAGTAAAGTTCTCCCACTGCATTTATGACAAGCCGTCTTGGCTAATGCGGCCACAGGAGCCCGCAAATATGACCAAAAAAGGACGGCCAAATGGCACGTAAAAGACCGGGCCTTACATAATTTGCCTAATTTCACTCGTAACTGGTCAATGTTTATTGGACACAAATTATCAGTGGCGGAAAATCGCCGATAACGAATGTGGCAGCTATCCGTCATGAACCGGCTGCCGCTATCCCGCGACGGAATATGCCACGTTGGCTGCAATTCGCCCTACCCCGCACCGCATGGCACACACTGTTGCCGCTTAGTTTCTCGTACCAGATGGGAGGCCATGTTTTCTTCGAAATGGAAAGGATCTGCGGTCGGTCCTTATGGACAAGACAATTCCTTGGGCTGGGACCTAGCGGCATCTCCGGAGGGCGTGTTCGACAGAGCGTCTGGGCTCAAAAGCGGGCATCTGTTCGTTTCGGTTAGAAACTGCGAACAAGCCAACGGCTGATACATTAGTCTTGGACGTGGGAAGCCTGAGCAGTAGCCCACTAGTAGCATCCGGAACGGCAGTTCAGGATCAATCGAAGGACGGCCCGTGTGGCTGTAGAAATCGGCCAGATGCGCGCGGATCCTGCTGAGATCAACAAACCGATTAATCGATCGCAGGAGGTGATCTCGCGGGACATGATCCTCCAATGAGAATTCGTAAAACAATGCCGCCTGCGCTTCTTGTCTCGGTCACATTATCAGCAATCCCTCCCTGCAGGATGAATGGAAACAGCAACTTACGCTCCGATCAAGGAAGAGTTTTTTTCAATACACGCCCAATGTGTACGTTGATGCACCATTTGTGACGGACAGCTTCAAAACCGTTAGCGTCAACGTCAAGGCTCAAACCATGTGCCATCTTCTGCCGCTTGCATGAACCCTTCCAAAGTGGCCGACACAAAAATGAAGTCGTCTACCGTGTGACCGATTTGCGGCGAAAGCCCGTAGCCTAAGGATTTTGAATAGACAAGGTGATCCGGGCCCCCATTGGAACCGAAAGGTATCATATCGTCCGGAAAGTCATCGCGCTCCCAACCTGTGATTCCAAACGGTGTTTCGATTATCATGAAGTGGGCGTTTTCGCCGTAACCGGCGTTGCCATCTCCTGCGCCAAAGCGCAGGTAGAGCGTGCGAAGTTCTGCGGGCAACTGAAACCCCCACTCATCTTCGAGAGAGACGAGCTCAGCTTCCGTTGTCGGGCCATCGCACCGAAACGACGGATTCGTCATCACCCGCTCCAAAACCGTCATCAAGAAGCACTCCTTAATATCTGGCCGAGGTAGTCTAAACCGACATCACTACTCTAAGTAGATGAACCGACGGTGACTAGTAAAAGGGGACTTCAGCACGACGTGGCAGTGATACCGCTTCGTCCCGCATAGCCGGCCAATCTGCTACCTGTTCGACACCCACCGGCACTGATAGGGCGCCAGCGTGATCTCGTTCTCTTCTGGCCCAAGCGTGTCTCCGGATAGCAAGTCATGCCAACCTTCGTCTTCGATCAGGTTCAATGCCGCCAAGGGCAATGTCACCGTCTCATCACTCACGTTGTGCAAGGCAAAAACAGATTGGACACGATCCAAGCTCTGACGCCAAACGGCAAAGACCCGATCATCGCCGGTATTCACTGTGAACTGCGTGGCATTCGGGTGGAACGCCACTTGTTCGCCGCGCAGCTTCAGCCGATCCGTCAGCGTTGTCATCACCCGCGCCTGCATCGTCTCTGGATCGCTCAGCCGGGTCCGCAGCTCCGGATAATCCCAGCGATGCCGGTTGATCGCGCGGTTCATGCCGCGCTTTTTGACACTCGCATGGTCGTTCGGCGTGGCGAGCATGGAATGGATGTAGAACGCGGGAATGCCTTCGAGCGACATGACAATCGTCTGCGAACAGACGAACCTGTCAAAGTGCCAGTCATCCGCGCCCCTAAATGTCCGGCTCATCGCGTCAAAGAAGGTGCAGTTTAACTCATAAGGGGCCTCACCGCCGTCCGGCAGCGCGCGCATGGACACTAGACCGCCGATGTCTTTGATCACATCGATCATTTGCACCTTTTCGTCTTCCGGCAGTAACCCCTCTGCCGGGCGCATCCCGATCCCATCGTGGCTGGCGGTGAAGTTCAGATAGGCACACCCCAAAGGCGCCGGTGGCATCCCGCGTGACCATTTCGCCAACTCGCGCGCGGAGCCTGCCATCATCGCATGCAAGATCAGCGGCGGTAGCGGGAAGTTGTAGATGACATGGGCCTCATCCCGGTTACCGAAATACGACAGGTTCTCGGCCTTCGGCACGTTCGTCTCTGTGATCAGCACCACCGGTTCATCGGCATAGTCACACAGCATACGCATCAGCTTGATCACGTCGTGGGTCTGCTGCAGGTGGATCGACGGCGTTCCGACGATCTTCCATAGGAAAGCCACCGCATCGAGCCGGATAATCTCGACCCCATTGTCGATGTGCAGACGGATGATGCGTAGAAACTCTAGCAGCACCTCCGGATTGCGAAAATCGACGTCAATCTGGTCATGGCTGAAGGTGCACCAGACGTGTTTTGTGCCAGTGGAGGTTTCGACCTCTTGCAGCAGCGGGGTCGTGCGCGGGCGCACGACCATCGACAGATCATCGGCAGGTGAGGCTTCAAAAAAGAACTGGTCGTAAGGCTTCTGGCCTTGCCGGTAGGCATTGAACCAAGCGCCTTGACTGCTGACGTGGTTCAAGACCAAGTCAGACATAAGCTTAAACTCCGCGCCGATCCGGTTGATGTCTGGCCAATCGCCCAGCGTTGGGTTCACGGACCGAAAGTCAGATACGGCAAAGCCATCGTCAGATGTGAACGGAAAGAACGGCAGAATATGCACACCATTCACCGAGCCCTTCATGTAGCGGTGCAAAAAGTCGTGCAGCAGGTCGAGCGGCTTGTGTTTGCCGTCTTTGATCGTGTTGCCATAGGTGATCAGAAGCGCATCATGTTGCGACCACAGGTGGTTTGACGGTTTGCGCCCGCGCTTCCTGCGGTGAGTGCCGTCGGGCCAGAAAGCTTCGATGATTTTGCTCGCCAAGACGTCGGCATTCAGATCCGGATAGATCTCATGCACGCGTTTGGCGATGGCACGGCTCAGCGATGGGGTTTGGTCGGACATAGTCAATCTGGGAAGGTTGGTTTGAGCAATCAAAAGCACGTCCGGCGACAACTCCCAAGGAAAAGACACAATGTCAAAGGATCGTGACGCATTTTCAGGATAAAATGCGCGGAATGCAGGCAATTGTTGGGGGAGGCCCGACAGTCCGGGCCTCCTGAGATCTGTCTACGACGGTGTTCGGAACGCCAATTGCCCATCGTGCAGGAAACAGGCTTGATCAAAGAGCGCGAGATCCAAAGGGTTTGGCAGCCGAACGTCGGCAAGACCTGGCACGGTGTCATCTCGCAGATCGAACCTACGATCGATTTGAGAGATCAACACGAAGATCGCCCCGCTCTGCTTTGCAAACGTCCGCAGTGTCGCGACTTGCGATTGCAAGCTTGGATGTGACCGCTTTTGATCCAACAACTGCATGTAGTCGATAACGGCCACTGCCGCATGGGTCTGGCTGACCTGCGTCATCACGTAGTCCGCACAGATCCCGTCGGACGTGTCGAGATGCAGCGCGGTGGCATCAGCGCCGAGATGCGCCAAACGGTCGGTGACGTCCCGCACCGTGTAGTCGAGCGTGAAGAAGAAGCCTTTACGCGCTACCCGCCCTGCTGCAGCGGCAAGCGAAAGGCCCAGCAATGTCTTACCCTGCCCGGGTCGGGCACCCAAGAGCA
>JBCBHE010000034.1:0-40520 GCA_038526085.1 Pseudomonadota bacterium | reverse complement strand
TGGTGAAATTCGACTTTCTTGGGCTGAAAACCCTGACCGTGATCCAAAACGCGATGGACCTGATCCTGAAATCGGGGCGGGACATTCATACGGCCCCGGATGGCAGCCAGATCTATGAACCGGCAGAGGGTGCGGTGAACCAGATCAACGCGATCCCGTTGGATGATGAGAAATCTTACGCACTCTACTCCGCCGCCAAGACGGTCGCCGTGTTCCAGGTGGAATCCAGCGGCATGATGGATGCGCTCAAGCGCATGAAACCGGACTGTATTGAGGACATTATCGCGCTGGTCGCGCTCTACCGTCCCGGCCCGATGGAAAACATCCCGAAGTTCTGTGAGGTCAAGAACGGGATCAGCGACCGCGACAAACTGCATCCATCAATTGACCATATCCTCGACGAAACCCAAGGCATCATCGTCTATCAGGAACAGGTGATGCAGATCGCGCAGGAAATGGCGGGATACTCGCTGGGTGGGGCGGACATGTTGCGCCGCGCGATGGGGAAGAAAATTAAGGAGGCGATGGACGCCGAACGCCCCAAATTCGAGGCGGGCGCGAAAGAAAATGGCGTCGATGCCAAGAAAGCGCGAGAAGTCTTCGACCTTCTGGAAAAATTCGCAAACTACGGTTTCAACAAATCACACGCGGCGGCCTATGCCGTTGTGAGCTACCAAACCGCATGGCTGAAGGCCAACCACCCGGTGGAGTTCATGGCCGGGGTCATGAACTGCGATATTCATCTGACGGACAAGCTGGCGGTGTATTTCCAGGAGGTCAAAAAGGGCCTGTCGATTGACTACATCCCGCCTTGCGTGAACCGCTCGCAAGCCAAGTTCGATGTGGCAGATCAAAAGCTGGTCTACGGGCTAGGCGCGCTGAAGAACGTTGGTGTTGAGGCGATGAAGCTGATCGTCGATGGACGCGGCGACAAGCCATTTGTGAACGTGTTCGATATCGCGCGGCGCGTCGACCTAAAAAAGGTCGGGAAACGGCCGCTCGAGATGCTGGCGCGGGCCGGTGCGTTCGACATCCTCGACCCAAATCGCCAGAAGATCATGAAGTCGCTAGATGCTTTGGTGGCCTATTCGGCAGCAATCCATGAGCAGAAGGAAAGCAACCAGGTATCGCTGTTTGGGGAGGCCGGGGAGGACCTGCCAGAACCGCGACTGGCTGGCGGCAACGACTGGCTGCCGGCAGAACGGCTTGCTGAGGAGTTTAAAGCCATCGGCTTTTACCTGTCCGGCCACCCCCTCGATGACTATATGCCCTCATTGAAACGCAAGGGTGTGCTCACCCTGGATGAAGTGACGGCGAAGGCCGAACGCGGGGCCTGCGTGGTCAAAATGGCCGGCACCGTGTCAGGGCGGCAGGAACGCAAATCGGCACGCGGAAACCGTTTCGCCTTTGCGCAACTATCCGACCCAACCGGGCAGTATGAGGTCACCTTGTTTTCCGACACCTTGGAAGCGTCGCGGGACCATCTGGAGACCGGCTCGCGCGTGATGCTGCAGGCCGAAGCAACGATGGAGGCAGACCAACTGAAACTACTCGGCCGCTCCGTCAGCCCGATCGACACGGCGATTACTGATGTCGCAAGCGCGGGCCTCCGGGTATTCCTTGACGCGCCCGATGCCATCTCCTCCGTGGCTTCGATCCTCGAAAACGCCGCGAAGGACGGTGTCAAAGGCGGTCGGGGGCCGGTGTATTTCTGCCTCATGAGCGAACAACTTCCGGGAGAAGTTGAAATAGATCTTGGGCAGGACTTCCCAGTGAACCCCCAAATCAAGGGCGCATTACGGTCTTTGGGTGGCGTCATCGAGGTCGAAGAAGTCTAACCCCACGGAAACTAACCATTTCTAGACTCTCATAGGCCGA
Organism: Pseudomonadota bacterium; assembly: GCA_038526085.1. Lineage (GTDB taxonomy): Bacteria > Pseudomonadota > Alphaproteobacteria > Rhodobacterales > Rhodobacteraceae > Yoonia. The sequence goes on along the minus strand of JBCBHE010000034.1, from coordinate 38,642 downwards.
ATCGCGTACCTTCCTCGGGACTTGGGGATATCTGAACATGCTTGCACGTTCTTTCGGCCTGGCGCTGGTGACAGCGCTTTTGGGCGCTTGCACACTTGATCTGGGCGAAACCGCAACCGTTGATGCGGAGCTGTTGCGCTTTCAAGAGATGGCGCTCGACAGCGAAACGGCAGAGGCCTTGTCCCTGGCCGCGACACCGGATGAGACGTCAGATGAGGTCGCCGCAGCTGGCGCCGATTTCTTCCAGGCCTTGTTTGCGCCAACGGCGTCGGCGACATCGGGTGCACCCGCCGAAACGGGCCATACCTTCGGTGATCCCGTGCCTTATGGCGCCATCGAAACTGTCTGCGGGGCCAGGCGCGGTCAATTGGGCCAAAAGGTGGTCGAGGCGGGAGGCTTCACAATCTACGACAGCGCCCCCGGCAGCACCGCCCTACGCGCACATTATGTGACCGGTTTCGATGACCGCTGCCCGCGCCAGTTTTCTGCGGCGCTTGTGCTGACGGGGAGTGCCGAAATGCATGAGTCGGTGCGGTATCTGAGCGGCAACCGGCTGGCCTACAACGGGACGGACAGCGCCTATGAGGCGATCAAGGCCTCCTACTGTCGGGTGCGACACGGCAAGCCATGCGGGTCGCGGATGGGTGCGCTGTCGCGGACGACAACCTTCGTCACAGCCTACGAGAGCTTCGGGTCACGCCCGCGATGGGTGGAGATTCTGCTACACGATGGTGAGATGTCCGCGATTGATTTTAAAGCGCGGTAGGTCAACCCGTTTTTCGTCTGCCACAAGGGCCATCGCAGGTCAGGGGTCGGCGAGACCACCTTGCCATCGCGGCAGCTTATCCATCCACACATCCGGGCCACTCAGAAGCTAGTGCGCCTGTTGCGTGATGGCCCTACCCCTGCGGCTTATTCCGGACTGTCAGTGGATCATGTGAATGTCCGCTTCGAGCCCTTTTTGACCTCTGTTGTCAGAAGACTGTAGCCTGTCATAGTGGCCAGACTACGTTCGGAGTATTATCCATGAAAATAGACGAGCGGGCGATCTACGGAGCACAAAACAACGCAGATTTGTATGAGGCGGTGTTTGATGCCCACGGACTTCGGCACGATAAGTTACCTTATGCCTTTGTTGGCCAAGATTGTCCGCCGCCCTACTATTCCAATCTCACAATTTTGGCCCCTAACCAAACAAAGGCAGTCGTCTCGGAACTGTCGAAATTGGCCGTTCGATTCAACGGCACCATCGGATTAAAAGACAGTTTCTGCGAACTTCAACTTGAACAAAACGGATTTGAAAAGCTCTTTGACGCATCTTGGATATGGCTGGAACCAAAGCTGCAAGAAATGCCCGATGGTTGGAAAATCTTAAGTGATCACAATGAACTGGCTGCCTGGGAGGCCTGTTGGAAGAGGAATGGATCACCGACTGAAAGGCGCATGTTTCCAGAGGCCATCTTAGAAAGGCAAGACGTGTTTTTTCTTGGCAAAAAACAAGGTGCGGGTTTCGTTATGGGGTGCATAGCCAATGTTTCGAACAATTGCGTTGGACTTTCCAACGTTTTTGCAGAACGTCCGTCGGCGCACGCATTCTCGCAAGCAACCGATGCGGTGGGTGCTTTTGGAAACAAGCGTCCCATTGTTGGATATGAGTCCGGTGCTGAATTGGACTTTGCGATCCAAAAAGGATTCACCATTGTGGGTGATTTGCGCATTCTGAAAGCAAAAAACGCGCGGTTTTGATGAAGTAAACTTGCGTACGTCCAATGTCTCAAAAGTCCCGCAAAGCGGCCACTCACCCGTCCACCCGGATCGTTGCATTCACCGGATCATACGGGCTGTCTTCAACAACCTCTGCATCCCAAAGCTGATCGAACATTTTGACCTGCAACTTCGTCCCCGGCACCGCCAGATCAGGGCTCACATACCCCATCCCGATGCTCTTGCCGAAATGCACCGAATAGCCACCTGACGTCAGCCGCCCGACCCGCGTGCCGTCCGGCGTATACAAGGCCTCACGCCCCCACGGGTCCGCATCCGCAGGGCCGTCGATCAGCAGTGTGCAGCACATCGACCGTACGCCAACTGCCTCCATCGCGGCCTTCCCTTGGAAATCTTTGGACAAATCCACAAACCGGTCCAACCCCGCCTCCAACGGTGTCGCGTCCCGGCCCAGCTCCGTCCCGAACGCCCGATACGACTTCTCCTGCCGTAGCCAGTTCTGCGCCCGCGCGCCGACCAGTTTCAGGCCAAGGGGCGCGCCCGCAACCAAGAGCTGGTCCCAGAGGTAGTTCTGCATCTCAATCGGATGATGCAATTCCCAGCCAAGCTCTCCGGTATAGGCCACCCGGATGGCATTCACCGGGCACATGCCAAGCTCGATCTCCTTAGCCGATAACCAGGGGAACCGCTTGTTCGATAGGGCCGTCGCCGGAGCCGCATCGCGGATCAACGCGCCCAGAACATCCCGCGACTTTGGCCCGGCTATTGCAAAGACACCCCATTGGCTGGTCACATCCTGCACGCCCACCCAATCGTTGCCGCTGCCGGTGCTCCAGTCTTCAACCGCCTTAAGCAGGAAGTCCTGATCGTAAGCCGTCCAGGCCCCGGCAGAGACGAGGTAGTACTCCTCATCTGCCAGTCGCACGATGGTGTATTCCGTCCGCGTCGTGCCTGCCGCTGTCAGCGCATAGGTCAGGTTGATCCGGCCGACCTTTGGCAGCTTGTTGCAGGTGAACCAGTCCAGAAACGCCGTCGCCCCTGCCCCGAACACCTTGTGTTTGGTAAACGCTGTCGCGTCGATCAACCCGACGCCATCACGGATCGCTTGCGCTTCTTCGCGGGCGTAATCCCACCAACCGCCACGGCGGAACGACCGCGCATCGTGGTCAAAACTGTCAGGCGCATCCACCGGTCCATAGTAATTCGGCCGTTCCCACCCGTTTACCTGCCCAAACTGCGCGCCTAACTTTTTCTGCCGGTCATAGGCCGGGGCGGTTTTCAAAGGTCGACAGGCCTCCCGCTCCTCATCCGGGTGATGCAGGACATAGACGTGGGAATAGCATTCCTCGTTCTTGCGCATCGCATATTCGGTCGTCATCCAAGCGCCGTAGCGCTTAGGGTCAAGCGACGCCATGTCGATTTCCGCCTCGCCCTCGACCATCAATTGGGCCAGGTAGTATCCGGTACCACCCGCCGCCGTGATCCCGAAGGAGAAGCCTTCGGCCAACCACATGTTCCGCAGGCCAGGTGCCGGTCCAACCAGCGGGTTGCCATCCGGCGTATAGCAAATTGGACCGTTGAAATCGTCCTTCAACCCAACCGTTTCCGAGGACGGAAGACGGTGGATCATCGACATGTACTCCTCCTCGATCCGTTCCAGATCGAGCGGGAAGAGGTCCGCGCGGAAGGTGTCCGGCACGCTGTATTCAAACCGGGCTGGCGCGCCCTGTTCATAGGGGCCGAGGATCCAGCCGCCCCGTTCTTCGCGCACGTACCACTTGGCGTCCGCATCGCGCAGCACCGGGTGTTCAGGATTGTTCTTGCGCCATTCCACCAGCGCCGGGTCGGGTTCAGTGACGATGAACTGGTGTTCGACCGGGATCGCGGGGATCTTGATGCCCAACAATTGCGCTGTCCGCTGCGCATGGTTGCCAGTGGCCGTCACCACATGCTCAGCATGAATGACCATCTGTTGGTCCGACGGCACAAGGTTCCCGCCCTTTTCGACCATCTTGGTGACGGTCACATCCCAATGCTCGCCCGTCCAGGCGTAGGCATCGACTTGCCATTTCCGTTCGATCGCCACACCAAGCTGCCGAGCACCTTTGGCCATCGCCATCGTTACATCGGCGGGGTTAATATAGCCGTCGGTAGGGTGATAAATTGCCCCCTTCAGATCTTCGGTGCGGACCAAGGGATATCGGTCTTTGATCTGCGCAGGCGTGAGCCACTCATATGGCACTTCGCAGGTCTCGGCGGTGGACGCGTACAGCATGTACTCATCCATCCGTTCTTGCGTCTGGGCCATGCGGAGGTTGCCAACCACCGAAAAGCCCGGGTTCAACCCCGTCTCTTCTTCCAACGTTTTGTAATAATCAACGGAGTATTTGTGGATGTGGGTCGTCGCGTAGGACATGTTAAACAGCGGCAAAAGCCCAGCGGCATGCCATGTCGATCCGGACGTCAGCTCATCCCGTTCAAGCAAGACAACGTCGGCCCAACCCGCCTTCGCCAGATGATAGGCGATTGAGGTACCAACGGCGCCACCACCAACAACAAGGGCTTTGACATGGGTCTTCATGGGGCATCTCCGACAGCAACTTTCGCGCAGTTTGGCGCAATTCGGACAGCCAAGACAGTACCAGCCGACGTGATCATGCGCGAAACCGACAGCAAAGCACATTGCGACCAACGCAATAAGATCAAATCTACGGATTTGCACGTCAGAGCCATGGCCTTTTTGGGATGGCTCAGGTATCCTTTCAGCAGTAAGCAACTGGGGGGTTGTGGTATGTATTGGGACGACGCGTTTTTTGCGCGATCAAAAATTGAACCTTTGCTGTGGGACGAAGATCCTGGGGATCATCCATTGATGGCGGAGACACCAAACTTCTTGTTTGAGCGCGCAAAAGCCTTTGTTGGCGCTGTCGCCTTCGCAACGCGGCGGCCAAAACCCGCGCCAAGACCGGTCCGGATTAGTGTTATCCGTCACGGCAAACGCCGGCGGTCAGTACCACTGAACTTAAGCGCTTAGCCCGCGCTTGTTTCAATTTGTTCAGACAATCGTAAGCGACATTAGCTAACGATTAACTGCCCTTTGACAGGCTCCGCCGCAAAACGGAGGTCTCCAATGGCACGAAACATCTGCATGCTCGCGCTATGTCTTTCTGCACTTTCCGCCTGCGGCTTGAGGACGAATTCGATCGCTGCTGGCCGGGCAGAGAATGACGTGATGAGGTTCTCATCAGCTCCACTCCCATTACCCGCTTCAGAAACACGATGACTGCGTGACAGGTCGCGGCCCGCTGTCTATGGTTCGGGCAAATCAAAAACCAAGACGGGCAGGCGCAAGACCTTGGAAAACGCACGAACATGGCGTGCAAGACTGCGGCAAGCCGCAAACCGTCGTCATGCCCGCAAGGCAAGCAAGGTCGCCATTGATACCAGCTTTGTGACCCAGCCAGAACCGCGAACCATTGGGCATTTCGCCCGCGGGCGTCAGCTCATCAACGGGAACTTCCTGTTTTCAGGAACCCTGAACCAGGCCCCAGACACATCAATCTGGGACATCGCGCCCGACGACGCGCGGATCATGGTGGAAATCCAAGGCTGCGATTGGCTGGACGACTTGGCCGCCGTCGGCGATGTCCGCGCCCGGGCCAAGGCGCAAACGTGGGTGATCGACTGGGTGGACCGCTATGGGCAAGGAAACGGGGTTGGTTGGACCCCTAGCTTGACCGGTCGACGCCTCATTCGCTGGATCAACCACGCCGCTTTCATTCAACGGGGTCAAAACGACCGCATCGCGGCAGAGTTCTTTCCCTCACTCGGCCAGCAAACGCTGTTTTTATCAAAGCGCTGGCGGGCGACCTCTCCCGGCCTAGGGCGGTTTGAAGCGATAGTCGGAACGATCATCGCTGGCATCGCGCTCGACGGCTTCGGGCATATCGTGCTGCCAGCTGTCGATGCGCTTGCCGCAGATTGCGACAGCCAAATCGACCAAGAGGGCGGCGTGCCGACGCGGAACCCCTCTCACCTTCTTGAAATCTTTACCCTCGTGACCTGGGCGTTCCAGTCGCTTAGCGATGCAGGTCAAACACCGCCGCACCAACTCCACGCCGCCTTGTCGCGGATGGCGCCCACCCTGCGGGCGCTGCGGCATGCTGACGGCGGCCTTGCCCGCTTTCACGGGGGCGGGCGCGGGATCGACGGGCGGCTCGACCACGCACTCGCCGATAGCAAGGTCCGCATCGGACCGTCAGAACAAGATGCGCTCCACATGGGCTTTGCGCGCATCAGTGCCGGGCGGACCTCGTTAATCGTTGACGCTAGCTCGCCACCAAGCGGTCCGGCGTCCGTGAGTGCCCACGCAAGCACATTGGCGTTTGAGCTCACATCCGGCAGGCGGCCGCTGGTGGTGAACTGCGGGTCAGGCGGAAGTTTCGGCGACGATTGGCGCCGCGCTGGCCGGGCCACCCCATCACATTCCACCCTGTGCCTCGACGGTATGTCTTCATCGCGCCTCGGCAAGCCCACCAAAGGGCGCAACGGCAAAGAAGAATTGACCGAAACCCCAGCCGAAGTCCGTTGCGAATTCACGGTCCTCGACGATGGGCGGCGCTTGGAATTGTCGCACGATGGCTACCGCCCGGAACATGGCCTCACCCATGCGCGCATTATCGAAGTGTCGCACGATGGGCGGAGCATCGTTGGCGAAGACTACGTCGCCGCGGTCGAAGACCCGGACAAGAAGCGTTTTTGGGGCAAGTCAGAGACAAGCGCAGAAGCGATCACCTTCAACATCCGCTTCCACCTGCACCCAGACGTCGATGCGACCGTTGATCTCAGCGGCAACGCCGTTTCTATGGTCCTCAAATCCGGTGAGGTTTGGGTGTTTCGACACGACGGCGCGGCCCGATTGGCGATGGAGCCGTCAGTTTATCTGGAATCCGGCCGATTAAAGCCGCGTGCAGCCCAACAGGTGGTTTTATCCAGTGCCGCTTTGGATTATGCGAACCGCGTTCGCTGGTCGTTCGCCAAAGCCCAAGACACACCCGACGCGGTGCGTGACTTGAGCCCGGCAGAGACCGTGGATGGGTAAACGAACCAAGAGAGTTTTCATGACCACCAACCTCGCCCCGCTGCGCCGCGCGCTGCTGTCCGTCTCTGACAAAACCGGCCTAATTGACCTCGGCAAGGCACTCGCGGTGCGCGACGTTGAACTGCTCTCTACCGGTGGCTCAGCCAAAGCACTTCGTGACGCAGGTTTGGTGGTAAAAGACGTGGCGGATGTCACGGGTTTTCCCGAAATGATGGATGGTCGCGTGAAGACACTACACCCGGTGGTCCATGGCGGGTTGCTGGCCCGTCGCGACCTACCCGGTCATGTCGATGCGATGACTGAACATGACATCGGCGGCATCGACCTGCTGGTTGTGAACCTTTACCCGTTTGAAGAGACAGTCGCAAAAGGCGGTGACTACGCCGATTGCATCGAAAACATTGATATCGGCGGCCCTGCCATGATCCGCTCTGCTGCAAAGAACCATGCCTTTGTAACCGTGGTGACGGACGTCGAAGACTACGACGCGCTGCTGGCAGAACTCGACGCCAACGATGGTCAAACCTCCTATGCCTTCCGCCAGAAGCAAGCCCAGATCGCCTATGGCCGGACGAGCGCTTACGATACCGCCGTCAGCACATGGATGGCAGGCGCGCTAGACAACGCCGAACCGCGCCGCCGCGCATTCGCGGGCACCTTTAAGCAAAGCCTGCGTTACGGTGAAAACAGCCATCAATCTGCCACCTTCTACACCGACGGCACCGACCGCCCCGGTGTTGCCACTGCAGTTCAGCATCAGGGCAAGGAACTGTCCTACAACAATATCAACGACACCGACGCAGCGTTTGAGTTGGTTGCTGAGTTCGACCCGGCGAACGGCCCCGCCGTTGCGATCATCAAACACGCCAACCCTTGTGGGGTTGGACGCGGCGCGACCTTGAAAGACGCCTACACAAAGGCCTTTGACTGTGACCGGACCTCCGCTTTCGGCGGAATCGTCGCGTTAAACATGCCGTTGGATGAAGACACCGCGAAGGCAATTGTGGAGGTCTTTACAGAGGTCGTCATCGCGCCGGGTGCCTCAGATGCTGCCAAGGCGATCTTCGCAACAAAGAAAAACCTGCGCCTGTTGACCACTGATGGCCTGCCCAAAGCGACCGAAAAGTCATTGACCTATCGCCAAGTCGCAGGCGGGATGTTGGTGCAAGACAAAGACACCGACGACCTGGCAATCGCGGACCTCAAGGTGGTCACCAAAGTCGCGCCGACGGAGGAGCAGATGCAAGACCTGCTCTTCGCTTGGAAAGTCGCCAAACACGTCAAATCCAACGCCATCGTCTATGTCAAAGACGGGGCCACCGTCGGCGTGGGTGCGGGCCAGATGAGCCGCCTCGATAGCGCCCTGATCGCGGCCAAGAAAGCAGAACGCATGGCAGAGGCAATGGACCTGCCGCAGCCGCTCACCATCGGCTCTGCCGTCGCGTCCGACGCGTTCTTCCCTTTCGCGGACGGCCTAATGGAAGCCGCTGCCGCTGGGGCGACCTGCGTGATCCAGCCTGGCGGTTCGATGCGGGATGATGAGGTGATCGCAGCAGCCGACGAGGCCGGGATCGCTATGGTCTTCACTGGCACCCGCCACTTCCGGCATTAAGTGACACGCATGCGCCCACTCATTTGGACAGCCCTGATCACCTTCCTGATCGATCAGATCAGCAAGTACTACGTGCTGCACGTTCTGAAACTGGATGTCGTGAAATACATCGACGTGATGGCGCCCTTCGTGACTTTCCGTATGGCCTGGAACCGCGGCGTGAACTTCGGGATCGGAGCAGGCCTGGATATGCGGTGGATCCTGATCGGCGTGGCTATCGCAATTTCTGCGGGCGTCCTTTTCTGGCTCTGGCGGAGCGGCGGAACTTTCCAGATGATGATTGCAGCGGGTCTGCTGATCGGCGGGGCAATTGGCAACGTCGTTGATCGCGTGGTCTACGGCGCTGTCGCAGACTTCTTGAACATGTCCTGCTGCGGAATTAATAACCCTTTTGCCTTCAATGTCGCCGATATCGCTATTTTTGCGGGGGCGATTGGCCTGGCGTTCCTCTCAGATGAGTCCGGAAAGCCACGCAAAGCAAAGAAATCAAAGAAGGCGTGACCTGCCTGTCGCGATGCGTTATTACACCGTGAAGACTTTTAACGAGGACCACATGCGCGCACTTTCTTTGGCAGGGCTTTTGGCACTGACATTGGCCGCATGTTCAGGCCGCCCTGCCGACCCCATCCGTGATTTTGGCGCCGCGACCATCAGTGAGGTGGAACGCGACGTTGTGATCCAGAAAGAGCTGGCACTGCCGCCAACATTCGGCGCGCTGCCACAACCCAATCCGGGTGGGTTTAATCGCGCCGATCCTTAGTTGGATCTGCAACGTCATTTGAAGAATTCACTCACCGCGCAGAATAAAGGGATCAACCGCGTTTGAACGCAGCCCTGATCTCAGCCATCCGAAACGCCCCAAACCATTTCGCAAACGCGAAATAGCTCACAGCTCCGATGACGACCGTTAGCGCCAAGGCCGCATAGCGCCAAAGTGCCATGCCATAAAACGGTCCGATCACCACTTCTGTCAAAAACAGCACAGCGCCCATTGCGAGCGCTGCCAAGACAATTCGCCCAATCCGAGCCTTGAACCGTGCATCAAACCGAGCCGCATCCCCCATGCCACGCGCCCCAAGCCATAGCTGCAGCACCATCGCCCACCCCGTGAGCGTGGTGCCAATGGCCGCTGCGATATACCCAATGTACGGGAAGAGCCCGACGGCAATCGCCGCATTCAAGATCATCGCCACAACGGCATAGTAGAAGGGTCGCTTCGTGTCTTCGCGTGCGAAGAACAGGGGCTGAAGCGCCTTTTGCATCACAAACGCAGGGAGCCCCAACCCATAGACTGCAACTGCCAAAGCGGTCGACGCCGTATCATCCGCACTGAACGCCCCGCGTTCGAACAAAACACTTGTAAGCGGGATCGCAATGACAACCAGGGCCACCGCTGCCGGGATGGTCAGCGCCAGCGAGACTTCCATCGCACGGTTGTAAGCATCCTGCCCGCCAGCCTCATCCCCAGCGCGCAAGCGTCGCGCCAGTTCGGGCAACAAGACGACCCCAATCGCAATACCAACAACGCCAAGTGGTAGCTGGTACAGCCGGTCGGCGTAGCTCAACCACGCCACCGCGCCTTCGAACTGCGATGCGACTTGGCGCCCGACAAGCAGGTTGATCTGCACAACACCGCCCGCAAGGGCCGCCGGGGCCGCGATGATCGCAAGCCGCTTGAGATCCGCCGTCAGCTTGGGCCGTCCCGGCAATAGCGTGAACCCAGCTTTCCGCGCGGCCATCCAAACCAGGCCGACCTGCGCGATCCCCGCCACCGGCACAGCCCAAGCCAGGGGCAAACCAAAGTCGAAGGCATCTGTCCCGCCAAACAGCACGGTCAATATCATCGCCGTCACAAAAATCACGTTCAACAGAACCGGCGCAGCGGCGGCCGCGACAAACCGACCGGTCGCGTTCAGAACACCAGACAGCAACGCCGCCAAGGAGATGAACATGATGTAGGGAAAGGCGATCCGGCCATAGGTCACCGCAAGGTCGAACCGTTCATCCCCGCGAAAGCCCCACGCCATCGCAGACACCAAAGCAGGCATGAAGATCAGCCCCAGCATTGTCAGCACGGCCAGGATAAACCCCAAGCCCACAAAAGCATCCTGCGCAAACCGCTGCGCGTCCTCGTCGCCTTCAAGCTTCTTTGAGAACATCGGCACAAAGGCCATGTTGAACGCCCCTTCCGCAAAGAAGCGTCGAAACAGGTTCGGAAGGGAAAAGGCCACAAGAAAGGCCTCTGCGACCGGCCCCGTCCCCAGGTAGGCCGCGATCATAATGTCGCGCACGAATCCCAGCACGCGGGATAGCATCGTCCACAGTCCGACTGTGAAGAAACCTGCCATAAGGCGAATAGGTCTCATTAGCGTACGCCCACGTTTGGGGTCATACTTCCGCCCTTCGGACACCCTGCACAATTGCGTCCAGCAACTTGCCCTCAAGCCGCTCGCGTCTGGCCTTTTGGGTGAACTTCAGGCCCGTCATGTCCTTGACATAGAAGGTATCCACCACCTGCTCCCCGTAGGTCGCGATGACGGCAGAGGCGACATAGACGTGGTTTTCTGCAAGGCAGCGGGTCAGATCATACAGCAGCCCAGGGCGGTCGCGCGTGTCGACTTCGACAATCGTGTAGATCTCAGACCCTTCGTTGTCGAAGGTGATAACCGTCGGCACCTTAAAGTCGCGCTCGCGCTTTTTGATCTTGTCGCGATCTTTGAACGCTTCGCGTGCAACCACCTCTCCCTTCAAGGTACGCGTGATCATCTTCTGCAATCGCGGCAGGCGGCTTTCCTCAAACGGATGACCGTCAGCATCCTGAATCCAATACGCCGCTGTGGCATAACCATCCTTGGTCGTATAGGTCCGCGCATCCACGATATTGGCCCCCACCAAGGCCAAGGCCCCCGTCATCCGGGACACCAACCCGGGGTGATCCACCATTGCAAAGCAGACACGCGTCGCGTCACGCTCTTGGTCGAGCATCACATCAATGCCAATTTGATCATCCTCGACCTCAGACAGCATCTTCGCAAAAACAACGTGCGTGGACGGTGGCAGTCCCTGCCAATAGGGCCCGTAGTGCCGCCCAACCTCTTTGCGCAAAGCCCCAGCAGACCAATCCGGAAATGCCGCCCGCAAGGCCCGTTTCGCTTCCGTTTCCATCGTCTCGCGGTTGAGATCTTCAAGGCCATTTTCCAAGGCATCCCGCGTCACTGCATAAAGCTTGCGGATCAGCATGGCCTTCCAGTTATTCCAGGTCCCCGGCCCCACACCGCGAATATCGCAGACCGTTAGAACCGTCAGCAGATCAAGCCGCTCGACCGATTTGACAGCCTTGGCGAAGCCTTCGATTGTCCGGGGTTCTGATACGTCACGCTTTTGGGCAACGTCTGACAACAAAAGGTGGTTGCGGACGAGCCATTCAACCGTCTCGGCCTCTTTCTTCTTCAAACCCAGCCGCGGCGCAACAACGCGTGCGATCTGGGCGCCAAGCGCCGAATGGTCCTCTGACCTGCCCTTCCCAATATCGTGCAGCAGCAAGGCAACGTAGAGCACCCGCCGGTTCACGCCGGCGTTAAGAATACCGGAAGCGATCGGAAGCTCCTCCACCAGCTCTCCGCGCTCGATCTGGCTGAGATGGCTGATGCATTGGATCGTATGCTCATCCACGGTGTAGTGGTGATACATATTGAACTGCATCATCGCCACGATGGGGGCAAACTCTGGGATAAATGCGGCCAGCACCCCAAGCTCATTCATGCGGCGCAAGCCGCGCTCTGGGTTGCCATGCTTCAATAGGATGTCGAGGAACAGCTTCTGTGCCTTCGGGTCATCCCGCATTTCTTGATCGATCAGCTCAATATGAGACGACATCAAGCGCATCGCATCAGGATGGATCAAAAGACCGGTCCGCAAAGCCTCTTCAACAATACCCAGCATATTGTTCTTGTCTGCAAAGAACGCTTGTTCGTCCGCGACGGTCAGCCGGTTTTGGGCCACGGCATAAGGCTCTCGCACCGACTTCCGGCGTTTGAGCAGCCGGGTCAGCATCGGTTCAGGCTTCGTATGGTCGGCCTCCAACGCGGTCAGGAAGATCCGTGTCAGCTCTCCGACGCCCGTGGCGTGGCGAAAATAATCCTGCATAAAGTGTTCCACCGCACGTCGTCCGCCATGGTCACTATACCCCAACCGCTCCGCCACGATGACTTGCAAATCAAAGGTCAACTGGTCGGCCGCACGGCCCGCAATAATGTGCAGGTGGCACCTGATCGACCAAAGAAAATCCTCTGCCGTCTTAAATTGCTTGAACTCGTCGTAGGTATAAACACCCTGATCAATCAGCTCTTTTGCGTTCTGGGTGCCATGTACATATTTACCAATCCAAAACAGCGATTGCAGATCGCGCAATCCGCCTTTGCCCTCTTTCACATTTGGCTCAACCATGTACCGTTGGCCGCCTTGCTTGCGATGCCGCTGGGCACGCTCGCTCAATTTCGCATCGATGAATTCTTGTGCGGTCCCCTGAAAAAGATCGGACCACAGGCGTTTGCTCAATTCGTCCGCTAATGCCTGGTCGCCGGCGATGTAGCGGTGCTCCACCAAAGACGTGCGAATGGTAAAATCGTCGCGACCTAACCGAAGGCAATCTTTGATCGTCCGGCTGGCATGACCAACCTTCAGCTTCAGATCCCATAGGATGTAAAGCATGGACTCGATCAAACTTTCCGCCCAAGGCGTGATCTTGTAGGGGTTGAGAAACAGGAGGTCGACGTCAGAATGGGCGGCCATCTCACCTCGCCCGTATCCACCAACCGCCATAACCGACAGACGTTCTGCCTCGGTCGGGTTGTGGTTGGGGTGAAGATACGTTTGCGCAACATAAAGCACTTCGCGCACCACCTGATCGGTCTGCCAGGCGTAGCTGCGTGTCCCACGCCGCCCCGGGATCGGGTCCTCTAAGAAAGCAGCGGCGATCGCGTCACGTCCCTTCGAACGTGCCGCAGCGAGGATAGCAACAGTCGCTTTGCGAATGTCACCAGGTGCAGTCACATCAACCAAAGCAGCATCCAGTGCGGCACGCACAGACGCCCCATCAAAAAGGTCAATCGCCGGACAAATCAAATTGCCCGGCGATCCATGTGTCATGGTGTCGGTTGATGTGGCGTCAGAGACCTGATCCGCCAAAGCTCCGAGGCGCTGGTTCAAGAATGCTCACCGTGTTGTTTTGTATCGTCGCAACGGACAAGCCGCGCTGGTTCAGACCGTTTGACAGGAAACGGAAGATACCACCAGTCCCCTGAAAACCTTCAGGTGTGGTTAAGCCGCTCTTGGTCAGCGCATTTGCGTTGCCTTGCGCAACAAGTGCCCCGATTGCGGCGACACCGTCATAGGCCAAACCGGCCAGCGGATGCGGGGACCCACCATAAAGCGCGGCATATCGGTTCTCGAACTGGGCCTGAAGGCCCTGATCCGGAAGTGCAAAATAGCCACCTTGCGCCGCAGGGTTCGCGAAGACCTCCGCATTGGCGTCCCAACGTGTCAGTCCAAGGAATTGTGCTTCAGATGGGGACAGGCCAGCACCGTTCAAACCATTCATGATAAACGGCAGGTCTGCAGAGGGATCGCCAGTGAAAAAGATCGCGTCACTGCCACCCGACCGGGCAGCGCTGACAATCCGTGGGGCAGCTTCGGACACACCAGCTTGGGTCAAGGCATAGCCTTCGATCGCCGTAATTTGCCCGCCATTCGAACGCACTGCATTCGCAATGGCGTCACGGCCAACCTGCCCTGCGTTGTCATCGCCATGCACAACAGTGTAGCGGCTGACGCCTTGGCGGTTCGCAAATTGAACAAGCCGTGTAGCCGTGTTGGCAAACGTCGGGCCCAGGATGAAAACGTTGCCACCCGCGATGGCCGGGTTGTTTGAAAACGCCAGCACATTCACGTTACGGCCGGCGACCGCGACCCCTGCGGCATTTGCCGCTTCACCAAAAAGCGGCCCGAGAATAATCTGCGCCCCGTCATCGACAGCCGCGCTTGCGACCTGAGCGGCCTGTGCTGGGTTTCCAGCGGTGTTGTAGACGCGCAGATTGACGTCAACTCCGTTCAGGTCGTTGATCGCCATCCGCGCCGCATTCTCGAGATTGCTCGAGATAAAAGCCTCTTGGCTCCCACCAGCAGATCCAGGCACCAAAAGCGCCACTTGGACCGGTGCACTGGGGTCAATGGCCTGACCTGTGTTCTGTTCCAGCCCAACGCGGGCGGGAAGCGAACATGCGGCAAGCGCCAAAATCGACAAACCGACGATTGTCCGACGCGCCACCTTGCGGGTGCCCTTGAAAAAAGCAAACATGAGATGTCCCCCTCATTACGGCCGTGATCAAGCTGGCCGAGATTTCACGGGTATCATAAGGCGCGCCGCGAAAGGGTCTAGGTATGAATTTCCAGACAAAACCCTTGACGGCGGGACTTTACTTTGTCGCCACGCCCATCGGATCAGCCCGCGATATCACCCTGAGGGCGCTGGATATTTTGGCAAGCGCCGATGTGCTTGCAGCCGAAGATACGCGGACTTTGCGGAAACTCATGGAGATCCACGGCGTACCGCTGAATGGTCGGCAAATTGTGGCCTACCACGACCATAGCGGGGATGGCCCGACAGCACGCCTGGTTGCGGCCGTCCACGCAGGTCAGTCGGTGGCCTATGTGTCTGAGGCTGGCACACCCTTGATCGCAGACCCTGGCTACGAACTTGGCGGCGCGATGGCGGAGGCAGGGCACCCCGTCACAGCAGCACCAGGAGCCTCCGCATTGCTCGCGGCTTTGACGGTGTCTGGCCTGGCAACGGACCGCTTTGCTTTCGTAGGATTCTTGCCCAACACCGAAGCGAAACGACGCACTGCCGTTGCGGATCTGCGTGCCCTGCCCATGACATTGGTCATCTATGAAAGTCCGAAACGCGTTAAAGATTTATTGGTCAACTTACGCGATGGTCTTGGCAAAGAACGGGCGGCCGTCGTCTGTCGAGAATTGACAAAAAAGTTTGAAGAGGTTGCGCGTGGCACACTTGGATCATTGGCCGATGATTTCGCGGATCGTACGGTGAAAGGCGAAGTGGTTGTTCTTGTGGGGCGCAGTGACGGGGCCGAAAACGACGACCTCGACGTTGAAAAGGCATTGCGCGACGCACTCGGCAGCATGCGGGTCAAGGACGCTGCGACAGCTGTCGCGGGGGCGCTGGGGCTGCCACGCCGCGAGGTCTATCAACTCGCGCTCACACTCGCGAAGGAGTCGTCATGACCAAGTCTATGCGCGGCGCGCAAAACTATCACGCTGGGCTCTCAGCGGAAGCAATCGTTGCGCGCGATTACCTCGCACGTGGGCGTACCCTTGCCAAACACAGGTGGCGCGGACGCGGTGGCGAAATTGACCTCATTTTCCGGGAAGGCGATCGGGTCGTGTTCACTGAGGTCAAAAAGAGCCGCACACATGAATTGGCCGTGCATCGGCTGTCGCAACATCAAATGTCTCGGCTCTGTGCGGCCGCTTGCGAGTTTCTCGCAGATGAGCCGCGCGGCCAATTGACCGAAATGCGATTTGACCTCGCTACGGTCGATCAGGCCGGGACGGTCCAGATCATCGAGAACGCCATCACAGCGGGGTGATCGCCCCATTGCACCCCTGACGCCCTTCGGCCATGACTGGCGCACCGAAATTTGGACGAGGTGCCCCATGACGCTGAAGGTCGCATTCCAGATGGACCCGATCACGGCAGTCGACATTGACGCCGACAGTACATTCCGCATCGCCGAGGAGGCGCAGGCGCGGGGCCATAACCTTTTTGTTTATACTCCCGACAAACTTGCCTACCGCGAAGGCCGTGTCATGGCGCGGGGGCAGTCTCTTTCGGTTCAGCGGGTGAAGGGCGATCATGCGCAGCTGGGGCCGGTCGAAGACGTCGACTTGGCCGATTTCGATGTCGTGTGGCTACGCCAGGATCCGCCCTTTGATATGGGCTACATCACCACGACACATCTTTTGGACATGGTTCACCCCAGCACCTTGGTGGTGAATGATCCCTTTTGGGTGCGGAACTATCCGGAAAAACTCCTGGTTTTGAACTTTCAGGACCTGACACCACCGACAATGATCGCCCGCGATCTGGAAACACTCAAAACATTTCGGGCCGACCATGGCGATGTCATCCTGAAACCACTCTACGGCAATGGCGGGGCGGGCGTCTTCAAATTGCGTGCTGATGATGGAAATCTTGCGTCGCTTCATGAGCTCTTCTCTGGGATTAACCGCGAACCGCTGATCATGCAGAAATTTTTGCCGGCCGTCAGCCAAGGCGACAAGCGCGTCATTTTGGTGGATGGCGAACCCGTGGGTGCGATCAATCGCGTCCCGGCAGCGGGGGAGACTCGTTCAAATATGCATGTCGGTGGCAAGCCAGAGAAAGTTGCACTGACCAAGCGGGACCGGGACATCTGCGCCGCAATTGGCCCTCTCTTGCGCGAGAAAGGTCAGATTTTTGTGGGGATCGATGTGATTGGGGAATGGCTGACAGAGATCAACGTGACCTCACCCACCGGTTTACAAGAACTTGAGCGCTTTGACGGTGTCAACGTAACGGCCAAGATTTGGGAAGCGATCGAGGCCCGTCGGGCCGCAAAAATTTGACTCAAATTTTTTGCAAAATCCTTTGCAAGGATTTTCGTCATACCTCTTTGGCTTGCGCGAGCCGAAAGCTCACCGCCTCTGCCACATGCGGCCGGCGGACGTCCCTCGCCTCGGACAGGTCGGCAATTGTACGCGCCACCCGCAACACGCGGTGATACCCGCGCGCGGAAAGGCCGAACCGATCTGCGACTTTGCCCAAAAGCGCGCGGCTTTCGGCGTCTAATGTCACAATGTCATCAAGCACCTTTCCCTTTGCCTCCGCGTTGACCCGCACGCCGGGCACCCCTTTGAATCGTTTTGCTTGGATCATGCGCGCTTTGGCAACCCGTGCACCAATTGCCTCTGATGTTTCCCCGTCCTCTGGTAAATCGAGGTCTGTATAGGCCACCGGCGGCACATCCACGCGCAGATCAAATCGGTCCATCATCGGCCCCGATATCCGCCCCAAATACTCGTCTCCACAAAGTGGCACCCGCGCACAGGCCCGCGCTGCATCAGTCATATGGCCACATCGGCATGGATTGGCAGCAGCGACCAACATGAACCGGCAGGGATATTTCACGTGCGCGTTGGCCCGCGCCACAATCACCTCACCGGTCTCAATAGGTTGCCTGAGGGTTTCCAGCACGGTTCGCGGAAACTCCGGAAACTCATCCAAGAACAACACCCCATTGTGCGCCAGCGAGATCTGCCCTGGTTTCGCCGTCCGCCCACCGCCGATAATCGCGGCTGTCGAAGCGGTATGATGCGGTTCCTGGAACGGACGCGTCCGACTGATCCCACCCTCTTCCAGCACCCCGGCCAAGGAGTGGATCATGGACGTTTCCAACGCTTCAACCGGGCTCATCGGCGGCAAGAGTCCCGGGATTCGCTTTGACAACATCGACTTGCCGGATCCCGGGGCGCCTACCATCAAAGTATGATGCCGGCCCGCTGCTGCAATTTCGAGCGCCCGTTTCGCCCGCTCTTGCCCTTTCACCTCCGCCATGTCCCTGACACCGGCGTCGGTCGTGACGTCGCCAGGTGCTGCAGGATCTAAAATGCCTTGGCCCGTGAAATGCCGGATCGCTGCGGCCAAAGTCGGTGGTGCGATCACCCGAGCCGCATCGACCCAAGCCGCTTCCGGCCCACATGCCTCCGGGCAAAGAAGCGTCCGGTCTTCTTCCACCGCAGCCATCGCGGCCGGCAAGGCCCCAACCACGGGCAACAGATTGCCATTCAATGAGAGCTCGCCCAGCGCCACCGTGGCTGCGACGTCGTCTTGAGGTAAGATCTCCAAAGCCGCCAGAAGCGCCATCGCAATAGGCACATCGAAGTGTGAGCCCTCTTTGGGCATATTCGCAGGCGATAAGTTGACCGTGATTTTCTTCGACGGAAGCGCAATCGCCAAATGGCTCATCGCGGCCTTCACACGCTCACGCGCTTCCGACACTGCTTTGTCGGGCAGCCCGACGATCGCGAACCCTGGCAGCCCTGGCGTGATAGCGCATTGCACCTCTACCAGTTTCGCATCAATGCCATCGAAGGCCACAGTATAGGCCAGTGCAGTCATCGCCGTCCCCTTTGACAAAGGGTTAACAGACGGATGATTGCGAATTGGTTAACCCTGTTTGCGCCACGCGCTGTTGTCTGACGCGCCTGGCCTAGGCGCGGTGGTTGACAGACCCGATCCGCCAAGTCGTTCCGTCGTAAGTCATGTCCGTGACCGATAGAGTATCGATCGTATGGCCCATGGCCTCATAAGGCCTGAAACCGCAAAGTCCGATCATCGTCATAATCATACCCATATGCCCCACAACGATGATATCTGTCTCCGGTTGCTGCTCGGCCAAATCAATCAGCGATCCACTCACGCGTTTGCTGACCATGTCCCAGCTTTCGCCATCTGGAGGTGTCGCGCTGGGATCGCCCTCCCAAAAGCGACGACATAGTTCCGGATCCATTGCATCGACCTCAGCAAAGGTCTTGCCATCCCAACGCCCAAAATCGAATTCGCGCAGGGACGCGCGCGGGGCCAAGCGCCGTCTAGACTGCGCAATCGCATCCGCTGTCGCCACACACCGCAACAAATCTGACGAAACGAGCGCTGCGTTCTCTGGCAAATATGCGGACAAACGCGCCAACGCGGCAAGGTCGGACAAATCCGCGGGGACATCACGCCATCCGGTGATTGCCTTTTCATGCGTCGGCCCGTGCCGGACCAGCCAGAATCGGGTCATTGGTCGTAGATAACCGGCAATTGACCCTTCAACGCCAAGGGCATCCCTGCGATGACCGTCACAACGCTGTCAGACACGCGCGCAAGACGCTGGTTTAAGCTCCCCTGCGCGGCACGAAACCGGCGTGAAAGGGCATTATCAGGCACGATGCCCATCCCAACTTCGTTCGACACAACAACGACGTCACTGGACGCAGACTTGAGCGCCTTAAGAAACCCGTCCACCTCATTTTCAATGTCCTTCTCGGCCAACATGATGTTGGTGAGCCATAGCGTCACGCAATCGAGCAGAACGATGTGATCTGGATCCGCATCTGCCAATGGACCACAAATGTCCATCGGCGCTTCGAGTGTTGTCCAGTCGTCACCACGATCCCGCTGATGTTTCGCGATTTTGTCGCGCATCTCATCGTCATATGCCTGTAAGGTTGCGATGTAAGTTTTTGGCTTACCACTGGCCCGGGCCAATCGCTCTGCATACGCGGATTTACCCGACGCCGCTCCGCCAACCACAAAAATGATCCGACCCATGGAAATAATTTGCTCCCTCGACTGATCCATCCTGACGGACCCTACGTAACAATTTCAATAGCAAAGTAATTGCGACGTTCAACAGATGGGGAAACGGCATGGCACTTGACGCAACGACTGACCAGAACATGACCCGCACTGCCATGAAGGCGGAGCTGTTGGACGCAGAGACAGAACTCGCACTGGCCTATGCTTGGCGAGATGAGCGTGACGAAGAAGCCCTACATCGCTTAATCACTGCCTATATGCGCCTCGCCATTTCGATGGCCGGCAAATTCAAGCGCTACGGCGCCCCAATGAACGATCTGATTCAAGAGGCCTCGGTCGGCCTTATGAAAGCAGCTGATAAGTTTGATCCTGACCGTGGTGTGCGCTTTTCCACATATGCGGTCTGGTGGATCAAAGCCTCGATCCAAGACTATGTGATGCGGAATTGGTCGATGGTCAGAACAGGGTCAACATCTTCCCAAAAGAGCCTGTTCTTTAATTTGCGCCGGGTTCAGGCGCGGCTGGAACGGGAAGCAGCGGCAGAAGGCCGCGTGATTGACCGCCACGATATGCGGCAGATGATTGCCGAAGAGGTCGGCGTGCCAATTCATGACGTGGAGATGATGGAAGGCCGCCTGTCGGGCTCCGATTTCTCGCTCAATGCCACCCAGTCCACTGACGAAGAAGGGCGGGAGTGGATCGACGCCCTAGAAGATAATGGCCCACAGGCTGCGGAAACGGTTGAAAACCACCACGACAATGCAACGCTGCGCCAGTGGCTTCTTAATGCCTTGGGTGAGTTGAATGACCGCGAACGGTTTATCGTCCGGGAACGGAAACTGCGGGAAGACCCCCGCACGCTCGAAAGCCTCGGCGATGAGCTGGGCCTGTCAAAGGAACGTGTCCGCCAGCTTGAGGCCGCAGCCTTTGGCAAAATGCGCAAATCGCTTGAGAACTGCAGTTCCGAAGTGCACCGTTTCCTCGGCTAACATCCGTGCGCACGACCAATAGCCCCTTCTGCCCGCAGGAGGGGTTTCTTTTTGTCAGCGCGTAAGCTGCAGATTTCTCTCATAGAAATCGGCATGAATGCGTCGAAAGAATGCAGCTCGACAAAAGCTGCCGGATTGCGGCTGCCGCGCCAAAGGCCTACGTTACGCGAAACGCAAGGGCCAAACACATGCTCGCTGGAAAACACATCCTACTCATCATTGGCGGCGGTATCGCGGCCTATAAGTCGCTCGACCTGATCCGAAGGTTGCGGGAACGCGGCGCGACCGTGACGCCGGTTTTGACCAAAGCCGGCGCGGAGTTTGTCACGCCGCTCTCAGTCGCGGCCCTATCCGGCAACAAGCTCTACAGCGACCTCTTCAATCTGACCGACGAAGCTGAGATGGGCCATATTGAGCTTTCACGGGCGGCCGACCTGATCGTCGTCGCCCCCGCCACCGCAGATCTCATGGCAAAGATGGCGGGTGGTCTGTCGAATGATCTTGCGTCGACGCTCCTGCTCGCAACAGACAAACGCGTCCTTATCGCGCCATCGATGAACGTACGGATGTGGGATCATCCGGCCACCCAGCGCAACCTCGCAACCTTGCGAGGCGACGGCGTGCTGACTGTCGGCCCGAACGACGGCGACATGGCCTGCGGCGAATACGGACCAGGGCGGATGGCCGAACCGCTGGAAATCGTTGCCGCAATCGACGCTGCTCTCGGCGATGGCCCGTTGCGGGGCAAGCACATCCTCGTAACGTCTGGCCCCACCCATGAGCCGATCGACCCAGTCCGCTATATCGCCAACCGCTCTTCCGGCGCACAAGGAACTGCAATTGCTGAAGCTCTGTTGGGTCTAGGCGCCAAGGTCACCTTCGTCACCGGCCCCGCAGACGTGCCACCGCCGACCGGTGCCAATGTGGTGAAGGTCGAAACCGCGCAAGAGATGAACGCAGCCGTCGAAACGGCCCTTCCCGCTGATGTGGCCATTTTTGCGGCGGCCGTGGCCGATTGGCATGTCGCGAATGCCGCTGACGACAAAATCAAGAAAGACAAATTCGGCCTGCCAGACCTGCAATTCGCGGAAAACCCAGACATCCTCGCAACGGTAGCGCAAATGAAAACAGGCCGACCCGACCTGGTCATCGGCTTTGCCGCCGAAACTCAAGATGTCGTCAAAAACGCCACTGCGAAGCGCGACCGGAAAGGATGCGACTGGATCGTCGCCAATGATGTGTCACCCGAGACGGGCATCATGGGCGGGGCGGAGAATGACGTGACGCTGATCACCAATGATGGGTCCGAAGATTGGCCGCGCATGGGCAAAGATGCGGTTGCAACTAAACTTGCCGCCCGGATCGCCCAAACGCTGGAGCCAAAAGCCGCCCCGCCGACGTCGGTCTTGGAGACGAACCCAAAATGATGGTTGCGCTGATGTGGGACGACGGCGCGGATCAATCCGTGCCGCTCCCCGCTTATCAAACCAAAGGGGCGGCGGGAGCCGACATGCGTGCGAACTTCGGCATGGGTGGCGGTAGCAAAACACTTGCGCCGGGCGAACGCGCTTTGATCCCTACAGGCCTAAGAATGGCGATCCCGGACGGGATGGAGGTTCAAATACGCCCGCGCTCTGGCCTCGCCCTTAAAAACGGGATCACGATGATCAATGCGCCCGGAACGATCGACTGCGACTATCGGGGGCCGGTGGGTGTTCTTGTAGTTAATCTCGGCCACGCGGCATTTGAAATCACCCATGGCATGCGCATCGCGCAAATGGTCCTCGCCCCGGTGGTGCAAGCCCAATTCGCCATCGTCGACAGCCTCGAAAATACCACCCGTGGCACCGGAGGGTTTGGCAGCACAGGTGTCGTCACATGATGATGGTGGCGGTCATGGCCGCCGTTATCTGGGGCACTGGCATCGCGATGGACACGCCCAGACGGGCGCGCTGGATCATGATCGGCCTACTGCTGATCGCGGTCATGGCGATCCAGATCATCCTGCCGGACGGCCACCCACTGCGCGAGGCGACAGGCGGTGATGCGCGCCTTTGGGCCCTCGTTATCGCCTTTGGCGGTCTCGTTTGGGGCTACCAACAATTCCTCAAGGCCCTGCGAAAGAAAGCCGGACCAGGGGTCTCACCCGTCCACGAAGCCCCCAAAAACGGGGCGTTTACAGAGACAGAGCTCGACCGCTACGCCCGTCACATCATCCTGCGAGAAATCGGCGGGCAGGGGCAAAGGGCGCTGAAAGAGGCAAAGGTCCTCGTGGTCGGCGCAGGCGGCCTAGGGGCCCCCGCCCTGCAATACCTTTCAGCCGCCGGTGTCGGCCAGATCGGCGTGATCGACGATGATGTGGTCGATAACAGCAACCTGCAGCGCCAAGTTATTCACACCGATGCGCGCATTGGTTTGCCAAAGGTCCAGTCCGCGACAGAGGCCATGAAAGCGCTCAACCCTTTCATCACCGTGAAACCCTACAATCGTCGTCTCACGCCAGAGATCGCGGCAGAGCTGATCGCAGATTACGATCTCGTCCTCGACGGGACCGACAACTTCGACACCCGCTACCTCGTCAACGCGACCTGCGTCGCCGCACAAACCCCGCTGATCGCCGCCGCCTTGACCCAATGGGAAGGCCAGATCAGCGTTTACGACCCCGCGCGTGACGCCCCCTGCTACGCCTGCCTTTTTCCGGAAGCCCCCGCACCAGGCCTCGTGCCCTCCTGCGCCGAAGCTGGGGTTCTGGGCCCTTTGCCAGGCGTCATCGGGTCCATGATGGCTGTCGAAGCGGTGAAACTGATCACCGAAGCGGGCGATCCATTGCGCAAGCGTCTGCTCATTTACGATGCACTTTACGCCGAAACGCGGGTGATCAAGGCGGCGCGCCGCGCCGATTGCGCGACCTGCGGCACCACCCCCTTGCCAGATGAGTAACCTGCGCCATACTGGCCCGTGATCATCACATCCTGGGGGACCAACCGATGAAACATCTATTCGCACTCCTGGCCAGCTTCGGCCTCGCCAACGCCGCAACAGCCGACGGGCACCTGCCGGACCTTGGCGGGCAAGAGATCGTGGTGGTCACTGAAAACGCCTACCCGCCGCTGCAGTTCATCGACGGCGACGGCAACGCAGTTGGCTGGGAATACGACGCGATGGTCGAGATCGCGGCGCGGATCAACGCCACGATCGTTTACGAAAACATCAGCTGGGACGCGATGATCGCAGCCGTGTCCGAAGGCCAGTTTGATATGGGCATGACCGGCATCACAATCCGGGAAGACCGGGCGGAGGTTGTTGATTTCTCGGACAAATACATGACCTCAGAAATGGTCATGATGGTGCGCGGGGATGAAGAACGTTTCAACGATGCGGCATCCTTCGCTGCCGACGACGACCTCTTGATGGCCGCCCAGCCGGGCACCACACCCTTCTATGTCGGCGTCTACGACGTGCTTGACGGCGATGAAGCCAACCCCCGCATCAAGTTGTTTGAGACCTTTGGTGCGGGCGTGGCCGCATTGAAGGCCGGTGATGTCGATCTTGTCCTGACCGACGGCACCGCTGGGAACGGCTATGTCGATGCCAGTGACGGTGGCTTAAAGATCGTAGGAGAGAAACTGGGGACAGAGGACTTCGGCTTCATCTTCCCCAAAGGCTCAGACTTCGTGGCCCCCATTAACGCCGCTATCGCAGATATGGCCGCGGACGGCACGATTGATGCGCTGAACACGAAGTGGTTCCTCGAATACAAATTGGGTGAATAAGACAGCGCGTGGGTTTCACCCACCCTACTCGTTTTGATTCCGACGTCCCCTGACGACAAAGACTTTCCCTGGTGGCTGCTGATTGTGGTGGCCACCGGGGCCTATCTGTTTTGGCAGGTCTTCACGGTTGAGATTTACACGAAGGTCCTGACCACCCTGACTAAAGGCATCTGGATCACCGTCTACGTGACCATTGTCGCCTACGTGAGCGCCTGCCTCATCGGCTTGGGCCTCGCCGTCGCACAACTCTCCCGCTTCATCGTGCTCCGCCAAGCGGCCCGGCTCTATGTGGAGGTGATCCGGGGCATCCCGATCATCGTGTTGCTCCTCTACGTGGCCTTCGTCCTCGCCCCCGCCAGCGTGAACGGCTGGAACTGGATTGCGGAAGGGTTGGGGTTCGACCCGATCCGCACCCGGGATTTCTCTCTCCTTTGGCGCGCCGTCATCGCATTGACCATCGCCTATTCGTCGTTCCTCGCGGAGGTCTTTCGGGCAGGCCTGCAATCGGTTGATCAAGGTCAGATCGAAGCCGCCGAAGCGCTCGGTCTCAATCGCTGGCAACGGTTCCGTCACATCGTCTTTCCACAAGCCTTCCGGACGATCATCCCGCCCTTGGGCAATGACTTTGTGGCGATGGTGAAGGACAGTTCCTTGGTCTCGGTCCTCGGCGTGACCGACATCACCCAACTCGGCAAGGTCCTCGCGGCAGGCAACTTCCGGTACTTTGAAACCTACAATGTCGTGGCGCTCGTCTACCTCACGATGACCATCTCACTGTCACTGGTCTTGCGTCGTCTCGAAAAACGCATGCGGCAGCGCCCCGAGGACCCGGGGAAATGAGTTGTTTTGGCGAAATGAAGGGGGAATGTGGTGGTCAATCGCCGGGGTGGTTCCTAGATTGAGGTCAAAGGAGACCTCCTATGACCAACCCGCTCTTGTCCAACTGGACGACCCCCTTTGAATTGCCGCCTTTTGATGCGATCTCGGATGAGGATTACAGCCCGGCCGTGGATGAAGCGCTAGACCGGGCCCGCGCGGAAATCGCGAAGATCGCTGAAAACCCCGCAATGCCGACCTTCGACAATACCATCCTCGCGATGGAAATCGCTGAACTCGAGTTGGGCAAAGTCCTCGGCACGTTCTATGGCGTCGCAGGGGCCGACAGCAATCCAAAGCGGGAAGAGTTGCAGCGGGAGTTTGGGCCGAAGCTGAGCGCCTTTGGATCCGAGGTCATTGAGAACAAGGCGCTGTTCGCGCGGTTCGAAGACCTCTGGACCCGCCGCGATGATCTCGATCTGACCGAAGAGCAACAACGCGTGCTCATGCTTTCCCGACGCGGTTTTGTCCGTCAAGGTGCGCAGCTTGAAGGGGAGCCCGCAAAACGCCTCCGCGACATCAAATCACGCCTGTCCGTTTTGGGCACCGAATTCACTCAAAACCTGCTGGCCGATGAGCGCGACTGGACGATGGCCTTGTCGGAAGGCGATCTGGACGGCCTCCCCGACTTCGTCATCGCAACAGCCCGCGCCGCAGGTGACGAAAAGGGCAAAGACGGCCCCGTCGTCACCCTCTCTCGTTCCCTCATCGTGCCTTTCCTGCAATTCTCACCCCGCCGCGATCTGCGCCAAAAGGCCTATGAGGCCTGGTGCGCCCGCGGGGCCAACGGCGGCGAGACGGACAACCGCGCGATCGCGGCAGAAACCCTCAAACTGCGTGAGGAACGCGCACAGCTCTTGGGCTACGACACCTTCTCTGACTACAAGTTAGAGACCGAAATGGCCGGCACCCCCAAGGCCGTCCGCGATCTCCTGATGCAGGTCTGGGAACCGGCCAAGGGCGCGGCAATTGTAGACGCCGCCAAACTCGAAGCAATGCTGCACGCCGACGGTTTCGACGGCCCATTAGAGGCCTGGGACTGGCGCTACTACTCCGAAAAACGCCGTCAGGCCGAACACGACCTCGATGAGGCCGCACTGAAACCTTACCTCCAGCTCGATCGCATGATCGAAGCCTCCTTCACCTGCGCGAACCGCCTTTTCGGCCTCGACTTCGCCCCGCTCGACGGCCCCACCTACCACCCCGACGTCCGCCTGTGGGAGGTCACCCGCAACGGCGAACACGTCGCCGTCTTCATCGGCGACTACTTCGCGCGCGGCTCCAAACGCTCCGGCGCGTGGTGCATGGCGATGCGCGCGCAGCACCGGATGGCGGGCGATGTCCGGCCCTTGGTCGTCAACGTCTGCAACTTCGCCAAACCAGAAGACGGCCAACCGGCGCTGCTCTCCTATGACGACGCCCGTACGCTCTTTCATGAATTCGGCCACGCCCTGCACCAGATGCTGTCAAACGTGACCTACGACAGCATCAGCGGCACCTCCGTCGCGCGGGACTTCGTCGAACTGCCAAGCCAGCTCTACGAACACTGGCTGGAAGTCCCTGAGGTCCTCGCCGAATTCGCAACCCATGCGGACACGGGCGAGCCGATGCCCAAAGACATGCTGCAACGCATGCTCGATGCGGCCACCTACGACATGGGCTTCCAAACGGTCGAATACGTCGCCTCCGCGCTCGTCGATCTGGCCTTCCACGACGGCCCGGCGCCGCAAGACCCGATGCAAAAGCAGGCCGAGGTCCTCGAAGACATCGGGATGCCGCACGCCATCCGCATGCGCCACGCCACCCCGCATTTCGCCCATGTCTTCGCGGGCGACGGCTACTCCAGCGGCTACTACAGCTACATGTGGTCCGAGGTGATGGACGCCGACGCCTTCGCAGCCTTTGAGGAAGCAGGCGACGCTTTCGATCCAGCACTTGCCAAGAAGCTGGAAGACACGGTCCTCTCCTCTGGCGGCTCCATCGACGCGGCAGAACTTTACAAAAGCTTCCGGGGCCGCCTACCAGGCGTGGATGCTCTTCTGAAAGGACGCGGTCTCGATAAAGCGGCATAGCCCACATCTTTTGGACAAAGCATACGGCGTCTCGGAAAAGGTCCGGGGGACCTTTCCAACCGTTTGCGGGCGGAGCCCCACGGGGGTATGGAAGTGGAACTCCGACAAACGTCGCAGAAGACGACTTGCCAGACCGAAATGATAAGGCCAGATTACCCCAGCGATAAAGCCAGGGGCGCCCATGCCGATCTCCATTGAAACATTTTTTCTGGACCCCGACGCAGAGGGCACGCTGCAGGCGCGGATCCAGCAGATGGTGGCACAGGGCATCTTGGCGGGGCGCTTTCGGCCCGGCGAGCGCCTGCCGTCTTCACGCAAAATGGCCAAACACCTCGGCGTCAGCCGGATCACAGTCACCTTGGCCTATACGGAGCTCGTCGCGGATGACTACCTGACATCACGCGGGCGATCCGGCTACTTCGTCTCCGACAATGCGCCAGAACCCCCGGCGTTTCCAATGCAACAGGCCAGCCGCAGCACAGTCGATTGGGGCCGTGTGATCGGGGGGCGTGCCACGCCGCCACTGCACCTCGACCGCCCTTCTGATTGGGCCAACTACAAATATCCCTTCATCTATGGGCAAGCGGACCCAAGCCTGTTTGACAGTGCCAACTGGCGGCTCTGCGCCTTGCAAACGCTTGGGCGGCGCGACTTCAACGCCATGACCGCAGATCTTTATGATGGCGATGATCCCAAACTGATTGAATTTATCGCCCGCCAGATCCTCCCCCGGCGCGGCATCCTGGCTGGCCAGCAGGAAGTGCTGGTGACAATGGGCGCCCAAAACGCGCTTTGGCTTACCGCACAGGTCTTACTGAATGCCCGGCGGCGCGCTGCCATTGAAAACCCGTGCTATCCGGCGCTGCGCACGATCCTCACGCAGTCCAGCTGCCAACTCCAAACCATCGATGTGGACCGCGACGGCCTCCCACCGCAAGCGATCCCCCCAGACACCGACGTTGTCTATACAACCCCCAGCCATCAATGCCCAACTGCGGCCACCATGCCGCTCGCCCGCCGCAAGGCGCTTTTGCAAAGGGCCGAGGACGATGACTTTCTCATCGTTGAAGACGACTACGAGTTTGAGATGTCATTCCTGAAGTCGCCGTCGCCGTCGCTCAAGTCGCTCGATCAAAATGGGCGGGTCATCTATGTCGGGTCGTTTTCAAAATCGTTGTTCCCGGGCCTGCGGCTTGGCTACATTGTGGGCCCGGAACCTTTCATTCAAGAAGCCCGCGCCTTGCGTGCCTCCGTCTTGCGCCACCCGCCGGGGCAAATGCAGCGTACGGTCGCTTATTACCTTTCGCTTGGTCACTACGATGCGCTCGTCCGGCGCATGTCGCGCGCCTATCACAAGCGGCGAGAGGTCATTGATGCTGCGATCGCGGACCATGGTCTGACAGTCGCAGGTCAGGGCACATACGGCGGCAGCTCCGTCTGGATGACAGCCCCACAACATGTCGACACGGAAGACCTGGCCGTAAAGCTGCGACCAAAAGGCGTCTTGATCGAACCCGGCGCAGCCTTCTTTGCTGACCCGAAAGACCACCTGAACTACTATCGTCTTGCTTATTCGTCGATTCCGTCCGAGCGGATCCCCCAAGGCATCGCTCATATTGCCAAAACCCTCGCAGGCCTTGGACCAAAGGCGCTGCAAGGCACAGAGGTCTAGGCAAACACCAAACTTTCTGCTAAGCAGGCTTTGGTGGTTTTTTGAGACCTCAAGTCTCAAAAAAACTTCTACTGGCGATAGGGAGGGTGATCATCTGGACCTAACAGGGATCTAGATGAATTCTTAGGGTCGCCACAGGAATTACTTGTCGCAATTTTGGCGCGCTGCATCATAAGTCTGGAGGGACCCCCGATGAAAATGACCACTGAAGAAGCCTTTGTAAAAACACTGCAACGGCATGGGATTCGCCATGCGTTTGGGATCATCGGGTCGGCAATGATGCCAATTTCCGATATTTTCCCTGCAGCTGGCATTAAGTTCTGGGACTGTGCGCACGAAGGCTCCGCCGGCTTTATGTCCGACGGCTATACCCGTGCCACTGGCGAAATGTCGATGATGATCGCGCAAAACGGCCCTGGCATCACCAATTTCGTCACTGCCGTGAAGACAGCCTACTGGAATCACACACCCGTTCTGCTGGTCACACCACAGGCCGCGAACAAGACCATCGGTCAGGGCGGCTTCCAGGAAATGGAACAGATGAACCTGTTCGCGGATTGTGTGGCCTACCAAGAAGAAGTCCGCGACCCATCTCGCATTTGCGAGGTTCTAGCCCGCGTGATCTCCAAGGCGCACCGCCTCTCCGGCCCAGCGCAAATCAACATTCCACGCGACTTCTGGACCCAGGTCGTCGAAATTGAGATTCCTGATCCGATCAGCTTTGAAGTCTCCCCTGGTGGTGAGAACTCTGTCGCGGCAGCAGCGGCCCTTCTGTCCGAAGCCAAGTTTCCAGTTATTCTGAACGGCGCCGGCGTTGTTCTGTCTGAAGGCGGGATTGAGGCGTCAAAGGTACTGGCTGAACAGCTCGACGCACCTGTTTGCGTTGGCTACCAGCACAACGACGCCTTCCCCGGCTCCCACCCGCTGTTTGCAGGCCCCTTGGGCTACAACGGGTCTAAGGCAGGGATGGAACTGATCTCAAACGCCGACGTGATTCTCGCGCTTGGCACACGTTTGAACCCGTTCTCCACACTGCCTGGCTACGGCATCGACTACTGGCCAAAAGATGCAAAGATTATCCAGGTCGACATCAACCCGGACCGGATCGGATTGGCCAAAAAGGTTACTGTCGGGATTGTCGGCGATGCAGCCAAAGTGGCCAAAGGCATCACAACACAACTGGCGGACTCTGCTGGCGACGCAGGTCGCGCAGACCGCAAGTCCCTGATCGCGGATACCAAATCCAAGTGGAAGCAAGAGCTGTCCTCAATGGACCACGAAAACGACGATCCAGGCACCACCTGGAACGAACGGGCCCGTGCCGCCAAGCCTGATTGGATGTCACCCCGCATGGCGTGGCGCGCGATCCAGTCCGCGCTGCCGCGTGAGGCGATCATTTCTTCGGACATCGGCAACAACTGTGCGATCGGCAACGCCTATCCAGACTTTGAAGAAGGTCGGAAGTATCTGGCACCCGGCCTCTTCGGGCCGTGCGGCTACGGCCTGCCGTCCATCGTTGGCGCCAAGATCGGGAAACCGGACGTGCCCGTTGTTGGCTTCGCGGGTGACGGCGCCTTTGGCATCGCGGTCAACGAACTGACCGCCATTGGTCGCGGCGATTGGCCTGCGATCACGCAGATCGTCTTCCGCAACTACCAATGGGGCGCGGAAAAGCGGAACTCCACACTCTGGTTCGATGACAACTTCGTCGGGACAGAACTCGATACCGAAGTGTCGTACGCTGGTATCGCACAAGCCTGCGGTCTGGTCGGCGTCGCCGCCCGGACCATGGATGAGCTGACAGAGGTTCTGAACACAGCGATCAAAGATCAGATGGAAAACAACAAAACCACGCTGATCGAAGTGATGCTAAACCAGGAGCTTGGCGATCCTTTCCGCCGCGACGCGATGAAAAAGCCGGTCCGCGTGGCGGGTATCGACGCAGCCGATATGGCTGCGGAGTAAGGCCATCTTTGCCGTTGCGAAAGATAGGCGGCATCACCGGATCAGGCAGCGTCACCACAACGTGGTGGCGCTCCCTAACCGGGACGACGGGACTCATAAGATCACATCCCGTTTTGGGCTACTGACGCAGGTATTCCATAAAGCGGTCATGGTTGGCATCCAATATCGCCTGGCTTTGGCGACCGTATTCCAACCGGTCCCGACCCCATTGGTGGATCTGCGCCATGCGGTCGGCATGCGACAAGCCCGCACCAGCCCCACCCGTGTTCTGCGACAGCCAGCCACTTTGCAACGCAGTCGCAACTTGATTGTAGGTTTGCTCAAGCTGATAAACGTTTTGTTGATAAAAGCCGCAGGCCTGGGCGTTGCCGGTTTGGCAATCGTATCCGGACAACAGCATCGCATGGGCCTCTTGCTGGGCCAGCGGAATCGCGTTGCAAGCGGCGGCATTGCCGATGTTACAGCTTTGGCCGAGCACCATGATGATTTCATTGATCGCGCCGACGACCTGCGGATCAGCCGATTGCAAGTAATGGTTGGCGCTCGCAGTTGTCGCAGCAATGCCCAGCGCAGCAGCGGTCATAAAGGATCGTTTCATAAAAATACCCCCAGTGAAAAATTGGCTTCAATGGTGCGTAGCGTAGCCTCAGCCGCGATTCCGCCAAAGATTCATTTTTGGTCACTTTGGTCACAAATCAGTTTTTACCATGTACCCGCCCGCCCTGTACGTCATGGTGCGCCTAGTGACATTTGTGGAGTACGACCATCATGACCTCACCCTTCGTGTCGGACCGCGCGGCAGTCTGCCCCCAAAACCTCATCGACCTCGCGCAGGGGTTCGCGCCACCCCGCGTTGCCATCGCGCGTGCCAGTGCACCCTTGCCCATGGAAGCCGCCGAAGACGCAACCAAAGCGGGGATTATGACGCCCGTTTTCGTTGGTGAGGCCGACGTGATCCGCGCCGAAGCTGAAAAACTCGACTGGGACATCTCCGCCTACCCGCTTCATGACACCACAGGTGAGGAAGAAGCCGGGATGACCGCTGCCCGCCTCTGCGGTGAAGGTGAAGCCGACGTCTTGATGAAGGGTCAGCTCCACACCGATGTGTTCATGAAATCGGCCGTGAACCGCGAAAACGGCCTCCGCACCGGCAAACGCTTCGTGCACATCTTCCATATCAGCCACCCCGAAGGCGGCCAGCCGATCCTGATCTCGGACGCAGCTGTCAACGTCTCACCGAACCTCGAAACGCGCCAAAACGCGATGGAAGAGGTGGTTGACCTGCTCCAGCGTTTGGGCACCCCCCGTCCCAAAATCGCAATCTTGTCCGCCACCGAAAGCCCAATCCCGTCTGTGCCGTCCTCCATGGACGGGCAGGCGTTGGCGACCTGGGCGGCAGAGCATCTGCCCCAAGCAGATGTCTCCGGCCCACTGGCGCTCGATCTAATCCTTTCGGAAAAGGCCGCTGCGACCAAAGGCCTGTCGAATGATCCCGTCGCTGGGAATGCCGATGCGGTCATCGTGCCTGATATCGTTTCAGGCAATGCGCTGTTTAAAGCCTTCGTGTACCTTTCCGGTGGATGCGCAGCTGGCATCGTGAGCGGGGCAAAGGTTCCGATCCTTCTGACCTCCCGCGCCGACCCGGCCGCGGCACGCATGGCCTCTGCCGCCCTCGCAGCAATCCGATGCGGCCTGCCAAAATGATTTTGGTGCTGAACGCAGGATCCTCATCTTTGAAGGTCGAAGTGTTCGATCGGAGGTTGATATCTGTGCTCAGCGGCGCCGTGACCGAGATTGGGAACGACGGGGAATTGCGGCTCG
Organism: Pseudomonadota bacterium; assembly: GCA_038526085.1. Taxonomy (GTDB): domain Bacteria; phylum Pseudomonadota; class Alphaproteobacteria; order Rhodobacterales; family Rhodobacteraceae; genus Yoonia. The sequence goes on along the minus strand of JBCBHE010000034.1, from coordinate 5,614 downwards.
GCGACAGGGTCGACAGCATCGCAACTGCAGATCATGCCGATGCGCTCGACGCCATGCTTGGTGCCTTGGAAGAACAAGATGTCTCGGTCAACGATCTCTCCGCCGCCGCCCACAGGGTCGTTCATGGGGGTACAATCCTGACGGAACCAGCGCAGGTGACGCCGCAAGTGATCGCCGCGATAAAATCTTGCATTCCGCTGGCCCCCTTACATAACCCCAACAACCTCGCGGCGATTGTGGCTTTGCAAAAGGCCGCACCGCTACTCCCGCAATATTGCTCTTTCGGGACGGCGTTTCACGCCACGAACCCACCGGTTGCCACGCGCTACGCGATCCCGCAAACCCAACACGATGCAGGCATCCGGCGCTACGGCTTCCATGGGCTGAGCTATGCAAACATGGTGGCGGAGTTTGGCGACGCGCTGCCAAGCCGCCTCCTAGCGCTGCACCTTGGCAACGGCGCCTCGCTCTGCGCGATCCAAGACGGCAAATCCATCGCGACCTCCATGGGCTACTCGCCGCTGTCCGGCCTCACGATGGGTACCCGCTCCGGCGATATCGATGGGGCGGCCGTCCTACGGATTTCAGAAGCCTTGGGCGAGGCCGAAGCCGACCGCATGCTCAACAAGAATGCGGGGCTCAAGGCGCTCGGCGGCACCAACAACATGAAAACGCTGTTAGAGCGAGACGACGATGCGGCGCGCTTCGCGGTCGAGCATTTCTGCTACTGGGCGGCCCGCCATGCAGGCTCTGCCATCGTGGCAATGGGTGGTCTGGATGCTGTCGCCTTCACCGGAGGTATCGGTGAAAACGCAGCGCCCGTGCGCAAAAAGATCATGGAGCACCTAGCCTGTTTTGGCGAGGTGCCCGTACACATCATCGCTGCCGACGAAGAAAAGCAGATCGCGCGCGACGCGCTCACCGCCATGGCGGGGCAGACATGATCGACTGGGTTCTGACCACCACGAATTTGACGGGCAATGAATTCATCGCCCTGACAATCATTGTCACCCTTGCCGGGGTCATTCGTGGTTTCTCGGGCTTTGCCCTGTCCGGCCTTGTCATGGCGACGGCCATCTTCATCCTGCCGCCAATTGCGCTAATCCCCATGCTCTGGTGGTTGGAAATGGCGGCGTCGCTGTTGTTGGTCAAAGGTGGCTGGCAGGACGCAGATCGCAAAACAACGTTTGGTCTTGTGGGCGCATCAATCATTGGCTGGCCTCTTGGCCTCACAGCGATGACGGCACTGGCCGAAGACACCTCTAAGATCGTGGCCCTTGCCATAGTGGTCGCCTTGGCCGTCAGCCAGTTGATCAAGGTCAAACTGCCCTTCTTAGCGACCAAACCCGGCCTCTACACAGCTGGGCTCACCGCAGGGATCGTAAGTGGCCTGTCCAGTGTTGGGCCTATGGTCATTGCGCTTTTCTTTCTCGCCAAAGAGACACCGGCCCGCATGATGCGTGGCTCTATCGTGCTGTTTCTGTTCCTCAGCTCGATCTTGTCGTTCTTCATCCAGCTGGCCTTCGGCGTGATGGACTTCAGTGGCGTCGCGCGCGGTTTGGTCTTCGCAGCGCCAACAGCACTCGGCGTCGCAATTGGCCTGCAAATGTTCACGGTACGGTTTGAACCTTACTACCGTCCCGTGTGTCTTGGCTTGCTGATCAGCCTCGCCTGTTTTGGGCTCGTGCGACAAGTAGTTGCGCTATGACACAATTTAAGATTGCTATACGATTGATACACAAAATGCGGGGAGGCACGCGATGACCCATCAGCCGAAACTCGACCTGTCGCCAATGGTCTCTGACGAGGTTCGCAAAACGACCTGCTACATGTGCGCCTGCCGTTGCGGGATCAACGTGCACATGAAAGAGGGCAAGGTCGCCTACATCGAGGGCAACCGCGATCACCCGGTCAACCAAGGTGTCCTCTGCGCCAAAGGCTCTGCTGGCATCATGCAGCACAACGCGCCATCGCGACTGCGCGCGCCGATGAAGCGTGTCGGCGAACGCGGATCCGGTGAGTTTGAAGAGATCTCTTGGGACGAAGCCCTCAAAATGGCTGTCGACCTGCTCAAACCCATTCGGGAGAAGCACCCCGAAAAACTGGCATTCTTCACAGGTCGCGACCAATCGCAAAGCTTTACCGGCTTCTGGGCGCAAGCCTACGGCACCCCCAACTTCGCGGCCCACGGCGGCTTCTGTTCCGTCAACATGGCGGCGGGCGGTATCTACACGATGGGCGGCGCGTTTTGGGAGTTTGGGCAGCCCGATTGGGACCTCACCAAAATGGTCATGATCTTTGGCGTCGCCGAAGACCATGACAGCAACCCCATCAAAATGGGCATTGGTCGGGCCAAGGCGAAGGGAGCCAAAATCGTCGGCGTGAACCCCATTCGCACCGGCTACAATGCCGTCGCGGACGAATGGGTTGGGATCACACCCGGCACCGACGGTCTTTACATCCTGTCGATGGTGCATTGCCTGATGAAGGCGGGCAAAATCGACCTCGACTACCTCGCCCGCTTCACCAACGCCTCTTGCCTCGTAAATGAGGACCCAGACAGCGACGAACGTGGCCTCTTGCTGAAAGACAGCGACGGTCAGCCTGTTGTGATCGACCGGAACACCGGCAAACTGGCCCCATGGAACGGGCAAGGCGTGGAGCCTGACCTGTCTGCCACTTACCGCGACAAGGGCGTGACCCACCGCCCCGTCTTCCACCTGATGGCGGACAAGTACCTGTCTGAAGATTACGCCCCAGAAAACGTGGCCGAGCGGGTCGGCATCTCAGCTGAAAACATCCGCAAAATGGCGGCCGAACTCGCCCGTGTCGCCTTCGACGAAGAAATCACGCTTGACCGCAGCTGGACAGACTTCCGCGGCAAGACCCATGCAAAGATGGTCGGTCGCCCCGTGTCCTTCCACGCGATGCGCGGCATCTCGGCCCACTCCAACGGCTTCCAAACCTGCCGGGCGCTGCACACGCTGCAGATCATCCTCGGCACCGTCGAAACTCCCGGCGGCATGCGCTTCAAACCGCCTTACCCAAAGCCTGCGACGGCACACCCCAAACCACATGGCAAGGTGACCCCCGGCGCGCCGCTCGACGGGCCACACCTCGGCTACGCCCACGGGCCCGAAGACCTGCTAATCGAAGACGACGGCACGCCAAAACGGATTGATAAGGCCTATTCCTGGGAAAACCCAATGTCCGCCCACGGGCTGATGCACATGGTGATCTCAAACGCTCACGCCGGGGCGCCGTACAAGATCGATACGCTCTTCATGTACATGGCGAACATGTCGTGGAACTCCTCCATGAACACCTCCGGCGTCATGAAGATGCTGACGGATAAGAATGAGGACGGGTCATATGTGATCCCGAACATCATCTATTCCGACGCGTACTCGTCAGAGATGGTGGCCTACGCCGACCTCATCCTGCCCGACACGACCTACCTGGAACGGCACGACTGTATCTCGTTGCTCGACCGGCCGATTTGTGAGGCCGACGGCGTCGCAGACGCGATCCGCTGGCCCGTCGTCGAACCTGACCGCGATGTGCGCGGGTTCCAAACGGTGCTCTGCCAGCTCGGCGCGATGCTCGACATGCCCGGTTTCGTGAACGACGACGGCAGCGCCAAATACGAAAACTACGCCGATTACATCACCAACCACATCCGCCGCCCCGGCGTTGGGCCGCTCGCTGGCTTCCGGGGGAACGGAGATGATCACGGGCGGGGCGAAGTGAACCCCGGCCAGTTGGACCGTTACATCGAAAACGGTGGCTTCTGGATGGAACATGTCCCCGAGGACTGCGCCTACTTCAAACCTTTCAACAGCGCCTATCAGGATTGGGCGGTGAAGATGGGCTTTTACGATGTGGTCCAGCCCTACATCTTCCAGCTTTACGTCGAACCTTTACGCAAGTTCCAACTCGCGGCTGAGGGCGTCGGCGAACGGCAACCCCCTGAACATCTGCGCGAACGGCTGAAACAAACCATGGACCCGCTGCCGATTTGGTATGCGCCGTTTGAAGACGGCCATGTCGACCCAGAAGAATACCCAGTGCACGCGCTCACCCAGCGCCCCATGGCCATGTACCACTCGTGGGGAACGCAAAACGCCTGGCTCCGCCAGATCCACGGCCACAACCCCCTCTATGTCCCGACCAAGATTTGGGAAGAGAACGGGTTTGAAGACGGCGATTGGGCGAAGGTGACCTCCGTGCATGGGGAAATCGTCGTGCCGGTCGCGCATCAGGCCTCCCTCAACGCGAACACCGTCTGGACCTGGAATGCCATCGGGAAACGCAAGGGCGCCTGGGCGCTCGACGAAGGCGCGCCAGAGGCGACCAAAGGCTTCCTGCTGAACCACCTGATCCACGAACTGCTGCCGCCGAAGGGCGATGGCATGCGCTGGGCCAACTCTGACCCGATCACAGGCCAAGCCGCCTGGTTCGACCTGCGGGTGAAGATCACGAAATCCGATGTCCCGAATGAGGCACAACCAGCGATCCCCGCGATCAAGTCGCCGGTCGGCAAAGGACCAAGCAAGCTCACATGGAAGGTGGGATCATGAGCATATTCCAAATCCTGCTCCTCATCGGCGCGTTCCTGACGCTCACCGTTGGTAGCTTCATCTACTACGTCGCCACCTGGGACGCTGATAAAGAACAGCCCGTCAGCCTGAGCACACCAAGTCTCAGCCCCGCTCTGGCACAAAATAGCGCCTCCTCAGGCAACACCTCATTGACACCAAGCTGTGCACAGCCGGTGTACGCACGGTGCACACACGGTGCACAGCTAGGATTGGACGCAACATGACCGAACTCCCTGTTAGTACTGCGAAAAAACTCGGCCTCGTGATCGACCTCGACACCTGTGTTGGGTGCCACGCCTGTGTGATCTCCTGCAAAGGCTGGAACACCGAAAACTACGGCGCGCCGCTGTCGGATCAAGACCCCTATGGGGCCAACCCGACCGGCACGTTCCTGAACCGGGTCCACTCCTATGAGGTCCAACCGCCAAACCTCAAAGACGGCTCAACCGCACCGGCCCAGCTGATCCATTTCCCCAAATCCTGCCTGCACTGTGACAACGCGCCATGCGTCACCGTCTGCCCCACCGGGGCCAGCTACAAACGCCAGGAAGACGGCATCGTTTTGGTCAACGAGCAAGACTGCATCGGCTGCGGCCTCTGTGCTTGGGCTTGCCCTTACGGGGCCCGGGAACTTGATGCAGATGAAGGGGTTATGAAGAAATGTACCCTCTGCGTCGACCGCATTTATAACGAAAACCTGCCCGAAGAAGACCGTCAGCCAGCTTGCGTGCGGACCTGCCCTGCAGGCGCGCGCCACTTCGGCGATTTCGCGGATCCGGACAGCAACGTCTCAAAGCTGACAGCCGAACGCGGCGGGATGGATCTGATGCCGGAGCAAGGCACCGCCCCGGTCAACAAATACCTGCCACCACGGCCCAAGGATGAAGCACCCGAGTTCGACGTGCTTGCCCCTTACCTTGAGCCGATCGCCCAAGACGCCAAAGGCTTCGTCGGCTGGCTCGACAAAGCACTATCCGCCATGCCTGGAGGATCGAAGTAATGCATCCCGCACC
>JBCBHE010000033.1:0-42426 GCA_038526085.1 Pseudomonadota bacterium | reverse complement strand
GGCCATCGCGAGAAGCGTGGCCATCACCGGCAAGAAGTAGATCGTCTTATAGAGGTCCCCTAGCCGCCCGACTGAGTTAATCAGCAGCGCCGCCCCCAAGCCGAGCGCCACCGAGATCGGCACGACTGTCACCACATAGGTGAAGGTCGCGACGAACATCTTTTCGTAGGTCGAGCGGTTGAAAAGCTTGTCGTAATTATCCACGCCGACCCAGTTGAAACCCGGGTTCCCGAGCGAATAATCCGTAAACGACAGCACGCAGGCGACGATTACTGGCACCAGCAGGATCAAAAACATCAAGCCCAGCGCTGGGGCCGCCAACCACCAAGCGGTGCGCGCCTGTTGGACCTCCGCATCGGTCGTCTGAGAGACAACCGGTACTGGTGCTTCCACAACTGCCATTATGCCACCTCTGCGGCTGGCGCTTGGACGCCTGATTCGCGCACCCGCCGCCCTGCGCCATCAAAAACAAGAAGGTTCGCCGCCTCAAAGCTGAGACCAACCGCCTTTCCCATTGTCAACTTGGCCCGGTCCGCAGGCGATGCGCGGAACACAACGGGATCAAGCAGCCCAGGCACCATTGCTTGTGCAAAAATCTCAGAACCGAGGTTCTCCATATGGGTTACCTGACCCACGACATCCGGGTTCACCGACAATTTCACCGCTTCCGGTCGGGCACCCAGCCGGATCCCCAGATGATCACCCGCACCGAGCAGCCCAGAGAGCTTTTCCATCACCTTTGCGCTGTCTTCGAGCGCATCAACTGGGATGATGTTGATCTTGGGCGATCCGATAAACTCCGCCACCCGAATGTCGTTCGGATCGTCATAAACCACATGTGGGGCGTCACATTGCAGGATCTCCCCACCCATCATGACCGCGATGCGATCTGACATCGTCATCGCTTCAACTTGGTCATGGGTGACGTAGACAAAAGTCGCGCCTAACCGACGGTGCAGTTGCGCGATCTCGCTACGTGTTTGGACACGCAGCTTGGCATCCAGGTTCGACAGCGGTTCATCGAGAAGAAACGCCGCCGGCTCGCGGACCAAAGCGCGGCCCAAAGCAACGCGCTGCCGCTGACCACCGGACAATTGGCCCGGTTTTCGGTCGAGCAGTTGCGCAATCTCAAGCGTCTTCGCTGCGTCTTGCACGGCCTGACCAATCTGCGCCATGCGCTGTTTGGCACCGGGCATCACGGCTCCGATCAGCGGCAATCGCTGCAGCGCTGACAGTTGGCGCATTTTGAGTGGAACCGAGATGTTCTCCGCCACCGTGAGGTGCGGATAAAGCGCGTAGGATTGGAACACCATCGATAGGTTCCGATCTGCCGCGCGCACTCGCGAGACGTCGCCGCCGCCAATGCGGATGTTTCCAGATGACTGCTGTTCCAAGCCCGCGATGATCCGCAATAGAGTGGACTTGCCGCAGCCTGATGGGCCAACGAGCGATACAAACTCGCCATCTGAGATGTTCAATGAAATGCCTTTGAGGACTTCCGTCTCGCCAAAAGCCTTTTTGACGTCAGCGATCTTGAGATCAGACATCCGATTCCCCCATCATTCATCCGGACGATAGGCAGCGTGAACGTCAGATTCGTGACGTCATATTAGTGAAACCGATACTCAATAGGTGTTTCACTGAAGGAGACACCATGCGCCCAAACCATCATCAGTTTGTTGCTTTCGCTTATGTGGTGCGGGAAGGGAGCTTTTCCGCTGCGGCGAACGAATTGGGTGTGACCCAGTCGACGATCACGCAGCACGTTGCAAAGCTCGAACAGAACGTCGGGGCCCAACTGTTGTGGCGCCGTCGAGACGGAGTGGAGGTAACCCCTACTGGCCAATCTTTATATGACTTAGCTGACCGCCTCGTTGCCGTTGAAACGGCAATTGGAGAACGGTTGGAAGGCTTTGCATCCATGAAGGAAGGCCGGATCAAGGTGATCGCCAACGCGCCCCAACCCGCGCTGGGGATCATTCGGCGGTTCCACGAAGCCTATCCATCCATACAAATAGATTTTGGACTGCACGACTGGACAACAGCGACGGTAATGCTTCGTGATCGCCTGGCAGATGTCGGACTGGTGACAGACCCGCCCAAAAATGAAGAGTGGGATCGACATCTTCTGATGGAGACCCGCTATGTCGCATACCAATCGGCAGCGGATGTCAGAACATTAGGTTCGACGACATCGCTGAAGGAACTTGCGTCGCACAGCCTGATTCTCCCTGAAAAAGGATCATTGACGCAAAAGATCGTGCAATCAAAACTACGAGACTTGGGCATTTCGCCGCCCCGGATCGTCAATATGACAACGTTTCCCCTGATCTGTGAAGCCGTTCTTCAAGGCATTGGGGTTGCAATATTCTTGCGGCAAAGCAGCCTTATCAAAGACGGCATTCAGGAGGTCGAGATTACCGATCTTGACCAAATCCATGAGACGTGGCTGGTTGCCCCAAAAGATAAGGCAAAGCTGCGCTTAATATCTGAGTTCACATCAATAGCTGTCTCCGAAACATGGCGCGTCGCCTAATGGGTCTGCGCGTTTGGTACCGTATTGATGGGTTGGTGTTCTTAAATGAGATCTGTGCGTCTCCGCGCGAGGTGCCCGGATTGCCTGCGATGCAGACGGTCGCAGAGGCCTCGTTGCGTCAGTGTTTGGTCAACGACAAAGTGACCAGGCGGGGGATCGCGAAGCGATCTGAGGCGGGTCGTTTCCACCTTGTCTCTCGCAACCTCGCTTCACCAGGGTTTGGTGAAGAAGACAGGATCGCCCATGTAACGGCTGCCCAATTTCCATGCAGAGCTTTATGAGATGCCTGAAACTTGGGCTGTGCTCCGCAGTTTGAACTGCGAGTTCTCCACATTTAAGTGACAGCTAGCGGACGGAACCTTCAAATTTAAATCCATCAGGTGCTGGGGGCGCCAGGTTGGATAGTTCATGTTTTGTGCGCCAAAAGCGCCTCCACCCAGATGAATGCGGGGACCGGGTTTGAGCGGTCTTGAAGCGGAGTAGAAGCAGACAGCGCTGAAAGCGTGGGTCATTGCTCCCCACTGATGGGGTATGTCTATGGGCCGCGACTTTGGTTTGAAAGAACTCGAAAAAGAAGCCCAAATTGGGGATGTCGGAGTAGAGGTGAGGCGTGAAGTGCCGCGCATCGACCTCAGCAATTTCGCGTCGCGCCGCGCTGAGATCGCCGATGCCCTCTGGAACGCCGCTACCGACATCGGGTTCTTTCAGATAACCGGCCACGGCATTCCTGCCGATTTAACCGATGAAGCCTTTGCCCTGGCTAAGATCTTCTTTGACCAGGACGCGGATACGAAATCGCAAATGGCTATGGTGCCCGGCACCAATGCGGGCTGGGAATACAAGGCCCAAGTCCGGCCGTCGACGGGTACGGCAGACCAGAAAGAAAGCTACCAGATTACCTTACCGCGCATGGAAGGTCTTTGGCCGACCGACCCAAGTCTTTTGGATTTTAAGCCGATTCTCCTCGCCTTTGAGCGGCACAATTGGACCGTCGCCATGCGCATTTTAGGCTGCTTTGCAGAAAAGCTGGGGTTCGCCCCAGACACCTTCCTGTCTGGGCACGATCCACTTTCACCGCAATACCAATCGACGCTGCGCCTGCTGCATTACCTCGGCATGGAAAATGCTAAACCAGAAGATTTTAAATTCTGGCGCGCGGGGGCGCATACCGACTTTGACTGTTTGACCCTTCTGCACCAGCGGACCGGTCAAACCGGTCTGCAGGTGTGTCCGGGCAAAGATGCCCATGGCCGCGCGTTGGCCTGGACCGATGTCCCAGCGGAAGATCACATTATCACCTGCAACATTGGCGACATGCTGATGCGCTGGTCGGACGATAGGCTGTTGTCAAACCTCCACCGTGTGCGCATGCCCAAACCAGACGAGAGCCTAAGCGCTCGCCACTCCATCGCCTACTTTGCACAAGCAAATATGGACACAGTCCTGCAAGGTCCGGATGCAAAATACCCGGCCATGACAGGTCATGACTACATCCAGATGCGCCTTGGCGCGAACTTCAAGGGGACATGATGATCGACAGTGCGGGATATCGCCCAAACTCAGGGCAAACGGGCCGCGACCTCAATCTCGACCAAAAACTCAGGCCGGGTGAAGCCGCTGACGATCATCAGCGTCGAGGCAGGGAGATGCGGTACATCGGCCAACCATGCATCGCGGGCGGCCATGTATCCCGGCATATGCTCACGGTCGGTGACATAGGCATTGATCCGCAAGGTCCCAGCCTTCGAGGTCCCAGCTTCGGAAAGAATTTTATCAATATTCTTAAAGATCAACTGCGCTTGCGCTTTGGCGCCTTCCGGGATTGTGCCATCGACCTGCAACGCCAATTGGCCGGACGTCAGGACCAAGCCACTTTTTTCGTCTGCGACCCCATGGGCGTAGCGGGCGAAGGGTGGGGCCATGCTGGCCGGCGTGACGCTTTTGATCATCGCGGATCCAATCCTGTTCGGGGTCGCGCGCAAGGCTACCCCCAAAAAGCAACAAATGAAAACTGATCAACACGGAGACCAGATATGACTTACATCAAAACACTTACGGGGGCCGCAGTGGCCTTGGGGGCTGCGGGTGCGGCTCATGCAGAAATGACAGAGGTGACCTTTGGCACCAACTGGCTGGCCCAAGCAGAACATGGTGGCTTTTATCAAGCGGCGGCTGACGGAACCTACGAAGCCTGCGGCCTGAAAGTCTCTATCCTTCCCGGCGGACCGCAAGTGAACAACCGCGCGCTGCTGCTAGCGGGCAAGTTGGACTACCACATGGGTGGCGATCTGCTGCAAGCCTTTAATGCTGCGAAAGAAGGTATTCCGGTTGTTGCTGTCGCCGCCATCTTTCAAAAGCACCCGCAGGTGATCCTGACGCATCCCGATGCAGCTGGCAGCTTTGAAGGTTTGAAAGATCTTGAGCTACTGATCGGCGACAATGGCTACCAATCCTATTATCAGTGGATGATCGCTGAGTTTGGATTTACCGCAGAACAGCGCCAGCCTTACACATTTAACCCCGCTCCATTTCTGGCTGATGCCGGTACCGCGATGCAAGGCTATCTGTCGTCAGAGCCTTATTTGGTTGAGAAAGAAGGCGGTTTCGCACCCGACGTCTTCTTGATCGCTGACGCAGGCTATTCCACCTACGCCACCACGATCGAAGCGATGGCCGCAACCATTGAAAGCAAACCAGAAGAAGTAACCTGCTTTGTCGAAGGCTCCATCATGGGGTGGTACAACTACATGTACGGGGATAACGCGGCCGCTAATGAGATGATCATGGCCGACAACCCGGAGATGACCCAAGACAAGATCGACTATGCGATCTCTAAGATGAAGTCCGAAGGGATTGTCGTATCCGGTGACTCAGAGACGATGGGCATCGGCGTCATTACCGACGCGAAAGTCGAAGATTTCTACAACAAAATGGTTGCTGCCGGCGTCGTGGATGCGGGCCTCGATTATACTGCGACCTACACGACCGACTTTGTCGGCAACGGCCTCGGGATCGACATGGTGAACTAAAAGGTGAGGGGCCGATCACCAAATCGGCCCCAACCGAAGGACTTCTGAATGACCACGACACGCGCGCCCTTGGGCCAACGCCCTGCTTTGCTGGACATGGCGCATATCGAAAAGACCTTCAAAGGTGATGTGATAGCATTGCGGGATCTGAATCTGACCGTAAACCAAGGGGACTTTGTATCTCTTTTGGGTCCGTCTGGCTGCGGGAAGTCCACAGCTCTACGGCTCATTTCGGGATTAATGCAGCCAACATCTGGCCAAATCAACTGGCACGGTGGGCAAGGTGATGGTGACCTTGGCATCGTGTTTCAGGAACCGACCTTGATGCCCTGGGCCAAGGTGAAGGACAATGTCTGGCTCCCTTTCCGGCTACGGGGGCAAACCTATGCGAGCGTGAAGGACGATGTACTGGAGGCGCTGAAGCTTGTGGGCCTAGAAGACTTCCAGAACGCTTACCCGCGCGAGCTGTCAGGCGGCATGAAGATGCGTGTATCGATCGCGAGGGCGCTGGTGACGAGACCGCGCTTGTTGCTTATGGATGAGCCCTTCGCGGCGCTCGATGAGATCACTCGGCATAAGTTAAACAATGACCTCCTCGCGCTGCGGGACAAGATCGGCTGCACGATCATCTTCGTTACCCATTCTGTGTATGAATCGGTTTTCCTCTCCGACCGCATTATTGTCATGGCCGCGCGCCCCGGGCGCGTCATTCGGGAGATGGAAGTCGATGCACCCTACCCTCGGACCGAGGCTTTTCGAACCTCAGCTGAATATGGCGGCTTCGCCTCCCAAGCCTCGGCTGCGCTACACACCGCGATGGGAGAGGCCGCATGACCGTGATGGATCAACAAACACCAGCGGCCGCCATCGTGGACGCCGAAGAAGAACGTCGCGCCCGCCAGAAACGGGTGATGGCGATCGCCAAATGGACCTTGCCATCACTGGTCATGGTCATCGTCTTAGGAGCTTGGCAGGCCTATGTGACGATCGCCGAAGTCCCGCATTACATTCTCCCCTCACCTTTGCTCATTTTTACGACGATCTTTGCGGATTGGGAGCTGTTGTGGCCGGCGATGATGGCCACCGGGCGCTTGACATTCCTGGCGCTTATCATGGCGGTAGTTGGTGGCCTGGCCATTGCTGTCGCCTTTACCCAGTCGAAATGGGTGGAAATGGCTATGTTCCCTTATGCGGTGATCTTGCAGGTGACCCCAGTGGTCGCCATAGCGCCCTTGCTGCAGATCTACATCGACAGCGCCTTTCTCGCGGCACTGTTGTGCGCCTGGATCGTCGCCTTCTTCCCAATATTGTCGAACACGACGATCGGGTTGAAGTCCGCTGATCATAATCTTGAAGACCTGTTTACCATCTATGGCGCAAACCGGTGGCAGCGGTTGCGGTTCTTGCAGGCACCGTCTGCCTTGCCGTTCTTTCTTGGCGGCTTGAAGATTGCTGGCGGCTTGGCACTGATTGGTGCAGTTGTTGCAGAGTTTGTGATTGGCCGCGCCGGGACGGGGCTTGGCTTAGCGTCGACGTTGCTTGAAGCGTCTTATCGATTTAATTTCGGCAGACTTTATGCAGCTTTGATCCTCATTTCTGTCATGGGCGTTGCGATCTTTGGACTGATGAGCTTGATCAGTTACCTTTGCCTGTTCCGTTGGCACGAAAGCACGTTGAAGCGGGAACAGTAATGGACTTTCAAGACCTTCCCAATACCCCTTTCACGCTAAAAAACGTGACAATTCCCGCGTGCTTTCTTGGGATAGACGGTGATCTGGTCATGACTGATCTTGGTATCGTTGACGGCCAAATCGCTGGACCAGTCGGGACGGTCCTCGACATGGAGGGCGCAATGGTCTTACCCGCATTTGTCGACTGCCACACCCATCTTGATAAGGGCCATATTTGGCCGCGCGCAAGCAATCCCGATGGGACCTTCATGGGTGCGCTGATGAATGTTCAAGCCGATCACGCGAATTGGACCGCAGACGATGTCCGGACGCGTGCCAACTTTTCGCTGCGCTGCGCCTATGCCCACGGGACAAGGGCCATCCGAACGCACCTCGACAGCCCACCCGACCAAGATGAGGTCTCGTGGCCAGTCATTGCGGAACTCAGGGAGGCTTGGACCGGCAAAGTTGATCTGCAAGCCGTCAGCCTGTCTGGTTGTGACCGCGTCGACATTGCAGGCCGCTTTTTGCGAACTGCCGATATCGTCAAGGAGCATGGCGGCGTCTTGGGCATGGTCACCTATCCGATGGAGGGACTTGGGCCGTTCCTGCGCCGCTTCTTTGAGATCGCAGGGGAACGCAACCTTGAGGTCGATTTCCATGTCGATGAGACAATGGACCCATCCGTCGAAACCCTGCGCGAGATCTGCGCAGCGAAGGCAGACACTGGTTTTGACGCGCCGGTCATGGTTGGCCACCTTTGTGCATTGTCCACCCAAGATGAGACCCGCGCCTTGGAGACAGCTGATGTGGTCGCTGCAGCCGGCTTAAGCGTCGTTAGCTTGCCGATGTGCAACATGTACTTGCAGGACCGCCACGCGGGCCGCACCCCCCGCGGGCGGGGCGTTACCTTGGTGCATGAGCTCAAGGCACGCGGTGTTCCCGTCAGTTTCGCCTCCGACAATACCCGCGATCCGTTCTATGCCTATGGTGATCTCGATATGGTCGAGGTGATGCGAGAGGCAACGCGCATTGCCCACCTGGACCACAGCGATACTGACTGGGTGAAGGCCTTTGGTGCGACGCCCGCCGAAGCCTGTGGCTTCGCACCCTCGTCTTTCGAAGTCGGATCGCCCGCCGACCTTATCGTCTGCAAAGCGCGCAGTTGGACGGAACTACTTTCCCGCCCCCAATCCGACCGCATCGTTTTGCGCGACGGAATCGCGATCGACCGCACCTTGCCGGACTACGCCGAACTCGACCACTTGTTTAAGGAGCCCGCATGACATCTGTGCCCGCCGCCAACATCGCTGCCGCGAAAGCGGCGCTGTCGCATTTGGATATGGAAGAGAAGGAGGCCAACATCCGTGCCTCCTCCCGCGATTTCTTTTGGTATTCTCCGGTGTTGAAGGCGCGCATGGATCATCTGGTGGCCGATTTCGTGGTGCGCCCGAAGACCGAGGCGGAGGTCATTGAGATCCTCAAGGTCTGTTACGCCCACGACGTGCCCGTCACGACACGTGGCGCCGGGACGGGCAACTATGGGCAGGCGATGCCGATGCGGGGCGGATGCGTGATGCACCTACGGGAAATGAACGCTGTGAAGCATTGCGAACCTGGGCGGGTCGTCGTGGAGCCTGGATGTTTGCTGAAAGATCTCGACGCCCATTGCATCAGGGAATGCGGGCACGAATTGCGGATGTTTTCCTCGACTTGGGCGACAGCCACAGTTGGGGGCTTCATCGCTGGTGGCTCTGGCGGGGTCGGGTCAGTGACGTGGGGGTCCCTTCGCGAGTTGGGCAACATCATCCGCTTGCGCGTGGTGACGATGGAGGCCGAACCTCGCATCCTCGAATTCACCGGTGCGGAACTCGCTCGCGTTTCCCACGCCTATGGCACCAACGGGATTATTACGGAGCTGGAACTACCTTTGGCCCCGGCCTACGACTGGATCGACTGCTTTGTCACCACCAAGGACTTCGACCTCGCCATGGCTTGCGCCGATGGCTTGGCGAATGAGAATGGTATCTTGTTAAAGATCGCCTCTGTTTACGAAGCCCCGACCGCAAATGCCTATTTCCAGCGTGTCGCCCCTTATGTCGAAGAGGATGATCACTTAATCGGCCTGATGGTCGCGCCGCAAAGCTTTGATGGTTTTCTTACTTTCATGGCGCAGCACCCAGACTTGAAGCTGATCTATCGCTCAGACGATCACGATTGGGTGCGTTCCCCCGGCCTGGTGTTTGAATATGGCTGGAACCACACGACATTGCGGGCACTGAAAGTGGACCCAAGCATGACCTACTTGCAAGTTCGCTATGGCTTCCCAGACCACAAGGGCCTGGTCAACCAAATGCGCACCGCCTTCCCCGATGAATTGATCCAACATTTGGAAGCGATCCGCATGGATGGTGGGAACGTCGGTTTCGCGGGGCTCACCCTTGTCAAATTCACGACCGAAGACCGGCTGGATGCGATTGTAAAAGCCCATGAAGACGCCGGCGCGCTGATCTTCAATCCGCACCGTTACACGTTGGAAGAAGGCGGACGGCAGCATGCAGACGCACGGCAACTCGACTTCAAAAAGGAGGCTGACCCTAAAGGCCTTTTGAACCCTGGCAAGATGATCACCTGGGACGATCCAGATTTCGACTACAGCACCATCTATGCCTATCCGCACATGGCAGAAGCGCCGAAGGAAGATGCCTAAATGCGCGCGCTCGTCCTCTATGCCCATCCCTGTCCGGAAAGTTTCAACGCTGCCGTCCACGACACCGTTGTTGAAACGCTGACCGCGCGTGGATGGGAAGTCGACGACTGCGATCTTAACGCGGAGGGGTTCGCACCGGTTCTGACGGAGGCAGAACGACGCGGGTATCATGAAATTCCAGCAAATGTGGCGCCCGTCGAAAGCTATGTGGAGCGCGTGACGCAAGCGGACGCGCTACTCATGGTCTTTCCCGTTTGGAACTTTGGTTACCCAGCGATCCTAAAGGGATTTCTCGATCGCGTATTCTTGCCAGACGTCAGCTTCAAGCTGGTCGACGGCAAGGTCATGCCCGGGCTCACAAATATCAAGAAGCTGGCGGCTTGTACGACCTACGGAGGTACGCGTTGGCGGGCCCTCGGCGTCGGCGACCCACCCCGAAGATGTGTGACACGTGCTGTCAGATATGCCTGCGGATGGCCCAAGACCCGTTATGTCGCGCTTTACGACATGAACAACAACACCGACGGCGTACTCCGGTCGCATCTCAACCGCGTTAGGCGAGAGATGAGGATGCTATGAAAGCGCTTGTCGTTTACTGTCATCCACGCCCGGAAAGCTTCAATGCAGCGGTGAAAGCAAAGGTTCTCGGCAGTTTGCAGTCGCATGGCGTCGAAACGCATGTCGCAGATCTCTACGCGGATGGCTTTGATCCGACTTTGACCGCCCACTGCCTGGAGATTTACAACAGCCCTGGCGAAAACCAGGCCGGCCTTGTGACATATTGCGAGAAAGTCGCCTGGTGCGACACGTTGATCTTTGTTTACCCGACTTGGTGGTACGGGATGCCAGCAATGCTCAAAGGGTTTCTCGACCGCGTTCTGGTGCCCGGTTTGGCCTTCCACTTGCCAACGGACGGGAGCCCTATCACGCCAGGCCTACAACATATCACACGCCTCGGTGTCTTCACCACTTGTGGCGCAAGCTGGTGGCTGACGCGGTTTATTGGCGCGCCAGGACGAAGAACGTTGCTGCGTGGGGTGAAACTGCTGTGCGCGCGCGGGTGCAAGACGGCCTTCGCCGCGCATTACAACATGGACAGTTCAACGGACGCGTCGCGGTCTGCGCATTTGGATCGGGTCGGGCGTACGATGGACCGGTTTTTGCAGGGGGCGTAATGGTACCGATACTCGATTGGGCTGCGTTTGAAACAACGCCAGATGCTTTCGCGGCGGAGCTGGGCAAAATTTGTCGTGAGACCGGGTTCTTCTTGCTAAAGAACCATCCGGTGCCGGCCACTTTGATTGACTCAATGTTTGCCCAGTCCGACACGTTTTTTGCCTTGCCCGAAGCAGACAAGGCTCCACTCTCAATCTCCCAGAACCCCCACAACCGAGGCTGGGCCGCGCAGGGGACGGAGCGTTTAGACGAGACCTCTGGCCAGATTGATCAAAAACAGGCGTTCAACGTGGGGCTCGACCTTGCTGCGGATGATCCGCGTGTTTTGGCAGGCGAAATGTTTCGCGGAGTGAACATATGGCCGGACTTGCCCGGATTTCGCGAAACCGCACTCAGATACTTTGACGCCGTCCTGGATTTGGGCGTCGCGCTACATCGCGCCTTCGCAGCAGACCTTTCTCTTGCACCGGATTATTTCGACGGCCACTTTGATGCCTCTATGGCGACGCTGCGGTTCCTGACTTATCCAGCGGCAAAAGGCGCTCCGGATGAGATTGGGGCAGGCGCGCACACGGACTATGGCTCCATCACGCTATTGATGACCGACGGGGTTTCTGGACTTCAAGTCAAACCACGTGGGCGGGATTGGGTCGACGTTCCACATGTGGCTGGAGCTTACGTGGTGAACATCGGCGATTGCATGATGAGGTGGAGCAATAACACTTACATCTCTACCCCGCACCGGGTGTTGCCGCCGCCCCGCCCACGCCGATCGATTGCATTCTTTCTCGACCCGAACCCGGACTCGGTCATCAGCGCGCTGCCCGGCACTGGAACGTCGGTCTACCCCCCGATCAAGGCAGCGGACTATCTCCGGTCGCGGCTTGATGCGACCTATAAGGAGGAAACGCATGAGACATCTTGATTGGGCTGAGCGGCGGGCGTCGGAGTTTGAGGCCGTCGATCCAAAAACATCTATCGCCATCTTGCCGACAGCGGCAATTGAACAGCATGGGCCGCACTTGCCGGTCGGCACCGATACAATGATCATGCAGGGCATGTTGGAGCGGTTTCGAGCGACCTGCCCCGAAGACATCGACCCATGGATTTTACCAATCCAAGCGGTTGGAAAATCAAATGAGCATTTGTGGGCTTTGGGGACCGTGACGTTGACTGCGGCGACAGCGCTTACGGCCTGGACAGAAGTTGGGCTGTCTGTTGCTCGTGCCGGTTTCAAGAAGATTGTGATCGTCAACAGCCATGGCGGCAACCTTGATCTGATCTCGATCTTGTCTCGTGAACTGCGGGTACAGGCGGGGATGCTAGCAGTGAAATGCCAATGGGGCAGCTTCGGGCATCCCAAGGGGATGTATTCGGGCCATGAGATGACATTCGGCATTCACGGCGGTGATGTGGAGACATCGCTGATGCTGTCCTTTCGGCCCGACTGCGTTGATATGACGAAGGCAATGAACTTCCGGTCAAGCGCTGAGACGGACCTCATCCCACCCATTGGCCCAATGAGTCGCGGGTGGATCGCGACGGATCTGAACCCCGACGGGACCGTTGGCGACGCTTCACAAGCGACCGCAGAGAAAGGCGCAGCAACCGCTGATCACCAGGTCGCAGGATTTATCGACATGCTTCAGAAGGTGACAGCGATGTCAGTGCCAACCGTAACCGCGTCACGCAATATCTAGGTTTGAGGTGACCTTAAGATCATACCCCGCAGGCAGGATGCTTTTTAGCCAGTCGAGATAAAGGCCGCCAAAGGATTCAAGCTGCGCAATCCTGTCGGGCATATCAATCATCCAATACACAGCCTCACCCTTCCCGGTCGCGCCAATCTCTGGATTAAGGTAGGCGCAGCCGACGTAGCGTTCGGTACTGTCACGGATCACCCAAGCAAAGGAGCGTCGCGCGGTAAATTCCCGGTGGTGCCAGTGCAAGTCCGTCGCGTCATAGTCCTTTGTCAGTCCTTCTGGCCAGGTGCCGCCAAAGACTCCCTTAAGGACAGCTGCAGAGGCCATGACGTTGTCATAATCCTCCTCCAAATCTGCCTCGGTCAGGTTGCGAAGCCTATAGGGCCCCAGCGCGAAACCAAATGGCACTTCACGTCCAACAAAATCCGGATGCGGCTTCATTCCGCGGCGGTCTTTGCTTCTCGTTTGAAAGGATTTTCATCAGGCACTTCGTAATCGAGCACGAGTTCCCCTTTGTGATGCATATCATTGAGATAGCGGAAGCCTTTGACGGTCATGCGCATCAGATGCTCTCCGGCTTTCATTGGTGGGTACTTTGCGACCGTTTCTGGCGTGCGGAACTTTTCTAGTGGTTCGACGACTGCATGGTAATCCAAGCCGAAAAACAGCGGGAATGAGTAACGTTCCCGCCCGATGTTGTTGACCCGATGTTGGGTCGACTTAAACTGGCCACCAGACCAGGTTTCAAAGATGTCACCGATGTTAACGATGAAGCAGCCTGGGATTGGTGGCGCTTCGACCCAAACGTCTTCTGCATTCATAACCTGCAGGCCGGGACCGCCTTGCAGCAGTATCGTGAAACACTCAAAGTCAGAATGTGCGCCGATCCCAACCAAGTCTTTGGTCGCATCCATATCGTTTTCTACATAACGCAAAAGACGAAGCTGGGAGGTTGGGCAAGTGATGTGCTGCGTCAGCTCTTCGGTGTCGACGCCAAGTTCGAGCGCCAATGCGTCCATCAGAGACAAGCCGAGATTGAAGATTGCGTCATAGTAGGTCGAGACGCTCTCTTTCCAGCCGGGCAGATCCGGCCAGATGTTCGGCCCAGTCATGCGCCATTTGGCCAAATAATCGGGGTGGTCGTCAAGCGCTTCAAAAGACATGTCCCAAGCTTCGTTGAAGTTGATGACCTGCGGGAACTTGTCACCGTTTTCTTCCAACGGCACATAGCCGCGGTGATGTGTCGTAAAGCCCGACCAGTACTTCATTTTGTAACTGCGCGGCTTTTCGTGAAATTCCTTCGACGCGGCCATGACACCGTCAATCAGCGCCTGATCAACACCGTGATTGGTGATGTAGAAGAAACCGGAGGTCCGAGCGGCATCACCAAGCGCTTTTGCGACAGCCGTTTTGCTGTCCGCATTCCCGGTCCGCAATCCCCCCAGGTCAATGACCGGGAGGGTCGCCTCCTCGAGTGTGATTGCTTTGAGTTCTTGATCCATAACGTCGCCCATATCCGTCCCCTTTTCCGCCCGCGTCCACGGTGAGGTGCGGGCACCTGTTAGGGCAAGGGAGGTTTTGGGCTGGGACACGCAATCCCGCCAAATTGCACAAAATTTTCCCGGCCATGCAGAAACCGAGCCGAATTTCTAGGCGGTCGTCGAAACTGTGGGTTTGGTCGCGGGCTTAGTTTGACTCAACACCGTCGTGCTTCGTCCACTACGGGGGATCGCGCGCACGCACGAGGCGCGCTCGAAAAGGCGAAATATGGGACTAGGGGAAATCAAATGTCAAAATTGAATCGTCGCTCGCTTCTGAAGTCTGGGGTTGGGTTTGGGGGCTTAGCGGCTGCATCGAGCGTCATCGGCACGCCGCTGATCGCGCAGTCCCGAAGCTTGAAGGTTGGTTCCTACGGCGGCTATTTCGAGAACAGCTTCAAAGAGTTCGTTTACCCCGTTTTCACCGAAGCTACGGGCATTGAGATTGAAAGCGTCACGCAGCCAAACTCATCCGACTGGCTGGTGACCATGCAACAAGCGACTGCTGCTGGCACAGTCCCGGCTGACGTATCGCTTTACGCCCGTGACGCGCTGATCAAGGCGTCCCGCCTGGGCGATATGCTGGAGCCGCTTGATCCCACACAGATGAGCGCGACCGGCAATCTCGACGAATACTTCATGTTTGAGGACACCACCGGCTTGATCGGCGTCGGCGCGATGTCATGGTTCACATCCATGGTTATCAACCCGGATGTCGTCACGACGCCACCAACAAGTTGGGCAGAATTCTGGGACGGCGGGCAGTTTGAGGCCAGCTTGGGCCTTTCGAAGCTCTTTAACTCCAACTTGCTCGATATCATTGCAGCAACTTTCTTTGATGGCGAAGCCACTTTCGCGACCAACGATGGCATCGTTGCACTGGTTGAAAAGGCAAGTCAGCTGAAGGCGAACACGGCCATTTGGTGGTCAGCTGAAAGCCAGATGGAACAGGCCATGAAGAACGGTGATGTGATCGGCGGTATGTACTACCACGACGTGGCGCAGCTTATGGCGGCAGATGACTTCCCAATCATGTCGATCTTCCCGAAGGAGGGGAACCCGCAGGGTTACGGCTCTTGGTGTTTGTCCAGCTTGTCCGAGAAGAAAGATGAAGCGCAGGAGTTCATTAACTTCTCATCCGATCCGGCAACGCAAGCGTTGATGTCCCGCAACATCGGCACGGCGCCATTGGTCGCGAAAGAGAAGACGGACCTGACGGACGAGGAGTTCGATTTCGTCTCCGGCACGCCGGCGATCCAGCCAGCTTATGAGGCCTACCTGGACAATGAGACCTTCATTAAGGAAACCTGGGACACCATGCTCGGGACGACCTAAGCCACATGGCTGATTTGGTCTTGAATGGGGTCCGAAAGGACTATGGCAAGGTCCGCGCTGTTGAAGGCGTGGACCTCACCTTTGCCAACGGTGAGCTGACAGCGCTGTTGGGACCATCGGGCTGCGGCAAGACAACACTTTTGCGGATGATCGCGGGGTTAGAAGATCCATCGGGCGGTCAAATCCGGTTGGGTAATGAAGACCTGACGCAAACGCCGGCCCACAAACGCAAATTTGGGATGGTTTTCCAGAACTTTGCTTTGTTTCCGCATCTGAATGTGCGTGAAAATGTCTGTTATTCGCTGACGATTGATGGTGTGCCGAAGGCGCAGGCCTATGAGAAGGCGGCAGAACTATTGGACTTGGTTCAGCTCGGCGCCTTCGCAGACCGCCGAATTGGGGCCTTGTCCGGCGGTCAACGCCAGCGTGTGGCCATCGCCCGCGCGTTGGCGCAAGAACCGGAGATTTTTCTACTGGATGAACCGATGTCGGCCCTCGACGCAAACTTGCGCGAAGCAATGCAGGTGGAACTACGCTTGCTCCAACAAAGGCTAGGGATCACTACGATCGTTGTTACCCATGATCAACGGGAGGCGATGACGATGGCCGACAAAATCGTGGTCATGTCGAATGGACGTGTCGAGCAGTTTGGACCGCCACAAAACATTTACCACAAGCCGGAAAATGCCTTTGTTGCCGACTTCATTGGTCGCGCGAACTTCTTTGATGCAGTCATAGACGGCGGCAAGATTACGTCTGCTGGGCTGACGCTCGAAACTGATCCATTGAACTTCAAAGCCGGGTCCCCCGTTCGCGTGGCTATCCGGCCCGAGAAAACGATGTTGGACGGGGACTTGCCAACTGGCAATCGCGTGCCCGCTGAAGTGACCTTTGTACGCGATGTTGGCCCAGTACGTGACCTTCATTTGAGCACACCACTCGGCCCGGTGATCGTCGAATATGCGATTGGGGAAGGCGCTCGCACTTTTGTCGTAGGCGAAAAATGCGAGGTGCATTTCCCGCCAAACGCGCTTTACGTCTATCCCGGTACCGAGGCGCGAAAGGCGGCATGAGCTCAATCGACGCATCAGCCGCCATCGCGGATTCAGACGCCACCAAAAGGCGCGTGAACATCGCGCCGCGTGCAGCCGTGCTTTGGGCGCTGATTATCGTTTTTTGTGTGGTCCCCTTCGCATTGGTCCTTGCGATTTCCTTTGGGCAAAAAATCGAAGGCGCGGGGTGGGAATGGGGTTTCACCTTTGCCAACTACACCCGCTTCTTTGTGGGTGCGGATTATCCAGAAACGACGACGTTTCTCTACCTCAATCGCCTATACTATTCGCTCCAATACGCTGTCATCGCTGCAATCTTGGCGGTCATTACCGCGTTCCCTTTTACCTACCTAATGACACGCCTCTCGCGCGCAGCGCAGAGCCGCTGGTTGGTCTTCCTTCTTGCCACGATGTCACTCTCCGAAGTGTTCATCGTGATGGGTTGGGACATTCTGCTATCAAACCGGTCTGGCCTGCCGATGGTCCTGCGCGAAACTGGCATGACGCAGCTGCTGAAGGATATCGGCTGGTTTGATCAGCTCCGTGAATGGGGCCTGGCGAACCCACGGGACGTGAAGTTCAAAACGTCTTCGGTGGCAACAGTTCTCACGATGTCTTACCTAGTTTGGCCCTATGCGGTCATCCTACTTTATCCCGCTTTGTCGCGCCTTGATCAGTCGATGGTAGAAGCCGCGCGGACCATGGGCGCAGGCCCCTGGACGGTGATCCGGACAGTCGTTCTGCCATCCGTGCGGATGCCGCTGATCGGGACGCTGTTTCTTCTGTTTGTTTTCCTGCTCGGTACCTATGTCGCGATCACGGTGTTTGCTGATCCGTCGAAACAAACCCTCGCCATTTCCGTCTACGAAAGCGTGCGCGGGTCGACCTTGAACGCACCCTTTGGGGCAGCTCAGGCGATCATCTTGTTGATCACTGGCGGTATCTGTTTGGCGTTGGGTCAAATGCTGGTCAATCGGTCCGGGGCGCAGGCATGACGATGCTCGGGCGGATCTATATGAGCCTTGCGGCCTTGGTCGTCCTGCTCCCTATCGTGGTGGTAAGCGCTGCGGCGTTGAACGGCGGGCGATCCATGCTTTTTCCACCTAAGGACCCAACCTTCGTTCGCTTTGCGGAGTTCTTTTTGGAGGAACCGGTTTGGCGAACGGCAATCATGAATTCGGTTCTGATTGCAGTGGGGAGTGCGGCATTGGCCGTTCTGATTGCATGGCCGTTGGCTTATGGGTTGTGGCGCGAGCAGACGAAGGCGTCGCAAATTCTTGCGGGATTAGGTGCTATGCCCTTTGCCCTGCCACCGATCGTCTTTGGTGTGGGCCTTGGGTTCTTTTGGGGTTTTGGTGGTGGGTTAGGCCAAATTTGGTCAGGCATCATCAGCCATGCCATCCTGTTTCTGGCGCTACCACTTGTAACAATCTCAATCGGATTGCAGTCCATTGATCGGGCACACCTCGATGCGGCGGCGACGATGGGCGCAACCGAACGCATTGCGTTTCGGACGATCATCCTGCCGCAAATGATGCCCTACACCGCCTCAGGCTTCTTCTTTGCATTGGTGCTCAGCTTCAATGAATTCATAGTGATGTTCTTCGTTTCAAGCTCTGCTTACACCACCGTGACGTTGCAAATCTTTAACTCGCTCCGCAACGGTTTCACGCCGACGATGGCAGTGGGGGCGATCACATTCATCGGGGTCTCAGTTGCGGTCTTTTCACTCGTCGCTCGCTTCGGCGATCTACCGCGCTTGATGGGCGCGGATCAGTCGAAAACATAACAGAGGAACTTCGCATGGCACGCCAACCTACACTCGTCGGAAACACGGTTTTGCTTGTAATCGATATTCAAGCGGCATCCTTCATGGATCGGAGTGCGGGCGATCAAGGCATCCCGACGATGGCCGACTATGGTGACCGGATGCGGGCTGCACTTGATGTCATCAAAGCCGCACGAGACACCGACATCCCCGTGGTTTTCATTCAAGAGATTCATCGCAAGAATAATATCGACTATGGGCGCGAATTGGATGGGTCAGAGGGGATCCACTGCCGCGAAGATCATCCAGGCACCGCGATGCCGATGGAGATTACGGGTCAATCGAAGGACGACTATTTCATTCCCAAGCGGCGCTACTCCGCCTTCTTTGGGACGGATCTCGAAATCCTGCTGAAAGGACTGAAAGCCGAGACGCTGATCATGATTGGCGGCATGACCGATGTTTGTGTGCACTACACGTTCGTGGATGGGCACCAACATGACTACTACTGTCGTGTCGTGTCTGACAGCGTTGGCGGTACTTCGGACGCCGCCCATCAGGCCTCGCTCAATGCGATGGAGTATCTCCAAGAAGGTGCGGTGCAAACAAATGACGAGATTATCGCGGCAATGAAGGGCCTCAGCCAAGCAGCCGCATGATCACAACTGATGACTTGCAAGGCCATTGGCGGCGACGCTGGATCAAAGCCCTCGGATTTGAAGATACGACAACGCGTGTTCACTGGCTGCAAGCGGGCGATCACTATGTCGACCTGCGGATCCCACAGGACCAACCACGCCCGGATGGCGCCCGCTGCCTTGCAGATCTTTCAGATAGAGCGCTCGCCCAATTGGGCCAAGCAGAAGGGTTCGCTGGCAGCATCGACGTCGTCGAGAATGTGTGTACATGGCAACGTGAGATTAATTGGCAGGGCCCCCCAGATGGCAACGATATTGGCAAGTTGTGGCGCCATGAGTCGGGCGACCTGATGGAAGACGGGGTCGAGGCGGATTATCAAGAGGCGTGGGAAAAGATCCCGACGGACGGTCTCACTGCATATCCTATTGTAATGCGTGATGCGTTTGGGGCTGTCATCAGCGGGGCCGAGACATTCTTAGTGGGTTTAGGGCCGAAGCCGCCGAAGAAACCAGCAACTTTGCCTGAAATGTTTGAAAGCGTCTTCGCGCTTGGCACTTGGGCGGACGGGCGCGGCGCAATCACCCTGTGCACAGACCCATTCTGCATCGGAGGCATTCTAACCTGTCGCAGCGGTGGTTTCGACTTAAACATCCAAGACTTCCATGGTGCACCAGTCACAATGGCGCTGGACCTATTTGAGAGGTGACCAAAACTTCCCGCTGAGCCCCGCATAAGCAGGGCCGAAAATTGAAAGCCCCCGCTCCGTTAAGAATGCCTTTGGCGCGGGGAGGATCACAACGGCGACGGTTTGTCCCTGCTCAAAATGTGGGTTCTGCACAACCTCTCCGGTCAGCGTATCGATCAAACAGATTACATCCGGGATCGTGGCGTGAACCGCATCATCCTTCCATGCGACCAGATTCTCGTTCTTGAGGCCGATCTTATAGATATGCCCTATTGAGGCGCCGCTCCCCATGATCGTGACCGACCCCAGGGTAAAGCCACCTTCGGTGCGCCATTCGCACTGACCAATCATGCCCTCAAACGCAACCATACCGCCGCCCGCCTCTGCGATGGCATCGGCAACATTCTCACGTGCAGCAATGGCGCGGCGTTGGGCGGCGCCTAAGGACTGACACTGCGATAGCGTACCAGGGATCAAAGCATCGCGCAGATCTTCTGCCGGCAAAACGTGATCGACGGCAGCGATGTCATGGCGACTTACGACCGAGAGCGCGCGAACAACTGTCTCCGCACGCAGGTCGTCTTGGACGTTTTCAAGAGTGATGACCTCTCCAAAGGCGTTCGCCATTACGATCGGGCCCACCCCAAGGTTATTCAGATAGTAGGTCGAATGTGTAATCTCTGGCACAGCACGCCCAGCCGGGTCCGCATCAATCGTCTTTTGTCCCATCATTGCTGCTACGTAAAACGCCACCGCCGTATTGCTGCCGCCCAATTCGCAGGGCACGGTGCCATAGAAGTCTTGGTCCATGCGCGCCTGAAACGCATGATAGGCCGTAAGGATTGGCTGCTGATCCCCGACTTCCAGTTGCTTGTAGCCCTCTTCTTCTTCGGCGGGGATGTCCGAAATGGCGCCAAGATGATATGGGGTCGCAACTAAACCATCATCGGGAACGTCGTGAAGGTCGACCATTTCAAAGGTCTTGCCTTGGGCAATCGCATCATCGATCAGGCCAACGCCCTCTGAAAGATCCCCACCACCACCCGCGCCGAGAATGGTTGCTCCGGACAGGATGTCCATCAGGTCGTCACGGTCAAGGATGGCCATACAAGACTCCCTTCAATTCACAAAATTAACGAAGGGCGCTATCGAACGTCATGCGCGGCCGGGTGCTGTTGCAAGAAGCTCCGCAAATCTGTCACATGTTTGGACTTCAACGAAACATAGACGAAACCCATGTTTGTCCGCTCTGTCACCATATCACCTGGATAAGGGAGGTAAGAGAGCTCCTGCGATCCGAATGACGGCGAGGCGGTACCGACCTGCCATTCTGTCGTCAATTGGACATCAACAAGTTTCATTGTCGGGCCGCCAGCCGGATCTGCAGTTTCGAGCGGCACGCCAGCCAGGCGTAGGTAAGACATTTTGTCTTTTGCGGCGACAAATCCATCGATGAATTGCGAAGTGAGAACCAGCAATTCCTCTGCCTTATCCGCGTCGGGCATATGGCTATGGAGGTGATCACCATGAGAGTGGTTGTGGCCGATGTGGCCGTTCACGATATCATGTGGCATTGCTGTCTCTTTCTTCCTGTCTCACGGATTAACGTGGGTCCTGACGGTTTTGATGTTGTTTGTGTGAACCTGCTCATACGCTGGGTGATAGATCACGGACCCGCTGGCTAAGTCTTCGGCAAGGCAGGCCCTAAGATCGTCCACCGAGGATCCGACTTGCGGATCTAAGCGTGTCAGCCAGCGAACATAGCGGCGCGTTGCGTCGATGAGTGACGGTGCGTAGCCCCCTTCGGCAATCCGGTCCGGCGCGCCATGGTTGGGCAGGATCCGCGTAATGGGCAAAGCGGCCATGCGATCCAACTCTAGCAGATGCGCCTGCAGTCCTTCGGGTTCAGCGACATAGGTGATCGGATCTTCCAGCGTATCTCCCGCCAGCAACGTGCCCGTTTGCGGAAGCCAAAGAACCAAACCATCGTGAGAGTGGATGTTGAAGGATCGCAAACCGACCTTCACGTCGCCAACCGTAAGATCGTGATCCGACAAAAAGGTATCGGTCGGCAAAACAAGAGGCCGGATCGGCGGTTGACCGGCCTCCAGTTCTGCCTGGACTGCTGAAAGCGCCTGCGCTGTCGCGGCATTGGCAAGGATCTTACAATCCGCGAAGACCTCGTTTCCCGCGACGTGGTCAGTGTGATGATGACTCAGCACCACACGAATGTGCTTTGCACCTTCGGCCGTGACAGCATCGCGAATGGTTTGGGCGTGGGCGCAGGACAAGTGCGTATCGTAGACAAGCGCCTCATCGCCAGAGACCACCGCATAGCTGCAAGTGCCCAATGCCTCGCCCAATTCGTACCAATTTTGTGGTTGATCGTATGTGCCGGAACGACCTTCGTAGAAGGCCATAACATGCGGTGCCGGCCGCAAAATGCGGAGCATCCCAGCTTGATCGGCCACCTTGTCGGCATCCACCTCCGTCATTTGGCGTTCGACCAGCGCTTTCCTTCGAATTCGCCGTGGGGGATCGTGACGGGCTTGTCGATGTGACGCTTGTGCTTACCCAGATTGCCAGACGCCACCAGCGAACCCAGCACATCCACGATTACCCGTGTGCCCATCAGGGCTGTGATTTCGGATTGGTCGTAAGGTGGCGCCACCTCAACCAGCTCCATGCCGCAGATGCCCTCGGCCGCGACCTTTGATGCGAGAGCCAAAGCTTCCCGTGGCAGGAAACCACCCGGTTCGGGCCAGCCGGTGCCTGGTACGAAGCCACAGTCGATGCTGTCGATGTCGAAGGACATGTAGACCATATCGACCCCGTCCCAGGCCATTTCCAAGGCCATCTCAGCCGTCTTATCAACGCCCATCTTTTCCATGTCGCCCATGGTGATGATGTTGGTCTCACGATCCCGCGCAACCTTCACCGCATCGCG
The DNA here is from genome assembly GCA_038526085.1 of Pseudomonadota bacterium. Classification (GTDB taxonomy): domain Bacteria; phylum Pseudomonadota; class Alphaproteobacteria; order Rhodobacterales; family Rhodobacteraceae; genus Yoonia. The sequence goes on along the minus strand of JBCBHE010000033.1, from coordinate 19,638 downwards.
CGGCACTTGCCAGCCACCGATGCCGACTTGGACAAGGTTCTTTGCCGGAACGTTCGGCAAGTTGGTGGAATGGAACCAAGGCGTGGTGTGCATCCGTTCATCCAAGTCTTTTTCCTGAATATCCGCATGCCGGTCGAAGTGGACGATACCAATTTTCTTCGACGTACATTCCGCAATCCCCCGAACGCAAGGAAAGCCGATGGAATGGTCGCCGCCGATCATGATTGGTAAAGACCCGGAAGATGCGACGTGGCTAACGGCACGGCTGATTTGGTCGAAGGTCTTTTCAATGTTGGCCGGAATCGTAAAAACATCACCGGCATCGCACAGCGACATTTGCTCCCGCAGGTCGACCCCCATTTCGTAATTGTAAGGCGTGTACAACGCAGAGATCTTCCGCACGCCTTGCGGACCAAAACGCGTGCCTGCACGGTAGGTCGTGCCACCGTCAAATGGAATGCCGAGGACGGTGGCATCATAATCGCTGACCTCCGTCACATCTTCCGCATAGGGCGCCTTAAGGAATGTGTTGATGCCCGCGTAATGCGGCAGTTCGCCCCGCGCAAAAGTGGGGATGGATTTATCTTCGATGCTGTCGGCACCCGTAAGGCCCATACGCAGCGCCCATTTCCGCTCTTCTGCCCAACCGGAGCCCGGGATCTCTGCCTCCGCCTGCATGGCCTTCCAGCCCTGGAGCTTTGTGAGGTCAGGGTGGTGCAAACGCCGGTCATCGTGACGGTGATTACGCGGGTTGTGCGAGCGCGTGCGCTCAAGTGGGGTCAAGAACATGGGTCTCTTCCTTCAGTGTTTGAAAGGGAATGCCGCCATCGCGGGCGTCAAAATCGTAGGTCACGGTCGCCCCGTAGAGGTTGGGGTCGTGCGGATCCCAGCGGGGTTTATCGAAGACAAGGACGCGGTCGCCGAGCTTGAACGCCTCTTCAAGGTCATGGGTCACCATAAAGACGGTCATGCCGGTCTCTGCCCGCAGGTCTTGCAAGAAGTCGTGCATAGACAAGCGCGTGCCAGGGTCGAGCGCGCCGAAGGGTTCATCAAGGAGCAATACGCGAGGTTTGGCGGTGAGGGCCTGACCGATGGCAAGGCGCTGTTGCATACCGCCAGAAAGAGTCGCAGGATAATTATCAGCAACGTGATCAAGCCCAATGCGGGCCAGCGTTTCATCTGCCCTTCTCCGCGCGGCCTTCGCTGCATCGCCAAAGAAGCGGCCCCAGCCAGACCGCATACTTTCACCAGCCACGATGTTTTCGCGGACAGTCATATGAGGAAAGACGGAGTATTTTTGGAAGACGATGCCCCGGTCCAAGCCCGGTTCTTTTGCGGGTTCTGCGCCATCGATCCGGATTTCGCCGCGCGTTGGGCGCTCCTGGGCCAAGAGCAGGCGGAGAAATGTGGATTTGCCGCAGCCTGAAGCCCCAACAATCGAAACGAACTCGCCTTCGTCCGCGGTTATGTTCACCCGCTCAATGATCGGACGGTTGTCGTAGGTTTGAAAGATGTCGTGGACGGAAACGAAACTCATAACCCGTCCTCCGCCCATGGGAAGAACCGGCGCGTGGCAGCGCGCAAGAGCCAGTCGATCACAAAGGCCAGTAGGGTGATCCAGATCACGTAGGTGAGGATGACATCCATGGCGAGATAGCGGCGCACAAGGAAGATGCGATAGCCCAGGCCAAGATCGGAGGCGATTGCTTCCGCCGCGATGAGAAACAGCCAGGCAGGCCCGAGAGACAAGCGGACCGCTTGGATGAGACGCGGCATGACTTGTGGGAGGGCCACACGGATTGCGATCACCCAACTTGATCCGCCAAGCGTTTGGGCCTTCACGAGCAATTCTTGCGGGATTTCTAAGGTGCGCTGGCTCAGATCTCGGATGATGAATGGCAGTGTGCCAATCACGATCAGAACGACCTTCGATAATTCCCCCAGTCCAAAGACAATAAACAGGATCGGGAGGAGCGCCAGTGGCGGGATCATCGACAGCACGGCAACGAACTGAGCCAGAAAGCTGCGGATCAAAGGCACCAAGCCGATCAGCAGACCAAAGATCAGCCCGAACAAGGCGGAGATTCCAATGCCAAGCCCGAGTCGCTTCAGGCTTGCCCAAGTGTCATACCAAAAAAGAATGCGTCCGGTCCGCCGGTCGCCTTCCGTCGTCAGCCGGGCCATCGTGTCCAGTACAGTGCTGGGTGCTGGCAACAGCTTGTCCTGCGGGTTTGCCGATAGCCGGATATCGGACCCAATTGCATAAGCCACAACAACCACAACAAAGGGCAAAAGGACCAAAAACGCCGCAAGGGTTCGGCCAGGGGTGATATTTATCAGACGCATGGCGAATGGCCCCGACTCACGCCGGGGCCCAGACCTTTATAGGCCGCCGTCGGCCGCCATTTGCATGTAGGTCGTATCGTAGCGGAACTGCACGTTCGCGGCGTCACCAGTCGTGGAGCCGTCAGGATATGCCACACCGACAAAATCGGCCGATGGCGCGCCTTCACCTAAGATGCCCTTGTCAAACAGGAACTCTGCCACATTGACCATGGTGGTCGGCAATTCGGCACTTTCCGTGAACGCAACTGCCGCAGCGGGATCGTAGAACATTTCAGTGGAGGCGAGCTGTGCCTTGTAGCCGTCGAGATCGGTGCCAGATGCTTCGGCCATTGCCGTCAAAACCTCTTCGTCCCCCGCAGCCATAAGGCCCATCAGTTCGTACCAAGCACCAGCCATCGCCTTGCCGAAGTTTGGGTTCGCCTCCAGTGTTTCGGTGTTCACAACCATCATGTCGATGATTTCACCCGGGATGTCGGAGCTATCAAAAAGCTTTGTCGCATTTGGATCTTCGAGGATCGTGGACACGAGTGGGTTCCAAGTCACAACCGCTTCAACATCATCGGTCGCGAACGCCGCGATCATGTCAGCATCGGAGGTGTTAATCACTCCGTCCAGGTCAGCCTCAGACAGGCCGATGCTGTCAAGACCACGTGCCAGCAGGTAGTGTGATACGGAAAGCTCCACGAGGTTCACCGGCTTACCAGCCAATGAAGCCATGTCGCCTTCTCCTTTGATGATCACAGCGTCGTTGCCATTCGAATAGTCCCCGACGATGAGCGCTGTCGTATCAACGCCACCCCCTGAAGGGATTGAAAGGGTATCCATGTTGGTTGCTGTTACACCGTCAAACTGACCAGCCGTGTATTGGTTGATCGACTCGATATAATCGTTGATCTGCACGATCTCGACATCGATGCCGTATTTGTCGGCCCATTTGTCCATGATGCCGCTGTCTTCCAGGTAGCCCCAAGGCATCCAGCCCACGTAGATCGACCAAGCGACCTTAAAATCAGTTTTTTCCTGAGCTGAAACGCCAGTAGCTAGCGTCAGCGCGAGTGCAGTTGTGGTAACGAGCTTTTTCATCGTCGGTCCCCATAAAATTTTCACCAATGGATTGACCGCGTGGAGGGCAGATGCGGAGCGCGGGTCAAACCAGCGCAGTAGCCTCCCGGGATTTTGCCCCGCCGTGTACTATCTGGGATTTACCAGACAGCGATGTCTCTCGGACCAGTCCACAATGAAGCGCGGAACCCTAGACACCCTGCCTCATCAGCACAGCAAACGATTCCTGGCGGGGCAACAGTGACGCGTTTTCAAGAGTGCTTGGTCTTTGAAACGCACAATTTTTGCACACAGTTGACCGTCTTTGACCTAAACAAGATCACTCTAGGAAGGACTCAAGCGGGGCGTCCACAAAGCTTAACGTCGCCGTTGGGGCAAATTTGATGTTTGCGGGGAGCATCTCGCTCCTTCTAAAGCTGGTCAAAAGTAAATTGGCTTGCAGACACATCGGTTTCTGCGCAAATCTGTCTCGCCTGGTGGACCGCGCCTTCGTTTGCGAGGGCTTGTTAAGGTTCGCAACACATCTGCTCATCAATATGGGTTCGGTGAACACCATATCATCCGCAATGTCGCGTTCGCTCCGCTCGGATCTTGCCGCGCGACGCGGTAGACGGTCCTATCGCGGGGATGACCCGGTCGCCCACGGTGTTCCATGCAAGCCATTGCAAGTGTGCTGATTTCTTAGTCCCATCATGTCTTGCCGTCAGCCGCAGGGGCACAAAAAACCTTCCCTAACGTCATTCGCGACGACTTTGGCGCATTTTCGCTATTCTGCTCGGCTCCATTTGCAAGGCTATCAGACACAAAAAGAATCAATAAAGTTGACCAACAAGGAGAAGACTCGAATGAAATTCCAATCGAACTTGATGGCTGCAGCCCTGATCAGCGTGATCGGCGCACCTGCCTTTGCCGAAGAAGTCAAAATCGGCGTGCCGTCTTGGACTGGGGCACAAGCAATTGCGCATGTGCTGGGGGAGGTTGTCACCACGCGTATTGGTGGCACTGTTGAATATGTACCCGGAAACAACGCAACGATCTTCCAAGCCATGGACCAAGGTGAAGGCGACATCGACGTCCACCCTGATGTTTGGTTGCCCAACCAAGAAAGCTTTACGAAGCAGTATGTGGATGAAGCTGGTACAGTCACGCTGTCGTCGAACCCATACGAAGGCAACCAAGGCTTCTGTGTCTCGAACGACTTCGCCGCGGCTAACGACATCACCGACATTGCCGACCTCGGCCGCCCTGACGTTGCTGGGCTAATGGACAGCGATGGCAACGGACTTGGTGAGATGTGGATCGGCGCGCCAGGCTGGGCCTCCGCAAACGTGAACGAAGTAAAGGTGCGCGACTACGGCTTGCTCGACTTCGTGGAGCCGATCCGCGCAGAAGAAGCTGTAAAGACTGCGCGTATCAAGGACAGTATTGCGAAAGGTGAAGGCTATGCCTTCTACTGCTACGAACCGCACGCTGTGTGGTACATGTTTGACGTCACAATGTTGACAGAGCCGACCTTCGATCCAGCGAAGTACATCATGATCCAGCCATCTGATGATGCCGATTGGTATGAGAAGTCTATGGTGGCGACAAAAGATGACCTTAAGCAGGTTCAGATCGCATGGTCCAACTCACTGGTGGATCGGTCTCCAGCAATTGCAGAGTTCTTTACGAATTTTGCGCTGACTGCCGATGACGTTAGCAGCTTGGCCTTTGAAATCAGCGCCAATGGCGTTGATCCCGCCGATGCGGCGAAAGCCTGGGTTGAGGCGAACTCTGACCGCGTGGACGCGATGTTGGGTCTGTAGGACCAGGCATTTTCAAAACAAATCGTCGGCGCGCACCGCCCGTGCCGACGCTTCGAATGGTGGGCGAAGCAATGTTGGACAGCGATGAAGGCGTCATTGAGATCTCCAATGTTTGGAAGATCTTTGGTGCCAAACCAGACCAAGCGCTTAAGGCGATCCGAGAGCGCGGACTAACTAAGGCCCAGGTGCTCGCTGAATTTAACGCCGTTGTTGGTGTTGCGGACGTCAGCCTGTCAGTAAACCGCGGTGAGATCTTCTGCGTCATGGGCCTGTCGGGGAGCGGGAAATCCACGCTCGTTCGCCACTTCAATCGACTTTTGGAGCCGACAGCGGGCAAAATCGAGATTGAGGGCACTGATGTCATGGCCCTGGGCGCAAAGGACCTTCAGAAGTTCCGGAACCTCAAAATCGGCATGGTCTTTCAGAACTTCGCGCTGATGCCGCATCGGTCGGTTCTCGACAATGTCGCCATGCCGCTTGAAATCAGACAAGTGGCCAAAAACGAACGCATGCGCCAGGCCGCAGCGATCCTGGATATTGTGGAGCTGGGCGCTTGGGGCTCTAAATTCGCCCACGAGCTATCTGGCGGGATGCAACAGCGGGTTGGCCTCGCACGGGCGCTTGCCGCTAATCCAGATGTATTGCTGATGGATGAACCGTTCTCCGCCCTTGACCCTCTGATCCGGCGACAGCTGCAGGATGAGTTCATTCGCCTGTCCAAAATCCTCAAAAAGACGACGATCTTTATCACTCATGACCTTGATGAGGCTGTTCGTATTGGTGACCGCATTGCGATCATGCGTGACGGAAAGATGGTGCAGATGGGCACCGCCGAAGACATTGTAATGAACCCGGCCGATGACTACGTCGCCGACTTCGTTGCAGGTATTTCGCGCCTGAAGGTCGTGCATGCCCACGCTGTGATGCAAAGCGTCGCCGAATATTCCGCAACCGACGGCCCGATCCCTGCGAGCGCGCCTCGCGTGGATAGCAGTGAAACGCTAAGCAATCTGATCAACCTCGCCATTGATGATGCGAACCCAATCCTTGTGCAGGATGCGGGCGCTGATATCGGCGTCATTACCCGCGCGGATCTCTTGCGCACGGTCATCGAAGGGACAGAGGTATCATGATGGACGGCAGCACCCAAACCGTAAATCCCTTGGACGATCCTAATAGCGAAGCGGCAATTGCCTATGCGCAGGAGCGGCACGAGAACATCCGCACCTTTGTGCGCACAAACCCTGACTACTACATCAAGAACTTTGACAAAATTGGTGCCTCGTCGCGCTTTACGCCCACCTTCAATATGATGGCCGGGCTCTTTGGCCCGGTCTGGTTCGGGGCGCGCGGACTTTGGTCTTGGGCACTGCCGTTTCTCATCTTGGAAGCCTTGGCACTCGTCCAAATCGCGCGTGGCCTTTTTGGGGATTTGGCCGCCGACGCGATGGAGAGAATTGCCTCCATTGAGGGCACACTGGAGTTGCGCCGCCAGCAGCTAGCGGCAGCGATTGAAGACGGCTCCGACAGGGTCGACGCTTTCCGCCGCGCAGTTGAAGGCCTTGAAGCCAACATCGGCGGTATCAGGGACGAGGCCGCGGCGCTGGCCGCGCAAGGGCCGACAATCGCATTGACGGGACTTGGTATTCTGTTGGTTGCAAAGGCCGTTCAGGCCACTGTCGCCAATTGGGCGCTGGAAGCGCGGTTCTCGGACTGGCTGTCCGACCGCACCATCCGCTATGGGATGCCGGTCTCTCACATTGTGTTCAGCGCGATCTTTATGGCTCTGATCGTTCTCGCAGCCATGCTGCATTACAGCTTCCCGGGGCGGTTCGACCTCCTGAGCAACTTCCCGACCAATCCGGAAATTAGACTAACCAGCATTGATTGGGTCGAAGCCTTCTTTAACTGGGCGGTTCTAAATGGAGAGGCGCTCTTTGATGGGATCACTTTCGTCATCCGCATGGTGCTCGATGCGCTCGAAGTTGTTTTTGTCAGCACCCCTTGGATCGTGATCGCATCACTGATCATCTTGCTGACGTGGCTCACCGCCGGGGTTCGCATGGCGATCTACTCAGGCGGATTCTTGGCCTACATGGGGCTGCTCGGGTTCTGGGAAAAGGCGATGACGACCCTTGCTTTGCTTGGGACCGCCGCTTGTCTGTCGATCCTGATTGGCATCCCCCTGGGCATGTACGCAGCCCGGCGGCCGCGCTTTTATGCAGCGATCCAGCCCATTATGGATTTCATGCAAACGATGCCCGCCTTTGTCTTCATGATTCCCGTGATCGCCTTCTTTGGCACCGGCAAACCAGCCGCTGTCGTCACCACGATGATCTTTGGCGGAACGCCAGTCGTGCGCCTAACCGTCTTGGGGTTGCGTGGGGTGCCTGAGAGCGTCCGAGAAGCCGCAATCTCGTTTGGGGCAAACAAATGGTACTTGCTGACTCGGGTCGACCTACCCCTGGCCAGCCCATCCATTCGGGCGGGGATCAACCAGACGATTATGCTGTCGCTTGCAATGGTGGTTGTTGCCTCGCTTATCGGGGCGAAAGGACTCGGGGAAGACGTGCTGGAGGCGCTTCAGTATGCCAACGTTGGCCAAGGTATCTTGGCTGGTTTCGCGATCCTTTTCTGCGCGATGATCCTTGATCGCATCGTGCAAGGACAACGCAAGTGATACCCCTTGTTCTGGTGCACGGCTTCTTAGGGGGCAGTGCACAGTGGACCGGACAGGTTGAAGACCTGTCCGACCTTTGCGACATCGTCACCGTTGATTTGCCCGGTTTTGGGGCGAATGCCCATCTCACTCCAATTGCTTCCATCGGCGGGATGGCGGATTGGGTGTTGTCTGAGCTCAGCCGGCAAGACCTCCACAGGTTTCACCTTCTTGGGCATTCTATGGGTGGCATGATTGTCCAAGAGATGGTGACGCGGGCAAGCGACCGTATTGAGACGTTGATCCTCTATGCGACAAGCTCCTTAGGCGTGCTACCGGGGCGGTTCGAGACGATTGCGCAAAGCAAAGCGCGGGCACGCGCAGATGGACCAGCCAGTACCGCAAAGCGCATTGCTGCGACGTGGTTCAAAGACGGAGAGAACGCCACCAAATACCCGGCCTGCGCGGAAATTGCCTGCAAGGCGTCTGCCGCCGCCATCGACGCCGGCCTTGATGCGATGGAGGTGTGGACAGGTGAAGCCACCTTGCCCGACATTAGCGTCAGATGCCTCATCATCTGGGGTGATTGCGACCGCACGTACAAATGGGACCAGATAAAACGTCTTTGGGTGGACATCCCAACTACATCAATTGCTGTGGTGCCAGAGTGCGCACATGCGGTCCACCTTGAAAGGCCAGAACTGTTCAACATGCATCTGCGAGACTGGTTGTCCCGGACGGCATAGCAGCGCTCAAAAAAGGTGGGACTCGCCTCTTGGAGGGGACTGGTCTAATGAACCAGTAAATCAACTGACGTGTGAAGCTGGACAGAATTGATGACCGACGTCGCGGGCAAACCCTGTATACTATGTTGCGCGATCACCGGCTCCGTGCCCACAAAAGCCGACAACCCAGCAGTCCCAACGACGATTGAAGAGCAGATCGAAAGCAGCCATGCCGCCGTCGAAGCTGGCGCAAGTATCATTCATGCCCACGTGCGCAATGATGATGAAACACCGACGAGCGACCCCGAGAAATTCGCTGCCCTTAAAGAGGGTCTAGAAAAGCACTGTCCCGGTGTCATCATCCAGTTCTCGACCGGTGGGCGATCTGGCGCCGGACAGGAACGCGGAGGTATGTTGCCACTAAAACCGGACATGGCGTCGCTCTCCGTGGGTTCAAATAATTTCCCGACCCGTGTGTATGAAAACGCACCTGACCTGGTTGCGTGGCTTGCATCGGAAATGCAAACACATCACGTCGTTCCTGAGATCGAAGCATTTGATCTAAGCCATATCTTACATGCCATTGAGATGCACAAAGCCGGACAGCTTTATGGGCCGCTCTACCTCCAGTTCGTGATGGGCGTGAAGAATGCGATGCCTGCCGACAAAGAAGTCTTCGATTTTTATGTTTCCCAAGTTCAAAGTCGCGTGCCCGACGCCGCTTGGTGCGCGGCAGGCATCGGGCCAAACCAAATCCTTGTGAATGAATGGGCGATCGCGGCTGGCGGTCACACCCGTGCGGGATTGGAAGACAACATCCGTCTAGACAAAGCGACGCTTGCGCCATCAAATGCCGCACTGATCACGCGGGCGGCCAACCTGTGCGCACAGTACGACCGTCCTGTCGCGACGATCGCGCAAGCAAGACAGATATTGGGGCTCCGTCCCGCAGCCTAGGCATTATAGCAAGGCCAACGTCGCTTTGCGTATCGTGGTGAGCCGACGCCGAAGGTGGTCTACGTCCTGTGCGCCATGCTTCGCATTAAGGCTGGCGTTGTAAAAGAAATCAACAAAGTCAAAGATATCCGCTTCTGATCGATCCGAGATGGAGTTTTTGAACATCAGGTGCAGCGCCTCTTTCCAACGCTTGTCGACCACATCGACTTCATCGCGCGCCGCTTTGTGCATGCCTTCCATCAACTCAGCCCAATCCGGCGACTGATGAAGCTCAACGTACCATTTGACCGGCACCATGTCGTGGAATTGCGTCAGTCGAGTTGTCAGGTCATCTGAAGTCGCCCATGCCGCCTCGACCGCGGATTGGGTCTCTTGGCCCGCATTGCGAACCACGCGCCGCATGATTTCTTCTTTGCTGGAGTAGGCATTGTACAGCGTTTGGCGCGACACTTCTGCTTCTTCGGCAATGTCACCCATTGTCGTTTTGGCAAACCCGTACCGCATGAATCGGCTCTTTGCTGCCGATAAAATCTGTTGATCCTTTTCCATACCCAATCCGTTTGACTTTTTTTGGGAGTCATGTCAATTGTACAAAAATTGACAAAATGTCAAAACCGTTGGAGGCACTAATGCAATTGACTGTGAATGGCGAACTGCGAGAGGTAGACGTCGAAGACGATATGCCGCTTTTGTGGGTCCTGCGGGACGAACTGGGCCTCAATGGCACAAAATTTGGATGCGGCATCGCGCAGTGCGGCGCTTGCACAGTTCACATGGACGGGCTCGCCGTGCGGAGCTGCCAAGTCTCTGCAGCGACAGCAGATGGCGCGGACATCGTTACGATTGAGGGGCTGGGCACACCCGACGCGATGCATGCTGTCCAGGCCGCTTGGGCCGAACACCAGGTCGCTCAGTGCGGCTACTGCCAGTCCGGGCAAATCATGCAAGCAGCCTCGCTGCTGGACCTGAACCCGGAACCCAGCGACAGCGATATCGACATCGCCATGGGTGGCAACCTTTGTCGTTGTGGCACCTACCCACGCATCCGCGCAGCGGTCAAAACGGCCGCTGTCAAACTGAAGGAGGCTTAAGATGGGACGTCTAAAAACAATCGGTCGCCGCAGCTTTCTTATTGGCTCGACCGCCGTTTTGGGTGGTGTGGCCTTTGGTAGTTTTATGGTTGCACGGCCCCACGCAAATCCGGTCGTCGCAGGACCCGGCGAGGCGGTCTTCAATCCGTTTGTAAAGCTCACGTCTGACGGGATCACCTTGATCGTACCGCATGCGGATATCGGACAAGGCGTTCAATCGTCCCAAGCCGTTTTGATTGCGGAAGAACTGGACATCGAAGTTGAACAAGCTGAGTTGAGCTTTGGCGAACCATCACCTGCGTACTACAACACCGCTTTCGCAGAAGAAGGCGTGCCGTTCATGTCCTTCGACGAGAGCGCGATGGCAGAAACCATGCGCGATGTTGCAGGCGGCGTCCTAAAACTTATCGGTATCCAAGGTACGGGGGGCTCAACCTCTATGCCTGACCAGTTTGAGAAACTGCGCACCGCAGGCGCCGTCGCACGAGAGACGATCAAGGCCGCAGCGGCGAAACGCACAGGTGTGCCGGTTGAACAGCTCAAGACCGCGAAAGGCATGGTCGAGTTACCTGATGGCTCCACAATCGCCTACACGGATCTTGCTGAAGATGCGTCAGGCATCGCGCCCATCACCAATGTGACGCTGCGCGACCCCTCCGAGTGGGACAAGGTTGGCAAGCCAATGATGCGAACCGATACGCTCGCCAAGTCGACGGGCACCCAAAATTTCGGGATCGACATTGAGCTGGACGGGATGGTCTATGCTTCGGTCCGGGCAAACCCGCGCAAAGGCGGTGAGATGCTTGACTATGACGCCAGCGCCGTCGAAGCAATGCGCGGCGTCCAAAGCATCGTGCCAGTCATGAACGGCGTTGCCGTTGTCGCGGACAATACGTGGCGTGCAATCAAAGCGGTCAATTCAATTGACATCAACTGGGGCGAGGCCCCTTACCCTGCTGAGATGGACGCCCATTGGGCTGAACTTGAAGCCAGCTTTGTAGAAGAGCGGCTCGATCAAGAATGGCGTGCCGATGGGGACACGGACGCCGCACTCGCTGCTGGCACCCCAATCTCCATCGAAAACCGCGCACCCTATGTGGCTCACCAGCCATTGGAACCACTGAACGCAACAGTCCTGGTTGAAGAAGGCAAGGTCACGGTCTGGACCGGCCACCAGATGCCGCGCTTTGTCCAGCAGGAAGTGGCCAAAGTTGCCGGTGTGACAGCTGACGATGTCACCTTCTTCAACCAGTTCTCGGGCGGTAGTTTCGGTCACCGGTTGGAGTTTGAGCCGGTCAGACAGGCGACCGAAGTCGCGATGACCATGCCCGGGACGCCCGTAAAACTGACCTACAGCCGCGAAGAAGATTTCTTGCAAGATTTCACACGCCAAATCGCCATGTCGAAGGCGGAAGGCGTCATCGAGGATGGGCAAGTGACGGCCCTTTCGCTCGACATCGCTTGCCCGTCGGTCATCGCCTCCCAAATGGGTCGGACCGGCCAGAATGTGCCGGGCCCTGACTCACAAATTGTCGCTGGCGCTTGGAACATGCCCTACGACATTCCCAATCTGCGGGTGCGTGGCTATCGCGTGCCAGAGCTGGCGCCGATCAGCTCCTGGCGGTCCGTGGGGGCAAGCCATGCCGGGTTCTTTTCAGAAAACACGTTGGATGAACTAATCCGTGAGGCTGGTGCTGACCCGATGGAAGAACGTCTGCGGCTGGTAAACCACCCAGTCCACCGGACCGTGCTGGAAACCGTCGCTGAGATGTCGAATTGGGGCGAGGACCTTGGGCCGAACCGCGGGCGCGGTCTCGCACTAGTCGAAAGCTTCGGGGTACCAACGGCGGAGGTCATCGATGTCACCATGACCGACCAAGGCATCAAGATCGACACTGTCTATATCGCGGCTGACGTTGGGAAAGTGATCGACCCGATCAACTTTGAAAACCAGGTGCAAGGTGGTGTCGTTTGGGCACTTGGCCACGCCATCAACTCACAAGTCACCTATTCCGACGGTATGGCACAGCAAACGAACTATCACGCTGCAGAAGGTATGCGAATTTATCAGACCCCTGAGATCGTCGTGAAGGGCCTTGAGAACGGTTCAAAGATCCGTGGCGTTGGTGAGCCACCCGTCCCACCGGCAGCCCCGGCCTTGGCAAGTGCCCTCTTCGATCTCACCGGCGAGCGCCCGCGCGAAATGCCGTTCAACAAATTCTTCGATTTCGTGTAAGGGGACAAAACATGCGTTTAATGACAACGGCGCTTTTTGCGCTCTGCTTTGCTCTGCCCGCGCACGCGGAAGGGGAGAATGTAACAATTGAACCGCCGGCCGAAGGTTCGATTAGCAAAGAAGACGGTCTTGCTGCCTTTGTGCGGATCTATGAGGTCGCGTCGCATCCCCGCTGTTCCAATTGTCACGTCGGCGCGGAAGGCCGACCAATGTGGTCCGGACCAAGCTACGGAGAAGCGCGCGTACACGGCATGAACGTCGTCGCAGGTGAAAGCCGGATTGGGGCAGAGACAATCCCCTGCTCAACTTGCCACGCTTACAATGAAGGCGCCAATGACGCGCCCCACATGGCGCCTCAGGTCGCGATGAATTGGCAACTGGCGCCGGTTGAGGCAGAATGGTTCGGCAAGACTTCTGCTGAGATCTGCGAACAATTACGCGATCCGGAGCGCAACGGCGGGCGCGATTTCCTCGAAATTGCGAGCCACTTAGATCACGACTTGATCTTGCACTGGGCCTGGAACCCGGGTGGCGAACGCGAGGCCGCGCCTTACAGCCTGCAAGAGCACGTGAACGACGTTCTGGCATGGGGTGTCGCCGGATACCCCTGCGAAACCGACGAATAAGGGAGCGAGGAAATGGCAATCGTCAAAGGGTCACTGCGCTGGGGCGCAAATTTCGTGGGCTTGTCCGCAGCGCTTCATCTGATCGCACCGTTCCTTGGCGGATTTGGTGGGATCAGCCCCGCGCTGGCCGGACTCGGGATTGTGTATCTCGTGATGGCCTATGGTCTGTATCAGAACGTGCGCTGGGTCGGCTACGTAGCTTTCTTGGCGATGTTCATTGGGCTCAGCGCCGCCATCAGCAATATCTGGACGCCAGGGCCGGTACCAGGTTGGCTCTTCATGGCTATCTCTGCGGCGAATGTCGCAGCCGTTATTGCTCTCTTCATAGCGCTTTGGCAGTCACGGCCTGAACCCGCACCTTAAGCCAGATACGCGTCCACGGTCGCAACGGCGCCAACGGTCCACAGTTTGGTCAGCCAGGTGCAGAAGGCCTTTCTGAAGGTCTCATCTTCAGCCAGATCGCCATATAGATGGGTTTGGCCCAGCCAAGCGGCTGGGTCATCTTTCGCCGCCAATGCGACTTTGTGAAGATCATCCCAAAACGGATCGTTCGGTGCGATGACGCTCCCATCCTCTCGAGTCCCTGCACACATCCGGGCCCACAGCGCTTCAACGAGGGCGAGCCCTTCAACCGGAGTATTGGCCGCAACCGCTTCGCGGATGGTTGGAACAACAAAGCCTGTGTGGCGCGATGACCCATCAAATGCGACGCGTCTTGTTGTGTCGAAGATCTTTGGGTTCGCAAATCGCCCACTGATCAGATCGATGTAAGTTTCAGCCGGCATGCCCGGTACAGGGACAACAAGCGGGGCGACTTCTGTCTTGAGAACCCGTTCAAACAGCCCAGCAATATGTTTGTGTTCCATACAGCCAGAAATGGTCTCTACGCTAAGAACTTCGCCGATATTCGCGAGCATCTGATGCCCTGCGTTCAGCAAACGGAGCTTCATCATTTCAAAAGCATGCACATCTCTCGTGAACGTCGCGCCAACCTTATCCCAGTCCGGACGCCCCGCGCAGAAATCATCTTCGATCACCCACTGCCGGAAATTCTCATGCGTCACAGGAGCAACGTCGTTGATCCCCAGTGACTTCGCGAGGGAGTATTCCTTTTCACCTGTCGCAGGGACGATGCAGTCGACCATCGAATTTGGGAAAGACGCTTCTGCCTCAATCCAATCGGCCAAATCGGGATCAATCAACCGGGCCGTGCCACAGACGGTCGCGCGCAGGATCGCGCCATTCCCGAGAAGGTTATCGCAGCTTTGCATCGTAAACGGCCCATTTCCAGCTGCACGGCGCGCGCCGAGGGCCGCGACGATTGCACCAAAAGCGGTCCGCGGTCTGGCTGGATTTGCGACATCATGCTGAATGTCTTCGTGGGTGGCATCGAACGCCCCGGAGACAGGATCTTGGTAGTACCCCCCTTCGGTAACCGTCAAAGAAACGATCCTGATTGCCGGTTCGCTCATGGTCCGGATCAGGCTCGCGTTATCAAGCTCAACCGGGACGAAATCGATCATTGAACCAATGACTTCGGCTGAGGTTCCGTTGGGGTCCAGCTCAATAAGGGTCGTTAGACAGTCTTGCGAGAGCAACTTGTCTCGCATCACCGCATCATTGGGGCGAACTCCAGCGCCGATGATCGCCCACTCTTTCGCAACGCCAGCCTGCATGAGCCGGTGGAGATACCAAGCTTGATGCGCCCGGTGAAAGTTTCCAAGGCCAATATGGACGATCCCCGGCTTGAGCGCCGCACGATCGTAGTTCGGTGCCGAAATGTCTTGGGGAAGTTCAAGGAGATATGCGTCGCCTAACTTCATGCCCTGCTGCCCGTCCATACCCACCTCCTGCCGATAAGCGGGCGCGTCTCATCCTCAACCCAAGACATCATTAGAGGCGCAAGCCATCAGCACCAAAACGGTGCACCGTGTCGTCACGAGGCGTCAAATGAATCGTCTCCCCGTATTTGAAGTCAACTTCGCCCCCGGCCCTTACGGTTATCGATTCAGCAAGCCCCGTTCCATGCACATGGAAGAAGGTGTCAGATCCAAGATGTTCGGATACACCGACCGTTCCGGTCCATGTCCCCTCCGTCGCAGACACGCTGATGTGTTCCGGCCGAACGCCAATCGTGTCAGCGCCGTGGGAGGATGCCGCTGCGCCCTTGATTAGGTTCATCGTGGGAGACCCGATAAAGCCCGCGACGAAGAGGTTCCGGGGGTTGCGGTACAGCTCAAGCGGAGAGCCGACTTGCTCAATGTTCCCTGCGCGCAGGACGACGATTTTGTCGGCCATGGTCATGGCTTCGACCTGGTCGTGGGTAACATAGATCATGGTTGTATTCAGCTTCTTGTGAAGCTCAAGGATCTCCATACGCATCCCGACGCGCAAGGCTGCGTCTAGGTTCGACAATGGCTCATCGAATAGGAAGGCCGCGGGCTCCCGTACGATGGCGCGGCCAATCGCGACGCGTTGGCGTTGTCCACCAGATAGCTGACCCGGCTTCTTATCGAGATAGTCGACCAGGTTCAGCGATGTAGCCGCTGCTTCAACCTTTTGATCGATATCTGCCTGACTCATCTTTGCCATGCGCATTGGAAAGGCGATGTTCTTGCGCACGGTCATATGCGGGTAAAGCGCATAGGACTGAAACACCATTGCAAGCCCGCGCTTTGACGGCGGGACTTGCGTCACTTCAGTTCCGTCGATGCTGATGACGCCAGAGGTCGTTTCCTCTAGCCCTGCGATCAAGCGGAGAAGCGTCGATTTCCCGCAACCTGATGGTCCGACAAACACCGCGAATTCCCCATCTTCGATGGTCAAGTCGAGCGGCGGGATCACTTGCGCGTCGCCAAAGCTTTTTGTGACGCTATTGAGTACGATCTGTCCCATGTTCTTCCTTACTTCACAGCGCCAAAGGTCAAGCCTTGGACCAATTGTTTTTGACAGAACCATCCAAGCACAACAATGGGTCCAACTGCAGCGGCGGACACCGCAGATAGGCGACCAAAGAACAGGCCTTCGGGCGCGCGGTTCCCTTCGATGAGCTTTGAAAGGGTCGCAGCATCAGTTGTCGTGAGACGGACTGTCCAGTAGGCCTCGTTCCAACAGAAGATAAAACACAACAACGCCGTTGAGACGATGCCACCCCATGCCAGCGGGACAAGGATCTCACGCACCTCACCCCACGTGTTCACCCCGTCCATTTGCGCGGCTTCGATGATGTCTTTTGGGATCTCTTTGAAGTAGGTGAAGAGCATCCAAATCACGATTGGCAGGTTGATCAGGCAAAGCACCAGAATGATCACGAATTTCGTATCAAACAGGCCCAAGCCTTTCATCAAGAATGTCATCGGGTACAAAACCGCTGCGGCAGGCAACATCTTGGTGGAGAGCATCCACATCAAAACGTCTTTTGTCGCACGGCTCGGGTTGAATGCCATCGCGTAAGCGCAGGGGATACCAACGACCAAAGCGAAGAGCGTCGCAAAGACGGATGTGATGACCGAGTTCTGAGCGAACCGCCAATAGTCATAGTTGGCCGTCATGTTGAGGTAGTTTTCGAGCGTTGGTGTAAAGAAGATCAGGTTCTCTGGCTTCACCGCGTCAGCGTCCGTCTTAAAGCTGGTCAAGACCATCCAAAAGATCGGGAAAAAGAACAGCAGACCAACTGCCCAGGCGAATATGGGGCGTGTATATTTGCTCGACTTGGATGTTTCTGCAACGATACCCATCTGCTTACTCCATCAATGTTTTGCCGATCATCCGCAGTAGGAAGATCGCGACGATGTTAGCGAGGATGACGGCGAAGATACCAGTTGCGCTCGCAGCCCCAATATTGTTGTTGGCGAATTCACCGATCAAGTAGGGCAAATTCTTGTTGCCGTTTCCGCGACTGACGATTTCGATCTCCGCATAGAGCGACAGATGAAAGATCGCTTGGATCATCACCACGATGGCAATCGGTCGACCGAGGTGAGGGAGCGTCAAAAATCGGAACTGAGACCAGGTGCTCGCGCCATCAAGGATCGCGGCTTCCTTCTGTTGCTCGTCCTCTGACTGCAGCGAGGTCATAAAGATCAGGACAGCAAAGGGTGTCCACTGCCAGACAACCATGATGATCACCGCGTAGGCGGATGTCTGAGTTGCGCGGAACGAGATTGGCTGCAGGTCCGGCCAGAGGGAAAAGAAGCCACCGACAACTGGCGCGGCGCGCAAACCGTCAATCACGTTGTTGATGCCAGCAACAGCGATGCCCTGCAGCCCGAGGACCGGGTCAAGGATCATGTTGATCCACAGTACAGCGTTCACCGCAGGCATGACGAAGAAGGGCGAGATCAGCAGCACTCGCACAATTCCACGACCGGGGAACGACTTGTTAATCAAAACCGCGATCAAAACGCCAAGGATTACGGTGAAGAACAGGATGCTGCAGACGATAAAGAGACTGTTCTGGATCGCGAATACGAAATCTTTGGAGTTCCAAACGAACTCGTAATTTCCGAACCCGCGCCAGTTACTCAGGGAAGGGGTTGTCCACTCAGGACGCCGCAGGTTGTTCAAAACGTAGCGAATGAACGAAAAGTAGAGCGTCATTCCTAACGGGATAAGCATCCAAACAAGGAGCAGCAAAACCGCCGGTGTTTGCAACAGACGTGGTATTCTTCTGTCAGACATATCTTCTCATCCCCGCGAAAATGGTTTTTTCGCATGATGCTGCATTTCTCATTGACCGGCTAGCGGAAGTTGCGCGACCCGCAACTCAGTAGGGGTGGGAGGGCCCGAGACGACCGGGCCCTCCGCTTTGAGGCTTAGTAGCCTGCTTCTTCCATGATGGAAGCAGCTGCTGCTTGTGCAGCGGCCAGAGCATCTTCAACAGACTTTGCACCGGACAGTGCAGCAGCCATTTCCTGTGCGACTGCAGAACCCACTTCTGGGAATTCTGGGATCGCAGCGAACTGAACACCAACGTATGGCTTCAGATCTGTCGCTTCAGGAGCAGCGGATTCGATGGCTGCAAGCTCTGCAGACGCGAAACCAGCAACTTCCTGGAATTCAGGATATGCGTATGTGGATGCCCGTGTTCCAGTTGGAACGGAGCCCCAACCAAAGTCTGGGTGATCAGCAACAGCCTTGATGTAGTCTTTGGATGTCGCCCACTCGATGAAGGCTTTTGCTTCATCAGCGTTCTCTGTGCCCGCAGGTACAGCCATCGCCCATGCCCAAAGCCAGTTCGCACCAACTGGGTTACCAGCATTTGGCGACTGAGCGTATGCAACACCGTCTACTTCAAGGAAGGAAGCAGCGATTGTGGCATCAATCCACATGCCGCACTTACCTTCGTTGTAAAGCGCCAGGATCTCGTTGAAGGAGTTACCTTCGGAGCCTGGAGGGCCGTATGTGCCCAGCAGATCAACGTAGAAGTTGATTGCGGCGTTCCACTCGTCAGAGTCGAGCGTTGGTTTGTAGTCAGCGTCGAACCATGCGCCACCGAAGGAGTTCACAACAGTTGTGATGAACGCCATGTTGTCGCCCCAGCCCGGCTTACCGCGCAGGCAGGCACCATAGACACCGTTGTCTGGGTCGTGCATCGCAGCAGCGGCTGCCTTGATGTTGTCCCAGCTGTCGTTGTCAGCAATGGTAACGCCAGCTGCATCGGTCAAGTCCTTACGGTACATGACCATAGAGCTTTCGCCGTAGAATGGCGCAGCGTACAGCGTGCCGTCAGCGGACAGACCGTTTCGCATTGCAGGCAGCATGTCGTCGATGTCGTACTCTGCACCGAACTCAAGTGGCTCAATCCAGCCAGCCTGACCCCAGATTGGGGCTTCCTGCATACCAATGTTGATGATGTCGTACTGACCGCCGCCTGTTGCGGTGTCAGATGTGACCTGCTCACGCAGAACGCCTTCTTCCAAAGACACCCACTCAAGCTCAACACCAGTTTCGGCGGTGTAGGCTTCAGCGACCTTCTGCATGTTGATCATGTGGCCGTTGTTAACAATCGCGATTGTCAGCTTTGTTGCGTGGCCGTCGGCGTAAGCGCCTGTTGCGGCGAGCAATGACATTGCTGTAGCCGCACGTAGTGTGTTCTTCATGAACATCACTTTCCTCCCTATGTGTTCACT
>JBCBHE010000032.1:0-43079 GCA_038526085.1 Pseudomonadota bacterium | reverse complement strand
GCCGCGCTCGACCAAAACGCCAAAGGCGACACGCGGTTCGGCGCGCTTAGATGTCGACACCTCTAGCGCTTCCTTGTCGAACTTGCGAACATTGGCGATGCGTTCAGCCGCCACCTTTCGGTAGCTTTCTTCCCGCTCGATCCCAATGAAATCACGGCCAAGCATCTTAGCAACAGCACCGGTTGTGCCCGTGCCAAAGAACGGGTCGAGCACTACATCGCCTGGGTTTGTCGTCGCGACCAGAACGCGGTGGAGCAGCGATTGTGGTTTCTGCGTGGGGTGGGCCTTATCGCCCTTGTCGTCTTTGAGGCGTTCATGCCCTGTACAGATCGGCAGCACCCAGTCTGAGCGCATCTGCACGCCTTCGTTGAGCGCCTTCAGCGCTTCGTAATTAAAGGTATACTTGCTACCTTCCTCTTTTGAGGCCCAAATCAGTGTTTCATGGGCATTCGTCAGGCGCTTGCCCCGGAAATTTGGCATCGGGTTCGACTTGCGCCAGACCACGTCGTTCAGGATCCAATAACCCTGGTTCTGTAGTTCTGCGCCCATGCGGAAGACGTTGTGGTATGATCCGATGACCCAAATCGCACCATTGGGCTTCAGCAACCGGCGGGCGGCCGACAGCCACTCGCGTGTGAAATTGTCGTAGATCTTGAAGCTATCGAATTGGTCCCACGCGTCATCAACCGCGTCGACTTTCGAATTGTCCGGACGATGTAGGTCGCCTTTCAGCTGCAGATTGTAGGGCGGATCCGCAAACACAAGATCAATGGAGCCCGCAGGCAACGCATTCATGCGTGCAATGCAATCCCCTTCTAAGATCGTATTCAGCGGAAGCGCATGCGCTTCCGTAGGCCGTTTTGGCCCTTTGCGTGTCGTCGTCATTGTCTGCCTCTGTCCGGCGAACTTGGGTCCGCTCGTTGGTTGAGCCCAACATGAGTCAGAGGCGATTCGGAGTAAATATTCTTTAATTCGGCGTGCTTCTAGTTTTCTTCTTGCCACAACATCTTGTGTACCGGCGCGAAGGTACGCCGATGATGTTGAGTGACACCGTGGCTTTTTAGTCCCGCTTTGTGTTCTTTGGTGGGATAGCCAGCATTTGTCTCCCAACCGTAGCCAGGGTGCTGTTGCGCGAGCGACAACATCAACCGGTCACGCCATACTTTTGCCACAATTGAGGCCGCCGCGATGGACAATGAACGGGTATCGCCTTTGATTATTGCCGATGCGGGAACATTCAGGCCGCGAGGGACCTTGTTGCCGTCGATTAACACATAATCAGCGGGTGCTGTCAGTCCCGTGATGGCCCGCACCATCGCTAAGTGAGACGCTTGCAGAATGTTCACTTCTTCGATCTCGCGCACGGTCGCTTCCGCGATGGACACGTCTGCAACTTGGCGCAAGACGTCATAAACCGCCTCGCGCCGCTTTGCCGTCATCTGTTTGCTGTCGTTGAGGCCCTCGGGGATCTGTTCGGGGTCAAGCACCACCGCCGCCGCGACCACTGGCCCGGCAAGGGGGCCGCGCCCGACCTCATCGACGCCTGCCACCCGCAAATGCCCGTCCGCAAAAGCGGCGTCTTCAAGGTCGAATGTCGGGAACGTCTTGGCCATAAGGGTTGAAACCATCGGAGGCCGTGCCTCGCAAGCCATAAAAATGGGGGCAAACGCAACTCCCGCCGTTTGCCCCCTTGAACGCATCTGGTGCCATGACCGTCACCTATTGATGCGCCGCATTTCATTTCTTTGGTCCCGGGTATTGCCGCTGGAGGAATCCGCGCTTTCCAATCCCCCTGGCATTCGGGTGACCAGGCTAAGCGTGACGCGCGCGCGCAGCGCGCTCCATTGAATCAAACCACCTCAGTTCCAAACGCGGTCAGAACGATACCCAAAGTCGCGGAGGCAGCGTGCGTTATAGCCGCGGCGGCTACCGTTTTCCCCGCCCACACGGACTTGGCACTGACGGGGCAGTGTGTGCGCATCGCGGTAGCGGCGCTCCAAACACCGGGCACCAAACACACCCTGGTAGCGGCCATTGGCCGTCTCAACGCGGCGAAAGCAACGTCCTGGCACCAAGTCAACCTGGCGACGGTTCTGTTGACCCAAACTATTGTGCTGGTGGCCAAAGCCACGCGTCACTTGTTGGCCCTTGTGCTGGCTGTGTGGGTTGTGCACCTGGCGAACTGTCTGATCACGTCGCACTGTTGGTTGCGACTGCGTTTGGCGTTGGTGGCGTGCTGCCTTTTGTTGGTCCTGATGGCTCTTCATGGCCAGCGCGATGCCCCCAACAGCAAGGAGGCCCAAAATGGTGCGGTTGATCTCATCCTGATTGCCTTGCGCATGGACGGGCGCGGCAGGCACCATGATCAGGGACAAAGCGGTAAGGCCAGCTGTGAGTGTCTTATACATGGGTCATCTCCGTACGTTGCATTCGGTCTGACCTCACCCTGGGCGGCGCTGCCAATGTCGCTCAATATCTGGGGATGGTTATCGGATACCGGCCGGGCTATCGTGACCGGATATTGTATAGCAGATGGCGTGATGGCAGGTCTAAAGTCATGAAAACCCTTCTTTCTTCCATCTTTGTCCTGTGCATCATGGCAGGCGCGGCCCAGGCGGCCTGTTATGCTGACTACAAGGCAAAACAGGACAATCCCCTGCGGCTGCATTACGGCGTTGCCGAGGTGCGGGGTGACTGCACCGCGTCAAACGCCCAATCTCAGCTCGCTGGGCGTCTTTCGTCCGTAGGATGGGAACTTTTGAACATCGTCAGCGTGTTTGATGATGAACAGTTGGACAGTAAGAAGGACAGCGCTGGTGAATACTTCCTCCGCTTCTGAAACACGTGAGATCAGTGGTCGCCTCATCGTGGCCGGCATTGTGGGGATCGTCGTCATCCTCGCTGCAGCAGCGATCCTGCTTTTCATAAACCTGCCCGACGCCAATGCCTTCAACATGCGGGTGGAGCAGCTCTTCATCGAGAACGATGATCTGACCGGCAACGCGGAGATCAAGCTCTTGGAGATTCTCGCGCAGTCCGGCACTGCCTTTTCCGACACGCTTTCATCCTATCGCTTCGTGATCTTTGTGTTGCTCGTCTTTGCGACGGCCCTTTTGATTGCTGCGGTTGCCTTCCTTGTTCTCCTCATCTCCCTCAACCGGCGCATGGGCCGGATTGAGCGCAAAGGGATTGAGGTGAACTCGCTCGCGATCCATCGCGATCAAAAAGCGGTTTACTTGAACGATTTTGAATTCAAGTTGACCGATGCGGCGATTGAAACACTGTCAGTTCTCGCCGAAGCCCGTATGGATGATGAGGTGCTTTCAGGCGCTGAGATCGAAAGCGTCATCTCGGGCCGCAGTGCGGCCGACTGTGATGAGGCTGCGGGGGCAACACGGATCAAACGGTTGCGGGATACGCTGGGCAATCAAATGATTAGCGAGCTTTTGGTGAAGAACATCGCGCGCAAAGGCTACATGCTTGCCATCGACAAAGATGTGATCCGGATGGACTAGGGCCTAAAGCGCTCTGGCCTGAGCAAACGACAACAGACGCCGACTCTTTTCATCCCAAAGATGCAGCCGCGCATTGTAGAAGCTCTCCCGGATGGTCATGCGATTGCTCAATGCCAAAACCGGGTGGTCCTTTAGGACGTCTGGCAAGCGATAAAAGGGAATGCGGCTATAAAGGTGGTGAACATGGTGGATGCCGATGTTCGCGCTCAGCCACTGCAACCAACTCGGTAATACATAATGAGAACTGCCGTGCAGTGCAGATTCATGGATCTGCCAATCTTCATTATCGTCCCAGTGCGTTGTCTCAAATTGATGTTGAACGTAGAACAGCCAAACGCCCGCGGTTGCTGCCAAAAGCGTGGTTGGCAGGAAGATGAGCAGGATCGGGGCAATCCCCCCAAAATAGGTGATCAGCGTCAAAGCCACGATGATCCCCGCATTGGTCGCCATCGCACTGACCCAATACTTTAGCTGTCCAGTGAACCCCAATGGCAAGCGATTTTGCAGAAGGAATAAGTATCCCGGACCAAAGCCGAACAGAACAACGGGGTGGCGGTAAAGCCGATAAAGTAAGCGACCGTGCCAGGACCGCGCCTCATATTCTGCCACGGTTAACGTGTGAACGTCGCCGATCCCGCGGTGCGCAAGATTGCCGGAATGGCTATGGTGCAAGGCGTGTGAGCGGCGCCAAACATCATAAGGGGTCAAGGTGACCACCCCGATGACACGACCGACCCAATCGCTCAGCGTGCGGTTGTCGAAGAAGGACCCGTGACCGCAATCATGCTGAATACAGAACAAGCGGAGCAGGAAGCCAGCGTTGACCACGGAAATCAGAAAAGTGAGGAGATAACTGACAGATAACGACCACCAAGCGAGCGCCCAAAGCCCGAGGAACGGACCAGTGGTAATAAACAACTCAAAGAAGCTGCGGCTCGTGTTGATGCCGCGATACGTGGCGAGGACTTTGACCCAGTCCTGAGGTTTCCGAACACCCTCTTCGGGCTCGGTCACGTTAAAATGGACGGTCATAGGCCTGCTGCTCTATTTTTGTTGCGATAGCCGTAGCGGATTGATCGCCGCTCGCATATCCCTAATCGGTGAAGGATTTGTTTTTTCTGTGGCCAAAGCACCCATTTACCACAGGAATTGCCCGCCGCCCCGCAGATGTTTCGCTTGGGCGAGGATGCGCGCCATCTCCAAGCATCTGATCCCATTGGAGCGAAACCGCTGTTTGGCGATCTATTCGTCTTTCCTAGACCGGCCGTTCGCCCTTTATGGTGACGCGCCGTCCCTTGCGCTCTTCAGGCCAGTAGTCCCAAATCGCACGGTGCATGCAGCACCGGTTGTCCCAGAAAGCCATGTCGTTCAGCGACCAACGAAAGCGAATTTGGTAGTTGATGTGCTCCGCATGCACAAACAGCATGTTCAAGATGGCATCACTCTCGCTTTCGGACAGTCCCAGAATTTTTGTCGTGAACGTGCGGTTCACAAACAGAGACTTCCGGCCAGTCGCTGGATGGGTCCTTACAATGGGGTGGATGGCTTCTGGACAATCGATGGCGTTATCCGTTTGGCCGCGATCACTGTATCGCCCCTTGTAAATATGCTCCGAACTGTGAAGTGCCGACAGACCGCCAAGCATCTCTTTGAGTGGGTCAGACAAATCTTCGTAGGCCGCATACATGTCATTGAACATCGTGTCGCCACCACAAGGCGGCGCAATTTGGATCTGCAGCATTGTGCCCAGCGGCGGCGTTTCGTCACAAGATACGTCTGAATGCCAAAATTCGCCGTTCGCGATTTTTGAGTTCTTCGTGGCATGGATCTCAAAGATCTCCGGAAACCCTTCCATCGTTGGGGCGGCCGGATGGGCATGGAGCGGCCCGAAGCGCTTGCCAAATGCAATGTGCTGTGCCGGGGGAATTTCCTTTTGTTCTTTGAAGAATAGCACCTGGTAGGTGTGGAACGCATCCTTGATCTCTTCAAACTGCGACTCTGCGACGGGTTCGCACAGATCAACACCATAGATTTCGGCGCCCAGATTTGGGGCAAAAGGCTTTGCGACTATCGACTGATACTCTCTCGTTTTCGGGGCAACCATCATATCCTCTTCGATTGTTGGGCTCGGCTTGCCACGAAGTCTAATAGTCAATTTTGGTACACAAAAACGAAACAAAGTTGATCAATAGATGAAAAAAATTTAAGTAAATCATGCCCTCACATTGAAGAAAAAGGTCGTTGATTGAGCATTCGCGCACTACGGACACTCATCGCGGTTCAGCGTCACGGAAGTTTTCGCGCGGCGGCAGAGGCGGAGCACCTGACAGCCTCTGCTGTCAGCCACCAGATGAAAAACCTGGAAGATGCTTGGGGGCTTGTGCTGTTTGATCGAAGCCTAAAGTCGCCGGTTTTAACCCAAACTGGTCTGACGCTGGTTGGCGAAGCGACGAAGCTTGTTTCAGACTACGACAACCTGGCAGCCAAAGTGAGCGAAGGCGAAGAACTTTTTGGAGAACTTATCTTGGGTGCGGTGCCGACAACCCTGACCGGATTAGTGCCTTTGGGCCTTTCGCGTCTGAAAGTTCTCCATCCGGGCTTGAGAGTTCGGATCGTACCGGGACTATCCAATCAACTCTTGCTGCAACTGGAACGTCAGCAGATCAATGCGGCGATCATATCGCGACCAGAAGTATTGCCGCCATCTTTGGTCTTTTCGGAGATCATGTCGGAAGAGTTGGTGTTGCTTGTATCGGAAGGTGCGGCAGACCTACCGCCCAATGACCTTCTGGGAACGTTGCCTTTCATCCGTTTCACCCGAGATGCAGTCGTCGGGCGTCAAATCGAAGCTTGGCTGCAGCAGCGCGGGATAGAAGTTTCAGATGCCATGGAACTGGAAGGGCTCGAAGCGATCTCAAGCATGGTGGCCGCAGGGCTAGGCGTGTCGATCGTTCCACAAAGCCGTTTTACCGAAAGCGAGCATCTGCGCCTCAAGAGAATCTCGTTGGAAGAGGACGGGCCTAGGCGCGTCATCGGCCTCGTCAGTCAAGCGTCGCGCCCACGTGCCAGAGTTGTCGAAGCGGTCAAGACAGCGTTTTCTGAGGCGGTGATCTAGGTGAATGATCAAGAAACGAAAGGGGTGAGTCTTTTTCGGATGGACCAAACAAAAACGCCCACCGAAAGGCGGACGTTTTCGAAACTCAATGACCGCGTATTTTAGCGGCGCAGACCCAGTCGCTTGATCAGGTCCTGGTAACGGGCCTCATCCTTCGCGCGGGTATAGTCCAGAAGCTTACGGCGCTGGGCAACCATCTTCAGCAGGCCGCGACGGCCGTGGTTGTCTTTTTTGTGGGTCTTGAAGTGCTCTGTCAGCGTGGCAATCCGGGAAGACAGGATAGCAACCTGAACTTCGGGGGAGCCTGTGTCGCCGTCTTTCGTGGCGAACTCTTTCATGAGCCGTGCTTTGTCTTCAGCAGTAATCGACATCGGGGTCTCCTAAACTAAGGTGATGGCGCAGTCCGGGATGTCGTCCAGAACAGGCCCATGGAGGATGGACCACAGGGGATTCCCTGCGGGATGGGTGCTGTTAAACCCTTCCGCCTCAAATGCAAAGGATTTTATGCAGCCTCAGGCACGAGATGCACGTCCTTCACGTTTAGTGTCGCAATCCCGCCGAAAGTCGCGACATGCCGGTCGTCCGCAAAAAGACCGATGCCTTCCGCGACATCGCGCGTTTCCAATAGCGGTGTGGGGGCGGATGGATCGTACTCAAGGATGATCTTATCATCATCGGGGCTGTAATCTGCGACAAACACCGGTCCGTTTGCATCGATGTGGAAATCATCGTCACCACTGCCACCGGTGACGTGATCTCCGGCGCCAGCGTAGATGATGTCATTGCCGTCCCCGCCGAGCAAAACATCGCCTTCCGCGTCATCGTCGCCATAAAGAACGTCATCTCCGCTTCCACCAAACAGGCTTTCGCCACCCGGTCCGCCCGAAATGCGATCATCGCCCTCCGATCCTTGCAGCACATCGATGTTGTCCGTGCCACTGAGCGCGGTCGCCGCCGGAGCAAGATCCAAATCATCATGAGCCGCTTCGGAGGGACCATCAGGCGCCGCGTCCACCGCATCCAAGATATCTGCCGTCTCAGGATCAGAGGCTTTCACCCCTTCTGCAGTGCTGTCTGACGTGCTGTCCTCGGCCTCAGTGGAAGCGTCGGGCCAAAGCGCGGCAGCAAGGGCAAGGCCAAAAAGGCCAAAGATCGGGAGCATGGATGTTTTCCTGCATTAACTGAATCGCCCCCGACCCGGTTATTGCAGTTGCAAATCTATCAGAGGCGGCGGTCCGCTGTCCCATGCTTTCGTCCCTCATGGTTAATCGCCCGTCCACGGCTCTGGCTGCGCGCTGTAAGGCAGATAGAGGGGGTGACGCGGATGACCGTCTTTGGTCAAGCCAAGACAATGGAGTGGTTGCTTGGCCCGCGCAAAGAGCGTGCTGACATCTGCATTGCGCCCGCAATGCACCCCATGAACACCCCAGGCTGCAATGGTCACATCTGCCCAATCGGCCCCATCAAGTAAGGCTTGATCCGTCTCCACTCCGACGGGTTTGGGATGTTTGCGCATCTTATGAGGATCAGTTTCGCGCAACGAAAAAAGATTCGTGACCATAAAGGCCCCAAAGCCAAGGGCCTTGGCTCGCGCCTCACACCTGCCGACCGTCGGGTCGTTGGCGGACTCTGTCGCCTTGGATGGGTTCAGCATGACAAACATCACCCTTTGCGCCGCTGCGTCCCAGGTGCGGGCAAGCGCATAACGATAGGTTTCGCAGTCCGAATAGGTCGCCCAAGAGTCTTTGACCCCATCGGTATGGTGGCGTGTGATCATGGCGCCTTGTGACAAGGCGGCCCCAAAAACACAAACACGCCGCCTGTGGGGGATCACAGACGGCGCGCTTGGGAGGAGCGGGGGAGGGAGGGAGAATTTATGCGAGGGCGGGTTCAGCTGCTTTGCTGTACTCAACAACAGCGCCGCGGGCTTCCATGACCCATGCAGCGACGACGGCAAAGAGAATATGGCCCCAGAGTGCGACCCAAGTGATGCCGGAAAAGCCCAGGAACGGCTTCATGCCAGCCACCAGGTGCGCCATGATATAAAGCGCGAAGATCCAAAGAACGACGCCGTAGGCAACAGCGGTGACGGACCAGTGCAACTTTGGCATGACCATCTTCTGGACCGGACGCGCCACCAGCAAGTAGCCCAAGGTATAGAAGACAACGCCAGTCATCAGGTGCAGCAGGTAGGCCGAGCCCTTGGGCACGCTTTCAAAGATCGTGTTCAGTGTGGAATTGGCGAGGCCAACGGGGGCCAATTTCGCGAAGCCGAACATTGGGGCAAGACCCTGACCAAATGCGTCGAATGCGATGGTGGCGAAGGCGCCGGCGGCAAGAACGGTGAAGGCTGTCTGTTTCATCTGTTAGGTCTCTTTCAAGTGTCGGGTCGCAAAGGCGAGTGTGTGTGGTGTGTGTGTTGTTGCTGAGAACCTGGCTGAAACAACCGCGTCTGTGCACCCGCCTCACGGAGGGATTATCGCAGGACCTGCGACTGTAACATTTCGTGAAACATTTCCAGCCAACCGCTGACAGCGGCGTGAGGCGTGTTTCGCCCTGTAACAAACGACCCGATTTTTGAAATGAATCGCGGGGAGCGGTGCGGTGGCCTAGGCCGAATCGTCGACGAAAACCCGGGTCGGCTGCAGCGTACCGCCTTGAAAGGTGCCGACAGCGATGGCTTTGCCAGCTGCACCCGCCCAGACCTGCGCGCCATAGTCGACGCCACTACCGATCACCGGCGCAGGGTTGCCATTGCGCAGCTTGGCTATGCTCTCTGCGGGGCATGTCACCATCTCAAGGTCCGCAAGTCCGGTTTCCAAAGGGAGGAGATGGTTGTCCAACTCGGGCGTGCGCGCGAGCGCGTCGATCTCATCCAACCCAATCCCGTCTTCGACCTCAAAGGGTCCGGACCAGATCCGGCGAAGCGTTTGCACGTGCCCATGACAACCGAGCGCTTCCCCGAGGTCGCGCGCAATAGAGCGGACATATCCGCCTTTGCCGCAGGTCATCTCAAGAACGACATGGTCCCGGTCAGGGCGATCGACCATGACCAGTTCTTCGACCCAAAGCGGGCGCGCGGCAAGCTTCATCGCATCGCCGTCCCGGGCCTTCTTGTAAGCCCGCTCACCGTCGACTTTGACAGCTGAGAACTGCGGCGGAACCTGCATGATTTCCCCGACGAAGGGCAGCAGTGCCTCTTTGATCTCTACATCCGTTGGTCGAGCGTCTGAGCTGGCGATAACCTCGCCCTCTGCGTCGTCGGTGTTGGTGGCTGCGCCCAGCGTGACCGTGAAGATATAGCCTTTTAGGGCGTCGGTGATGAAGGGTACGGTCTTCGTGGCTTCGCCAAGCGCCACAGCGAGAACACCTGTCGCCTCCGGGTCGAGCGTACCGGCATGGCCCGCCTTTTTGGCATCAAAGGCCCAGCGGACTTTGCCGACTACCGCGGTGGAGGTCACGCCTGCCGGTTTGTCGACGATGAGCCATCCCGAAATGTCGCGTCCCTTGCGTTTACGTGCCATGCTGCCCTCTGCTGCGGTGAAGGCGCCTGCTACTTGTGTGGGCGTGCGGGGTCAAGTCGGGTGCGGGTGGGCACATTCGCTCACTTCATTGCGGGCGTAGCGCCCGTGTTGCGCCACTGGTCCGAGCAACACTGGCGGCGCCCCCGACTCTCAGTCTCGGCAAAAATACTTTTTGCTCGCAGAAGATAAGCTACTCGAAAACGCCAATGATCGGGCCGAGTTGGAATCCGAAGTCGGAGCGGCCAAGGTCATCAGCGTGCAAGCGGGAAATGTTGCCGTCAAGGAAGAGGGCGTTGGGTGTATTGAGCGCGTCTCGGAATAGACGCGCGAAGCTGTAAAAGTTCACCGGCTCATTAGAGATCGCGAAGATGGCTTTGGCGCCATCGGCGCTGGTGCCAACACCGTTTCGGATATGCAAAGAGGTGCCATCGGGGATAAAGCGGGGATGCAATGCGCCGTCGATCACCAACATGGGGCCGGATTGCGTGGCATCCCTGCAAGATGGTTGGGTCTCAGCAAATGCGCGCGTCTCAAACACCCGCGCGTGCGTGTCTGTGACACAAAGGACGCCGTTGGGTAGAAGGCCAAAGTTTCCAGGCCCCTCTCGCGTGACAATCGGGGCACCTATCGTACCATCTTTCACAAACAGACCAACCGGACTGCGATCAGGGTGGTACATGCCGGCATTCATTGCGAACGTCAGTTTCCGACCGTGTCCAAGTGCGGCAAGGTCAGTGAAGCTACCGATCACCTCGCCATCGGGATCACTATGGAACAGCCGCAAATCCTCTTTCGGGACATCCACAGTACAAGTGGTATAACTGTGCCCACCGAAGAAAGTGTCGTCGCAAGTGACGGCTTGGGTTGCTGTGGCCAAGACGGTGAATGCGGCTGCCAGCAGCCACATATTAGTCGTCCAGATCTTGGCGGACGTGGTCATCCGCAAGCATGGCGCGGGTCGCATCCATCTGGTCAAACGTGCCGTCGATCTCAAACCGGAGTTCAGGAGCAAACTTCTGCGACCCGCCTTTGACTACCAGATGCCGGATCTCATGCCGGTTGCGGCGCATGGCCTCCAGCGCTTCTTCTTTGTTCTTGCCGCCGAGGGGCAAAATGTAGGCCGTCGCGACACGCAGGTCCGGTGACATGCGCACCTCACCCACGGTAATCATCATTCGGTTTAGGTCAGGATCGTGGATTTCGCCCCGTTGCAAAACGGTCGACAGGGTTCGGCGAATTTGTTCGCCGACTTTCAACATCCGTTGGGACGGGGCCTTGCCGTCTCTGTTGCTTTGCTTGCCCATACCCAGCATCTAAGGTGTCCGCTGGCCTTTGCCAAGCGGCTTGTCTGCCGCTAAGACGGGACGGCTGACAAATGAGGATCAGGCGATGACGCAAGGACCAGGGATTGTTGTAACAGGGGCTTCGGGCCGAATGGGTCAGACCCTGGTCAAGTTGATCGCGGAGTCCGATAGATGCCATCTTGTTGGCGCTTTGGAGCGCGACGGTCATGCCTGGGTCGGTCAAGATATCGGTTCTGCCATGGGCGGCCAACCTGTTGGCGTGAGTGTCACCGATGACCCGTTGGAGGCTATTGTGAAGGCCCAAGCCGTGATCGATTTTACCGCGCCTGCCGCCACGGTGGCCTTTAGTGAACTGACAGCGCAGGCCAAGGCTGTTCATGTGATCGGCACGACGGGAATGACCGATACAGACATCGCCCAGATAGATGCGGCGGCCAGGCATACGGCGATCGTGCGGGCTGGGAATATGTCGCTTGGGGTGAACCTGTTGACGCAGCTTACCAAAAAGGTCGCGGCGGCCCTTGATGACGACTACGATATTGAGGTGATCGAGGCGCATCACCGTCATAAAGTCGACGCTCCCTCTGGCACGGCGTTGATGCTGGGGGAGGCAGCAGCCGCGGGTCGGGGCGTGGTGCACAATGATGTTCGCGACAGCGGGCGGGATGGGATTACCGGCGCGCGGCGCAAGGGTGACATCGGCTATGCTGCGATAAGGGGCGGCGACATTGTAGGGGAGCACGATGTGATGTTTGCGGCAGAGGGCGAACGGATTATCCTGCGCCACGTGGCGTCCGACCGCAGCGTATTCGCGCGCGGGGCCTTGAAAGCGGCGATTTGGGGACAGACCCAAGGACCCGGAGCCTACGACATGATGGATGTCCTCGGGCTTTCGGATTGGCGGTAAACAGCCACCCGTTTTTCCCCTAACCAAACCAATCCTGCTTTTGGCACGTAAAACCCATCAAAATACCACTGGAGGATGGTGCGATGATGAACACGGTGCGCGCAATCATGCTTGGGGCGATTTGCTGTGGCGGGGCGGGACCTGCGCTGGCGCAAAGCTACCAACCTATCACGGACAAACAGACGTTCTTACAGCTGTTAGGCGATAAGCGACTGTCCAACCGGCTCTACGGCGTGAATCTGCGGGTGACACCGGACGGAGGCATTGTTGGCAAGGGCGCTGGCTGGGATGTGACCGGGACGTGGTCGTGGCAGGACGGCTTTTTCTGCCGCGAAATGACCTGGGGCGGTGACCCGATCCCTTACAATTGCCAATTAGTTGAAACCAACGGGCAATTGATGCGGTTCACAACGGACCAGGGCACGGGCGACAGCGCTGCGTTCCGGTTACGCTAAAATCCAGGATATAAGGTCTGCGACGTAAGAAATGCCGCCAGGCTAAGGCCGCCGACGAGAAGCAAGAAACAGTAGGGCAAGGCACGCATGATGGGCTCCTTTCTGGATAGCTCCACCTTTCAACGTGTCTGTTTAGTATTTCCGTCGCATGCGCTGATGGTGACAATGCAGATTGCGTGTTTGATCCAAAAGATGCCCTCGGAGGGTCCGGCACCTCCCCAAACGCAACACGTACGCGACCCATTCAAAGCATGTCTTGCGCATAGTACTGGCGTACCTTTGGTTCAAACCAACGCGCATCCTTAGAAATCGATCGCGATGCCCTTCTTCTCCCAATCCCCGTATCGCACAGGGTCTGGCCCATCACGCCCGCCAAGCTCCGTGGGCCGTTTTTCATCCTGCGCTGCCTTGCGACGCGCTTCCGCTTCCGCAAGGGCGCGTTTCGCGGCGGGGGGCAGATCTTCAGGCGTCTCGGTCATGATGGGCTCCTTGTATGCAGCTTGGCCTTGATATACGCCGCCCGCAGTTTCAGACAAGGACGTCCCACATGGCGCAAACCGGTTTGCCGCCCCGCCGCGCGGCTTGGTATCTGCTGCAAGAGATCACCGGCGAAGGCCGTTTGATGTCGGAGCTGCTAGGGGCGGGAGCGCTCGATCATCTCGCTCCGGACGACCGGGCGCGGTCACAGCGGTTAGCCGTCACAACTTTGCGCGGACTGGATCGCGCGGACCGGATGCTGAAACCCTATCTGATAAAGCGTCCCCCGTTGGAGGTGCAAAATGCGCTGCGCCTTGGGGTGATTGAGCTGTGTAGTGGGGAGGCCGCCCACGGCGTGGTCAACAGCTATGTAGAGGTTGTTGGCCGCAACAAGCACGTGGCCAAGATGAAAGGCCTGACCAATGCAGTCTTGCGCAAGATCGCGGCGGAAGGCCAGGCGGGGTGGGACAATCGCGCGGTGCCAATCCTACCCAAATGGCTTCGCCAGCCCTTGGTCGACGCTTGGGGACGCAAAGCGGTTCACGGCATCGAAGTGGCCCATTTCACGGGCGCGCCGTTGGACCTGACCGCGAAGGGGGATGCCGCAGCCGTTGCGCAGGCCACTGGGGGCACCCTACTGCCAAATGGGTCGGTGCGCATGAAAGACGCAGGTCAGGTCTCGACTTTGGCGGGGTATGATAGTGGCGATTGGTGGGTCCAGGACGCAGCAGCGGCCATGCCTGTTCAGCTAGTGGGTGACGTGCAGGGCCGTAAGGTTCTCGACCTTTGTGCAGCGCCTGGGGGAAAGACCCTGCAACTTGCGGCTGGCGGGGCAGATGTGACAGCGGTTGACTTAAGCGAAGGGCGCATGGCCCGCGTGGCGGAGAACCTCGCACGGGTGGGCGTGCCTGCGCGAACTGTCGTGTCTGATGCCTTCGCCTTTGCCGACGGGAACTTCGACGTCGTCCTCCTCGACGCACCATGTTCCGCCACAGGCACGATCCGCCGTCACCCGGATTTGCCCTATGCAAAGGATGGATCTGAGTTTGGCCAGCTGATCGAACAACAAGGTCAGCTGATTGACCATGCCTTGACGCTGCTGAAACCTGGGGGGCGGCTCGTCTTCTGCACCTGTTCGCTGTTGCCGGACGAAGGAGAGGTGCAAGTGGAAGGTGCGCTTGCGCGGCATCCATCGGTGAGCGTCGACCGAGAGGCCAGCAAAAAAGACTGGATCGCGCCTGACTGGCTGACCGAGGAAGGCGGCATCCGCCTCAGGCCAGACTATTGGGCTGATCTTGGTGGCATGGATGGGTTCTATATGGCCGTGCTGACCAAATCCTAAGCTACATTACTCCCGGCACCACCAAATCCGGCGGGCGGTGACCATCAGCGAAGGTTTTGATGTTCACAATCACCTTCTCACCCATTTCAACCCGGCCCTCCACGGTGGCTGAGCCCATATGCGGGAGCAGCACCACGTTGTGCAGATCGCGGAGGCGCGGGTTGATCTCATGTCCTCGCTCAAACACATCCAAACCCGCGCCCGCGATTTCGTCGGCGCGCAACATCCGTGTCAGGGCGTTTTCATCAATTACCTCGCCGCGGGAGGTGTTCACGATCACAGCTGACGGTTTCATCAGCTTTAAGCGCCGGGCGTTCATCAGGTGAAACGTCGAGGGTGTATGCGGGCAGTTGATTGAGATGACATCCATGCGCGCGACCATTTGATCAAGGCTTTCCCAATAGGTTGCGTCGAGTTTTTCTTCAATCTCAGGCCGCAACCGTTTGCGGTTGTGGTAATGAACTTGCATGCCAAAGGCCGCCGCACGGCGGGCCACTGCCTGTCCGATCCGACCCATACCGAGGATTCCCAAACGCCGCCCCGCGATCCGTCCTCCCAGCATCGCAGTGGGCGACCAGCCTTCCCAATCGCCGCTTGCCATCAGGCGTAGACCTTCGGGGATGCGACGCGCGACGGCGAGGATGAGTGCGATGGTCATGTCAGCGGTGTCATCCGTGACTGTGCCCGGTGTGTTTGACACCAAAATCCCGCGCTGCCGGGCCGTGGCAACATCGATGTTATCCACGCCTGCGCCGTAGTTCGCGATCAGCTTCAAACGCTCGCTCGCTTGGGCAAGTAGCGGTGCATCGATATGGTCCGTCACCGTGGGCACTAGCACATCTGCGTCTTTCACCGCGTCGGCTAACTCCGCCTTGCTCATCGGCGCATCGCTGTCGCGCAACGTGACATCAAACAGCTCTGTCATCCGCGTTTCGACCTTTTCGGGTAACCGTCGCGTGACAACCACACTGAGCCGCTGACCTGGCATGCTGAAGACCCTCCCGCTTGAAATCATGCATGTCTTTGGGTCAGAGTGCCTTTAGCAGACGCGCAGCACAAGAACCGCGCGCTGCTGAGCGGTGACAAAGGGCGAGAAATCAGTGTTTTTCCGGATAAAAGACCTCATGTGGGTGCTTTGCGTCGTTGTGGGCTTTGCGGGGCCGACCGCGGCACAACAAACGACCGATGCGCCAACCATAGGGCCAGAAACCAACCGGCCTTTGCCGCGCTACGTGTCGTTAAAGGCGTCCGAAGCGAACGTGCGCCGCGGCCCCAGCCTGTCGCACCGCATCGATTGGGTCTTTCAGCGCAAAGGTATGCCGTTGCAAGTGGTGGCCGAATACGGCCATTGGCGGCGGGTCATTGACCGTGAAGGGCAGGGCGGCTGGGTGCATTACACGATGCTGACTGGCGCGCGGACAGTGATTGTAGAGCAGGAGAGCCTGTTTCTTCATGCCCGTGCAAACACTGAGTCGCGCCAGACGGCTGAGCTTGAGGAAGATGTTGTTGCGAGCATCCGCAAATGCGACGGGACTTGGTGTGAAATTGTGGCCGGCGGTTATCGCGGATGGGCGCCCAAGGCGGTGCTCTGGGGTGTGGATGCGGATGAAGTCATTGATTAATCGCTGATCTCAGCGACACCGAAAAGCACGGCGGCCGTCTCGGCGCCTCTTCCGAGCAAAACAGTTTACCGCCTCTGACGCGATTTCGCGTTGTCCGCCGCACCCAAAACCACACAAAGCAGTTCGCTACTGCTTGGCGGAGGCCCAGTCCTCGCGCGCCTTGCGTGACGCAACCCATGACGTAATCTGCTGCCGTGACGCACCAGCGGTCTCTGCTGACTGAATTTTGTCGCTATGCAGTCTTGGATCAAAAATACGAGGTCCACGCGTTTCAGGGTCGGCCACCCATACGCAGGCAACTGCCCCATGCTCATCTGTTTCAGCGATAAGAGTCCGCTTCTTCATGACGCCCCCACGTGTAAAGAAATTGTGACACTCCTGATGAGGGCGGGATTCGCAAAAAATTGCAAGAGTGAAGCCAATGGTCGACCGTTGATCAGCCGTATTTTGCAATGAAATCGTCGATAGAAAGCCGCCGCACATCTGGCAGTGCTGCCTTGTATTCCTCTCTGGTCCAATCCCAGAGCGCGATTTTTTGCAAGGCATCGCCTTGTGCTTCGGTAAACCGTCGCTTGATAAAGCGGGCGGGCACGCCGCCGACAACCGTGTAGGGCGCAACATCTTTGGTCACGACAGCGCCCGCGCCAATCACCGCGCCGGTGCCAATGGTCACACCGGCCGTTACGGTCACGCCATGTCCGATCCACACGTCATGGCCGATGGTGACCCAATGATCCTTCCGCCATTGAAAGAAATCATGGTCATCTTCGCCCAAGCCATAGGCCTCAGCGCGATAGACGGAATGATGCTGGGTCGCCCGCCAAGTCGGGTGGTTGCCTGGGTTGATGCGGGTCGCATTTGCGATCGAGCAGAACTTACCAATCGTGGCCCAAACCACATGGCACTGCTGTGTGATGTAGGAATAATCGCCCATTTGGACGTCCTTCATCACCGTCCCTTTGCCAACTTCCGTCCAGACGCCGAGTTCGCAGTCGGCAATGGTGGCCTCTGGGTGGATCGTCGGCTCTTCGCTCAAGTGTTTTTTGGATCCTGCGCCGCTCATGTTTGGGCCTCTAGATTGAGACGTTTAAATGCGGTGATCTTGCGGGCAGTGATCTCCACTTCGAAAAGATCGGGGTTCTGCAGATCTTTCCAGGCGTCAAAACCAAACGACGCATCAACGCGGTGAAAGAGGGCGGAGGTCATGCCGCCATGAGTGACGAAAGTGGGCAACGGGCCGCCAACCGCTGTAATGTGATCAAACGCATTGGCGGCCCGCACAAAAAGATGCGTATGGCTTTCGCCTCCGGAAGCTGCGTGAAGCGCATCAAAAAAGGAATACCGGATATGGTCCTGCCAATCGGGCAGACTGACGGGGGAGAGAAGACGTTCACGCAGGCCGTCGAGAGTCGAAACGGTTTGCCCGCTCGCCTTGGCGTAAGGTGCGATTGTCTCCTGCGCGCGCCGATATGGGCTGGCGTAGAGCGGCCCCGCCCCAAGAGATGTTAGAATGGGGATCAATGCCTCAGATTGGGCATAACCAGCGTCGGCAAGTGGGGCGTCGGCGGCTTGACCAGAAGAGGTCGCGTGGCGGATCAAGAGGGCTTTCATGATGTCCTGCGCTCAAAAGTTGGATTGGCGTCTACGTAATTGTCAAAGTGAATGATGGTGCTTTCAAGGTCGGCTAAAATGACCGCCATTTGGGCTGGTCCGGCAAAACGCATTTTGTTCCTCCCGGTCGGGACATCTTCGCGACTGGTGCTGTGACCACCCGCGATCGTGTAAAAGGCGACGCCTTTTCGGTTGGATGCTGTAGTCATGTGAATATGGCCTGAGACGACGGCCCGCACATCGTGGGTATCGATTAAATCCAAAAGCGGTGCCGGGTTTGATAAAGCGAAGGAGTCCAAACTGATCCTGACGCCCATCACAGGATGGTGCAACACAAGGATGGTTGGACGATCATCAAGCGTGTTTTTCAGCCAGCTCAGACGCTTGGCACACAAGTACCCCTCAGCCCCGCTATATTTGTCTTCGGAACTGGGTTTGCGATTGCAGGAGTCGAGCACGATGACTCGCATGTCGCCAATTTCATACGCACTTTGCGCAAAACCGTTCTCGTCGAGATACGCAGGGCCGAAGGCCGCTGCAAAATCTGCACGCTCATCATGGTTGCCGAGGGTGAGGGCCACTGGCGGCAGGCATGCGGCGATGGTAGCGCGCAGGCCCTCGTATCCCTCCGACTGGCCGCGGTCGACCAAATCACCTGCAATCACGACCAAATCCGCGTCACCGTGAGCTGTATTGACACGGTCGATGGCGGCCTGAAACCGCGCGTAGGAGTCGATGGCACCATGAGTGTGCCCTGGCGGCGGCAAATGCAAATCGCTGAGCACGATCAGCTTCATGTCAACTTTGCCAGAAAGGCGTTGATATCAGAACTGCGTGCGAAGCGGTGCTTTGGGAGGGCTGTCTTTTCAAAGAACGCACCCTGCTTGCGACGGCTGTTGCGGTTTGTGGTGACAATAAAATGTAAGAAACCGGGCAACATATGCAGTTTCTCAACGCAGCCATCCGCCATGTCAGGTCGTGACTGCCCTCTTTGCTGCAAATTGCGACGGATCACGCGGACCAAACGCAGCCACAATGGAACGTCGAGCCAGATGAGCAGATCGGCCCGCGCCTCGCGCAGGTGGAAGGTGCGCGAGTTATTCCCCTCCAAGACCCAGTCATCTTTTGCGACGATACGCTGAATCTGCATAACTTGATCCGCCTTGTCGCGCTCGACCCAATCTGCCAGCCAATAGACCTCGCGATCCATATGGAAGACGGGCAGTCCCAGCTTTTCGCCGATCATACGCGCTGCGGTGCTCTTGCCCGATCCGGCGTTTCCAATGATCATCACGCGTTTCACCCTGGCTCTGCGGATATAGGGGGCCGGGTCAAGCGGATCTCTGGTTCATCAAAGTACTGCAGTGTGCCGTCAATGATCGCGACGGGTTCGATCAATGCCTTGATATCATGGACGTCGATCTCCGGAAAAGTCAGGCCCATCGAATGAAAGACCGCCGCGCGGAACCCTGGTTTGGGGTTCAATCCCGGCTGGATAGCGCGTGTCCCCATCTTTAGATGATGCGCAATGTCCCACTCTTGAGTCTGGCCATCAATCCGGGTCACGACCCAACAATGACCATCAGTGCAGGTATCGCCCTTTTCAGAAGGAAAATAGAATCCGGTCAAATAGCCCGCGGCGACCCCAGCCGCGCGCAGAGCTGCGAGGAAGTACGTGTTGATGTCGACGCAGGACCCTTCGGTCAAGCCGCAGCCGAGGGCCGGAACGGCATCATGTCCATCGGTGAAGCGCTCTGTGGGGTGACCGTAGGTGAAACGCTCCGCCGTCGCGCAGGCAATCGCGATGGCGCGGTCGACTCCCTCAAGGGTGCCGGCGGCATCTTCGGCTTCGGCAACCAGATCATCGGCGAACCGCGTGTATTTTGACGCCTGCGGCTGAAACAGGTTCTTAGGGTAAGGGGCCGTCTGCCCACCGTCAAAGTGGTAGGTCAGCGACAGCGTTTCATCTTGGCAGGTGATCAGTTGGGCCACTTGGCCGGTCGTCTTCTCCCTGACCGAACGATATTCACCGCCAATGACAGTGAATCCGGTTGCAGCAGCGTGGGGCGTCGCCAACCCGGATGGAGCCAGGACGCGGTCGCATCCTGGCGGTCGTTTTACGGCGTATTGCACCGTGAAGGGTGTCATTTCGCCAATTCGTTCTTTCCGATTAGCCGTGTGCGGATCTGGCCGCTGATCCAGTCGATCAGATAGACCATCGCGATGATCAAAAAGATGATCGACCATGCTTCCCCCCACTTATAGGCTGAGATCCGATCAGACAGAAGGAACCCAATCCCGCCCGCGCCCACGATGCCAAGGATCGTACCAGAGCGCACGTTGGATTCGAAGTTGTACAGCAGGATCGACAAAATCACTGGGTTTACTTGTGGCATGATGCCGTAACGGATTTGCTGCAAGCGAGAGCCGCCAGAGGCTTTCACGCCGTCGACGGGCCGTTCCGACGTGTTTTCGATGGCTTCGGAGAAAAGCTTGGCGAATGTCCCAATCTCGCTGACTGTAATCGCAAGAATGCCCGCCAAAGGCCCTAGGCCAAAGGCCCGGATAAAGATCAATGCCAGAATAAGCGTTTCAAACGCCCGGATCACATCATAACCCCGGCGCGAGGTTTGGCGCCAAAAGGTGAACCGGTTGATGTTCTTAGCGCCGAGGAAGGACAACGGGAAAGACAGAACGGCGCCAAGCACGGTTCCCAGGAACGCAATGGCAAGTGTTTCACCAAGTCCATTGAGGATTTCCGAGAACTCCAACCAAGTCGTCCAAATGTAGGGTGGGAACATAAAGCTCATCACCGTGCCAAGACGCCCCAACCCGATCCAGATCCGTTCGGGGCTGAAGTTAAAGGCGACCAAGCAGTAGATAAACAAGCCGACCATGAAAGCCCGGATGGCGATTTTGCGAAAGCGCACCTCGGGTGGATCGCGGAAGGCGAGCGGGACACGCTCCATCGCTGCGGTGATGCGATCTGGGGTCATGTCCGCATT
Source organism: Pseudomonadota bacterium (assembly GCA_038526085.1). Classification (GTDB taxonomy): domain Bacteria; phylum Pseudomonadota; class Alphaproteobacteria; order Rhodobacterales; family Rhodobacteraceae; genus Yoonia. The sequence goes on along the minus strand of JBCBHE010000032.1, from coordinate 22,202 downwards.
CCTTCCATGCCGATGATTTTGTGGCGCAGTTTTTCAGACCCGTAGTCGATGATCATCACAGTGACGAAGATGATCACAAACAGGGCCGACAGGTCAGTGTATTCCTGAAAACTCATCGCGACCCGGAACTCTGAACCAAGACCACCCGCACCGACGTAGCCGATGATGGAGGAGGCGCGCACGTTGATCTCAAACCGCAGCAGCGTGTAGCTGATGATGTTCGGCAAAACTTGCGGGACCGCGCCGTAGCGGATCTGGTCGAACCAGCTTCCACCGGCGGCCTTCACGCCTTCGAGCGGGCGCATGTCGATGTTTTCATTCACTTCTGAATAGAGCTTGCCCAGGGCGCCAGTGGCATGCAGCCCGATCGCAAGCACCCCGGCCATTGGGCCGACGGAGAAACAGAAAACAAAGATGAGCGCCCAGACAAGTTCTGGTACGGTTCGGGCGATTTCGAGGTAACGGCGGGTGATCCAGAGCACCCACTTGTTCGGGGCGAGGTTGCGCGCGGCGGGGAAGGACAGCAGGAAGCCCCCGATCACGCCCAGGACCGTCGCCATGTAGGCAATCAAGATCGTCTCAAACAGCAACTTGAGCCAGATCTGCCAACGCCAGAACCAATTGGCGATGTCAGCGCCCAATGTCTCCCAGCGCAGTTCGGGTATCGTCTTAACAATGAATTCGCCCAGACGAGGAATGCCTGCTGGGATAATCCAGCGCCATTCGCGCGAACCGTCGGGCATCGTAACTTGGGTGACTTTGAAGAAATCGCCAAGCCAAGCCGTGATCAGGAAACAGATGAAAAACAGAACGGATCCAATTGCCCAGGCGCGGCGAGACGCCCTGCGCTCTTCCGCAAAAGCGACTTCAAAATCGCTCACAGTTTGCGGCGCGCCTTGTGGGACAAACCCCGGATCAGTTGTGACAGCCATCTTTGATCCTCCGACAGATCTTGGCAGAACGTTAGGCTCGGGAGGAGACGATTTCTCTTAAAGAAATCGGACCGAATTCTTCAAAAGAATTCGCCCCCGGCAGCAAAAAGCGGGGACTATCGCCCCCGCTCTCTGTGAGTTGTGATTAGCCGCGACGCTGCTCTTTGATCCAAGCGCGCATGTCGACGATCCACTGGTAGCGCTCGTGATCCACACGCTGGAAACCGATGGATGGGTTTGGATCTTCAGGATCGAAAGAAGAATAAACCTTGTAGCCTTCAGGATCGGCTGTTGGGAAGGCTTCGATAGCTGCTGTCACTTCTTCGATCAATTCAGCTGGCAGGTTGCCGCGGAATGTCCACGGGCCTGATGTGATCTCCGGGCTTTCCCAGATCGTGCAGATCTGGCCTGCTTCGATCATGCCTTTGTCTTCCATGCGGGTGTAGACAGAGTTGGTCTCGTTGTTCATCCAGGTTGCCGCGACATCAAACGTGCCGTTGTAAACACCTTGAACGCCAGCTTCGTGGGAGCCGGAGAATGTGACGGTACCAAAATGCTCTTCCGGAACGAAACCTTCGCCGTTAACCATGTTGAAATATGGAACCGCGTAGCCAGATGTGGAATCTGGGTCTGCGTATGCCATGACCTTGCCAGCCGCGTCTTGCAAGTTCTCAATCCCGCTATCACAGCGTGTCACGGCGATGGAGAAGTAACCGGTTGATCCGTCTTTCTTCGCCGTAGTCAGTGTTGGGATCACGTTGCCGTCTGTGGCAGTGTATGCTGCCGCATATGAAGACGAACCGTAACGACCGATTTCAATCTGGTCAGCGGCCATCGCCTGGATCACACCGTCGTAGTTGCCGGCGGTGAAGATTTCGACTTCCACACCCAACGCTTCTTCGAGGTAGGCGCGCATTGGCTCGTTGCGTTGCAGGCGGTCTTTTTCGTTTTCGCCGGACAGGATGCCGAACTTCAGGACAGCGTAGTCCTCTTTCCAGGCCAGTGCTGGTGTTGAGATCAGCGCGATCAGCGCCGTGGTGGTCAGAAAACGCATGGTCATTCCCCCTATTTGCGTTTGCTTCAGGCCGGGATCTTCACAGATGTGGAGGTCACGGCTTCGTTAAACTCTTGCAGGCCCTCAAGCCCGTAGATGTCGCGCACAACATCGTCGGTGAGTTGCGCGGCGCTGCCATCAAAGAACACGCGACCCTGGCGCATCGCGATAATGCGGTCGCAGTAGGCGCGGGCGGTGTCGAGTGTGTGCAGGTTCACCAAAACAGTGATCCCGTCTTCTTGATTGATCTGTTTCAGACCATCCATCACGAGGGTCGCATTGGCCGGGTCGAGCGAGGCGATCGGCTCATCAGCGAGCATGATTTTTGGGTTTTGTACCAAGGCCTTGGCAATCGCGACTCGCTGTTGCTGACCACCTGACAAAGTTCCAGCACGCTGCAACGCTTGCGGCACGAGGTCGAGCCGGTCGAGCGCTTCGATGGCCATCGTCCGTTCTTCATCTGTGAACTGCATTGCCATGGAGGACAGAAAGCCATGTTCCGCCAGACGTCCGATCAACACGTTGTTCAAGACGTTCAGGCGTTCTACCAGATTGAACTGCTGGAAAATCATGGCGCAATCGCGTCGCCAGGCACGGAGCGCTTTGCCCTTAAGTGACGTAATTTCAGACCCCTGAAACGAAATCGACCCCTCGGTGGGGTCGATCAAACGGTTAATCAGGCGAAGCATTGTGGATTTACCGGCGCCGGACCGGCCGATGACGCCCACGAACTGGCCGGGCTCAATCGCAAGGCTCACATTGTCTACTGCGGTTGTCTCACCAAACTGGCGGGACACATTGGATAGCGTCAAAGAAGAGGTCATGGCGATTCATCCGAATGAATTTCTCGCCGCTAGTAGTGGAAGGCTTAAGTAACAGTCGCGAGTCCGTCGCGTGACGCTTTTGTAAATGATTCAGGGCTACCCGCCGCGTTTTGTGACAGACCTGTGGATAAGGTCCCATTGGTGTGAACCAACTGGCCCGCGCAGTAGGTTTCGATCACTCTATCCTTGTCGTTGACCACGATCAGGTCCGCGCGTTGGCCCACCGAAATTGTGCCTCTGTCCGACAAGCCAAGCGCGTCTGCCGGGTTCGCCGTTGCAAGCCGGGTCGCACCCACCAACCCGTCTGGATCTGTCTCAGCGAGCACGCGGATTGCAGGCAGGATCGCGGCCGGGTGATAATCGGCGGCCAAGATATGCAACAGGCCTGCCGCATGCGCCTCGCGCGCCGACAAGTTGCCAGAATAGCTTTGCCCCCGCATCGCGTTGGGCGCGCCCATCGCCGTCATCAAACCGCGCGAAACGACCGTTTCTGCGGCTTCCATCGTCACCGGGAACTCGCTGATCACCGCCCCTATGTCAGCCATGATGTTAGACTTTTTGACCGTGTCATCGTCGTGGCTGGCCAGAGAGACACCGTATTGGCGGCACAGGCCAGAGACCTTTTGCAGGTTGGCGAAGATCTCTTCCTCCGGCGTCGTGCGTTTCAGGCGCTCATCCACCTCAGCGCGCGCCTGTTCGACGCTGCTGCCTTCGCGCGCCGCTTTCAGCTCAATCATCCGTTCTAGGTTGCGGTACTGGCCTTGACCCGGGGTGTGATCCATCACGGACACCAAATCGACCTGACCATCCGCAAGCAACTGCTCGAGCGCGTCGATGGCAGTCGTGAAGGTGATATCAAAACGCGCATGAATCCGGTGGTCAACGCGGGTGTCGGCCTTTGCCGCTTTCAACGACCGGATGATATTGCAGGTATGTCCATAGGACCGCCGTTCGCCATCCTTCGCACCGCGCGAAAAGGAAACCGACGCGTAAGCGGTTGTCACACCGGACGCGGCCAAACGGGCGTCGAGGTGGCCAACCGCAACATCCATCGGGAAGTCGACTTTGGCACGCGGCTCCAGCTCCACCTCAATCATGTCACCATGCATGTCGATGAAACCGGGGAATAGCTGCATGCCGCGCCCATTGATCCCCTCGGCCACCATCTCTTCCCGGACCTCCGCGATATGGCCGCCTTCGATGCGGACGGAACCACCTTTGACGACGCGGTCAGGCAGGATCAGCGAAAAGTCAGATAGCCACATCTTTGCGGTCCTCATTTGGAATGGCGTCAGGGGTAAGATCAATTTCGCGATCAATCAGAGCCGCGACATCGCCCGGGTGGTGAAACACGCCGATCATCGCGGTGCCTTGCGCCTTGAGATCGGCAAGCCGTTCGACCAAGGCCGCGCGGGCGTTCACGTCAAGCGAGGCTGTGGGCTCGTCAAGAAGCAGCAACCGCTGCGGAAGGATCAGCGCCCGAGCGAGGTTCACCTTTTGCTGCTCCCCCCCTGAGAATGTCGTTGGGTAGGCGGCCCAAAGTTCCGGCTTCACGCCAAAGGCCTGCAGCCAGTGCCGCGCCTCGTCCAGCGCGTCATTCGCGGATCGGCCAGCAAGGCGCAACGGTTCTGCCACCAAAGCTTCCGCGCTCACGCGCGGGCGTGCCGTCAGGAATTGGGTCACAAAGCCAATTTCTGTCCGGCGCAGGTACGACACGTCCACGTCTGCCGCCTTGGCCAGATCAATCACCCCGTGATCGGAGTGGAACAAAATCTTACCGCCTTGCGACAGATAGCTGCGGTAAAGCGTGCGCAGCAGCGTTGATTTCCCGGCCCCGTTCTTTCCTTTGAGCAGCAGGAACTCCCCCGCTTTTAGCTCAAAACTGATCCCCTCAAACGCCCCCATAGAAGCGCCAAGGTGGTGCATCGTAAAACCTTTGGTCAGGTCGCGAACATCAAGGACAGTCATAGCTTTGCATGCACTAATTGTTGCGTGTAGGCGTGTTGTGGATCCTGGAAAACTTGGTCGGCCAGGCCTTCTTCGACGACCTCACCATTTTTCATAACCATCACACGGTCAGACAACGTCCGTATGACACCCAGGTCATGAGAGACGATCACCATTGTGATTTTCCGCTCCTGCTGGAGTTTTTTGAGCGTGTCGAGGACAAGAGCCTGCACGCTGACATCTAGTCCCGTTGTCGGCTCATCCAGCAACAACAGTGCCGGTTCCAGCGCAATCGCCTTCGCAAGCTGTACCCGCTGCTGCATCCCGCCCGAAAGCTCAATCGGCGGAGCGTCCATCCGGTCGAGCGGGAATTCAGAGGCATCAAGCGCATCCCGCGCCTTTTCACGCAGCACGTGAAACCGGCGCTCCCCCGCGACCAACAACCTTTCGGCAACGTTGCCGGACGACGAATGCTTCATCAGTAGGCCCAAATGCGGGTTCTGATACACAATCCCGATCCGCGTCGCGCACAGCATCCGGCGTGCGTAGCGGTCGAGGTCAAACAGGTTGCCCTGCACATCCGGCAGATCGAGCGTGTAGCTGCCCTGATCCGGGTTCTCTTCCAGGTTCATGCACCGCAGGAAGGTGGACTTGCCAGAGCCACTTTCGCCGACGATCCCGAGCACTTCACCGGGATAAACCGTGGCAGAGACATCGCGCAGCGCTTTGACTGCGCCATAGGACTTACTGACGTTCCGCGCGATCAGCAGCGGGCGGGTTTTAACGATTTGGGGGGCGTCCATCATTGGGCCATCTCCCCGTCTTGATACCATGTGTCGCCCACCGCGACGGCCTCCCCATCGCCCTTGCGGATGGTCTTTACGCCCAATTCGCTGTCAGACACCTCATAGGTCGACGAACCATCGTCTTGCGGGATCTCATTCATAAAGAAGCCCTTTGCGCCAGACCGCGTGCAGGTCAGGCCCTGATGCTCCTCCACTTGATAAGGCACGTCATCGAACACAAGCGGTTCGACCCGCGTATAGGGCGGCACAGCGTGCAGCCGCTTTTCGCGCCCTGCCGATAGGATCGTCAGATGCTTGGCCATATCCATTTTCGGGACGTCCCAGCGCGGGATCGGCGATGGGGTCATGATAAAGCGTCCGTGCACGAGGCTTGGGTAGGCCGCACCCTGCATTACACGACCGGACCGGACGATCTGTTCATAGAGCTGCAGCCACATCCGTCCGTAATCCGCATCCGCATGCATCTGCCGGGCGATGGACATGTTCGGTTGAACGGGCCGCAGCGGTTCAGGGTTCGGCACTTGCAGCACCAACACCTGATCCTCGCGTAGCTTTTCTTCAGGGATGCGGTGGCGAGACTGGATCAGGTCGGCCTTCAGCGTATCCATCGTCGTCGGCGCGCCCGACACGCGCGATAGGAACCGCCGGATCGAGGCCGCGTTCACACTGTCGTCGGCCCCTTGGTCGATCACCTTCACAGTCGTCTGCGGATTGATCAGCGTGCAGGAGATTTGCAAACCGCCCGTCCCCCAGCCACGGGCCATCGGCACTTCCCGGCTGGCATAAGGCATCTGGCAACCAGGCACGGCGATTGCTTTCAGAGTCTTGCGCCGAATTTCCCGCTTGGCAGAGGCATCAAGGAAACCATAGGACATCGGTTCCCAGTCTTTGGTGAGGGACTTGAGGCTCATTCCGCTGGCTCCGTTTTAGGCCCGACCACTTCGTTGCTTGTGGGCTCCGGGCTTTTCACTTTTGCATCGCTCTTCTTCTTTGCGTCGCGCATGGCATCCAGCGATGATTGGAAGGTAACGTAGTGGGGCAGCTTGAAGTGGATACAGAAGCCAGAGCTTTCGACGCCCTCCGTGTGATAAAGGAAGAATTCCTCTTCCGTGGCAGAGCCCTTCTCGGCACCGTCTCTGTTCAGATCAAGGGTCGCAGCGGCAATCACTTTGACCTCATTCCAGCCGAATGTAGCTGAGAACCCAAGCTCAAGCTGCGTGCCCTTCTTGTTGACCACTTCTGCCTGGCTGATCTTCACACGGCCCGCGCTAAAGGTGGTCCCGCGCGGGTGCTGGACCATGATTTCGCCCTCGGCCAAGCGCAACTCGTTCACCGTTGGGTGGGCCTGCCCGTAACCACGCTGCGCCGCGTAGCCAAGCGCAAGAACACCGCCGGTTTCGGCTCGCGCTAAAGACTGCAGCGTATGGGCGCGTTTCGATGGGAACAGCAGCGGCTCGCGCGTGATATCAGGGATATCATTGCCTGCGGTCGTGTCCGGGGTGGCGGCGGTGAGCAGCTCATTTTCGGCCTGCCACGCGGCGACAGAGGGTTGATGGGCCGGGCTCGGTTCGGCCGCTGGTTCAACGGGCTCTGGTGTATAGGCTTTGTCCGACAGAACCTCTGTCGCCAAAATGCGGTGCGCGTAATCGAGCGTCGGCCCGAGGATCTGACCACCTGGAATGTCCTTGAAGGCGGCAGAGATGCGGCGATGGGTCAACAGCCCGTCCTGCGTCAGTGGCTCTGCCACCGCCAAACGCGGTTGGGTCGTGCGCCAGGAGCGCAGGAGCAGCACCGTCTCATAAAGCTCTCCGCCGGTCTGGGCCAAAGCCAAAGCAGCGAGGTCTTCGTCATAAAGCGAGGCTTCGCCCATCACCCGATCAATCAAGTAGGGCATAGCGCGGCGCACTTCGGCGACCCGCTCTGCCGTGATCGTGCCCATCTCTTCGCGGAACAGGCGCTGGGATTGTTCGATGGCCCGTTCGCCACCGCGTGTTGCGACATAAGCCATCAGAGAACCTCTACGACTGTGGTGCGGGGAAGGCCGATGACTGTGGCGCCATCAAGCAGAAAGATTTCAAACCCCATCGGGTAACGCATGACGCGGCTCCGCTCGGCCCAGAAGGATTGGGGGATACCCGACAGGGTCACGTCAACTTCCCCATTCACGCCGGGGCCTGTCAGGCGGAGGCGGTCGCCCCTCCCAAAAGTTGCGGGGATGATTAAAGTCGCGCCCTCTTCGGGGTACATGTCCGTCCCCTGGCGCAGCAGGGTCAGTTGGTCCGGCGGCCGGGTCAAAAACAGGTGGTCCGCTGTCTCAGGCGCAACCATCTCTGCACCTGTTCTTGCGGCCAGGTCCGCCATGGCTGGGTCTTCGCAAAAGACGGCGCATTCGCGGTCGATCAGCGTCTCAATCACCCCGGCTTGGCCGGGCGCAGGCAGGTCGCGTGGCAGACCGGGGCGGGAAAAGGCCCACATCAGCGCATCGTAGGTCGCGTTTGTACGGGCTTCGAAGTCGGAGGGAGTTGGATGCGCGCCCATCAGAAAGTCTCCATATCAACGCGGGTCGCTTCGACGCGGCGCAGACGGTCGTTGTCAGCAGCAGCCTGGGCGGAAGCTTCTTGATCGAGGAAGGCGGTGCAGGCGTCATGCGCGACGCCCTGCGCCACAGCGAGGTCCACTAATGCCATCGCCATGGCGGCCTCCAGATCCCGGCCCCGCCGCATGCCATATCCGTCCTGGCCGCCTGCGGCGATACGGGCCTCGCTAACCAGGACTTCGCCGACGTGAAAATTGGTCCCTTGGGCCGTGTCTCGCATCGGCAGCATCACAAAACCCGTACGGTTCTCCAAAACCTCCAAATCCCCAAGCTGGGGGATCAGTGTTTCGGCAAAGGCTTTGATCCTGTCCCCATCTGCCTTGGCCAGGATGCTCAGCATTGCGTCATGCGGGTGATTGGCCAAGGTCTGTGGGTCAGGCATCGCCTAGTCCTCTCGGTTGGGTATGTTGAATTTGACGCGGGCGGCAGACCAGATCACGCGACTGCAAGCAATCGGGGTGCCATCGAGCAATGTGTCCACCGCGCGGATGACGATGACTGGCATGTCAGGATGCTGGCGCAGGCGCTGTGCTTCGATGGCGCGGGCAGGGCGCGCGTTCATCGTGGTGGACCCCCGCAAGTAGTCGTCGATCCCATAGGACCTATAGACTGAACTCACAGAGCCCATCACCGCGCGACGTTCCGGAAATTCGGGAAAGCGGGATGCATCATGATAAAGCGTCCCGAAAGAGATCGGCACGCCATCAGCAAGGGTCATACGACTGCTGGCAATGACCGGGGCGCCGATCTCAATCTGTAGATCACCCGCGATGGACCGTCGGGCATCAAGATGTTCGACGCCGAGCGTCTCGCTCGACACATCAACACCTTGCGACGTCAGGTTGGGCCTCAACCGGGTCCGCGACCCGATGCTGTACTCCAAAACGGGGCGTGGTTGAACGAAAGTGCCCCGTCCTTGCTCCACGCTCAACAGGCCTTCTTTGGCCAGTTCGGTAATTGCGCGCCGCACCGAATGGCGTCCGGCCTGATGGGCCGTCACCAACTCCGGTTCAGTGGGCAGCTTCGCCCCTGCTTGTAACACGCCGTCCATAATGTCTTGTTCAATCTCGGCGCGAATTTCGCGCCACTTTTCTCTGCTCATCTGTATTCGTCCGAATGAATTTAGTAGAGAAGATGTATGACAAGGATGTGTCATCCGCAACGGACAAAGTCAGAATTTTACCCACAACGCCCTGTCACAAAAGCTTCACGAAAGTGTCGCGGAACTGAAATGGCTCCCGGTCAATCGTTCGAACGAATTTTCACTGGAGGGACTCATGAAAATCAAATCCGTTGTACTGGGCCTTGGCCTTGCCGCCGCATCCGCATTTGCGGCCGCCGCCGAAACCTGGAGCATTGCCGTCACTGACGTAGAAGGCATGGAGCGTCTGCAGCTTGAGTGGGGTCCTTTCAAGGAAGCCCTCGAAACAGCAACTGGCGAAACCTTCGAATTCTTCGCTGTGAACTCGCGCACAGCGGCAGCCGAAGCCCTGCGCGGCGAGACGGTTGATTTCGTTGTTTCTGGCCCTGCTGAGTATGTTGTCATCAACAAGCTCACAGAAGCCACTCCGCTGATCGGTCTGGGTCGCCCAGACTATCATTGCGCCATCATCACCCGCGCGGACAGCGGCATCAACACGATGCAAGACCTGAAGGGCAAAACGGTTGCATTTGGCGACATCGGCTCCACATCAAACATGCTCTGCCCAATGCAAGTGCTGGCCGATCACGGCATTGACCCGGTCAACGACATCGAAAAAATCCACACCGACCGCAACATCGCGCATGAAGCACTCAAGAACGGCGACGTGGACGCAATGGGCTCCAACGCCAACTCTTGGCTGCGCGTGCGTAACGGGGAAACAGACCTGCCATACGGTTTCTTCAAAATGATTGGCCGGTCCGGCGATCTGCCAAACGACATGATCATGGTTGGCGCACACGTGCCTGCAGAAGCGGCTGAGCTGGTGCAGACATCCATCTTGGAAAACAAAGATCTGATCATCGCGGGCATCACCGCCCACGAAGAGAACGACAAGTATGTCGGCATGGACCTCGTTGCTATCGAAGACAGCGCCTACGACTACGTCCGGTCCATGTACACGAACGCTGGTTACCCACAGTTCGACAACTTCATCGGTGACTAATGTCCTGACGAAAGATCCGGCTGTCACTCCCGTGCAGCCGGTTGGGGCCGAGGGGCTAGTCCCCTCGGTTTCTGCTGTTGACATCGAAGCCCAGGGCGTCGCGAAAAGCTTTGGCGAGACGCCGGTATTCTCAGGCGTCTCATTGCGTCTTGCCCGCAACGAAGCCGTGGCGCTCGTGGGGGCCAACGGCACTGGCAAGTCGACGTTGCTGCGGTGCCTGATGGGCTTGATCCCCGTTACCGAAGGCAAAGTCGTTTTGTTGGGCGAGGATACATCCAAAGCCTCGAACGCCGCTTTGCGCGGGCTGCGGGCGCGAATGGGTCTGGTTTCGCAAAAGCACAACCTGGTGCCGCGCCTTTCGGTCTTGTCCAATGTGATTCATGGCTTGTTGGGCCGGAAACCGGGGTTCCGTCATTGGTCGCATTCCTTTGCGCCAGAGGAATCGCGGGATGCTGCGATGCAGGCGTTGGACAAGGTGGGGCTTGCTGACTTTGCATTGCGTCGGGCCGATCGTTTGTCTGGCGGTCAATCGCAGCGCGTCGCAATTGCTCGCGCGATCGTCGGCAATCCTGAAATCTTGATCGCTGATGAGCCCTGCGCCTCGCTCGACCCCGCCGCCGGAGAAGATGTGATGGAGCTCTTTTTCAAGCTCGCGCGGGAGGAGGGGGTGACTGTTGTATTCACCTCTCACAACATCGACCACGCGCTCAGCTACGGCGACCGGGTTGTCGGACTGGCAGATGGCCAAGTCAAACTCGATGCAACTGCCGCATCAATCAGCCCATCTGATTTGAGAGGCCTTTATGACTGACGCCGCCATTCCGCATCAGAACCCGACACGTTACGAACGCCCCTCCGCAATCGCTTTTATCTGCTATGCCCTGGGGGTCGCCTTCATCATTTGGTGCCTGGCCGGTGCCGGATTTTCATTGGGTAAAATCATTTCAGCTCCGCCACGGTTTGCTGATTTTATCGACAGGGCATTTCCACCCAACATGGACCCTCAGGTCTTGGGGCGCTTGGGGTGGAAGATGGTTGAAACGCTCCAGATCGCGATTGCGGGCGCCTTTATTGGCATCGTGGTTTCAATTCCGGTCGCCATTCTTGCGGCACGCGGCTTGATCGCAGGACAATGGGTCAACCAATCCGTCCGCACGATCTTGGGCTTCATTCGGGCCGTGCCGGATTTGGCATGGGCGCTGATCTTTGTGGTCGCCGTCGGTCTGGGCCCCTTCGCGGGGATGCTCGCCATCGCGATGGACACCCTCGGGTTTTGCGGTCGCTTTTTTGCGGACGATATGGAGGCGGCAGATAAGGGGCCTGCGGAATCCCTCACGGCTACTGGCGCGCGCAAAATCGATGTGGTGGCCTGCGCAACACTGCCAGCGTCGACGCCGGCCTTCATCTCTACGTCGCTATTTGCGATGGAAAAGGCGGTGCGTTCATCCACGATCCTAGGTCTCGTCGGCGCAGGTGGGATCGGGATCGAACTGAAAGTGGGATTTGATCTGTTCGATTATCCAACCGTGATGACCGTGATCCTGATGATCGCCGTTGTTGTGATCCTGATTGAGCAACTCAGCGGCTGGGCACGCACAAAAATTATTGGGGAACAAAAGTGAAGACGGATACGGCAGACGCCCATTGGAACGATCAATGGGCGAACATCGAAGAAGGCAGCAAGTGGCTATCGCCAGAGCAAGACGTCATCGATTGGGCCGACGGATTTGCGGTTGGGGCCAAAGTGCTCGACCTCGGGGCAGGTGTCGGGCGGCACGCACTGTGGCTGGCAGCACAAGGGTTTGATGCGACAGCCCTGGATGCAGCCCCAGAAGGACTCGCGGAAATCGACAAGCACGGTGGTGTCGAAACGGTGGAAGCGCGGATGCATGAACTGCCGTTCGCCGATCACACCTTCGATCATATCGTCAGCTGGAACGTCATCTATCATGGCGACGAAGACATCCTGCTTCGCACGATTGCGGAGATCCGGCGGGTGCTGAAACCCGGCGGCACCTACCTTGGCACGATGCTGTCCAAGCGCCGCTTGCCGCACGAACTGGCCAAGGCCAAGGGGACAGAGATCAGCCGCAACACTTGGGTGCTCGACAGCCCCGAAACCGACAAAATCCATCCGCACTATTACTGCAATGCCGCCGAACTTCTCGCGCTTTTCTCTGGCTTCGAGGTGCTGAACCTGAAAGACCAAGTGCATGATAAGCCCGGCTCGTGGCACTGGCATTTGACTCTGGAACGGCTCTAATGACTTTCACATACCAAGGCGCAACGGTCTTTCTTCCGGGAGAGATCGTCGAAACAACTGTGACCGTCGCAGATGGCCTGATTGCCGAGATTGGTGGGCCGGTGCAGGGCGACATCATCGACGCGCGTGGCCTAACACTAGCCCCTGCGCTGATCGACGTACACGGCGACGCGTTTGAACGGCAGTTGATGCCGCGCCCCAATGTGTTCTTCCCCATCGAAGCAGCGGTGATCGATACGGATCGGCAGCTGGCCAGCAACGGGATCGCGACGGCCTATCACGCGATAACACTGGGCTGGGAACCCGGCCTGCGTGACGTCGCACGCGGTCGCGAGTTGATGGAGGCAATCCAGCGCCTTGCCCCTCGCTTGACCGTCGAAAACCGGGTGCAACTGCGCTGGGAAACCTTCGCGTTTGAGGCACTTGAAACAATTGAGTGGGCGCTGCAGGCCCCACTTACGCCTTCGCTGGCCTTCAACGATCACACCTCCATGACGATGCGTGCCTATGATGTGCCCATACAGGATCGTGAGTTTGAATTCTCGCCCGATTTCAAAATCGCCAGCCTTGATGATGACCGCATGCGCCAGCGCACGTCGAAAAAAGCGGATCGATCAGGGATTTCAGAGGATGCCTACCTTACGCTGATGGGCGAGGTCTGGGACCGGCGCGAAGACGTGCCCGCGACGATAGCCAAGGTCGCCGCACTCGGGCGCAAGGCGGGTGCGCCCATGCTGAGCCACGATGACACCAAGGCCGAAACGCGCCAATACTTCCGCAACCTCGGGGCCGCCACAGCGGAATTCCCGATGGTTATTGAGGCGGCCCAAGCGGCCCGCGACAACGGCGATTTGATCATTTTCGGCTCGCCCAACGCGGCACGGGGTGGCAGCCATATCGGCTCCCTTGGGGCTGGCGATATGGTCGAAGCGGGTCTGTGCGATGCGCTCGCATCCGACTATTTCTATCCCGCGATGCTTTCGGCCGTGGCACGGCTTGATGCGGAGAAGCGCGCCGATCGGTCAACCATCTGGTCGCTCGTCTCAGCAGGTCCGGCCAAAGCCATGAACCTGACTGACCGGGGCGACGTCGCTGTTGGCAAACGGGCAGACCTCGTTCTTGTCGACTGGCCAGACGGCCAAGCCCCCGCCATCCAAGGCACCTGGGTCGCGGGCCGCCAAGCCTATCGTGGGATACCTGCCGGGTGATTCACCGCGACTACGTCCCGGCCATCGGCCTGGGGATCACCCAAATCATGGGTTACGGCACTTTGATGTATGCCTATGCGGTTTTGTTGCCGCATATGGCAGACGACCTCGGCCTCTCGCTATCCGCAGTCTTCGGCATCCTGTCCTTGGGTCTTTTTTTCGGCGGACTGGTGTCTCCTATTGCCGGAACCTTGGTCGACCGGTTTGGCGGACGCTGGGTCATGGTCGGCGGCTCCGTCATCGCGGGCCTATCCTTGATGTCGCTTTCCCTCGTGGAAGGGCGCTACGGCCTTTTTGCGACCATCCTCCTCGCCGAGGGGGCGGGCATGTTTGTCCTCTATAACGTGGCCTTTGCATCGATCGCGCGGCTCGACCTGAAAATCCCTGCCAAGCAATCCATTTCGATTATTACGCTTTTTGGCGGTGTCGCCTCGACCATTTTTTGGCCACTGACGCTGGCGCTCTTCAACCGCTTTGGGTGGGAGACGACATGGGTGATCCTCGGTATCGCCTACCTGATCGTCTGCATTCCGATCCATTTGCGCGTTTTGGCAGGGGCGGAAAAAGACCCCGACGCGCCCAAGCGCCAAGAAACGTCCTGGCCCGAATTGGAAGGGCACGCCCGCAAACGGGGAATGCTCTGGATGGTGATCTCATTCATCTTTTCGGGCTACCTGATGGGCGCGGTGATGACGCTTTGGGTTACGAACGTGCAAGACCTGGGCCATACCGCCGCGATGGCGGCATTGGCTGGGGCCGTGATCGGGCCATTCAAAACCGTTGGCCGGTTTTTTGAGATGTTGGTCAGCCGCAACATGTACCCCCTCGTGACCTACGCATTGTCCCTCGGTTTGATGATGGCCGGGTTCCTAACGCTGTTGACCTTCGGATTTACCCTTGTGGGGGTCATTGGCGCCGCGGCGCTTTATGGGATGGGCGACGGGATCAAGACCATCGCACGCGGCACGCTGCCTCTGGCTCTGTTCGGAGAAAAGGGCTACGGCGCGCGGCTTGGCTGGATTTCCTTCGTGCAGATGGGCGTCAACGCCTCCGCCCCCTTCCTTTTTGCTTGGACGACGCAAACATACGGCGGCTGGACCAGCTTTTTGGCCATGACCCTTTGCCTGTCTGTTGCAATTGCCACCTATGTCCTGATTCCAGATCCAAGGAGACCCCAGCATGCCACAGCTTAAGATCGGCGCCTGCCTCGCCGCCGCTGAAATCGCAGAACACCGAGATTGGTTGTTCGAAGCTGACCGGGACATTGAGTTGCAGGACTTCGGCAGTCACAAAAGCCTGACGACCGAGTGCGAAGACCGCATCGCAGCGGCAAAAGTGGCCTTGGACGGGCACAAAGGGCGGCTTGGTATCCATGGCCCCTATGAAGGTCTCGACATGGACAATAAGGACCCAGAGGTCCGCCCCATCGTCACGGCCCGCTACCTCAAGGCGCTCGAAGCGGCAGACCGGGTTGGCGCACGCCAGATGGTGCTGCATTCGCCTTATACGCGCTGGTACCAGTTCAACCGCTTGGCCAAACCGAACTACGACGAAACCAAACTGGGCCGGGTCCATGAGGTGATGGACCCGGTCGTCGCAGCGGCAGAGGACAAAGGCATCACGCTCGTGATCGAAAACATTCTCGACGTTGACCCCGCCAGCCGCCGTAAGATGGTCGATGCATTCAAATCCAACGCCATCGCCCTGTCGATTGACACCGGCCACGCCCATCTGGCGCGGCGCATGTCCGGGGCCCCGCCGGTGGACTACTTCGTCCGGGACGCGGGCGATCAGTTGCAGCACGTTCACCTGCAAGACCTTGATGGGCATGCAGACCGGCATTGGGCGCCGGGCGAGGGCGAGATCCATTGGCCGGAGGTATTTCGGGCTCTGTCTGACTGCGGATCAGAGCCGCATCTGGTCCTGGAATTGCGCCGTAAGTCGGACATTCCGGCGGGCTTCACTTACCTGCGCGACTTGGGTCTGGTGGTGTGATGAGTTTGGAACGAGCCGTGACCTTCCCGCCTTCGCTCAACAGAGCGGTCGCCGTCTTTGCTGCAACTTCGAAGGTCTGGACCTCAAACTGACCAGATTCACGCCAGCCAAACGGTTAACGGATTCCACCACCAGTTCCATTTATCGTGGTTAACGCTCAGCATTTGAAACCTTCCCCGCGGGGAAGGTTGGCTCTCGACCCTTTGTGCGGGCACCGGTTGCGAGGGTGGTCAATTGGATACTTGCAAAGCTATTTTTAGATGGTGTTCCGCGTTTTGAAAGATGCGCGATCGTTTTTGATTGGAAAGTCCTGGTCGGGTTCCTCAATACCAAGTGCACGGCAAAGCGGCGACCAGCCTGCGCCAATTTGATGGGTGATAAGCCGTGTCGCCGGGATCGCTTGTTTGACCGCTGCGAGATGCGCGGCATAGGCGCCTTTCGCAGCGTTTTCGTCGTTCCATGCGGGACAGAATTGGTTGGTCAATAGGTGGTGAAGCTCCGAAAACGCCGCTGATAGTTCTGGATCATCCGAGAAACGAAACGTCTGTCGCCGAATAACGTCCCAAACCGTTTGGTCGGCACTGTCCCACCAGGTTTGTGGGCTCTCATGTTGGGACAGCAAAACGTGGGCGTCAGGGAAAATTTCTGCCGCGCTTTTCCAAACCCCGCTGAAAGGCCAATCCAAAGCGGCGCAATAGCCATCAAGGATATCAGGCAAAAGGGCGACGTCCCCTTTCAAGACCCTCACCCACAGCCGGACATGTTCGGGCCGTCGGTAGAGTTCATCCATATGATAACACGTGCCGCCAAGAAGCAGTTCAATCGCTTGCTTCAGCGACATCGTACCTGTGCGGGGTAGCCCCGCACCTATGATCTGGAGGTCCATAGGGAAAGCCTAATTGGCGATCATTGCGGATGCAATTTGCTGGGGATGCAAAAGCAGCTCGGCACATAAAAAGGGGCGTCGTGCTCTGCGACGCCCCTCTTTCAAAAACTTATAAAGCTTACCCGAGCACGCGCTGGATCGCCTGATCGACCGCGTCGGTGATGTGATCAATGTCGTCGGTCGTCGCGATCAGCGCCGGTGCGAACAACAGCGTGTTGTTGAACCCTGGCATCGACCGGTTGCTCGCCCCAATCACCACACCCTGCTGCATGCAGTCTGCGACGATCGCCATGACCTGTTTTTCATCCAGTGGCTCTTTCGTGCCGCGATCTGCAACCAGCTCCGCCCCTGCAAACAGGCCCATGCCGCGCACGTCGCCGATCCACTTATGCTTCTCCATGAGCGCGTTCAGGTTGTCTTTCAGATGTGTGCCAGAGGCGACGCAGTTTCCGCGCAGGTCTTCTTCGACGATGATGTTCATATTCTCAATCGCCGCTGCGGGTCCCGCCGTGCAGCCACCGAAGGTGGAGATATCGCGGAAATAGGAAAGCTTATCGGTGTCGTCCTTGAACTGCTCAAAGACGGCATTGGTGGTCACACAGCACGAGATCGCGGCGTAGCCGGAGGCGACGCCTTTCGCCATCGTGACGAAGTCCGGCTGCACGCCAAACTGCTGGTAACCGAACCAAGTGCCAGTGCGGCCGAGGCCGCAGACGACTTCGTCGATATGCAGCAGGATTTCATACTTTTTACAAAGCTCCTGCACACCTTCCCAATAGCCAACGGGTGGGACGATTATGCCGCCGCCTGCGGTGATCGGCTCAAGGCAAAGCGCGCCAATAGTGTCCGCGCCCTCGTGCAAGATGACGTCTTCAATGGCTTTCAGAGAGGCCGCGGTATAGGCCTCACCACTGGACCCATCCTGGCTGCGATACTCCAGGCAATGAGGGACCTTCACGAAACCAGGTGTGTAGGGGCCGTACTGCGCGTTGCGTTCTTCTTGGCCACCCGCAGACAATGCCGCGATTGTTGTGCCGTGGTAGTCGCGATCACGGTAGAGGATCTTCGATTTTTTCCCGCCATGGTGCTTGTGGCTGATCTGGCGGACCATCTTGAACGCCTTCTCATTCGCCTCAGAGCCAGAGTTGGCGTAATAAACGCGGTCTAGGCCGGGCATCTTATCCGTCAGCATTTCAGCGAATGTCGCACCCGGGATCGTTCCCATGGTGCCGCCGAAGAAGCACATCTTGGTGATTTGATCGGCGACCGCTTTCGCAATCCGCTCGCGGCCATAACCAACGTTGACCGTCCAAACACCGCCTGAGACGGCATCGATATGCTCTTTACCTTTAATGTCCCAAACTTTCAGGCCTTTGCCTTCCACGATGATCCGTGGATCCAATTTGGACTCGTAAGGTTTGTGCTGCGACAGGTGGTGCCACACATGGGCGCGGTCGGCTTCCACGATGTGGCCGGGGTCATTCACGAAGGACAAGTCCATAAGAGGTCTCCGATCTGGCTGAGGTGCGCCGTGCGAATCTGCAAAAGAAAGACGCGACGACAACGATTGGAAGAGTTGACCGCGATGGTCTCATTTCAAGTAGGGCCAGTAGTGCAGCATGCATAAGGCCAGAATCCGATTCCCGATTGCCTGCGTATGCGTCGCCATTTTGTCGCCAGCAACACTCAGGGCGCGATGCGGCGCGAGCCACACCCCTTCTTTTGCGACAGTTTCCAAGAGCTTTCGAGACAGCACGAAAATTGTGCATCTGCGCGATTTGGACGCAAAAGTGCCGGATATTGGAGAATTCGGCAGAAGAAAACGGGGTGGCCTGATGGCAAAATCCATGCTTCGCTTCAGCATCGGCGCAATGAGAAGGGTCTAAAACCTCGTTAATTGACTGCGCAGATGACCTTCGCCCGCTATTGCGACGAAGGAGCCAACAAAGGGGAACACAGAATGTCAGGTCTTCAGATCGACAAGATTTCCATGCGCTTTGACCTGCCAGGGGGTGGGTCTGTTCAAGCGCTGAAGGACGTATCGCTCAACCTGAAAGCGGGGGAGTTGATGTCCGTCCTTGGGCCGTCAGGGTGCGGCAAGACGACGCTTTTGAATATCGTGGCGGGCTTTTTGGCGCCGACCGAAGGGAAGATTATCTTGAACAGCAATACCGTCGCAGGGCCCGGCCCTGAGCGCGGAATGGTCTTCCAGCAAGGTGCATTGTTTGAGTGGATGTCGGTCCGGGAAAACGTTGGCTTTGGGCCAAAAATGAAAGGCATGGCCGCAGGTCAGAAGCGGGAGATCGTGGATCACCTGCTGGACGTCGTCGGCCTTGGCTCCTTTAAGGAAAAGGCTGTCTATGAATTGTCAGGGGGGATGCAGCAGCGCGTCGCCCTTGCCCGATGCCTGGCCAATGAACCAGACGTCATCCTGATGGACGAACCGCTTGGCGCGCTTGACGCGCTCACGCGGGAGAAGATGCAGGGGCTTGTTCTGAAGCTTTGGAAGGAGACCGGCAAAACAATCATCCTCATCACCCACTCGGTCGAGGAGGCGCTGTTGTTGGGCGAGCGCTTGCTGGTCATGGCGCCGCGCCCGGGGCGTATTCATAAGGAATACCGCTTGCCCTTTGCCGACCTCGGTGTCGACAAGGACCTGCGCGAGGTGAAAAAACATCCGCAGTTCAATGAGGTTCGAGAAGAGATCCTCGGCATGATCTGGGACATGGAAGAAGAGATTATGGGTCGGTCAGAAGGAGCAGGCGCATGAGCCTTTTTGGTCAGCTGGGCACTGAACTGGGCGCTGTGCTCTACACACTCTTCGCTGCATTGCCGTTTGTTGCGGCGTACATCGGGGTCATCCTGCTGTGCGCGTTGATCTGGCGCTACGCCAAACAATACCTGACGCCGAAATCGGACTTTGGGTCACTCAAGACCGTCACATTCGGCGACGAAAGCGCTGTGAACTCCAACATGGTGGCCTCTGTCGTTTCTGTCGTTTTGATCTTTGTGATCTGGGGCGCCTTCACAGGTTCCAAATTGTTGCCCGGGTTCCTCCATGCCCCAGGGGCGTTTTCTGGGGAGGGAGAGTTTACTTACACTGTCACATCGGAAGATGGCCAAACGGATGATGCCACCGTCAGCGTCGTCGTGTTTCCAACCGGGTCAGATGTGAGCGCGCCAGAGGTCGACCCTGGCGACGGCTTTGCCAAGAACGATAGCGTCGCTATCGCCACTTACCGCAGCGAACTGCTGCGTGTGGATGAGAATGACGAGATTGGACGTGACGCTGGTGCGGTCGTCACTGCGATTAATGGCACGCCCGTGGAACCTGGGTCTTCCGTCGATGTTGGGTTCGGTACGGTCGATATTTCGCGCCGTGGGACACCGAACATCGTGCCCGCCAAAGGTATGCAGATGGAATCGATCTGGCTCCCCGCGCCGGAAGAGGTTTGGGGCCGTGTGACGGAGATTGCCACGACAGGCTTCCGCAATTTCACGCTGATCGAACATCTTGGTTTCTCGCTTTTCCGCGTGATCGTGGGCTTTGTTCTCGGCGCGCTTGTGGGCATCCCGCTTGGCTATGCCATGGGTCTGAGCGATTGGTTCCGAGGATGGTTTGACCCGATCGTGGAGTTCATGCGCCCTGTCCCACCGCTTGCCTTGATCCCGTTGGTCATCATCTGGGCCGGGATTGGCGAAGTCGGGAAGATTATCCTGCTGTTCCTTGCGGCCCTTTGGATCATGGCCATTGGTGCCCGGGCGGGTGTGTCGGGCGTACGGATCTCTAAGGTACACGCGGCCTATTCGCTGGGTGCGTCCAAATGGCAGATCATGCGACATGTGATCATCCCGAACTCATTGCCCGAGATCTTCACCGCGGCCCGGGTTGCGATGGGGGTCTGCTGGGGCACGGTTGTGGCGGCGGAGCTTGTCGCGGCGGAGAAGGGCGCGGGCATGATGATCATGACGGCATCCAAATTCCAGAATACCGACATCGTAATTATGGGGATCATCCTGATCGGGGTGATCGGTTTCGCCATCGATCTTCTGATGCGTGCGGCTGAGCGTTGGTTGGTACCCTGGAAGGGTAAAGGTTGATCCCTTAATCAGACTTATGTTGGGAAGGCAGCGGTTGGGTCCGCTGCCTTTCTTTTTGGGTTGAACGCAAGCCGTTCCCCTGATCTGCAATTGGCATGATCAACGATCCGCTATTGTTGCTTTTGCTTGCCCTGGTGCTGATCGCACTGATCGTGCCTTGGGGGTTTTGGCGTGGCGGTCAACGCCGGGTGCAGACCCCACCACCCAAATCCATCGTCGTGGACGGCTCCAACGTAATGCATTGGGGCGGTGACCCGTCAGCGAAGGTGCTGTCGCGGGTGCTGCGGGATTTGGAGGAGCATGGCCTGACCCCGATTGTCTATTTCGATGCGAACGTGGGGTACGTTTTGGGTGATGCGTATTTTGATGAGGTCAAGCTCGCGTCACTCACCAAACTTCCGGTGGAGCAAATTTGCGTGGTGGGCAAAGGTGTCGTAGCGGATGAAAAGCTGCTCGCCTTCGCCGCTGACCACGGCTTGCGCGTGGTGAGCAATGATCGGTACCGCGACTGGCGGCTGCAGTTTCCGCATCTTAAGAAAAAGGGCCGGGTGCTGCGCGGGACGTATGACAATGGCAATGTCAGGTGGCGCGGGGCCTTATGACGCCAGGTCTGAAAGCGTAAGTTGAAACGCTTTCCCAAAGCCGCCGTTAAGGTCGATGACCGCCGGGGTTAGCCGGTACATCTGAAAGTCGGCGAAATCGAAGTAAAGCTGTGCTTTGGGAATGGCGGTGAGCCATTGATCCTTGTGCGCCGCTTTGTTGGTTGGTTCCACCTTGCCAGAAAACGTCATGCGCGGATGGGTGAGCGGGTCACCTTTGTCGCCCGGCTCCCCGATCAGCAGCGCGCAGTGCGGGTCCGCCTGAAGCGCCTTGGTGTGTATCGAAAGGGTCGAAATCAGCATCAATGCGCTGGGCCCGTCGGCAAGCATCGCCGTGCGACTGACGTAGGGATGGCCCGTGTCTGGATGTGTGACGGCCAAGGCGGCGTAGCGGGCTGTGGTGAGGAGGTCTTGCGCGAGGGCAATCGCCTCAGGCGTGGTGGCGTTGATGGTCATGAGGTGCGAGGACTTGGGCAGGTCGTGAAATCCGCGACCGGGTCAGCGGCGTCGGTTGTCGAAACTGTCACGGATTGATCACCGTTGAGAGCGGTCATTTGTAGGTTTCGCCCGATGCCCGCGAGGACGTTACCGAAGCCAGAATCTGAAACAGAGAGGCTACGGCGGTCATTGCTGAGGGTGTGTTGGTCTGTCCCAATGGTAAGGGCGTTTGGGCCGTCAAAGCGCAAGCGAAATACGGGGCTATCGGCCCATTCCACAGCGGTGGTGACGCTGATGGTGTAGGTTCCGGTAGCGGGATCGTAGACGACTGTTACCTCTGTTGAGTCTTCCACATGAGTCAAGGTGCAGACCTCCGTTTCCGCGAAGGTCCAGGGGCCTGGACCTT
>JBCBHE010000031.1:0-45734 GCA_038526085.1 Pseudomonadota bacterium | reverse complement strand
GAGTCTTCCTCCGTAATGGGATGAGGCGCGAAAATGAGTGCGCCGAAGTTGGAATGGGCGAAGGTTACCACGATTTGGTGATCGAGGGCAGTCAGGTATTGCTGACCCGCTGTTGGTTGGGCGATGACGAGACCTTTCAAAGATTTCGGTCTGAAGTCTTTTAAGGAATTCATTTCATGGCGTGATTTAGATCACTTGGCGGATAGGGTCAGCATTGCAAGAAATGATGTATTACGCCCCATTTTCAATGGCTTGAGATTCACGTCGCCGGACTTTGGCAGCGAAGGCCGCCATATCAAGATCACGCTCAACGTTGCGTGTTTGCGCCGGATTGCACCGCCTTGCTGGACCTGCTTCTCAGCAAATACAGTGTGAAGCCAGGCTTCGCCGGCGAGGGCAGACTATTGCGCGCATGCGCAATGCCAGACCAGTAATGGTGAATCTAACGAAACTACCGCTTCCGCCGTTTCACATTGCCTCCACGCTGTCCCGGTCGCCCGGCAGTTGACCGCCCTGCCGCCTTTTGCGCATCGTCCACAGCCTTTTCGACCGCTTGCTGCCGCGCCAATGGGTCGTCGGCGACGACCAAGTCGACCGTCTCCAACCGCTTTACCTCATCCCGCAGCCGTGCGGCCTCTTCGAACTCCAGGTTCTCGGCCGCTTTACGCATATCGGTCCGCAGCCCATCCAAAACCGCTTGTAGGTTCGCCCCGGCCTGCGGTTTGTCGACTTTGGCTGTGACGCGGTTCATATCGACGTCGCCCTTGTAGAGGCCCGCCAAGATATCCTCGACGTTCTTCTTCACGGTCTGTGGCGTGATGCCGTGCTCTTCGTTGTACGCCGTCTGTTTGGCCCGGCGCCGTTCGGTTTCTTTCATCGCCCGGTCCATCGAGCCAGTGATGCGATCCGCATACATGATCACCCGGCCGTCCGCATTTCGCGCGGCGCGGCCGATCGTTTGCACAAGGGATGTTTCTGACCGCAGGAAGCCTTCTTTGTCCGCGTCAAGAATGGCGACAAGCCCACATTCGGGAATATCCAACCCTTCGCGCAAAAGGTTGATCCCGATCAACACATCGAAGGCCCCAAGGCGAAGATCGCGCAGGATTTCAATCCGTTCGATCGTATCAATATCGCTGTGCATGTAGCGGACCTTGATGCCCTGTTCGTGCATATATTCGGTCAGGTCCTCGGCCATGCGTTTCGTCAGCGTCGTGACAAGCGTGCGGTAGCCATCAGCCGCGACTTTGCGGACCTCATCGAGGAGGTCATCGACCTGCATCTCCACCGGCCGGATCTCAATCTGCGGGTCAATGAGGCCAGTCGGACGAATGATTTGTTCTGTAAACACACCCCCTGCCTGTTCGAGTTCCCAATTGGCGGGGGTCGCGGACACGAAGATGGATTGGGGCCGCATGGCGTCCCATTCCTCAAACTTCAGCGGCCGGTTGTCCATGCAGGATGGTAGGCGGAAGCCGTGTTCCGCGAGTGTGAACTTGCGCCGGTAGTCGCCTTTGTACATGCCGCCGATCTGGGGGACGGAGACGTGGGATTCATCCGCGAAGACAAGCGCATGGTCTGGGATGAATTCGAAGAGCGTTGGAGGCGGTTCGCCCGGTGCGCGGCCCGTGAGGTAGCGGGAATAGTTTTCAATGCCGTTGCAGACGCCTGTTGCCTCGAGCATCTCGAGGTCAAAATTGGTACGTTGTTCGAGGCGCTGGGCTTCGAGGAGTTTGCCTTCAGCCACCAATTGGTCGAGCCGCATGCGCAGCTCTTTCTTGATGCCGATGACCGCTTGGTTCATCGTTGGGCGCGGCGTCACGTAGTGAGAGTTCGCATATATGCGGACCTTTTCGAAGGTGTCCGTCTTTTCCCCCGTCAGCGGATCAAATTCGGTGATACTTTCAAGCTCCTCGCCGAAGAACGAAAGTTTCCAGGCACGGTCATCAAGGTGGGCGGGCCAGATCTCCAAGCTATCGCCGCGCACCCGGAAGGCCCCACGCTGGAAGGCTTGATCGTTGCGTCGATATTGCTGTGCGACCAAATCTGCAATCACCCCACGTTGGTCGTAGTCCTGACCGACATGGATGTCTTGCGTCATCGCCCCATAGGTTTCCACAGAACCGATACCGTAGATGCAGGAGACCGAAGCGACGATGATCACGTCGTCCCGTTCCAAGAGCGCCCGGGTGGCGGAGTGGCGCATCCGGTCGATCTGTTCATTGATCTGGCTTTCTTTCTCGATGTAGGTATCCGACCGCGCGACATAGGCTTCTGGCTGGTAGTAGTCGTAGTAGGACACGAAGTACTCAACCGCGTTGTCCGGGAAGAAGCCTTTGAATTCCCCATAGAGCTGGGCAGCAAGGGTCTTGTTGGGCGCGAGGATGATGGCCGGGCGTTGGGTTTCCTCGATCACCTTGGCCATGGTGAAGGTTTTGCCGGTGCCAGTCGCGCCTAAGAGAACCTGTTCGCGGTCCCCGTTGTTCACCCCGTCGGTGAGTTCCGCGATAGCGGTCGGTTGGTCGCCGGCTGCGTCAAACTCCGTCACCATTTTGAACGCCTTACCACCCTCGAGCTTTTCGCGAGTTTTCACATCGGGTGCGGGGTTCGACAGGAACTTGTGGACCGCGTCAGCGGCGAGATCGAGATCAGACATGGCGGATTCCTTTGGTCGCTTCACAGTTGGCTTATCTGAGGCGAGCTTCAACCCCTTGGCGGTCAATTCGGGCGTCTCTTGCCAGAAACTGTCAGGAGGCCTGCCTGTCGCCGCCGATGGTTTGAGACAAGTTGAGCAAGCGGATACTTGCAATGCTGCTCTGTTTGTTTGCATATGGCGGCGAGTAAGGAGTCACCCATGCGCGCACGTATCTATCGCCCGGCCCGAACCGCCATGTCCTCTGGCACGGCAAAGACCAAGTCATGGGTCCTCGAGCATGTAAACGACACGGCCCGTGAAGTTGATCCACTGATGGGCTGGACGTCGAATGCGGACACGCAAAGCCAGGTACGGTTGACCTTTGAAAGTAAGGAAGCCGCGCTCGATTACGCCAAGGACAACGGAATTGACGCCGTCGTTCAGGACCCAAAGCCGCGTAAGACGAACATCCGTCCAGGTGGCTATGGTGAGAATTTTGCCACCCATCGCCGGGGCGTCTGGACCCATTAAAGTTGCTCACATGCGAATTGGTTGACCGTTATGGGTGACTCTGCAAGGGGCGCACGATCACAATCACCCCATTAAGATGCTGTTTTTGTGGGGAAATGTATGCATTAAATTATTTGTTTAGGTCTGCCGATTTGCCTTGTTCTTGTTGGCTGCGGCAAAGGCGGAACGTCTGGTGATGATATGAGCGAGGACGTGGCCGCCGGTGGCGGAGGTACGCCGAATTTCTCAGATTTTTTAGAACGCGACTCGACACAGCTTGCGGGCGTTGATGCCTCTGACGCGGGGGCTTTTTCGGAATTTGTAAAGGCGAACAGGCTCCCCGTTGGTGAGTATGGCGATCCTTCCGCCTCATTCAATGGCAGCGGCGGCGGTTTTTTGGGGGTTGCCTCTGGGACTGTTACGTCCAGCAAGCGCGGCGAGGAGACGGTCGACGGGATCAAGGACGCTGGCCGGGGTCTGTTTCGGGAGGATCGCCTGATGGGGCACTACCGGAGTGCTTGCAAATCAACGGCCAAGGCCGCACAACAGCGTTGCGCGGTCCGGTAGCTCAACTGGATAGAGCAGCTGACTTCTAATCAGCAGGCTGAGGGTTCGAGTCCTTCCCGGATCGCCAGTAATTTCAAATACTTAAAGATAATTCGGCCTGCGTCGGTTCGCTGAACTTCAGGTCTGGGGGACAAATGGGGGACATTTGCACTCAGATCCATACGTTTGCTGCTCACCTTGCATGGCTTCTCTACTCTGAGCTGGGTAAACGCGCGAGGCATTAAGCAAGCTAGGACGATATCCTAGCAGCATATTTGCGACCAAATCGGTAGCAGGATTTCTCGGGGTAGTGAGCTATCACTCTCTACAGACCTGAGTCGCTTCCGCCTTCGCCACCAAAACCACCTTCACCGAAACCTTGGATCTCACCCGCTGAGCTTTGATTGAAATTCTCTGGGTCAAACCAGTCGCCGCCAGGTTCGTTCGGGTGAATGACAGAAGTTCTTTGGACGCCGTCCAATCCACACCACATGTAAACGCCTGCAACTTGATCGTAACGTAGGCTTTTCCTTCGTCGTTCGATAAGCCGGGTTCGCCTTCCATTTAGGAAAAAAAGAAGACCAAAGACCAATACAACGGCTCCATAGAAGATATAGCCTTCGGTCTGCATGTTCTCGCCCTCACAGCGCTAGAGTTAGGCCTGACTTCCTCGATTCCCTGATTGTACTGGCATGAAAGAAACAAGCAAAGACGTTTCAAGTATGCCCCAACCGTTCAGCTAACGGAGCAGTACAGCGTGAAGATCAGTGATGTCGAAGGTCGGCTATGCGGACAAAGCCGCCGTTTGAGCCATCGATGCCAATGACCGCTTATAGTCAGTGCAACAGTCCCCTCTCATCATTGTGACGCACGCGAAGCGCATGAGGCTGAGATATTGAGCCTCGGCGCCGAGATGGCAGTGGCGGTCTATGACGATTTGATCGACCCATCCTGAGCGCTTGCCGTCCTTTCTGATTGAATCAAAGCAGACCCCGTTTCGCTTCCCAACAGCAGCTATCATCCCGATTTTCTGGGCTTTTCGGTAGGTCGCAGGACGAAGAGACCATTGACTCGTCACCGATATCTTGGCCATCCTGGTGTGGGTTATCGAGTTTGCGGCCCGGGACGTTGTTCTTTGTCGCAAGGTTTGGGGATATTGGTATGGCGTCAGGATGCGCTTCGGTTGCCGTTGGGGGCGACCCGATTATCGAAATAGAGTGGATTAAACGGCTTCCGGCAGACGGCAAGGCGTGGTTCTTGCGGCATGGGGAACGGTTGCAGGAGGCCGTCGCAAGCGCCCAAGAAGACGCCACCGATCAATTGGTTCCGATTATGTTGGCAGAGGGCTCCGCTGTCCCGGCGCTGCGGGCCGCTCTGGGGCGGGCCACCTGGCGTAAGTTCCATCACGCTAGTGAGGCAACCAATTTGTTACGGGCGCTTGTCTGGATGCGGTTTCAGGGCGAGGTGACCTGGTCTGAGATTGCCGCGCTCCCGCCGGAGCATTTGCGGTCCTGCCGGAATGCTTTCGACTGGCCAACGGGCCGCTATGCCGCGCACCATGCCCCTGCTGGGCAGTTCCATAAGTTTGCAATGCTCTATCGCGACGTGGTCAAACTTGGGGTCGCTCCAAAAGCGCACTGGACACCGACACGCCTGCGACGTGAGCGTGACCGTCTTTTTCGCAAAGCCAAGATTGCCGAAGCCAACCCGGAGCTTTGGGCCTCAAAAACCCAATATTGCGTGGATGGTTTCACCTTTACCCTGCTCTGTTCTGATCGCGCACTCGTCGCTGAAGGGATCAGTATGCGCCACTGCGTTGCAAGCTATATCGACGCCGCACGTGCTGATCTTTCGCGCGTTTTTGTGTGCACCGGTCCGGAGCGTGCCACGCTCCGAATTGACCGAGACGGCGGGTTTGAATTGCGCGGATTTGCGAACGCCGAGGTGTCGCAACCATGCGCAAGAGCGGCCGCGCACATCCGCCGGTTGGTTTTTTGCGAAGATGTCTTGGGTTAGGTCGCCATCGGAGCTACGCTTCCGTAAATGATTGCCCAATTGGTTGAGTGTCGTTGTGTGTCCGGCATCAAGCAAACGTCGAATTTTCAACGTTTGCCCTGACTGTCGCCACAATTCTATCGCCGGGTGGGCCCTAAGAATTGCACGAATCGAGGCATCCCATTGCAGTGGACAGTCCCAAATATCGACGGATTGCGCGGAGCGTTTTATGTAACGCCGGATGGGCTTGCCCCAGTTGAGGGGCAAGGCGACCTGCCGGAATTGCAGACACGCGCGACGTTGACCAACGCGCTGTGGCTGGCCGTGCAGCAGTTACCGGACACCGCCATGATGCTCGTGAAATCCGAAGCCGGCGCGTCGATCGGCCTGCTTGCCGGCGGCTTGGTGTTTGAGGGAACGCGTAAGATCAACCTTGGCTTGGTACGCGCAGCGACGCGCGCACTTGAACCGCAACCGCGGACCTTAGATGTTCAGCACACACCATCGGCGACGAAGTTCCGGCGGAGCCTGTGGCAAATCCTCGGGCGCCTACAAGGCGCCAATATTCCGCGTGTTTTTAGCTTTAAATTTGGTGGCGTGTCTGGGCAAATCCACAGCCAAGCGGGGCAGTTGCGATTTGCTGGTGACTTCACCGATCCTGCCAGCTTTGTCGCCGCACTTACCGCCGCCTGCGACGCTGACGATTCCGTCGCTTATACGCTCGAAGACTTGCACGATGACTTCGCCGCCGAGACGTTCACAAGCGGTGATATCCTGACCAAAGTAGTCGACGCCGGCGACGCCGGCACCTTTGAGTTTGATCCCGAAGGTTGGCCGCTGTCGTGTGACCCTGCCGCAGATTTTGAAACGATCAAAATGCTTTCGCACATTGCAGTTGCGGCCTGCGCCATGAGTGATGAGAACGGCGATTTGACACTGACCGCCCTGTCTGACGCAAACCGTCCGCGCTTGTCTGGCAAGACGACGCAAGACCGTTCAATGGCACTGTCGCTGTCGGCTATTTGATGCTCAGCAAATTTTAGACACTTTCGCGTCCAATCAACGTCGAAAACCACCGGTAATCCATGCGCCGGGGCGGTGTGAGTTCAATTAACTCACGCCGTTTCCTTGGTAAGGTTTAGAATTATTGGGGTTAAGAATGACCGAATTGCAGCAGGCCCTTGCGTGTCTCGAGCCACAAGCAACATTGGGCGCCAGTCCAGCCAATGCGGTACGCATTTGGCGTGAGAAGTTGGATGATGCGCTTAAGCGGCTTGAGCGTTTGGTCTCTGCTGAATCGTCGGAAACCGTTTTTGCATTGAAAACCGATCTCGCCAATTTCGCGGTGCGAACGTCGATGGTGGGCCAAGTGAAGGCCGGCAAGACGGCTCTGACCAACGCTCTGATTGGCCATCTTGACTTGTTGCCATCAGATGTAAATCCGTGGACTTCGGTCGTCACCTCCGTTCACATCAATACCCCGCAACCCAAAGGCAAAGACGCCGTCTTTACTTTCTTCAGCACAGAAGAATGGGAAAAGATGGTTGAGATTGGTGGCCACCTTGGAGAGATGGCGGTCCGCGCGAACCACAAAGAAGAGCTGGTTGAGCTGCGCAAACAGATCATCGCCATGCAAAATCGCACAAAAAGCCGCCTTGGGCGTAACTTTGACCTCTTGCTCGATGGCTATCACAGCTTCCTTGGCACCACACCAGACATGATCAAAAAGTATGTTTGCCTCGGTGAAGAAGACGACAATCCAGAGGGGCGCTATGCCGATGTGACGAAGTCGGCCAACCTCTACATTCAAAATGACGACTTTGCCCTTCCAACGATCATCAGCGACACACCCGGTGTGAACGACCCGTTCTTGTTGCGTGAAGCTGTGACGCTCGACAACCTGTCGGATACGGACATTTGTGTGGTCGTGCTGAGCGCGCACCAGGCCTTTAGCTCTGTCGATGTTGCGTTGCTGCGGATCTTGGCGGCGCTAAACCCCAATAAGTTGGTTTTGTTCATCAACCGGATCGATGAGTTGCAAGATCCTGATCAGCAGGTGATGGAAATCGACAGCTACGTGCGCGGCTTGTTGGAAGAACAGGACTTACCCAAGGATATTCCAATTGTCTTTGGCAGTGCGGAATGGGCGACGGCTGCTGTGACCGGCGGATTTGAGAACGACCATAGCCTTTTCATGGTGCAATCACTGGCCGAAGAGCGGGGCGCCCGTTTGGCAGAGTCAAACGTTGCTGAGATCGGAAAGAGCACGCTTGGCAGTAGCGCCAATACGACAAGCAAGATGGTGGATCTGTCCGGTGTGCATGAATTGAAGGCGGTGCTGGAAGAGAAATCCGCAAGAACCGTAAGCCGCCCGAAGTTAGAGCGGATGCAGAAACAGGCTTTGGATATCACAAAGCAATCGATGTTGTACCTTGAGACCGCAAGCAAGTCTGACATGGCTGTGCATGTGGATCTTGATTTCGAGGCTTTCTTTGACGAACTCGACACGGTTTTGGTTGCCGCCGATATGACCTGCGGAAAGGTCTTTCATGACCTGACCGAGAAGGTCTTGTTCATGATGTCGAGCGCCTTCCGCGAATTTACTCACCGCGAAAAAGTCAGCCTGAGCAGGCACTTGTCGAACAAGCAGGCGATCCAGGACTGGCGCCCCGACGCGGATCAACTGCGGCGCGAATTGAATTTGGCACATGATGACTTTGCTGAGTATGCCCCAGAGTTACTCAACAAATTTTTTGCTCGGATCGCTGACCAGGTTGAGGTGATCTACACCATGGTTCTTGACGATGAAGGCGAGCTGTTCGCCGTTCGTCCACCAGAGGCCCCAATCCCGCGGACGCCAGCATCGCTCATGCGGACGATGGCGATCGACATGAGTGCAGGATGGCTCACAGACTGGTTCGCGACCCGCTTCAAGAAAGACGCTTACGTCGGCAAGTTCGAAGAGCTTTGCCAAGCAGAAATGCAGGCGACGTTGAAAGAGATGCGTGCTACGTACATTGCTGCCTTCGAAAAAGAAGTGCGTGCGGTGCTGCATGGGTTCTTGGCTGAACACATTCAAACACTGCAAAAGTTGTCGTTGCTTGGCGGCGATGCCGAGCGGAGTGATGTGTTGCAAAAGCTTGGTGTAGATACTGAAATTCGACAGCGCCTTGTAGATCTAAAGCGCGTCGCCGCTGACCTAGAAAGCCTGTTTGAGGCGACCACTGATACCCAAGCCCAACACGCTGTGGCCTAAGCCATGACGGACGTTTCAGCGCGCGCGATTGGGTACTTGGAGGCTTGGTTTAGCCAGAAACCAACTTTTGCGCTGATGGGAGAATTCAGCGCAGGCAAGTCCACACTGCTAAACCTCATTCTGGGTGAAACGGTTTTGCCAACCCAAGTGACGGCAACCAGCATGCCGGTCATCTGGATGACCTATGGGGACACGCCCACTGCTGAGAGCCTGTCATATGACGGGCAATTGCGGAGCTTTGATCTTGCCGATTTGAGGGATCAAGGCGCCGCCGGGCATTTGTTGATCCGGCTGGCCCTTCCGTCCGAAACGCTCAAGCGGAGCGATGTCATTGATACACCGGGTATTTCTGACCGCCGCTTGTCCTCCAATGCGCTCGACTTCATCAAGCCTTACTTGGACTTTGTTGTTTGGTGTTCGGCGGCGAACCAGGCTTGGCGTCAATCTGAAAAAGCCGTTTGGCAAAAGATGCCACAGGAGATGCAGGATCTGAGCATCTTGGCCCTAACCCGGGCCGATATGATGAAGAAGGCTAACACGCTTGAGAAGGTCATCAAGCGGTGTGAGACTGAGACCGCCGGCATGTTTCGTATCGTCCAACCGATCGCAACCGTCGTCGCCTTGGGCGCCATGGATGATCACGGCGATGTCGTGGATCAAGACGCCTGGACGACGAGCTTTGCAGATGCCCTGTTTGTCGCAATTAAGGATTCACTGCGGATCGCCAATCTGAATTGTGCCCTACGTGATGCCGTGGATGTGCCGGAAGAGAGCCAGGCTGCAATTGAGATCCCCACCATCACATCTGAGGCAACAGATAATGAGCCCAAGATGCCCGATCAAGTGGCACCGACGGAGGAATTTGATGGGGCAGCAATTGATGTTGACACCCTTCTTGGTCAATTGCGTCACTTACCCGACAAAAGTCCAACAAAAGAGCAATTTTTTAACACATTGGACCATCTTTTGACCGAATTCAAAAGCGACAAGGACGTGTCCGACGCGCATCGAACGGTACTTGACCGGGCGATGTCATTGGACGGGTCTAAAACGGTACCGCCACAATTGGTTGTCGCGCAATTGGTAAGAGAGATTGAAGATTTCGCAAACAAACCTTGGTGCCAGCTGGACTAAGTTCACTGACATCTTAGCCGGGAAGGCCCCTCAAAGAGAGGCCGAACCGCTTGATGCCACTATCCCTACCGACACTCCGACACAGAAAGTTAAAGACATGGCAAACACAGATATCTCCGGCCTGGCAGACATTGGCGGCTTCATTGGCGCATGCTTGGTAGACAGCGAAACAGGTCTGATGATGGCGTCCGAAGGCGGCGGCAAGTTCGATCTGGAAACAGCGGCTGCTGGCAACACTGAAGTTGTGAAAGCAAAGCTGGCTGCAGCAGAAATGCTGGGCCTCGACGACAAAATCGAAGACATCCTGATTACGCTGGGCAAGCAGTTCCACTTGATCCGTCCTCTGGAAGCAAACCCACTTATCTTCCTTTACGTTGCACTGGACAAAAAGGGCGCCAACCTTGGTATGGCCCGCGTTCAGGTGAAGAACGTCGAGAAGACCCTCTCCATCTAATCGCACACGTGGCGGGCCGGCGATCACGCCGGTCCGCTATCTTTTTCTTGAGAAGTGAGCTCGTAAGTCGCAATGCCGAAGAAGATTCCTGACAGCATTCAAGATTTCTTCGACGAAGACCAAATCCCATTGGTTTTGAGCGACGCAAAAATGGACGACAATCCGCTCATCTCAATCAATCCCGCGTTTTGTCGGATGTCCGGCTTCACGGCGAGCGATTGTCTCGGTCAAAATTGCCGGTTCATGCATGGTGCAGGGACACAAGAGTCCTCGCGAAACATCATGCGCGGCGATTTCGCTTCAAAGCGGGACACGTCGGTGTTGATCCGCAACTACCGCAAGACCGGCGAGCCGTTCGACAATTTTCTCTACATCTTTGGCATTTACGATCACGAAGATGAAATGGGTTTCCGTCTTGGCGCACAGTTTCCGATTCCAAAGCGGAACCGCGCAGAGAGTTTTGAAAGACATACGAAGATCCTTTTGGAAGGCTTGCGGAAAATCAATGCAAGTGGGGATCTGCCCCGGCATCGGCTTATCGACCTTGAACCGGTCGAAGCGTTGTCGGCCAGTTCACTGCTTTTCGCTCGGTTACGGTGTTTGAAGGCAGCCTAAACGCACGCTGGCATGCGAGAGATTGCGTTGAGACTAGCCTTCAAACGAGGGACGGCCGTTGACTGGCAATCTTCCAATCTCAACTTCACGATGTCCCCCAATGGCTGCCAACCGTCGTGAGTGGTGGCATGGCAGCCATGACTCCTCTCTAGTGCAGGGAAGGTGAACCGGACGTGAATGCGGCGTTTCCAAGGCATTCATGTCTCATTTGCGACAAGGGATGTGCGGCGATTCTCAGTTTGGCCGCGTTTGAGCGACACGCAGATGGGACTGTCCGATGCATTTCTTAGGGAACCGAACACCGGCAACAAATGTCAAACGGCCGCGCAGCTTGGCCATTGAGGTTAGTCGCCCGATCTCAAAGGGGTTGAGTGCCTCACAGGCAGCGCGTTTCCCCGCGATCGATACCATCCTTTTGACCTTGGACGCGATTGTCGATCCGAAGGGCCAGCCTGAGCAAAGCTGAATCGCTCGCGAGCGAAAAGTTGATCTTCGGCATCATTGACTCGTGCTGAGACGCTGTCAGGCTTGATCCAATCATTTTGGTCCGGGTAACGAGCCGCCCCAAGCGTCGAGAAGTCTAACATGAACACAGTTGTGCGCGGCCCTGGACGCCGGAATTCGCGGCATCGTGGCGTCAATATTGCATTGCAAGGTGGTGGAGCCCACGGGGCGTTCACCTGGGGGGTCCTCGACAAGTTCTTTGAGGATGACCGGCTCTGGATTGACGCTATTTCGGGGACATCAGCTGGGGCAATGAATACCGTTGTCGCCGCGCATGGGATGCACGAACACGGTGCGGTTGGCGCGCGCCAGAAGCTTTCAGAATTTTGGACCGAAGTGAGCCGAGCGGCGCAAGCCAGTCCGCTTCAGCGATCGCTTTGGGCAAAGGCAACGGGATCCTGGTCGCTTGAGACGTCGCCGGGCTATCATTGGATGAACTTCGCACAGCGCGTGGCGTCGCCCTACGATCTGAACCCATTCCACTATAATCCGCTGCGGGACGTCCTGGAACGGGTGGTGGACTTTGAACGCGTCCAACGCTGCACGGATATGGGGGTCTTTATCTCTGCCACGAATGTGGAATCGGGGCGGGTCAAAGTGTTTGAACGCGCCGAAATTACCTTGGACAGCACGATGGCTAGCGCGTGTCTGCCGTACCTGTTTCAATCCGTTGAGATCGATGGCGTGCCTTATTGGGACGGTGGCTACATGGGGAATCCGCCGCTGTTTCCTTTCTTCCACGGCTCACCGTCTGACGATATTCTGATCGTGCAGATAAACCCCATCGCGCGTGCCGGAACACCCAGACGTGCCGCCGATATTCAGAACCGGGTAAACGAGATCACGTTCAACAGCGCATTGATGCATGAGTTACGGTCAATCGATTTTGTCCGTCGCCTCCTTGATGCTGGTCAGCTCGACGAAAAGAAATACCGCCGCATGAATGTGCATATTCTGGAGCTTTGCCCCCAAGTCGCGAACCTTGATGCCTCGTCCAAACTGAACACCGAAATGGCGTTCTTTGAGCACTTGTTTGAGATCGGACGGGATGCTGCCGGCGATTGGCTGAAAGACAACTTTGAGAACCTTGGTGTTCGCTCCTCTACCGACCTCAGCGGCATGTTCGACACAATGGCTGTCTTGCCCGAGGCTTAGCCCTAAGTTGACGCCACGGCGACTTGTCGGGAAACGGACTGTTTCCACGCGCTAGGCCTCAAAGCCTTCCGAAAGCCAAATATTCGCCCGTTTTGAGAGGCCCACTGAGTTCCAATGTGCCCCAAGGCGCGTGTGTGTCTCTGCTCGACGCACGCGCGCCGACCCTCACCTGGGGCGCAAGCCTGAGGAACTCAAATGCTGCCAACCAAATCTGCTGTCTCTCTCATCGGCTGTGCACTTCTTGCTGCTTGCGGCGGCGCGGGTACACCGACCACCACGGACATTGACACATCTGACGCGCTCTTAGCGCCAAGCTTTGCACCAGATATGTCGATGGTTCTGTCATCCAGTGTGGACACCGGCACAAACGACGTTGACTTCGCAACTATCCTGAACGGTTTGCGGTCATCGCGCAGCCTCTCAGACTTTGAATACGACGCGCGCCTGGATGCCGCCGCGCAGCGCCATGCGCAGGATATGGTAGATCGGAACTACTTCAGTCACGACACGCTCGGTGTTGAGGACGGTCAAGGGACCGTTTATCATCGCATCGTCGCAGAAGGGTATGACCCCCGCGGATGGGCGGAAAACCTCGCGCGCGGTCACCAAACCCAGGAGATCGCATTGCAAGCCTGGGTCGACTCTCCGGGGCACGATGCAAACCTCAACGCGCCGTTGGAAGAATTTGGCTTGGGCGTCGCTGGTTCTGGGTCACAGCTGACCTGGGTGCTTGTTCTTGGGACGGAGCAATAGGCGCTAGGTTGCCCAGCCCCAGACGGTAAGATGATAAAAGATCGGGGCGGCGAAGATCACGCTATCGAGCTGATCGACGAAACCGCCCTGTCCGGGGATCAGGTGTGACCAGTCTTTCACACCGCGATCCCGTTTGATTGCGGCGAACACGAGGTTCCCCAGCATGCCGACCAGGCTCGTCACTCCTGCCATGGCCATCGCGCCAAGAACGCCGAAAGGTGTGATCCAACTCAGCAATCCCCCGATCAAGATCGCAGACCCAATGCCGCAGGCCACGCCTTCCCAAGTTTTCGGAGACAGGCCTGGCGCCACTTTGGTTCTACCGATGCGGCGGCCAAAGAAGTATTCCAACAGGTCGCCGAACTGAACGACGAGGACCAGGAAAGCGATAAGCAGAAGTGAACGCCCGCCGTATCCGACGATGTCGACGGTCATCAACGCCGGAACGTGACTAAGGCAGAACACCGCGATCATCAGGCCCCATTGGGTTTCCGCGATCCGTACCAAAAAGCGGTCGGTATCGCCGCGCAGGGCCGAAACGATGGGCAGAAGCAGGAAGGCGTAAACCGGGATGAAGAGTGTGAACATGCCCGGCCAGTCCAGCCAGACAAACAGGTACTGCAGCGGCAGCACGGCGAAGAAGGCAAGCGCGAGCGACATGTGGTCTGCCTGTGCTTTCGTCGTGAGCGTAAGGAATTCTCGCAAGGCTGAAAAACTGGCGAAGAGGAACAGGATCATCACGCCAACCCGGCCCGAGATCAGGGCAAGGCCGACAAGGATCACAATTGCCCACCAGCTTTGAACGCGGGTCATGTAAGTATCGAGCATGGTGCTTTGCTCGCCGGCCGGTTGGCGCATGCGGAGGAACTCGCCCAACAGGGTGAGCGCCAACATCACGCCCATCACGCCAAGCACCAGCAAGAGAAGATCAGCCGTGGTGGCGTCCAACGGAATGTCCGGCATATTCGGTGTCATTCGGCCGCGACCTTGGCTTGGGCGGTCCAGTCGCTTTTGTCGGCTTCGGGCCGCAAATCGGCAAGTGCATTGGCGGCACGCACCAGGAAGTCGTCTTTACTTTCGCCGTCTTCCACATGGATCGGCGCGCCGAAAGTGACCGTGCAGATAAGGGGCAGGGGAATGACCTCTCCCTTCGGCATAATGCTGTTGAGGTTGGCGACCCAGGTCGGGACGAGGTCTACCTCAGGTCGCGCCTGCCCCATGTTATAAAGGCCCGCTTTGAACGGGATCAGCGGATCATCGGTCATGTTACGCCCGCCTTCGGGGAAGATGATCAAGGATGCACCTTCGTCGAGTGCTTCGAGGATTTTATCCATCGGTTTGTCATCCACCTCTGGCCGCCGGTCGATGAGCACGCAATTGAAGACCTCTGGCCCGATAAAAGCGCGAATGGGGGTTTTCAGCCAATAGTCAGCGGCGGCGACTGGCCGCACAGTGCGCCGAACTGCAGGTGGCAAGACGGCCCAAATCATGGGCATGTCGCCGTTTGAGACGTGATTGGCAAAATAGACGCGCTGTTTTGGAACAGGTTCAATCCCGCGCCAGTCTGCGCGGACTGCGGTAAGAAACCGGACGAACAGCCGCAAAATATGGCCGGTGAGCCGGGCGGCAAGATAACGAAGCGCCTTCATGTGGACCACCTTGGCGGGAAGTTGACTTTTTGTGAAGGGTTTGGGGCGGGCTTTAGACCCGCCCCGGGGAGGGTTAGTCCTCCGTGTCGCCAACAAATTCGCTGAGCAGCTTTTCGTTTTTGGCGTCTTCGAGGCGTTGAATGCGGTCTTCAGACAGGCGGTCGTCGAAGCGGTACTTGACGAAGTTCACAAGCGCGAGGGTCAACATCAGAACACCAATGCCCCAGTAGCCCTTTGTGGATAGGGGCACGTCAGGCGAGAGATAAAGTGAAAGGCCGAGCATGCCGTAGGCGACAACGACTGCGACGCCGTTAAAGAACATAATGACGGTGTTATCAGAGCGGTTCATCATGGGTTTGATCCTTTTGGTGTGGGGTTACTTTGAGGTTTTCAGACGGTTCAGCACGTCTTTGGCGG
The DNA here is from genome assembly GCA_038526085.1 of Pseudomonadota bacterium. Lineage (GTDB taxonomy): Bacteria > Pseudomonadota > Alphaproteobacteria > Rhodobacterales > Rhodobacteraceae > Yoonia. The sequence continues at coordinate 30,111 of JBCBHE010000031.1, read as the reverse complement.
TGGACCGTGTGGCGGGGCCAAAGCCTGCGTCAGCCATCCGATCTTCCAGGGTATCGTGGGTTAGGTCGGCGTTGATTTCCGCCATAATCTGGCTGTGCTCAAACGGGTCGTCCTTACCTATAACGCTTGCGATCAGCTCTTCCGCTTCTTCGACGCTGCCGACGGAACTGCCTGACCCAGCCATCCGCGATTGGATCGCCTGCTCGCGCCGGACGGCGCGGGCTTGGATGGCGCCTTGCTTGAGATCGACAATGCGGCGCTGGCCGGTTTCGATAGAGTTGCGCAGGCGGAGGATCTTTTGATCTAGGCGAGCGAGGGTTTGTTCGCGGATCGCTTGTTCGTTTTCCATTTGGGCGATGGCGCTCGCGGCTTCTTCAGCCAACGACATATTGTCTGCTTCAATTGCGTTTTTTGCACGTTTGGTGATGGCGGTAATCCGTGTCTGAAGGCCTTGCCGGTGCTGGTCTTCGGACCGTTGGCGCTGGATTAGGCTGGCGAGCGTGGCTTTGGCGGTCTTCAATTGCGTTTCTGCTTCGCGTATCTTCTGATCAATCAGCTCAATCGCAAAGGCGTCGCGCACGCGGTCTTCGGCGCGGGCGTTGGCCCCGGCGAAGAGTGTCGTGAGGGTCTTAAACATCTTTCCTCCAATTCGTGAACGTTGTTCATGAAATGGACATAGGATGCCTCACTGAGTCGTTCAAGAGAAAAATGAACGAAGTTCAAAAAAATTTCAAAGAGGGCGCACGGCGTGGGTGAGGAGGAGTTTGATCATCACTTCAATGGCGTCACTTTGCACCGCCGCGCTGGTGTCATCGAGTCCTAGCATCACAATCCCATGGACAGAGGTGAAGAGCGTGCGCGTAAAGAGCTGGCGTTCGCCAGGATCCATATCCGGCAGTGCGACGGTCAAAGGGCCGTCGATAATGCCAAAGAGATGGGCGAGCTCTTGCAAGTACCAGTCCGGCGGCGGGGTGGCAGGGTCTCGTTCCACATCAAAGATTGCGCGCCAGGCATTGTAATTCGCTTTGGCGAACTGGTGATACGCGAGGCCCATCGCGATCAGCTGATCGAGCGCGATATCAGGTGCCGCTTCCAACGCCCCAGTGACGTCCGCGGCGAGCCGGTGGAACGTGCGTGCGTTCACGGTCAGGATCAAATCAGTCAGGTCGTCAAAGACATTGTAGATCGCGCCGGTCGCACAGCCCGCGTCTTTGGCGAGGTCTCGGGCGCGCAGCGACGTTAGCCCCTCTTCGGTGATCTGTTTCTCCGCAAGAACGATTAAGTTCTCACGCAGCGCTTTGCGCTTTTCTGCGACCTTGCCTGCCATGCGACCCCCGTACCTGAACGATGTTCAGCATAACGGAGGGGCATGTTGGTTGAAAGTGGGAATGCGGCGCGATCGTCGAGATCTTTTAAAGAAATCGGCTGGCGCGGTGCCTATTCCTTGACTGGCGCGCCGCCGGCGAAGGTGTTCACTGCATGATAGCTAATGGGGTCTTCTTGCATTTGTAGATGCAGACCACTGTCCGTGTACGGGTGCGCGCGGGCGAGCGCCTCGTCCACCTCAATGCCAAGTCCTGGTGCGGTGGGGATGGGGATGTAGCCATTCTCGACCGTCAGGCCTTGTTTGATCAACGCGTAGTGGAACGGCGTTTCAATGGTCTCGGCCATCAGGATGTTGGGGATTGCTGCGGCGAGCTGAACGTTGGCCGCCCATTCGATAGGCCCCGCATAAAGGTGAGGCGCTACCTGCGCATTGTAGGCTTGCGCGATGGTGGCGATCTTGTGGGCCTCCCAGATACCGCCCGCGCGCCCGAGGGCTGGCTGGCAGATCGCAACATGCCCATCGCGCAAGGCAGGGGCGAACTCTGCGGTTGTGGTCAGCCGCTCGCCGGTGGCGATGGGAATGCTCGTGGCACTGGCGACCTTAGCGAGTGCGTCGACGTTGTCGGGCGGTACGGGCTCTTCGTACCAGAGCGGATCAAAGGGTGCGATGGCTTGCGCCAACCGGATCGCGCCGCTGGTCGAGAACTGGCCGTGGGTGCCGAAGAGCAGGTCGGCCTTGTCCCCGACCGCACCACGGATGGCCTTGCAGAAGGCTGCGGAGAGGCTGATGTCAAAGCGCGACGGCATATGGCCGCCACGGATGGTGTAGGGGCCTGCTGGGTCGAACTTTACGGCAGTGTAACCCTGAGCGACGAGGGCGGCGGCGCTTTCGGCGGCCATCTCGGGCGAGGCCCAGAACTCTGGCAGGCTATGCTTGGCGAGGGGGTAAAGGTACGTATAGGCCCGAATCTGCTCGTTCATCCGCCCGCCGATCAGGGCGTGCACCGGGCGGTCGCGGTCTTTGCCAAGAATATCCCAGCAGGCGATTTCCAACCCCGCAAACGCGCCCATGACCGTCAGGTCAGGCCGCTGGGTGAACCCGGCGGAATAAGCGCGGCGAAACATCAATTCGATGTTTTCGGGGTTCTCGCCAGCCATGTGCCGCTCAAAGACATCCTTGATGACGGCCCGCATCGCGTCAGGCCCAACGGAAGAGGCGTAGCATTCACCCCAACCGGTTATCCCCGTGTCGGTCGTCACTTTCACTAAGATCCAATAGCGTCCGCCCCAGCCAGGTGCGGGTGGGGCCGTGACAATGATATCGAGGTCTTGCAGTTTCATGGCGCGTGCCCACCTGTGATTGGAAAGGACCCAAGATGGATCTGACGTTGCATGTTCTTGGCCCGGGTGACCATGCCCTTTTGTGCGCGGTGCCGGAGGGGCTTTTCGACAATCCGGTTGATCCGGCGCAGGCGCGCAGGTTTCTGGACGATCCGCTCCATCACATGGTGCTCGCCTTTGTAGATGACTTGGCCGTCGGGATGGCAAGCGGCACTGTCCTGTATCACCCCGACAAGATGCCCTCGTTTTTCATCAATGAGGTCGGGACGCGGGATGAGTGGACGCGGAAGGGCGTCGCGACGGCCCTGTGCAATCGGCTCATCGCGCTCGCCCGTGAGTTGGGCTGCGACGGCGGTATCTGGCTTGGCACTGAGGCGGACAATGACGCAGCGATTGCGCTCTATCGCTCCCTCAAAGGGGATGAGGTTCCGGGGGTCTACTTTGGCTGGGACGATGCGCTCTAGCATCTGAGGCCTAGTCGAACACGATCACATTGCGCTTGGCACTGCCCGAGCGCGTGTCGGCGATGGCGTCATTAATCTGATCGAGCGTCCAGCGGCCCGAAATGAGTTCATCCAGTTTCAAGCGGCCTTGGCCGTAAAGATCCGCCATCCAGGGGATGTCGCGCGCGACCACGACATCGCCCATTTTTGAGCCAACCATGCTTTGACCGACGGCGGCGAAGTTTGCGGCTTCGTATTTTGATTCCGACCCCGACGCGGGCATGCCGACCATAATCACCTTGCCCCCGTAACCGAGGTAGCGCGGGGCGATGTCGTAGACCGGTGCAGCGCCCACGGTCACGAAAACTGCATCCGCCCCACGGCCCATAGCCGCTTTGGCCGCTTTCCATGGCTTCGGGTCAGAGGCGAGGACACCGTCCGTTGCCCCAAAGTCCTTTGCGATCGCGAGCTTCTCTTCCGACATATCGACCGCCACAATCCGGCGGGCGCCCGCGATCCGCGCGCCTTGGATCGCATTGAGGCCGACCCCGCCCGCTCCGATCACCACGGCATCTTGCCCCGCCCGAAAGTCAGCTGCGTTCACGACAGCCCCGACACCGGTGATGACACCGCAAGCAAGAAGACTAGCGGAGTCCATTGGAATACCCTCAGGCAGTTGGACGACCTGACTGTGGTGCACGACGACCTTTTCAGCGAAGGCGCCAGAGGCCATGGCCTGATGCAGCTTGCCACCCTTAGCGGTTTTCAACGGGCCATGATCCCCGTCGTATGGGGTTTGGCAGATTGTGGGTTTGCCACTGGCGCAAGAGGGACAGGCGCCGCACGCACGGATCAGTGTGACGACGACGGGGTCTCCGACTGAAAGACCAGTCACAGCATCGCCCACGGCCGTCACATGCCCGGCGGCCTCATGGCCATAAACTGCAGGCAACGATCCGCCCCAAGCCCCGTCGGCATAGGAGATATCGGAATGACAGATCGCGACGGCCTTCAGCGTCACCTCGACCTCACCCGCGATAGGTGCGCGGAGATTGACCGTTTCAACGGTCATCGGATCGCCAAATGCATGGCAGACGGCGGCTTTGATGGCAGGCATTGTGGTTCTTCTCTCGTTCGGTTTTGAGACACCAAATGCTGCCGTTGCTGCGCTGGCAAGCCCCTTTTACGATGACGTGACGGCGCGTTTTGAAGAATGTGAAATGAAGATAAATATGCACCCCAGTGTCAGGGCAGCTGACAACAAAAACGGCGCACCCGGCAGGAAGATCGCAGCATCAGGTTTTGTGAATACAAAGAAGGTCTGCGTGACAACAAGAGGCGCAATGATGGTTGCAACAGCGTTGATGGACGCCACAAGTCCTTGCAGTTCCCCTTGCTGATTGTCAGCGACGGAGCGTGACATGATGCCTTGCAGGGCTGGTCCTGCGACAGAACCTAGGGCCGTCAGCGGCGTCAGGGCGAGGGCAATCCAGCCATTGCTGACGGAGCCAAGCGCGATAAACGCCATAACATCGACGGCCAGGCCGAAGACGACGGTGCGGCGCTCTCCAAAAGCAGCGATGATCGGTTTGATGAGCAAGCCCTGCACGACAGCGATCCCGATACCGAAGAGACCTAATGACAGGCCGATCATGCTCGGCGACCAGCCGAATTGCAGCGCGCCAAAGTAGGCCCAAACGCCCGGGTAGACGAAGAAGGCGATCGCGTAGATGAATGAGATCACGATCAGCCGCTTCAGCCCAGGCAGCTTGCCGATGTGTTGAAATGCCCCGAGTGGGTTGGCCCGTTTCCAAGAAAACGGGCGGCGGATTTCATCAGTCACTGTTTCGGGCAGAACGTAGTAGCCAAAGACGGCGTTCGCCGCCGCCAGAAACGCAGCCGCCCAGAAAGGCGCACGGGTGCCGTACTCAGCCAGAACACCGCCCAAGATAGGCCCTAGCACAAAGCCCACCCCAAAGGCTGCACCGATCAAACCAAAATTGGCGGCTTTCTCTTCGGGTTTGGAGACATCAGCCATATAGGCTGCTGCGGTTGATTGGGTCGCGGCGGTGATCCCGCCGATCACGCGACCAATGATCAAAAGCCACATCGTGCTGGCAACCGCCATCAAGACGTAATCGAACGACATCACAACAAGCGAAATCAGTAAGACCGGACGTCGCCCATATCGGTCTGACAGGTTGCCAACGGTTGGACCAAAGAAGAACTGCATCAGGGCGAAGATTGTGGCGAGCAGACCGCCCCAAACCGCAGCGTTTGACAAATCCGTCCCTTCAATCTCACGGATCAGGTCAGGCATTACGGGCATGATCAGCCCGATGCCCATGCTGTCCATCACGACGGACAGCAAGATAAACGTCTTGGCCAAACGCAGTTGCGGTGCGGTCATCTGGGTCATGATGGTTCAGCTCTTCCCTTCCACCCCGTTTTGGTGATGTGGGGGGCGTGAGGCAAGATGCAATGACTTATGCCATTGCAATTCGATCGAGAAGAGACGCGAGCGCCGCAGGATCCGAAAGGAACGGAGAGTGCGACGTTGGCAATTCGGTCACTTGGTCATCCGGCCAATCTGCCGTGTAATTGACCTGCAACGCGGGCGGGATCGCCCGGTCATCCATGCAGCGGATATAGTGGCGGGCGTGGCTTTTGTTATGCGAAACCGGATAGGGCGTTGCCTGTGGCAGTACGGCTTGTGGGCAAAGCCGAGAGACGGCCCAGGCGGCTCGATCCGCCGGAACATCATGGTAAAACGTCGCGCCGGCCTTGGTCGGGTCGATGGTTACGGTGCGACCGTCCTCGCTGGGGATCATCGCGTCCGCGAGCGGTTGGCTGTCGGCCATGGCGCGCATGTCCGCAATGGATTTGCCTGGTTGCGGGACATGGGCGCAAAGGTAGATGAGCTTTGCGACCCTGGTTGGCGCCATGTCCGCCGCCAGCGTTGCGGGAAACCCGGCCATAGAGTGTGCGACGATCATTGTGCCCTCATCCAGCGCTGCAACGATCGCATTGGCATAGCTGGTCAGAGTGACGTCATGCGGATGGGTCGGATCGTTGCCATGAGAAGGCAAGTCGATCGCCACGGCACTGTGGCCAGCCGCTTGCAAGTGCGGGATCAGATCATCCCAGCACCACGCGCCATGGGCCGATCCATGAACCAAAAGAAAGCGGGTCATACCGCCATATGGCCGGTCGCCTGCAAAAAGTCACCCAGATGGGCGGCGTACGTCTCAGGCTGTTCCACACATGGCAGGTGACCCGCGCGCCGCATCAAATGGAACTGCGACCCCGGTATCAAATCAACCGTTTCGCGGACCAGATCCGGCGGGGTGGCGCCATCCTCTGACCCTGCGATCCCCAAGGCCGGGATGCGCATGCCGGAGGTGGGCGTATAAAAGTCCGTTCCGGCAATCGCAGCGCATACGCCAGCATATCCGTCGGGCGGTGTCGCGACGAGCATAGCGCGCCATTTTGCGAGATCCGGGTCATTCAGAAAATCACGTCCGAACCACCGCTCCATAATGCCGTCTGCCAGTGGCCCCATCCCCTTGGACTGAACTGTGTCGATCCGATCTTGCCAAAGTTTCGGATTCCCGATCTTGGCAGCCGTGTTGGACAGGACGATCGCGCGACAAATATCCGGCCTTTTCACAGCCAGCCCCTGCGCGACCATGCCACCAACAGACAAGCCGACGAACATCGCATCCTTCACGGAAAAGGCATCGCAAATGGCTTCAGCATCGCTGACTAGCGCCCCCATTGTGTACGGTGGTTTGGGAACATCCGACCGACCATGACCGCGCATGTCGTAACGGATGATCCGCAGACCTTCGGGCAACAGGGGCAAAATGGCATCCCAAAGATGCAAAGTCGTCCCGAGCGAGTTGGCAAAAACAACCGTCGGGGTGTTTTCATCGACTGGCCCACTAATCTGACATGATAGGTTGACCTGACCATTTGTGACGGCGATGCGCTGCATGATGTTCCGCAAGCTCCTGCTTGAAAATTGGGCTGAAAAAAGATCAAGCCGCGCAGGACAAAATCCTAAAGCGCGGCTTGTTCCCGTTGTCCCGCGGCCTTGCAAAGCAAAGGCGGACAACCCTCCCGAGGCAGAGGAAAGTCGAAGTTGACGCGTGTGTCAACACTTTGATCTGACGTTTTTATTTTGACCGGTCACGGATGGATGCCAAAATTTTTTGCAAATTGAGAACTCGGGAAGCAAGTGTCGGATTGCCGTCGCCTGTCGCTTTCTCAATCCTCGCTGTCATGCATGCGGATGTGAGCCATAATCTGACCGTGGTCAGAAGCCAGCTTGTTATAGGGGGCTTCCGGATGGCTCCCATCTGTAAGGTGGTCATTCAAGACGCTAAAATATTCCATCTCACCAATGCGTTGTGGCCCATCGATGGCGAAGTGGTGGGACATATGGATTTGGTCAATACTCTCAAACACGCCGCCAAATGCCGACGTGAAGACCATGTCACGTGCGGATCTGCGAACGAACATTTTCTCTGCTGAGTAGAGCCTGACAGCATTAATCTGGGACTGGATCGTCTCATTCTCTTCGTCGGAATAGCGGTCACTGCGGTGCGCCGCGTCGTGCCGCCGCATCCAAGCGTAGTTCTTAAAGGGGACTTCGCCTGTAATGATCTCACTGCTGACCGAATGCTCGCTATCGTTGAAATCGCCCAAAACCATGACGGGGCGATTCTCTGCCAGCTCATCAAGAATCGCTTTGCGCAGGACCCAGGCCTCCGCCATCCGGCGCAGACCCGCGCGCAGGGCTCCTAACGCGCGACCAGCCGGGTCGTAACTCACGAGATCGGCGGCCGGCGGGAACGGGGCACCATCAGGGCGGTCTAACTCCCCAAGTTTTGATTTCAGGTGGCAGTTAAAGATCGTGATGGTCTGATCACCAGCAGGTACGCGCACTTTCAAGATCGGGCGGGACAGGCGGTTGACCCGATAGGTGCCACCATCACTGCCGTCGAGATCTTGAAAAGGGATCTCCAGCGGCTCAGGCAGTTCCTGCAGCACTTGCGGATCTTCTGCGAAACCAAAGCGCGAAAGCACTGCAAGCCCCGGCCGCCGCTGTCCGGGCTCTCCGTCACTCGCATTCGGAGCAAAGGCCAGCGCCGCGTCAGTGTAGGGCGCGTAGGCCAATTTGCGAAAGATGGCTTTGCGGGCATAGCGCTTGCTGGGGTCCGGCACGTTGGCCTTGTTGGCTTCAATACCGATCTCGTCCGCCTCGTCGATCACCGCTTGCAGAGCGTCTTTGTCAAAGATCTCTTGAAAGCAAATGACGTCGGCGGACAGGTTCAGGATCTGGTCGGCCAACCAAGCCTGCTTCCACGCATGTTCTTCCGGTGTGTAGGACTCAAAGCGATAGTATTCCTGGTCGGCCCCGATCAGGTTTTTTACGTTGAAGCTGGCAATGGTAAAGTCTGTCATGGTGTCCTCAAGTCAATGTGGCGAGGGCGCGGTTGAACATCGGCGCGTCGACATTGCCGCCAGAGATCACGGCGATCACGGTTTCATGTGTGAAGGCATTCGGGTGGAAGAGGGCGGCGGCAAGGCCGACGGCCCCACCGGGTTCGACGACAAGTTTCAGGCGCTGAAAAGCATGAGCCATGGCCCGAAGTGCTTCGTCTTCTGTCACCACGATGCCCGTCCCGCAGTGTTCCTGGATGATCGGGAAGGTGATGTTTCCCGGCGCGGGCGTAATGATTGCGTCACAGATGGAACCTGTCGTGCGCGGGTTCGACATGATTTGGCCCGTTTCGACAGAGCGGATAACGTCATCAAAGCCTTCAGGTTCCACTGGGCGTGTGATCATGCCCGGCGCATCCGCTGCGAGGGCCATGGCGATGCCAGATGTTAGCCCACCGCCGCCACAACACACTGCGACATCGGCATCGGTGATGCCGAGGCCTGATGCATCTTCAGCGATCTCTAGGCCCACCGTACCTTGACCCGCGATGACGAGCGGTTCGTCGAAAGGGCGGATCAGGGTCAAACCACGCGCATCCGCCCTTTCGACGAACCGAGGCTATCGCGGTCCTCCATCGTGCGGTCGTAGGTGACAACCTCGGCCCCCAAGGCCTTGGTATTCGCGATTTTCAGCGCGGGGGCGTCCGATGGCATAAGGATCACGGCGCTGACATCATGTGCCCTCGCCACCGCCGCAACGCCCTGGGCGTGGTTGCCGCTTGAAAAGGCAAAGACACCTTTGGCACGTGCTTCGTCCGGCAAGGCGGAGATCGCCGACCACGCACCGCGGAACTTGAAAGATCCGGTGTGCTGTAAACACTCGGGCTTCACCAGGACGCGACGCCCAGCGATCTCATCAAGGAAGGGCGACGACAACAGCGGCGTCCGCCGCGCGTGCCCTGCAATGCGACGGGCAGCGGCGCGGATGGCCTCAATGGTCATCAATATCCTCCAACCACTCGTGTAACGCATCCAGTGCTGGCTCCTCGTCCAGGAACGGCACGTGTCCACGTCCCGGGATGTCCGCACGGATCATATCAATCCGGCGACGCAGCATCTCGTCGGCGGTGGCTTCCGATAGGAGGTCGGAGTTTGCGCCACGGATGAGGCAAAGTGGCAGGCCCAACATCGCGTCATAGAACGGCCACAGGTCCGGCGTGGGTTGTGCCCCTGCCTCAAGTACCGCATCGCGCAATTTGGCATCATATCGCAAGTCGAGGCCCTCGGGCGTTTCGATATAATGGTTTCGGACCTCTGCTTGCCAACGCTCCAATGGGACGTCTTCAAAGTGGGTCCAAGTCATTGCGCGAAACTGCGCGGCTTCGGTATAGGTCTTCTGGGCCGGCTTGCGCCCGATATAGTCTTTGATGTCCGCGAGGCCGCTGTCTGCGATCTCTGGTCCGATGTCGTTGAGAGCCACACCGAGCAGACGGTCCTTGGCGGTGGCGGCAATTAGCATCGCGATCAAACCACCCCGCGACGTACCCAGGATTGCAGCCTTCTCTAACCCTAAGTGATCGAGCAACGCCAAAGCGTCCTGCGCCTCTTGCGGGATGGAGTACGTCTTCGGATCGGCCCACTCAGACTGACCACGCCCGCGATAGTCCATCCGGATCAGGCGCACGGGCATCATTTGGGGCAGGTGAGGTGCGACATGGTCAAAGTCGCGGGTGTTACGGGTGAGACCGGCAAGTGCAAGAATTGGGATGCCCGTCCCCTCGTCCGTGTAGTGCAAGCGGGTGCCATCGGCGGCGGAAAATTCAGGCATTAGACTAGGTCCGGTATTCCCGTTAGGTCTGATAAAACATGGTGCGGCGTTGCATAAAGTCGATCGCGTGGCTCTCCGGCGCGGTTCACCCAGACGGTTCGAAAGCCATAGCCCGCCGCCCCAGCCGCGTCCCAGCCGTTGCTTGAAACAAACAAGACGTCATCCTTTGCACATCCGAAGTGGGCGCCGACCATGTCGTAGACAGTTGCATGGGGTTTGAAGACTCCGACACTCTCAACTGAAAGTGTTGCGTCGAGCAGCTCCTCCAGACCAGCGGAGGAGACGGCGCCCTTGAGCATGTCCGGTGATCCGTTTGAGAGGATACCCGTCTTCATCCCCCGCTCTTTCAGCGTCGCAAGCATGTTGGGGACTTCTGGGTAGGCTGCGAGCTCCCAATAAAGCGCCAAAAGCCGCTCGCGTGTCTCTGGCGCGTCGAGCTTTGCAGCTTCAAGGGCCCAGTCGAGCCCGTCTTGTGTGACCTGCCAGAAATCACAATGCTGATCCGCTACGGCGCGGAGCCAAGTGTATTGCAACTGCTTTAGCCGCCAGTCTTGGGCGATTTGGGGCCAACTGCCTTTGAGGACCGCATGCTCCGGCTCCGCCGCTGCAATGCGTGCAGCAGCGGCCACATCAAAAAGCGTGCCATAGGCGTCGAAGATGCAAGTCGTGATCGGCATCAGCCCCCCTTTTCGCGCGCAAGGTGACACGTGTGGGCGGGGACGGAAAGGGGGCCTTAGGGCTAATCTAGCGTTCCGGCGCTATTCCTTGTGCTCAGGTGCGGCAAACCTTTGCCATGATAGGTGGTGATTTGAATGTCGGCAGTATCACCACCTCCCTCACATTTCGCAAAGGCTGCTGCCCTATAGGTTCTCCAACTGCGGCATGCCCAGCACGTGAAATCCGCCATCCACTCTGATCACTTCGCCAGTTGTAAAGGCACCGGCGTCCGAGGCTAAATAAACGGCCGTTCCGCCAACAGCCTCCAACGTCGCATTCGATCGCAGCGGCGCGTTTTCACCGGTATGCTTGTAAGTCTTCCGCGCGCCACCGATCGCGGCCCCAGCCAGCGTTTTCATCGGGCCGGGGCTGATCGCGTTGACGCGGATGCCGTCGGGGCCGAGGTCATTGGCCAGATACCGCACCGACGATTCCAAGGCTGCCTTTGCCACACCCATCACGTTATAAGACGGCGTGACGCGGTTCGACCCTTGATAGCTCAGCGTCAAAAGCGTCCCACCATTTGGCATCATCGCTTGGGACCGCCGCGCGACGTCAATGAACGAATAACAAGAGATCTGCATCGACGTCAGGAAGTTGTTGAGCGAGGTGTTCATGATCCGCCCGGTCAGCTCATCCTTGTTGGAGAACGCAATCGCGTGGACGACAAAATCAAGCGTGCCCCACGTCTCGGCGATACCCGCGAAAGCTGCATCCATCGACGCCGCATCCGTCACATCGACATCAACCATGAATTTTGATCCAACAGACGCAGCGAGCGGTTCAAGGCGTTTGCCAAAGGCCTCGCCTTGGTAAGTGAACGCCAATTCTGCTCCCGCGTTGGCCAGTGCCTTGGCGATCCCCCAAGCGATAGATCGTTCGTTGGCGACGCCCATGACGAGCCCGCGTTTGCCCTGCATCGAAAGTGTCATCTCTATCCCCAAACCAATTTGCGGCTTTAAGTGGCTAGTTTGCATAAGGAGGTCAAGTTGCCACGCAAATTGAGGCCAAAGAAACAAAACATACCTTTTGGTACATTTCCCTTGAAGCATACCATACTATTTGGTATGTTATGCGGGACTCGAAGGGACTTGGCCAATGCAAAACATCCTTTTTTACGCCGCGGGTGCAATCGCCGCACTTTGGTTTCTGGTCCACATCTTCCTAGGCGGTCGGGACATCGCTGGCCCCTTGCTCGCCAGCACGGAGTTGCACCCGGTCGTCAGAGACGTGAACTACATTTGCTGGCATTTCGTCAGCGTCGGCATTGCGGGAATGGCGGGATTTTTTCTATGGGGCGGCTACGCAAGTGATACGTCGCTTGCGATCGCCGGGACGCTATTGGCATCAGGGTTCACTCTGACGGGCGTCGCGATTGCTTTCAAACAAGGGGCAAGTCATCTGGCTGTTCCGCAAGGCTGGCTCTTTCTGCCGATAGCGGCGCTCGGGGTGGCGGGTCTGCTTGCATGAAGAAGAAACGATACAGCGCCAAAGACTGGCTCGATCTCGGTCTTGCGGAACTGTCGCGCGCTGGGCCAGAGGCGGTCAAGCTTGAAGCGATCTGTAAAGCGGCCGGGCTGACGCGCGGGTCGTTCTACTACCACTTTGCCGATCATGAGGCCTTCTTGGTCGCCATGGCCAACCGTTGGTTGGAACAACAGACCGACGAAATCGCAGAACACATCCAGGCCTTGATGGGTGAGGGCGACATCAGCTCAGAGGTCATGGAAAAAATGACCCAGGTCGCGCTTGAGATCGATTACAAGCTCGAACTCGCTATGCGCGAACTGGGGCGGCGTGTCCCGCATGTGAACGTGGTTGTGAAAGCGGCTGACAAAAAGCGCATTGGCGTCATGACACAAATGTACGTCGCGCGCTTCGCCCTGCCGATAGAGGAAGCGGCACGCTACGCTTACCTTGAATACGCCACGTTCAGCGGGATTGTCTTATTGAACCCGGACATGGCGCAGGATGAGCAACTCAGCCTTGCCGCCCTTTATGAACAAACCATGGTTGCCGCTTTGAAGAAAGGTGATTGAAGATGCGAAAGATTTTTGCCCGGATATGGCAAGCAGAATTTTGTTGGCGGCTCCGTCGTGCGTCGGACATCGACGTAACACGCAAAGACTTGCGCCGCGCGATATCGCGTTTGCCCTATATCCCAATGCCAGGCACGGATTCGGCAGTCCACACAAACCGGACTATGGCCGAAACGCTGTATGCGGCGAGCATTCTGCTCGAAGACTTTGGGTTCAATCGTGCGCAATCTGAGGTCACACTGACGAAGGCCTTCGTCGCCTGTGGCGGCTGGCTCGCCCGGAATGACATGCGAATGTGGATGCTCATTGATAAGCACCCGTTCCTGATTGTCGCAGCCCAGGGCCCCGCAAAGCTAATCCGCCATTGCCACGGAGACGGAATGAGGGTGTCGCAAGACTGCGGAACGGACGCTGTGACCCTGCGGATCGAGCAATGCCCGTTCCAAGAGTATTTTTGGAACGCCTCTCGCCCAGAGCTGACACGGGTGATGCGAGCCTGGGATGCCAATTGGATGGAGGTCATCAACGCATCGCACCGGCCTATGCGCGTCTCGTCTTGGCAGGCAAGCGGGGCAGATAGCCACTACGTGATCCAGTTTCGCAACCTTGCAAAGCAGCGACATGGGCGGCGGAGCGTCGGCCCAGGGATCTGTTAACGCGGTCGACTTTAGTCTGCTTCGCCGCCGTCGATCGGCAGTGGTCCAGCTGTCTTCATCTGGCGGAGGACGAAGTTTGTTGTTGTTGAGCGGACGACGCCCAAGCGCAGGATTCGCTTCATGATGAACTCTTCCAATGCTTCCGGGTCGGGCGCCGCGACCTTGAGCAAGAAATCGAAATCTCCGGTGATCGATGCACATTCTAAGATCTGTTCGCAGTCCTGAACGAAGGACCCAAATTTCGTAATGGAGTCCTCTGCGTGGTCCACCAATGACACTTGGACATAAGCAAAAGCGCGCAGCCCAAGCTTCTTTGCGTCCAAGACCGCCATATAGCGCTTGATGTAACCGTCCTCTTCCAAGCGCTTAACCCGCCGCCAGCACGGTGACGCAGACAGACCGACGGTCTCTGACAGGTCTTGTGTGCTCGCCCGGCCGTCGTGTTGAAGGGCGCGCAGGATGCGTCGTTCGAAAGTGTCGAGCATGATTTTACCTTGGTTTCCGTAATTTGAGGTAAATTATACCTGCTTTATAGTGCAAACCTGCTAATCGGGCATCTCTTTTCTGCGAAACAGACCCAAACTGTTCCTGCATATTCCGGAGGAGCAGATGCCGAAACACACTCGTTACATCGCCAAAGTGCCCGACGAACAGGGCTTTATTCGCTACACCGCCAGCGAAAATGTCGTCTGGCGCGATTTGGTTGCCCAGCAACAGCCGCGCGTAGAAACCTATGCGGCCAAACCGTTTCTTGAGGGGCAGGCGCGGTTGAACCTTCCAGTCGATCGCGTCCCCCAATGCAAAGACCTATCGGAGATCATCGAAGGCTATACTGGGTGGCGCGTTGAACCTGTCCCAGCCCTGATCGGCTTCTCCAAGTTCTTTGGTATGTTGGCTAACAAGACTTTCCCCGCCGCCTCTTTCATCCGCAGCCGCAAGGACTTCGATTACATCGAAGAGCCGGACATCTTCCATGAGATCTATGGTCATACCCCATTGCTGACCGATCCGTGTTTTGCCAGGTTTTCGCAATCAATTGGGGAAACGGGGCTGACTTGCGAGAAGAGCGACTACGCATGGCTCATCCGTCTGTATTGGTTCACGATTGAATTCGGCCTGATCCGGGAAGGGGCCGACGTAAAAGCGCTGGGCTCTGGGCTCGCCTCTTCGCCGGGCGAATTGCGCCACTCGGTGAAAGACCCAGGCGTTCAGCGGAAACCGTTCGATGTAATCGACATCCTGCGCACACCTTATCGGATTGATATCAATCAGCCGATCTACTTCGTGTTGGAGGATGTGGATCAGCTGCGCGCCGCCGCTGCGCGGGACTTGAAAGCGGATATTCGCAAAGCGCAGTCCCTTGGCTTGCATGCGCCCACTTATCCGGAGAAAGACGTTGCCTGACCTTTCACAGCAGTCATGTGCCGCCTGTGATGGATGGGTGCCGCCTCTGACCGACACCGACGTTACCCGACTAAAGGGTCAACTGGACCCGGCTTGGGAGATGGATGCAGAAGCCCAAACGCTGATCCGTAAATTCACGTTCAAAGGATTTGCGAAGGCTATCTACACTGCCAACCTCGCCGCATATTTAAGCGACAAGGAAGGTCATCATGCCGATGTGAGCTTTGGCTGGGGCTATTGCACGGTAACTTACACGTCCCACGAACTGGGCCGACTGTCAGAGAACGACTTTATCTGCGCCGCGAAACTGGATGCGATGGTGGGGTGAACCCGACCTTTGCCGGGCTACCCGTCAAACTTGCTCATCAACATCGACCCATTCGTCCCACCAAACCCGAAAGAGTTCGTCATGATCGTATCGAGGCCCGCGTTTTCGATAGTCTTCGTCGCGATCTCTTCGGGTTTCAGCGCTGGGTCGAGTGTTTCAACATTGATCGACGGGGCGATAAAGTCGTGTTGCATCATCAACAAGCAATAGACAGCCTCCGACGCACCTGCGGCCCCTTGGCTGTGGCCGGTCATCGACTTGGTGGATGACACTGGCGGGGTGGATCCCTCGCCAAAGACGCGGCGCACCGCCTCAATCTCGCCTACGTCGCCCACCGGAGTCGACGTGCCATGCGCGTTGATGTAGCTGATCTTGCGCCCTTCCGGCAGCGCCTTCAGCGCGCCGCGCATCGCACGTTCACCACCCTCACCGGATGGGGCAACCATGTCAGCCCCGTCGGAGGTGGCAGAGAACCCCGTGACCTCGGCGTAGATCTTCGCGCCTCGCGCCTGCGCGCTCTCGAGGCTTTCCAGCACGACCATCGCACCGCCGCCGGCAATCACGAAACCGTCGCGGTCCGCGTCAAACGCGCGCGAGGCCCGCTCGGGGGTCTCGTTGTACTTTGACGACATTGCACCCATCGCGTCAAAAAGGCAGGACAGGGTCCAATCGAGTTCCTCGCCGCCACCGGCAAACATCGTGTCCTGCAAGCCAAGTGCGACCTGTTGGGCAGCCATGCCAATGCAGTGCAGGGACGTCGAACAGGCAGAGGTGATTGAAAAGTTCATCCCCTTGATCTTAAACGCCGTCGCAAGGTTTGCAGACACAGTTGATGACATCGTCTTCGGGACAGCAAACGGCCCGATCCGTTTGGTTGCGCCCGTGTTCAGCACCACCTGATGGGCGGCCAGCATGGCAGAGGTGGATGGGCCCCCGGACCCCGCGATCACACCCGTCATCGGATTGATCACCTGATCCTCTTCAAGGCCTGCATCAGTGATCGCTTGTTGCATGGCGATGTAGGAATAGGCGGCACCCGGGCCCATGAAGCGCAGCGTCCGCTTGTCGACATGCTCAGTCACATCAAGATCGACAGCGCCGGCCACTTGGGAGCGAAAGCCGTGCTCTGCCATTTCAGCGGAAGCCGAAATGCCAGAGGTTCCAGCCTTCAAAGAGGCCAGAACCTCCTCCGCATTATTCCCGATCGGTGAAACGATCCCAAGGCCTGTTACAACGACGCGACGCATGTGCGCTCCTTATTCTTTTGACGGGCCTATGTAGGACGCTCCCCGCGAGGGGTGCAAGGTGAAAGGGGCTCGGGCGCTATAGGCCCAAATCCCCTGCCAGCTGCGCGATGATGGCGGCGTGGATGGCCGCACGGTCCGTGCCTTCTGGGTCGGTGCAAACCGGATCGTCACCTTCTTCAGCAAGGATTGCCGCACCCATTGGTTTGCACAGCGGAAGGGCGCTGAAGTGCATGGCTGGGGCGAGCGTCATGGCGGTTGCATCTGGCAAGAGTCGTGCAAAGCCGCTGGCATCATAGTCGGTCGCCAGCATGCGGTCCGCTGCGTCCCCCAAACCAATCAGGGTAATGTCGGAAATGACCCCTTCGACCGCATCCGTACCCAAACCCCATGTCAAACCGGGATCAATCGCAACCACATGGGTCACACGACCATCGGCATAGCTTGCGTTCCAAACTTCTGGGTCTGCATCACCCACTTGGATCTCTGCGCTCATCAGATCATCGCAATGGGACGATGCCGCACCGTGTTCAGCGCAGTGGGCGATATACCCCGCATGGTCCCCAATGACACCGCCAAGCGAAAGTGCGGTCCAACCGCCGTAAGAGAACCCGGCGGCCATCACGCGAGAGAGGTCAAGGTGATCACCAAACTGCGGATCGGTCGCGAGCACATCAAGCGCGATGCTCAGGTCTTTTGCGCGCGTCCCATGCACCATCCCAGCTTTGAGGTCGAAATCGCCCCAGGTAGAATTTGGATGGTTCACGCTGACAACAACGGCGCCACGTTCAGCAAGCGCGGCAGATAACCACGCCAACGATCGAATGTTACCGCCCATTCCGTGGCTAAGGAGGACAACGGGGAACGTGCCTTCCGATACGCTTGCTTCTTCGAAGACCTCGACGCCATGGAAGACGCCGTTTTCTGCGAAGGTGAAGCGGCGGCCATCGTCCTGGGCCGGATACCAGACCGCGCCGAGCACGTCGCGCCCGTGATGTGGCGCATCGAAGACAAGTGGCGTGTAACCGGCGACATCGGCGGCTGCAGCAGTGGCGGAAAGTGTTAGTGCGGTGAAAGACGTCATGAGATGTTTCATAGGTTTGCTCCTTTGGTTGTGATGCCCTCATCCCAATGAAAACCGCGCTCAAGCGCGTCCTAAATCCGGTTTCAGGTCGCCAAGATCGTATTTTCGGTCCACATCTGCAGTGAACACGACGGAAAGACCCAACGATGCCAAGCCTCCCGATCCCGCTGATCTCCTCCCTCATCCTTGGGTTTCTTCTGTTGCGCATGTGGCTGGTGGATCGGCGTTACGGCCCGCTAATGATTTTGCTGGCAGTTTGTGCGGTGCAGGGCGTGATCATCTCTCTCGCGCAACATTATCTAGTCCCGGGTTTTTTAGTGGTTCAGGCCATGACGGCGACGTTGATCCCGCCTGTGGCCTGGGTCGCGTTTCAGGCGACGGCGGTGCGGCATTTCCAATGGGCAGACTTGATCCACGGGCTCGGCCCTGTTGTGGCGTTGATTTGTCTGGCAGTGGCCCCGCCCATGCTCGATTTTCTGATCCCTGGGCTTTTTGTCGGCTATGGCGGTGCAATTTTGGCGAAGGGCATGGCTGGCCCTGATGCCTTGCCACGCATGCGGTTGGAAGCCGGGGATCTGCCAGGACGTATCTGGCAAATCATTGGTGGTGCTTTGATGTTGTCGGCCGTGAGCGACGTGATGATTGTAGGGGCGCAGATTGCTGGGGCGGCCCACCTGCAACCTTGGATCATCAGCATTTATTCAAGCCTGATGCTGCTTGTCATTGGGGGGCTCAGCCTGTCCGGCGCTTTGGAGAACGCGCCCGCCGAAGAAGACGCGGTACTTGATCACGCGATCACGGATGAAGACGTACAGATCGTAGCGAAGCTTGATGGGTTGATGCAGCAGCAAAGGCTTTATCTGAACCCAGACCTGACGCTGTCGCAGCTCTCGCGGAAAGTTCTAGTGCCCGTCAAGCAGCTCTCTGGGGCGATCAACAAGGTCACTGGCGAGAATGTGTCACGCTATATCAATGCGGCTCGGATCAGAGCAGCGCAAGAGGCGCTCAAAGAGGGGGAGAGTGTAACAAATGCCATGCTCTCTGCGGGCTTTAACACGAAGTCCAACTTCAATCGGGAATTCCTCCGGGTCACCGGCGAAAGCCCAAGCGCGTGGCTGGCAGGGCAAGAGGTTTGAACGGACGACGATTTCTTTTGCAGAAATCGGTCGCCCCGTCGCGCCAAGGTCGCTTTAGCTTTCGCTAAGCGCGACTTTCATGTCCTTAACCTGATAGATGACTTCGCCATCCGCTTCTACAATCCCGTCCGCGACACCCATCGTCAGACGGCGGGTTTGAAGCGCCTTCGTAAAGTCGATCTTGTAGGTCAGCATTTTCCGGTCTGGCCGCACCATCCCGGTCAGCTTCACTTCACCGACGCCCAAGGCATAGCCGCGCCCCTGCCAGCCGCGCCAGCCAAGGTTAAAGCCTGTCAGCTGCCAAAGACCATCCAGCCCCAAGCAACCCGGCATGATTGGGTTGCCCGGAAAATGGCAATCAAAAAACCACAGGTCCGGCGTGATATCGAATTCAGCCAGCACATGGCCTTTGCCGTGCGCGCCACCGTCTCCGGAAATCTCCGTGATTCGATCCATCATCAGCATCGGCGGGGCGGGAAGCTGGGCGTTGCCGGGGCCAAACAGCTCACCGGCGGCGCACTTCAGAAGGTCGTCTTTGTCGAAACTGCTCGGATATGGGGACAAGGGAGCTACTTTCTGGCTTGCGAAATTTCACGCCCCTTAGCATCGCGTGGTTTGCGAGGACAAGGGTCGGGCCGTGATGACGATCGCGTCATTGACCGCAATCACACAGTTGCGGCCCAGTCGGCGATGGCCCGTGCTGCGGCCTCCGCCTCTAGCGCAGTGGTATCCAGCCTTAACCGGTTTGGGGCGTCCCCGCCATAAAGTGGCTTGGATTCCGCATGATTGCGCTGGGCGTAGCTTGGGTCACGCGGCTTGTGCATCGCACCGCGATCAGGCGATCGAATGCGGCGCTCGTTTTCGGCAAGGTCACAATGGATGTGTACGACACAAAAGGGCGGACGGTCCTTCCCCAGTGTGACCATCCGGTTCCATTCCGCATCCCCCCAATCGCTTTGCCCCGCGAGCACCGTGGTCATGACCAGCGGTTCCGTCGGGGGGCGTTTGCGCGCCAGGTCATGGGCCACGGCTTCGACGCGTTCAACGGCGTCGCGAAACGCGGGTGTTTTGAAATCCGTCAACGCGAAGGCAACGTTATAGATCGTATGAATATCCAGCAACCGACCATCCAACAATTTTGCCAAATGCCGTCCGATCGTCAGCTTGCCGACCCCTGGGTAGCCGTTGAGAACAATGATCACGCTTTCGCTCCGCTGCGGCATTTTCGCTGCCAATGAACCATTTGGGCCACCCTAACAGGCTTTTCGTTTGATCCTGCTGCCTGAATCCCCATATGATGCATCAGACGCAAAGAGTGGTTTTGATGACAGTAACCGCAAAAGAACGCACGACAGAATGGCTATCCTCGGCCGATCTGCGCCCAACTCGGCAGCGGATGACCTTGGCAAGCTTGCTGATTGGCGACGGCAAAAACCGCCATGTGACAGCTGAAAGCCTGTTCGATGCGGCGTCGAAGGCGGGAGAGAAAGTCTCACTCGCAACCGTTTACAACACCTTGCGCGCCTTCTGTGATGCCGGGCTGATGCGTGAAATCACGGTCGATGGGTCAAAGAGCTACTTTGACACCAACATCAGCGATCACCCCCACTTTTATTGGGAAGACGATCAATCCTTGGTAGATGCCTCCGCTGATCAGTTGGAGATTGCGAAATTGCCGGAAGCTCCCGAAGGGGCAGAGATCGCCTCGGTCGACGTCGTGATCCGCCTGCGTCGCACTTAACAAAAACCATCGACAACGTAATTTTGCTCGGGCAAACATCGCCTTAAGGGACAACCTGAGGGTGCTATGCCAGAGCAAAAGACACTACAATTGGTGCAATCATACACACGAGTACGGTTGGCGCTTGGGTTCTTGGGCCTCGCATTGCCGGTCATCCTGCTAATTGGTGGGCTGACTTCGTCAGAGGGGTCTTGCGTCCGTACCGGTAGTCTTGAGCCGACGATCAGCGATTTTTATCACACCGCCTACCGCGACATCTTTGTTGGGGCGCTTTGTGCAATGGGTGTCTTCCTCGTCTCCTACCGCGGCTATCCGCGTGAGGCCGGAGAGTGGATCAGCGACAACGGGCTTTCCACTATCGCTGGTCTTGCGGGCTTTGGTCTTGCATTCTTTCCGAACGACGGTGGGATTTGTAGAGAAACCCAGAGCATCTTTCAGCAGCTCGTCGGCCCCGGTGCGGCCCGGAATTTGCACTACGCCTTCGCCTTGATCTTCTTTCTCAGCCTGGCCGGGTTTTGTTTCTTTAAATTCTCCAAGACGGGGCGCACCTGGCGGGGCCGGATCTACATCGCCTGCGGATATGGTATCTTGCTGGCGCTACTGCTGACCGCTATCGCCGTCTTTTTCAAAACACGCGAAGGCAGTTGGCTTGGCAGCCTCGTCGTCGACTACAGCCTGATCTTCTACTTTGAGGCGCTGGGCGTCTGGGCCTTTGCCTTGTCTTGGATTGTAAAAAGTCGGGCGGACCAATCCATCGTGCGGCGAATCTTGCCGCCACATCGCCGGCCGCGCGACTGATCCCCGAAACTAGGGATTCACCAATTTACGGTGTCTTAACCACGGCCTGACAAGAGTGGGTCATGCCCTACGATGCCTCCCCCCGCGTGCCTGGCGGCACCTATTTCTTTACTCTTCGCCTTGCGGACCCACAGTCTAACCTGCTGGTCGAACAGGTTGACCTTCTGCGCCAATCTGTCCGCGTGTCCCGTCAGCGTCACCCGTTTGATATCCAGGCAGCGGTGATCCTTCCCGCAAGGCTCCACATGATCTGGACGCTCCCCAAAGGCGACGCAAACCATGGCATCCGGTGGCGCGTGATCAAATCAACTTTCTCTCGTCACGTCCCAACACCGCCAGATGTCCACATTACGCCGTCGATGCAGCGGCGACGTGAAAAGGGCATCTGGCAGCGCCGGTACTGGGACCACCTGATTACAGATCAGGCGGACTTTGATTTGCACGAACATTTGATCGTCCATGCGCCTGTCTCAGCGGGTCTTGTGCAACAACCTGGGGACTGGGCCTTCTCGTCGTACCATACACGGAGCAAGCCGCGCACCTCACCAGTTCGACCCCCGTTGATCCAGGCGGCCCCGACCATATCGGCAGCAGCGACGATGTTTTAAAACCACTGTCCCGGTTCCATGAGACCCAAATCCATCAGTTGACCGCTCGTCCACTGAAAGGGTGCGCTGCCTTTCCAGGTGAAATCGCCAATCGCGCTCCTGCTCCCTGGGTTGCGCTTGAGGGCTTTCGCGATCCGAAAGGAGCAGATCGCGGCCGTGACGTTATTGTGCCACGGACAAGCGTAGGTGTTGTATTCTTCAATATTGAAGGTGTGGTCAGGCCGGAGTTCTAGCCCTTTTGCAGCCCGGAACAGACCTATTCGGTCAATCCTGCGGCGGGTCCATGGGATATGTTCTTCAAACCGCCAACGCAGGCCCCCAAAGAAATCAAACTGCCGATCTTCATAGTCTTTGCCGTTCCACCGGGCCAAAGCGTAGTATCCAGTGGTGTCAAAGGCGGCATCCTCTAGCGAGACCGCGTTGGGGCATGCGCCCAAGTCGCGAGCATAAAGATCGACGACAAACGTAAGCATGGCTGACCGACGCTCTTCCGCGTGAAAAGTCAGCATCTCGCCAACGGTGCGATCTTCGCAAAACGGGAAATGAAGGAATTCAGCGTTGTAGCAGTAGTACATCCAGACGCCTGGGGCCGCTGCGATCACCCCATTTACGGCCGTCTCAAGTGCCGCATCGTGGGTCATGTCATGCACGACCCAGTGCACGGGCACATCCAAACCGTCGGGCACCCCGATATCCTTTGCGCCAAAGGCAACGATTGTCCGAAACCCAATCGCGCTGTGATGTCGGATCGTCGCGGCGAGTTCGACATCATCTTCCATCATGATGAGCGCGATTGGCCCACGCGAAAGGGCACTTCCAGCGTGGCGAAGGAAGTGGCTCAAGTCCGGATGATGGGTGATGCTGCTCATCTTTTGGCAGTTGGCCTCGTTTTCTCATGTTGTGCCGCGAACCTGGCCTGCATTGCAAGCACGGCGCGTGCGCGCTAAGACCCCGGCTGTCTTTCCCGCCCGCAACAGGTGCCCCGTATGGCCTCTCCAAAGAAGCTCTATATCAAAACTTATGGCTGTCAGATGAACGTCTATGACAGTGAGCGTATGGCCGAGGCGCTAGGCGGCAAAGGCTATGTGGAAACGCAGACCCCCGATGATGCGGATATGATCCTGCTCAACACCTGCCATATCCGCGAAAAGGCGGCGGAAAAGGTATATTCGGAACTCGGGCGCTATAAGGATCTGAAGGCGGAAAAGCCTGATCTGAAGATCGGTGTTGCGGGGTGCGTCGCGCAGGCCGAGGGGGAAGAGATCATTCGCCGGCAGCCCATGGTGGATCTCGTCGTAGGCCCGCAAAGCTATCACCGCTTGCCTGCCATGGAAGATGCCGTCCGCAAGGGCACGCGCGCGCTCGACACCGATTTCCCTGAGGATGATAAGTTCGACACGCTGACCAAACGGGCGAAGACAAAGCGTGGGCCAACGGCATTTCTGACCGTGCAAGAAGGGTGTGACAAGTTCTGCGCCTTCTGCGTGGTGCCCTACACACGTGGTGCCGAAGTTTCGCGTCCCGCCGACCGGATCATCCACGAAGCGCAAGAGCTGGTTGAAAGCGGTGTGCGGGAAATTACGCTGCTGGGCCAGAACGTGAACGCATATCACGGTCACGACACCGGCTTGGCAGGTCTGATCTGGGAACTCGACAAGATCGACGGTCTCGACCGGATCCGCTTTACCACGTCCCACCCAAACGACATGGACGACGCGCTGATTGAAGCGCATGGGACCTGCGCAAAGCTGATGCCCTATCTGCATCTGCCGGTCCAATCCGGATCAGACCGCATCCTCAAGGCCATGAACCGCAAGCACACAGCAGAACAATATCTCTGCCTAATTGAAAAGATCCGTGCGGCAAGGCCTGATTTGCTGCTGTCTGGCGACTTTATCGTCGGTTACCCCGGCGAGACGGATCAGGACTTCGAAGATACACTCGCGCTGATACGCGAGGTCCACTACGGCCAAGCCTATTCTTTCAAGTATTCGACGAGGCCTGGCACACCCGCCGCCGAGAAACCCCAGTTGCCCGCGGCTTTGCTGGACGCGCGCCTTCAGACGCTTCAAGCGCTTTTGCGTGAACAACAGGCGGCCACGCAGGCCAGCATGGTCGGGCGGGACGTCAATGTCCTGTTCGAAAAAGCCGGGCGCGAGGCTGGGCAGCTGATTGGCAAGTCAGAGTATCTGCACGCGGTCTTTGCAGAGGCGGATACCGACTTGATTGGTCAAGTCAGGCAGGTCAGAATCACATCCGCGAACCCCAATTCATTGGGTGGCGCGCTCACATAGCGTCGCGATTTTGCCACAATTGCCGACCTATGACAGCGTAATTCTCACGCAATCTTGCCTCCGAAACGCTGACAGACACAATATCTAGGGGATATAGCTTTCTTTGCGTCCTTTTCTTGTTAGTAATGAGTCATGGTTAATCTGTGACGGCGCGGGGTTCTGCGCCAGGTATGTACAGTTGGAAGCGAGGGGACAAATCGTGGCAACAAACGCTTTTAGAATGGTATCGCGAGTCGCGGTGGCATGTGCCATTTCCGTAACCGCAGCGGCCTCACCCGCTGTGGCGCAAGCGACAGCGCCCGAAACACGGACGATTATCGGCGAAGAATACACGCCAACGATCTGGGTCGATCCGGATGGATGTGAACATTGGGTTTTTGACGATGGGTTTGAAGGCTTCATGTCGCCGCATCGTAATCGCGATGGAAGCCCAGTGTGCCGCCGGCAAGAAATCTGCGGGATCATCCCAACCGATACGCTTTTCGCCACAAACCGCGCCAGCATCACTAACCATCAACGTACGCAACTGGCAGAGTTCTTTGCGGGCATCGATGCGTTTGGTGTTCTGATCTACGGTCACACCGACGCGCGAGCGTCGGACGAATACAACATGCGTCTGTCACAGCGCCGCGCCGATACGGTGACGAGCGTGGCATTGGATGCCGGTGTGCGCGTGGTGGAAAGCCGCGGCTTTGGTGAACGGCGTCCCGCTCAGGCGGGCAGTTCGGCAGCGGCCTACAAGGCCAACCGCCGTGTCGAAGTCATTTGTTTGCGATAAGGAGCGGTCGGATGAGTTTTTTCAAAACCTCAGTTCTTGTCGCAGTCGGCCTCTCTACATCCGGTTGCGCGCAGCTGTTTGTCGGAACGCTGGAAGGTGGCAACCGAACCGGTCTGGAACGGACCTTCGACGCGGGTCGCGATAGCAAATCTCTATCGCAGTTGGTGGCTGGGATCTGGGTTGATCCGAATGGATGTGACCACTGGATCATTGACGACGGTGTTGAAGGATATCTGTCGGAACGTCTCACCCCGGATGGTCGTCCAGTTTGCTCTGGTGTGGCTCCGCCCAACACCGCGACGGGCCCATTCCGGGAAGGCACCGACATTCCAGATCCGCTTTAAGGCTGGGCGATGGGCAAAAAATTGCGAGGCCGCGGCACGTGCTGCGGCCTTTTGCGTTACCACCCTGTCATATCTGTCTGGCAGAGGTTGCACTGCCTGCCGCATCTTGCAACGGTGGGTCCAGCTATTCGGTGACTGGCATCAAACTTGAGGAGACATGATTGCCCCAAAACCCACTAACCGCCGCAGTTTTGGACGGCGAAGAAAGCGAAAGCCGCCTGTCCTTTCCCGACAATTTTCTGCTGATCGATCTGTGTGGGGAGTTTGATCGCAACCTAGCCACTCTTGAGGACCGTTTGTCGGTGCAAATCTTGCGCCGCGGGAATGAACTGTCCGTGATAGGTGAAGAGGGGCCGCGCAAGCAGGCGACGAACGTCCTAACGGCGCTCTATACGCGGTTGGAGGCAGGCAAATCACTTGAAGATGGTGACATTGACCGGGAGCTTCGGATGGGACCGGTTGAGGTGCGTGGCTCGGAACCCGGCGATCAAAAGGAACTGTTCAAGGGGAGCGGTGGCCAGGTCGAAATTAAGACCCGCAAAAAGCTGATTGAGCCCCGCACAGATGCGCAAAAAGCCTATGTGCGCGCGCTCTTCGAAAATGAACTGGCATTTGGCATTGGGCCTGCGGGCACCGGCAAGACCTATCTGGCCGTCGCAGTTGCCGTGAATATGTACATCAATGGTGAGGTCGACCGAATTGTCTTGTCACGCCCGGCTGTCGAGGCGGGTGAAAAACTCGGCTATCTGCCTGGTGATATGAAAGACAAAGTCGATCCCTACATGCAGCCGCTCTACGATGCGCTGAATGACTTTTTGCCAGGAAAGCAAACAGCCAAGCTGATCGAAGAGAAACGGATCGAGATTGCGCCTTTGGCCTTTATGCGCGGCCGCACGCTCAGCCGTGCATTTGTCGTTCTGGATGAAGCGCAGAACGCGACCCCTTTGCAGATGAAAATGTTTCTGACGCGGCTTGGTGAAGGTTCCCGCATGGTGATCACAGGTGACCGCACCCAGATCGACCTGCCGCGCGGCGTTAGCTCTGGCCTGTCGGATGCGGAGCGGTTGTTGAAATCCCTTCCAAAGATCAGTTTCAGTTACTTCACCTCCAAAGACGTCGTGCGTCACCCGCTGGTCGCTGCGATCATTGAGGCCTATGAAAAAGACGATGCCAAATAGTCTCGACAGATGACAGTTGATTGCATCATCGAAGACATGCGGTGGAACGACTTGGCGCTGGAAAATCTAGCGACCCAGGCCTCCGATGCGACGCTGGATCGGCTGGGGCTGGAACCGAGCATATTCGACATCAGCCTCTTGGCTTGCGACGATGCCCGCATTGCAGTCTTGAACGCGGATTTTCGCGACAAACCCAAGGCAACGAATGTTCTCAGCTGGCCATCTGCGGAAAGGGCAGCGATGACGCCTGGCGAAATGCCGGTCCTCCCTGCGCCTGGCCCAGAAGCGGAGCTTGGGGATATCGCCATCGCCTATGACACTTGCGCAAAGGAAGCCGCTGATCAGCGCAAGTCGATGTCAGAACATGTGACCCATCTTTTGGTCCATGGTACCCTCCACCTGTTGGGTTTTGATCACGAAAATTCCCCTGATGCGGCCCTTATGGAGGGCCTAGAGGTCGAAATACTTGGCAAATTGGGTCTGCCTGACCCATATATTAAGGTGTCCGCACGACGGACGATGTTTAGGCAAGGATGAATGGGCGACACACCTGAAGGGTCTTCTGTGGCAGCGCATGGCGCGCAGCTCGACCAGAGTGAGAGTAAGAGCAAAAGCCTGATTGGGCGCTTTTTGACTGTGCTGAACGGCACAGAAGTCGCCGTGAACGGAGAGGACCAACATCAGGTTTTCCCACAGCCCCCCATGCCGGGCCTGCGCAATTTGCGCACCATGCGGGTCGAAGACGTTGCGATCCCAAAGTCAGATATCACAGCGGTTCCAGTTGATCTGAACCGCGATGATCTGTGGGCCGTCTTCAAAGAAACCGGTCTAACGCGATTGCCCGTCTTCGACGGCACGCTCGATACGCCACTTGGCAACGTGAACATGAAAGACTTCGCGCTCGCCTATGGGTTCCGATCTGACGATGAGGCCTTTGATTTGCGCGGCATGTTGCGCCCATTGCTCTATGTGCCGCCGTCGATGCCGCTGCACGTTTTGCTGCAGAAGATGCAGCAAGAGCGGACGCATATGGCCCTGGTCATCGACGAATACGGTGGGACCGATGGTCTTGTGACCATCGAAGATCTAGTTGAACAGGTCGTTGGTGCAATCGAAGATGAACACGACGTCGAAGAAGAAGCGATGTGGTTAGAAGAAAAGCCCGGCGTCTACACAGCGTTCGCGAAGACCTCTCTTGAAGAGTTTGAAAAGGTCATCGGCCTCGCCCTCACCGACCACGAAGAGATTGATGAAGAAGAGATCGACACCCTTGGTGGCCTGGTCTTTATGGTGTCGGGCCATGTGCCCGCGCGCGGAGAGATCATTCGCCATCCCGCTGGCGTGGAGTTCGAAGTGATCGACGCAGACCCGCGCCGGATCAAGCGGTTGCGGGTGCGGATGCCGAATGTCGCGGATCACTAACGCGCAAACTACGTTTTCAACGATGCATTGGGCGGTACGTGGGATCGCCTTTGCCGCGCTCGGTGCCTTGGTAGCGACAGGGCAAGCGCCAACAAACTTCTGGTGGCTCGCGCTCGCTGCGATGGCTGTCGCGTTTGCGATGATCCCCACCACCTCTGGCGCGCGGGCCCTGTGGCATGGTTGGTCCTTCGGCGTTGGTTACTTCGCCATCGCGCTGCGGTGGATCATTTCGCCTTTTCTGGTGCATATCGAACGGGACGGTTGGATGGCGCCCTTTGCCCTGATCCTGATGGCAGGCGGCTTCGCCCTGTTTTGGGCCTTGGCCACATGGATGACGCACCGGGTGTTCCGCTGGCATTGGTTAGCACTGCCACTGATGCTGACGATAGCGGAAGTGACACGGTCTTTGATCCTCACAGGTTTTCCCTGGGCGCTTATCGGGCACACCCTGGTCGCAACGCCCTATGCACAGCTCGCAGCCTTTGGCGGGCCGCATTTGCTGACGTTGCTCTTCACGCTGACAGCAGCCGCCATCGCGGCGGTTCGCCTCTGGACGGTGCTGCCGGTACTTGTTGCGGCAGCCATCGCTTGGCCCCTTCTGACACCCGGTGCGAGGACTTTTGATACCGACGCACCAATGGTTCGTTTGATCCAGCCCAATGCGCCTCAGGAGGAAAAGTGGGACCCGGTCATGAGCGGCGTCTTCTTCGACCGCATGCTTGGCTTCACCGGGGAGGGGGAGGTGCCAGACCTCGTGGTCTGGCCCGAAAGCGCGATCGCCTCGCTTCTGAACTTTGCCGACC
Organism: Pseudomonadota bacterium; assembly: GCA_038526085.1. GTDB lineage: Bacteria > Pseudomonadota > Alphaproteobacteria > Rhodobacterales > Rhodobacteraceae > Yoonia. The sequence continues at coordinate 1,151 of JBCBHE010000031.1, read as the reverse complement.
CTTGGCTGACACAGATGGCCGACGCCGCACGCGGCGCACCGATCATTGTCGGCGTCAACCGGGAAGAAGCAGGGCGCTACTACAATAGTTTCGTGCACGTGGGCCGTGCTGGGAACATCGAGGGCTTCTATGACAAGCAGCACTTGGTGCCCTTTGGGGAATACATTCCCGGCGGCGATCTTATGCATCGGGTTGGTATTCGGGGCTTCGGGTCCTCTTATGGTGGTGGCTTCACGCCAGGCGACGGGCGCCGAACCCTCAATGTCCCCGGCCTCGGCCCCATCCGACCATTGATCTGCTACGAGGGCATCTTCTCAGAAGAGGTTGGTGGCACCCAAGAGCGCCCGCGCGCCATGGTCCTCGTCACCAACGACGCATGGTTTGGCAAGGCGGCAGGGCCCTATCAGCATCTTGCACAGGCGCAACTGCGCGCGATCGAACAGGGGCTGCCGATGGTGCGCGTCGCCAATACAGGGGTAAGCGCGATGATCGACCCGCAAGGCCGCATCACAGGCGCGCTTCCGTTGAATGAGGCGGGTTATATCGACTTGCCGCTGCCACCCGCAGGGCAACCGACGTTCTATGCGCGCTTTGGCGACTGGCCGACGTTCGCTCTCCTCATGATCTTCCTGAGCATTCCGACCATTGGCCGCTTGCAAAAGAGCCTTGACCCGCCTGATCCCGCCGCATAGGGCTGCTTTCAGCGCAATCACAACGGCTTCCTGACGTGGCTGCGAACATTCTATCGGAGCACTCTTCATGAACAGACAGAATTACACCTTCACCTCGGAGTCCGTCTCTGAGGGCCACCCAGATAAGGTCTGCGACCGGATCTCGGACTCCATCCTCGATGCCTTTTTGGCTGAGGAGCCAGAGGCACGCGTCGCCTGTGAGACTTTCGCAACCACCAATCGGGTCGTGATCGGGGGGGAGGTCGGCCTGTCTGACCAATCAAAGCTCGCCACCTACATGGAGAAGGTCGAAGAGATCGCACGCGATGCGATCAAAGACATCGGCTACGAGCAAGACAAGTTCCACCACGCCACTTGCGAGATCACCAATCTCCTGCACGAACATCCCGCAGTTTTCCCAGGAGCATGGCGACGCCATTGATGTAGGGTTCGCAGCCGATCAGCCCAATGTTGGGATTG
>JBCBHE010000030.1:0-47952 GCA_038526085.1 Pseudomonadota bacterium | reverse complement strand
ATGTTTTCGAATTGGTGAAATTCAAGACTGGGGTCGGCCAGTGCGTGCGCGAGATCAAGGATGGGGTTGTCCGCATCCTGGCGGTGGACACGTTCAAGGGTTTTGACGCGGTTTTGCGGCAGTGTCTCGAAGACCATCCCACCAGCGGCTTGCACAGGGGGCAACTGCGCCGGGTCACCAAAAAGAAGCAGTGTTGGAAAGATCTCTTGCAGATCTTCGAACTGCTTGGCGTCAAGCATCGAGCTTTCGTCGATGAACCCGATATCGAGCGGATCTTCACGACGTTTCCAACCGGTGATGAAATCTGACCCACGCAGACCCGCGGCAGCCAGAGCAGCCGGGATCGAGGTGTTGTCACGATAGGAGGCCGCCGCGCGATCCAGGGCGACATCTGATAGCCCTTCAATCTCTGGTTTGTCCCCCTGCCCCGCCAACCATTCGGCGACCTTTTCGTATTCGGGGTCGTAGACCGGGGTATAGAGGATCCGGTGAATTGTTGTCGCGGGCACGCCGCGGTTGCGCAGGACGGAGGCCGCCTTGTTCGTCGGCGCAAGGATCGCCAAAGTTCTGCGATCTTTGCGTCGCTTGCCTTCCCAATCGCCGGAAATCACATCAACCCCGGCCTCTTTTAACGCCTTGTAAAGCTCTGCCAAAAGTAGCGTTTTGCCTGACCCCGCCTTACCAATCACGGCCATGACAGAGGTCGTGTCTGACTTCGGCGGCATCAGCAGGCTGTCGTCTAGATCGATCCCCGATTGGCGCAGCGCGAGGCTGACGGCATCCCAGGCCTCTGCCTGGTCATCAGATAATGTCAAAGTGCTTGGAAGGGTCATGGGAGGACCCTACAGTCAGACCTTTGGAGGGACCAGCCGCTATGCAGCCTTGGTGGCGGTCACCGCAAAACCCGTAGACCGACGGAACCAGTGCTCAGACACCATGGACGATACTCCGGCGCGGCGCAGGACAAAGGCGCGATCAGTGTTGCGGAAGGCCCAAAGACCCACGCTGATCTTGTCGCGCCCCTCGCCAGCACTGCCAAGCACCTGAGGGCTTGCGCCAATCATCCGGTAGATGCGGATCATGCGCGCGTCGAAAACGCCGAGCAAATGTGTCAGGCGGTGTGCCCGCATGAGTTCCCCGCCCGCAAGCATGAGGGCAGCGGCGACGTGCGATGGCACGCCATCCCGCAGGCAGAACCGGGTGCATTCCCAGATCGCCGGGTCGTTCATGGGTCCTTCGGGAAGCAAATCCGCAAAGTGGTCGTTGACCATCACGGGTGTCGTAGTTGGCAAAAACCGCATGGAGCCCCCATGGGTACCGTCAGGCAACACCCAAATCACGTAGAGCGTGTCGTCACGGTCATATTCGTCCGCTTCCCACCCCTGCGCGTCGACGGTGACAGCCCACTTTAACCGCCGCGCGAATTGATCTGCCCGATCTTGATGCATGCTCGCCCGTAGCCGCGCATTTTGCTGCAATTCTTTACCCGTAATGTAACGCAACATTGAGTGCTCCCCGCAAATGACTGCGGGAAAGGTCCAACGCCCGGCTTGCGAAACCGCAAACCGAGCGTTCGGAGTGGTGACATGTCGTTAACTATTGCTGCGCCGGTCGCGTCAGGCGTTCATCACGGCCGGGCCAGGCCCCTTCGGCAGCGCGGGCCGCCCCGCCGACAACGATATGGCCATCAGCAATGGCCTTGGCGACCGCGTGAACTGTATTGGTTGCCCCGAGCTTAAAGCGCGCACTTTCGATGTAGGCCCGCAGCGTGTGCTCCGAAATCGACAACATCTCAGAGACCTGACCGCGCGCGTAACCCATCGCCAAAAATGTCAGCGCATCCACTTCACGTGGCGACAGGGGGCGGGTTGCTTCGGGCACGCGCTCGGCTTCAAACTCCAATGCTTTTTGATTGAGGTAATGCGCGACCAGGATCAGATCGCACTGGTGCTCAATCGTAAAGGCCTCCCATTCATCATCGTCGCAGGTGTGCGACACACTCAGAACAGCAAACTGTCCGTTGGGGCCCCGGACCGGAACGGAATATCCCTGATTGCCGACGCCGTGCGCCACGGCGTCGCGCCGGAATGTCTGGGCCGGGCGCGACGACCAGTCGAGGCGTTTCCAATCCACCGGGTGCACCCCTTGGAAGCAACCAATGACCACAGGGTCAATGCGCAGGTAGTCTTTTTCGACATACCGCGCCGCCCATTCAGGAGAGTAGCTGCCGAACCCATAAGGTTCGCCGTCCGCCGATATCCAGTGATAAACAATATGATCAATTTGGTAATGGTCACGAAGACCCAAGGTAAGCGCATGAAGTTCTTCAAGGCTTTCAGCCGTTTCCAGCTTGCGAAAGAATGCGTTCAGAGTCAGCGTCGTCACCCCACGCGGTCAGTGCCGCGTCCCCACCAGAAGACCCAATCTCGACGGCCGCGACCGTTTTCACTTTCTCTAATTCACCAGCGAGCATCGGTAGCTCATTTCTGGCAGCAAATGTGTGAAGATCGGCTAATACATCAATAATCCAGTTACGTCCCAAAGACCTTCTCCTCGCAAAGTTAATGATTGGTTAACAACAGTTTACCACACATGTTCCCTGCGATTGGAAACTTTTTGGACATCCCCCAAAAAGGGGGGGGCCCTATAGCTAAGGGTCTTGAACGCAAAGGCGCGCCCAAATTGGACGCGCCATAATCCGAAAAGTGGTTCGAATTTTAGGATTCGTTAAGGCAATCTTCAAGGGTGCGGAGCCCCATCCGAGGGGCCTGAACCAGCACAGCCATGTTGCCTGGCTTATGCTCATTCCGGCGCATTTTTGTGTGCGCAGCGGGGATCTCTGCCCATGGGAAGCATTCCGACATGCAGGGGTCCAAACGACGCTCTACCATCAGGTGGTTCGCAGCAGAAGCTTGCATCAAGTTGGCAAAGTGGCTGCCCTGAAGACGCTTCTGGTGCATCCACATGTAACGCACGTCGAAGGTACAGTTGTATCCCGTCGTACCAGCGCAGATGACAACCATGCCACCCTTTTTCACAACGAGAGATGAAACAGGGAAGGTGCTTTCGCCGGGGTGCTCAAACACCATATCGACGTTCACGCCTTTGCCCGTGATCTCCCAAATGGCCTTGCCGAACTTGCGGGCCTCTTTCAGCCACTCATTGTACTCTGGCGTGTTGACAGTGGGCAGTTGACCCCAGCAGTTGAAGTCTTTGCGGTTGATGACGCCTTTAGCGCCCATATCCATCACGAACTCGCGCTTGCTTTCATCACTGATGACGGCAATCGCGTTGGCACCGGCGGTGTTGATCAGCTGGATCGCATAGGAGCCAAGACCACCAGAAGCCCCCCAGACCAACACGTTTTGGCCGGGCTTCAGGTCGTGCGGTTCATGCCCGAAGAGCATCCGGTAGGCGGTTGCAAGTGTCAGCGTGTAACAGGCGCTTTCTTCCCAGGTCAGGTGCTTCGGGCGCGGCATCAATTGCTGCGACTGCACGCATGTGAATTGCGCGAAGGAGCCGTCGGGCGTCTCATAGCCCCAGATGCGCTGGGTCGGGGAATACATTGGGTCGCCGCCGTTGCAGAACTCATCATCGCCGTCGTCCTGGTTGCAGTGGATGACGACTTCATCGCCGACCTTCCAGCGCTTGACCTTGTCACCTACGGCCCAAACGATGCCAGACGCATCAGATCCGGCGATATGGTAGGGCTGCTTGTGCACATCAAACATGGAGATCGGCACGCCGAGACCAGCCCAAATGCCGTTATAGTTGACGCCTGCGGCCATGACGAGCACCAGCACCTCATTGCTATCTGGCTTCGGAACATCAACGACTTCCAACTGCATCGCCTGCTCCGGCTCACCTTCACGCTCCTTGCGGATCGCCCAGGCGTGCATCTGCGCGGGCACATGGCCCAGCGGGGGTATTTCACCGACCTCATATAGGTCTTTCTTCGGAGCCGCGTAGGCTTCCGTTCCAGCGCTCAAATCAAGGGCCATTGTGCTCTCCATCCCGATTAACTCACCAGTTTCGCCGCGCCGCAGAATCGACGCATTGAAGTAGGGATAGAATTGAGCACGCAACATAGCAACACCCAATAGAGCACTTTTGTAATTTTATTTCTTCCGCGCCGCAGCGAAAGGGGGCTACTGCAGCGTGTACTGAACGGTTGTGCAGGTATCGACGTTGTTTTCGATGACTTCTGACCCATCGGTGAAAATGGCGCGGAAGTCGAACCGGCACTCGCTGGACCCGTCGTCAAAGTCGATCATGACACTGTCGCCGGCCGCCAAGACCGTCTTGCCTAAAATGTCTTCTTCCCAAGTGGTTCTGGTGACGTTGGAGCCATAAAAACTGTAAAGTGTCTTGTTCGAACTGTTGGTGACAAGAACGTTGCGGTTCAGGTTAGCTGCACCATAAGCGGCCTGCCCATCGGTGGTGTTACAAGCGCTGAGGCCCGTGGCAACAGCCAATGCAGCGGCAATAGTTCTGGTTTGAAAGGACATTGTTCTCTCCAAAATTTCGCGTGTGGACACGCGTGGCTACCGTCGCCATTGGTGGAGAATCGCGTCAGAATTGGGCCAGAAGCGTGAAATTGTTCAGAAATGATGGACAATCGTTTGTGCGTAGTATCCCAAAACGTCTGCGCCATCGTGAACCAATCGAACCTGCGCAGGATCTCTCGCGATCAGCTTGCGGATCCGAAAGCGGGCAAGCGTTTCATCAACAAGGTCGGGTGTATCACGCCGTGGCAGCGGCATGCCCTTCGTCTTGAGCCCTTTGATCATATCCTCAACCGCCGTAATGATCGCCTCGCGCGTGTCGGCACCGTTTTCGACGATCGCCCGCGCAACGAGCGGCGCGGCCAGAACCGGGATCACGTCTTTGATCCTGGTCATTAGCTCAGTCCCGACCTCCTCTGTCAAATCGTCCTGCGCTTCAAAAGTTGATAGGGTGAGCGGGGCACCAAAGGCGACTGAGGCGGTTCCAAATCCTTTGAACTTGCCAGTCAACCGCCGCCAAAAGTAAGCCCAGGTGCTGCGGATGACAGTCCACGCGGGTGGCCGGAACCGGCGCTTGCCGTCTTTGCCAGCTTTAATAAGGAAGCGGTCTTCAATGACTTGGTCGTAATTCAAGGCAACCGGGACGAAAACAACGTCGCGCCCACCATTTTCATAGTTCGAAACGATGTAGCTCAGCAAACCCAGCTTGGGTGTGCCGACCTGACCTGTCAGGCTCAACCCGCCTTCCGGGAACATCGCTTGTGTCACGCCACCCTCTGTCGACATTTGCACGTAGCGCGCAAGCACAGAACGATAAAGCGCCGTCCGGGACCGACGGCGAATGAAGTAAGCACCCATGGCCCGGATCACCGCAGACAGCGGCCAAACGCGCGCCCATTCCCCCACTGCGTAGGACAATGCACTTGCCCGGCTGACAAGGTGGGTGACGAGGACGTAGTCCATATTGCTGCGGTGGTTCATCACGAAGATCACCGTCGCGTCTTTGTCGAGGTTCTCGAGCGCGTCGCGATCAAAGGCGCCCAGCCGAACACGATAGAGCATGCGAGTAAGCCAGCGCGCCAAACGCATTCCAAAGGTGAAATAGGCCGTGGCAGAAAACGACGGTACGATCTCTCGCGCATAGACGCGTGCCTTTTCGAAAGCCACGTTCTCTGGCACGTCATATTCGCGCGCATGATCGACAACCGCCTGACCGATCACCGGGTCATACAGCAGCCGCTGAATCATATCGTGACGCTCTGCAAGCTTGAAAGGTTCGATCGGGCGCTGGAGCCGTTCGTTCAAACGCGCAACCAGACGCTCCGCGCGTTTCCGGAAAAACCACCTGACGGACGGAAACAGAAAGTGCGACGCGAATGTCACGGCCGCGAAAAGCACAATCAGAACAAAAGCCCAGAGCGGCAACGTGACAGGTTGGTTCATTGCGCGACCCTGACAGACCGCGCGGCCTCCGTAAATCCCGCCATGCCGCAGCGCAGCGCGTTGACAGAGACATAAAAGATCATTTAACAGTCTTTCAGTGTAATAAAGTTACCCATTCGTGATTCTGGAGCCGTGTAATGTCGCAATCGCAGAAAACCCGCCCTTGGTTGTTCCGTACCTACGCGGGGCATTCGACCGCTGCGGCGTCAAATGCGCTCTATCGTGGGAACCTCGCAAAGGGGCAAACGGGCTTGTCAGTGGCGTTCGATCTGCCAACGCAAACGGGCTACGACAGCGATCACGTGCTGGCGCGGGGCGAGGTTGGCAAAGTCGGCGTGCCAGTCTCGCACTTGGGCGATATGCGCGCCTTATTTGATCAGATCCCGTTGGAGCAAATGAATACCTCAATGACAATCAACGCGACCGCGCCTTGGTTGTTATCGCTTTACATCGCGGTGGCTGAAGAACAGGGCGTCGATGTCGCGACCCTGCAGGGCACAGTCCAAAACGACATTATCAAAGAATACCTGTCGCGCGGCACCTACATTTGCCCGCCAGAGCCCTCATTGCGGATGATTACGGACGTGGCCGCCTACACGCGCGAGCATTTGCCAAAATGGAACCCGATGAATGTCTGTTCCTATCATTTGCAAGAGGCAGGTGCGACGCCGGAAGAAGAATTGGCGTTTGCTTTGGCAACCGCAACTGCGGTTCTTGACGACCTGAAAGGCAAAGTCCCGGCAGAGCATTTCCCCGCGATGGTCGGCCGCATCTCCTTCTTCGTGAATGCCGGCATTCGGTTTGTTACAGAGCTGTGCAAAATGCGGGCCTTTGTCGAATTGTGGGATGAGATTTGTCAGGAACGCTACGGTGTCGAAGACCCGAAATTCCGCCGGTTCCGCTATGGCGTGCAGGTCAATTCCCTCGGCCTGACTGAACAGCAGCCCGAAAACAACGTCTACCGCATTCTGATCGAAATGCTGGCAGTGACGCTTTCCAAGAATGCGCGCGCCCGCGCCGTGCAATTGCCGGCATGGAATGAAGCGCTTGGTTTGCCACGCCCCTGGGACCAGCAATGGTCGCTGCGGATGCAACAGATTTTGGCTTATGAAACGGATCTTTTGGAATACGAGGACCTGTTTGATGGCAACCCCGCCATTGAAAAGAAGGTCAATGCACTGAAAGACGGCGCACGGGCCGAGATGAAACAGATCGACGAAATGGGCGGGGCTGTTGGGGCGATTGCCTATATGAAATCGCGCCTGGTTGACTCAAATGCGGCACGGATCGGCGGGATCGAAACCGGCGATACAACGGTTGTCGGGGTGAACAAATGGCAAGCGGGTGAAGCCTCCCCGCTGACCAGTGGCGACGACGCAATCATGGTATCAGACCCCGAAGCGGAAGCCGATCAATTGGCGCGCCTGACCGCGTGGAAAGACGCACGCGACGCGACGCAGGTCAAAGAAGCACTCACCGCCCTGCGGGCCGCCGCACGGGACGGTACAAATATCATGCCCGCTTCTATCGCTTGTGCGAAAGCTGGCGTCACAACTGGTGAATGGGCGGACGTCGTCAGAGCCGTTTTCGGCCAATACCGCGCACCCACAGGCGTCAGCGCTAATCCATCGAACCGGACCGAAGGATTGGACGACATTCGCGAACAAGTGGATTTGGTCAGCGCGGCTTTGGGACGACGTTTGAAATTCCTCGTTGGGAAACCGGGCCTCGATGGCCATTCGAATGGAGCGGAGCAAATTGCGACCCGCGCCCGCGATTGCGGAATGGATATCGCTTACGATGGTATTCGCCTCACACCAGAAGACATCGTGGACGCGGCAAAGGCTGAAGATGCCCATGTGATTGGCCTTTCGATTCTTTCGGGCAGCCACGTACCGCTTATTGGCGAAGTGATGTCGCAATTGCGCGCGGCAGGATTGCAAAATGTCCCCGTGATTGCCGGAGGGATCATTCCGGAGGACGATAAGCATATTCTTTTGTCTATGGGGGTTTCCCGCGTATATACGCCTAAGGACTTCGAATTAAACAAAATTATGTTTGATATCGTGGCTTTGGTGGACCCGAAAAGCATTGCTGCGGAATAGACATCTCTTCAATTGACGTATAGGTGACTCTGCATCCGCAAACCCACGGGAGTAGGGAGATTTGCGGATCGAATAAAAACCGGAGAAAATCCATGAAGATCGACCTTAAGGGCGCGTCCCGCAAGGAGCTCGAGAAGCTCAAAAAGGACGTGGAAAAAGCACTAGCGAAAGTTAACCAAAAAGAACTGAAAGCAGCCCGGGACGAAGCTGCGAAGGTCATGGCCAAGCACGGCTTCTCGCTCGCTGATATTGAGGGTGCACCAAAACGCGCACCGCGCGGCACAGCAAAGCCAAAGACCAAAGCTGCGCCGAAATATGCAAACCCAGCGGACGCAAGCCAGACTTGGACCGGCAAAGGCCGCCAACCTGTTTGGTATAAAGAAGGCATTGCTGCGGGCAAAACGCCAGCGAGCATGGAAATCAAAAAGGGCTAATCTCCCCTTTTCGAATGCATACCAATGAAAAGACCCGCCTCACCTAAGGCGGGTCTTTCGTATTTTTGCAGACTGCGGTCTTAGACCTGCCGTTCCACCATCAATTTTTTGATGCTGGCAATCGCCTTTGCCGGGTTCAAACCCTTTGGGCATGTCTTGGCGCAGTTCATTATCGTGTGGCAGCGGTAAAGCTTGAACGGATCTTCCAGGTCGTCAAGACGTTCCCCCGTTGCCTCATCCCGGCTGTCGATAATCCAACGGTAGGCGTGCAGAAGGGCGGCTGGCCCAAGATACCGATCACCATTCCACCAATATGATGGGCAAGACGTGGAGCAGCAGGCGCACATCACGCATTCATAAAGACCGTCCAGCTTTTCACGGTCCTGTGCGGATTGCTTCCACTCCTTCGCAGGTGTGTTCGTCTTCGTTTCAAGCCACGGCATCACGGATGCGTGCTGGGCATAGAAGTGGGTCAGGTCCGGAATCAAGTCTTTGATCACGGGCATATGCGGCAGCGGGTAGATTTTCACATCGCCCTGCACTTCATCCATCCCATAAATACAGGCCAGCGTGTTAATCCCATCGATGTTCATCGCGCAAGACCCGCAGATCCCTTCACGGCAAGACCGGCGGAACGTCAGCGTCGGATCGATCTCATTCTTGATCTTGATCAGCGCGTCCAGAACCATAGGGCCGCAGGTGTCCATATCAACGAAGTAGGTGTCGAGGCGCGGGTTCTGCCCGTCTTCTTCGTTCCAGCGATAAATCTGGACCTTGCGCAGGTTCGTTGCGCCCTCAGGCTTTGGCCAGGTTTTCCCAGCCACCATGCGGGAGTTCTTGGGGAGGGTCAGTTGTACCATGTCATCTTCTCCGTTCTGGGCACGCGGCCCGGATCCTTACAAATCGCGTAGCACTGGTGGCCGGATGGGCGGCTGGCCCGTTCGGCTGAACACACAGCTCTCATAAACTTCGATTGGGTCGCGGCCACGCAGGAAATCAGACGTGATCCCAACGGAGCCTTCAGCAAAGCCGCCGCTGTTGCTGTTCACGCCCAACGTCACATTGGCGGTGGGACCCTGCGCCTCTCGGGCCCGCTCTTCGCATTGATCGGCCACGCGCGCCGGATCCGGCGGGGGCAGGTCACAGGCCGCGAGGGCCATGCATGTTATGCCTGCCCAAAATCGTATCATCGCCCGACGCAATACCCCGATCCACCGTACAAGACTGAGGCGCCCGGAGGGCAATGTGCAGGCCGCTTCGGCGGCGCATAGGCCACGATGTTGTTAATCGTCGATCCCAATTCGCGGGCTTGCGTACTGTCCGTTGCCAGAAAGCCGTTCACATCCGTGACACCCACACTTTCCAGACAGTTCCGGTAGCGCGCATGGGCCACGTGGGGATCCATGAAGGCCCGTGTAAGTGCGATGAAAAAGCTGGCCACAACATTGTCAGCCTGCGTGCCTTGTTCGATTGCGTCAGCGGGCACAGCGCCAGTTTCTTGCAACCAATTTGCCTCGCATTCATTCGGCGTGGTCGGGGCCTTGCCCCGCACCTCAGCCACAGAACAGCCGCTGAGTGACAGCGCCCCTACCAGAATCCCCACCGTTGTCGTTTTGACCAGACCCATGCCCATCCCCCCAGATACGCTTGTTATTTAACCAGAATCGCCGGACAGCCTGCGGCACTGGTGGGTGGGGGTCAAGGAAAGCACACATTAGCCTTTCCCCGCATTGATATGGGTCGCGCGCAGCTCCTTGCGCACCACCAATTTCAGGCCGGACCAAACCGCATCAACCGCACATACTTTCACATCTACCAAAACATCGGCCAGGGCCGCATTGCGGATCGTGTCTTCTGTCACGTCCGTGGGGACCTTCGACGCCTTCTTGGGCCAGGACATCCAGATCATCCCATCGGGCTTGATGCGGTCCCGTAGGATCGGCATGGAGGTCGTGACGGTCGCAGCACTATCAGTAAACAGGTGGACGTAGTCGAACCCGTTTTCTTTCAACACTGCCGCCGCCGCAGCCTCCTCCACGAACGCATAAGCGCGGGCCGTCAGCAGGTCACGCTGGCCGTCAGGCAAGGCGCAAAACGCCACCACCTGTCCATCCTTTAAGCCCAATTTCTTGGGCAAAGGGGTGCCAGAGTAACCGGCGTCAGCCATCAGTAGACGCGAGCCTTCGGTGCGATCTTATCCATGTCGATCCCGCCCTCATTATGGCTAGACAGCGGGTTCAGGTGGACGCCGCGATAGGTCATCGCCGCTTTGTTGTCGCCACTGAACCAAACGAGGCTGTGCTTGCGCCAGTTTTCGTCATCACGGTCCGGATAATCCTCATGCGCGTGCGCGCCCCGGCTTTCCTTGCGGGCCTCTGCGGCCACAATGGTCGCGACCGCGTTTGGCATCAGGTTCGTCAGTTCCAGCGTTTCCATCAGGTCAGAGTTCCAGACGAGCGTTTTGTCGGTGACCTTGATGTTCGGCATGGTGTCCGCGATTGTCTGGACCTTCTCAACACCTTCTGCCAGCGTCTTGTCGGCGCGGAAGACCGCCGCGTCGGCCTGCATCGCCTGCTGCATATCCAAGCGGAGCTCTGCGGTGCTCACGTCGCCTTCGGCGTGCCGCAAGCCGTCAAACCGATCAAAGGCCGCGTCCACGGACTTTTGGTTCAGCGTCGGGTTCGCGCTGTTCGGATCGACCACCTCACCCGCTTTGATCGCCGCCGCGCGGCCAAACACCACGAGGTCAATGAGGGAGTTCGACCCAAGGCGGTTCGCCCCATGGACTGAGGCACAACCGGCCTCACCCACAGCCATCAACCCTGGCACAATCGCGTCGGGATCGTCTTTTGTGGGCCGCAGCACCTCACCCCAATAGTTCGTGGGGATACCGCCCATGTTGTAATGTACAGTCGGTAGCACCGGGATCGGCTCTTTCGTCAGATCCACACCAGCGAAGATACGGGCACTTTCCGAAATCCCAGGCAAACGTAGATCCAGCGTTTCTTTCGGCAGGTGGTTCAGGTGGAGATGAATGTGGTCCCCATTTGGCCCCACGCCGCGGCCTTCGCGGATTTCCATGGTCATGCAGCGCGACACCACATCGCGCGACGCCAAATCCTTATAGGTCGGCGCATAGCGTTCCATGAACCGTTCACCTTCGGAGTTGGTGAGGTAACCGCCCTCCCCCCGCGCGCCTTCGGTGATCAGGCAGCCTGCGCCGTAAATGCCGGTTGGGTGGAACTGAACAAACTCCATATCCTGCAACGGCAGGCCCGCACGGGCCACCATGCCGCCACCGTCACCGGTACAAGTGTGGGCGGATGTGGCGGAGAAGTAAGCACGTCCATAACCACCAGTCGCAAGCACCACAGTCTTCGCGTTGAAAACGTGGAACGTGCCATCATCCAGCTTCCAAGCGACAACACCCTGACATTCGCCATCGTCGGACATGATCAGGTCCATGGCGAAGTACTCAATGTAGAATTCGGCCTGTTGCTTTACCGACTGGCCATACAGCGTGTGCAGGATCGCGTGACCGGTCCGGTCGGCGGCGGCACAGGTCCGTTGGACAGGTGGGCCTTCGCCGAATTCGGTTGTGTGGCCACCGAAAGGACGCTGATAAATCTCGCCCTCTTCGTTACGGGAGAATGGCACGCCGTAGTGTTCCAGCTCGTAAACAGCCTTGGGTGCCTCGCGCGCCAGATATTCCATCGCGTCGGTATCACCCAGCCAGTCGGAGCCCTTCACCGTGTCATACATGTGCCACTGCCAGTGGTCCGGACCCATGTTGCCGAGGGAGGCCGCGATGCCGCCCTGGGCCGCAACGGTGTGGGAGCGTGTTGGGAACACCTTGGTGATACAGGCCGTGCGCAGGCCCTGTTCGGCCAAGCCAAGCGTCGCGCGCAGACCAGCACCGCCAGCCCCAACCACAATCGCATCATAGGTATGTGTTTCGTATTCGTAAGCAGCCATGGGGGTCTCCTAGGCGAAAATCAGAGGGCGAGGCGCAGCACAGACAGAATGCCCAGCGCTGCAGCACCGTAGGACATGCAGATCATTGCGATGATCAGCACCTTACGGGCCAGACCGTGCACATAGTCTTCAATCAGCGTCTGCACGCCTTTGCGGAAATGGAAGAAGCCCACAGCAAATGTCAGGGCTGCAATCGCAGCGGGAACAGGCCGTGCGTAATAGGCCAGAACCGCGTCATAGGGTTCGCCCAGCACATTGCCGAAGGTGAAGATGAAGAGCGGGACCAAGACAAGAAGGCCAACGGAGGTGACGATCATTTTCCAGTGGTGGTCGGTACCGGTGTGTGCGGCGCCCAGGCCAATCACGCGCTTGCGGTCAGTTGCATATGCCATTGCCAGCCTCCCTTACAGAACGATTGCGCAGAAGATGGTCATCAGGACGGACCCGATGATCATGATCAGGCCCATGGTCTCAGCCTGTTCGACCTCTAACCCATGGCCGCTGTCCCAAACCAGGTGACGCAGCCCACCAAGCAGATGGTACCACATGGCCCAGCAAGACAAGAACAGAACCAGATCGCCAAACCAGCTGGTGACAAAGCCGTTCGCCCGCGCAAACGCCTCGGGCCCTGCGGCGGCGGCGGCGAACCACCAGACGATCATCAGCGCCGCAACAATGACGGCGTTGCCTGTCACGCGCACGAAAATCGATGTCATGGAGGTCATCTGCGGACGATAAATCGTCAGATGCGGCGAAAGAGGGCGGTGGCCCCGGTTCACATCAGCCATATTACGTTCCCTATGTGGCTACACGCCCAGCAAAGGCGCCTTCGCTTTTGCAGCATCTAGCAGCAATTTCTTACGAGAGTCACGTCAGCGGGCGAAAAGAAAAGGGGAATTAGTGTCGCGGGCAGGCACTTTTTTGCGGCTTGTGATCACACATGAAAATCAAGTGATCACAAAATTAGTGTAGCCCACCGAAAACCAGTCCGAGGTCGGTGTTGAAATTGAACGAAGCGACCGTAAACTTGCCTGCCACCCTGATCCCGACCAAATGCATGGCCACCAGTTCATCTGGCGAATCCTTCATCGAAAACACAATGATATCCTGAGAGAAACCGGGGGCTTCACGCCGCTGAAGCACGGTCTCACAAACATCGAACCCATTTGGAAAGACCTGGCCGAACTGCACCATCTGTTGGTTAAGATCGGACACACTGCTCCGGTAAAGCGGGCCAAGCTTGTCGATATAGCCAGCGTAATCACCCTCAATGAAGAGTGACTTGAGATCCTCAAAGATCGGAATGTCAGCGTCACGGTCGGGACCACAGGCCGCCGCATGAAGTGCGCTCGGGCCAGCAACCAAGGCCAAAGCGGTTGTTACGGAGAAGAGCAGCTTTTGAATCATGAACGCGCCTTTCATTCTGTTTGCATGCAGTCTCAGCCGTCAAAGAGTTCGGCAAGGTAGGCCTCAAACTCCGTGCACATCGTGATTTCTCGCGCATCTGGATCGTAAAAGGCGTTTGCCTCTCCACAGTCCTCGACAATCACGGGCAGGCTCACTGGCAGAACGAAGTCAAAGTTCAGCGCCGCAACCTCTTCTTCCATCGCTAACGCCGTAATCGGCGCATCGTCGCTGCGAATGTTCAGGACGAAGCTGTCACTGGGATCATCCGTTGAAATGTCCGCCAGCACATTGCCCCAGCTGTAATCGGCCTGATCAAACTCTTCACCACAGGTTTCCGCCCGCTCCTCTGGCAGGCCCATGACCGTGATCATTTCTTCGCGGTTGTCCGGATCGCCACCATAGAAGATGCAAATCGTATTGTAGTACCGCTGTTCACTTGCTCCATGCACGCCCCAGAAGGCCACATCGCCCGCTTCCTCGGCCGCTTCTGCGGAAAACGCCTGCGCGGTGGACATCACCATCTGCGTCGCGACCTCATTGTCATAAAGATAGTGCATCAACATGACGGAAGCGACGTCAGCCGCGTCTTCCTCCTGCCCGTAGATTGGCAGTTCCAGCACATCAATCAGTGCATGACCGAGCTCGTGGTAGAAAATCGCCAGGACATTATCTCGGACGAATTCTTCTGCGTCTTGGGCCATTGCAGGTGTCGTCAACAATACGGCTGCGAAGCAGGTGTATTTCATGATGTCCTCCTAAGTCGGCATGAGGGCCCAATAGTCGAGGTCGAGCAAGACATCTGGCAGGTACTTCCCATCCTCACCCTTCAACGTACCTGCTTCACCCTTGGTCGCGACCAAGCGCAGACGGATCGCGCCAACGCCTGGCGCGCCCGTCTCCGCAACATCCAACACCTCCGACCACGCCCTCACCGTGTCACCCGCGAAACAGGGGTTCGCATGGGCGCCGCCATTCAGCGCTACGATCATCTGTGCATTCGCCAACCCGTTGAAAGACAAAGCCCGGGCGAGCGAGATGACGTGACCGCCGTACATCAAACGCCGCCCATCGGGCCGGAAGGTCGCATCAAAGTGGACCTTCGCGGTGTTCTGCCACAGGCGGGTGGCCATCATGTGCTCCGCCTCTTCAATCGTCACTGCATCAACGTGGTCGATCACCTCACCCACCGTGTAGTCACGTAAACGATGCGGCTCGCCCGCCAACGCAAAATCGTATCCGGTGAAATCAAGACCAGGCGGGATCACAATATCCTGCGGGTCGACGACCTTCGTCAGTTCCGGGATCACGGGCTCTGGCGCATCACTTTCACCCCGTTTCCGCACCATCACCCAGCGTACGTAAGACAAGACAACAAAACCGTCCTGATTGCGCCCTTCCGTGCGGACCCAAACAACGCCTGATTTCCCGTTGGAGTTCTGCTTTACACCAATCACCTCTGACGCCGCCGTCAGCGTATCGCCTTCCCAAACCGGCGCGAGCCACCGCCCCTCAGCGTACCCCAGGTTGGCCACGGCGTTCAAAGACACATCCGGCACCGTCTTACCGAACACCGTGTGGAAGGCGATCAGGTCATCTATCGGCGCGGCTGTCAGCCCGCAATCCTGCGCAAAGGCATCGGAAGAATACAATGCATGTCGCGCGGGGTAGAGTGCGTGATAAAGCGCCCGCTCACCGCCTGATATCGTCCGCGGGACGGCGTGGGTGATCACATCGCCAACGGCATAGTCTTCGAAAAAGCGGCCCGGATTGGTTTTGGTCATTGTTCGCCCAGTTTCATGTCTTTGCTGTAAGGCGTATCGACATCTTTGGTGACCGCCTGCGCGCACCGCATCACGCCGTTGGCATGGTCAAAGGCATATTGGGGATCCCCGTAAAGATCCCAACCCTTCGACAACGCCTCTGACACTTTGTGGCAGAAGGCGGAGGTGTCATCCTCCGTCAGCAGACGATAAATTCTCATGTCTTATCCAGAGGGGTTGTAGCCCAGCCAGTAGTGAATGCCGCCGATCACCGCGACCATGACCACGGTCGCGACGACCGGGACGATTTCTTTCTTCGCATCGCCTGCGGGCGCTGGCGTCCAATCCGGCTCCGCCCGGTTGATGACAATCATCGTCACAACCGCCCAAGCCAACAGCCATCCAAACAGAACGAATGACGGCGTATCGCCGTTCACGATCAAATGAGCGATCGCCCAGAGTGAAAAACCAATAAGCTGCGGGTGGCGCAACATCCGACCCAGCCGCGCGCGCGGTTTACCCGGCCCCGGCGCGCCCGTTGAGTAGATATAAAAGCCAATGACGATCAGCAGGTTGTTGATGCCGACCAAAGCACTCGACCGGCCCCAAAAAACCGTTCCGTCCCACGCCCGATAGCCAAAAATCATCAGCAGGATAGAGACGGCGATACCGCCGGCGACGATTCCCTTACCAGGGTCGCCAAACTTTGCGCGGTGATCCGGCGCGATCCGCTTCCAGAAATGAACAGCTGTCCACAGGATCAGGCCGAGGATGAGAAGAAACATGGCTACTCCAATGCGGCGATTGCTTTTGCTTTCGCCAAAGTCGCCTGTGCCGTTGCGACATGCAAGTTCTCAACGATCTTGCCGTCGACCACGGCAACGCCCTGCCCTTCCGCTTCTGCCGCTTCAAAGGCCGCAATCTGGCGCTCAGCCAGCGCGACCTCATCCGCCGTCGGACCGAAGGCCGCATTACAGATCGCGACCTGCGCGGGGTGAATCAGCGATTTGCCGTCAAACCCCATATCACGGCCATCATCACATTCCGCCTTAAGCCCCTCTTCATCTTTGAAGGCATTATAAACCCCATCGATGGCCACGATTCCTGCGGCCCGTGCGGCAAGAAGGCAATGTTGCAAAGAAGTGATCATCGCAGAACGGGTCCGGGCGTTCAGATCCTTCGCAAGGTCGTTGGTGCCCATCACAAAGCCCGCCATCCGGGGATGGGCAGCGATAGAAGCCGCGTTCAAGATGCCCTTCGGCGTCTCCATCATCGCCCAGATCGGCAGGTTCGGGATCAAGGCGGCGATGGCATCCACATCAGCCGTACTATCAACCTTTGGCACCAGGACAGCGTCGCAGTTCATTTTGGCAATAGCGGCTGCATCAGCCTGCCCCCAAGGGGTATCAAGCCCGTTCATACGCACGATTTTCTGACGCCGGCTGTAGCCACCAGCGGCCAAAGCTGTGGTCAACGTCGCCCGGGCATCATCCTTCGCATCTGGTGCAACGGCGTCTTCCAGATCAAACAGAATGATATCCACCGGCAGCCCACGGGCCTTGTCCAAAGCCCGATCTTTGGAGCCGGGAATGTAAAGGGCGGAGCGGGCGGGGCGGTGATCCATCGATTCTTCCTTGCAACAAAATTGCGCAAGACTGATCAAATTTGTTGCAATCGTTCAAGGAAAATCGTGCCGCACTGCAGCACATGGTGGCGCGTGCGGGCCCCTTACCTGGATTTAACGGTTTTGCGCAAAGCTTTCTGAAGAATTGAGCGAGCAGCCCAGAAATCAGCACGAATTGCCGATGAGAGGCTTCATAAAGGAGTAAGGACAATGATGACACGGATGCTCAGCATCCTGTCCCTCGGGATTGGTGCGATCACACTTGGAACACCCGCAATCGCCAATACGCAAAGCTGTGCACCGCATCCGGTGATCACGGCCCGTCTGGCCGATGTCTACGGCGAACGGCGCCAGGCGATGGGTCTGGGCGGTAATAACGTCGTGATCGAGGTCTATGCCTCAGACGAAAGTGGATCTTGGTCAATCACTGTGACCCAACCTGGTGGGCAGACCTGTCTAGTGGCCGCAGGCCAGGCGTTCCGGCTTGAGCCATTGCCCATTCCGGAAGAAGACCCGGACGCCTAAGCCAAAACACCTGTTGTGCCTGACCAGATCAGGCGCAACGAAATGAGAAAAAGTGCCCAGGCAACGATCTGAAAGAAGAGCTTTTGTGGGACATGCCGCACGAGTTTCACCCCAATGAACACCCCAAAAACAGCCGGAACAACCAGCCAAACAGCGATCTGTAGATTGGCCAAAGTGATCTGGCCCAGGGCGTAATAGGGGATCAACTTCACCAAATTGATATAGGCGAAGGCAACCGTCATCGTTCCCGCGAAGGTCATTTTGTCGAGGCCCAAAGGCAGCACATACACCTGATAAGGTGGCGCACCGGCATGGCTTACAAAACTTGTAAACCCAGTGATTGTTCCCCAAAAAAGCCCGCTCCCCACAGGTGGGTCGCGCGGTTCCTGCAACAATGTTGGGCGCAAAAGGTTATACAGGGCAAAACAAAAGCAAGTCACCCCAATGACCAACGTCACAACAGCGTCAGGCACGCTCGATGATGTCAAATACCCAATCAGCACCCCGACGGGCATCGCAATGGCGAAGATCTGAAAAATGCGCAGATGGCAGTGCTTGCGATAGGCATAGACCCCGAAAACGTCGGCTGCGATATAAACAGGGAGCAGCATTCCAGCTGCCACTACGGGTGAAATCACAAGCGCAAGAAGTGGAACACTCATGGCTGACACAACGGGCACGCCGCCTTTCGACATCCCTAAACAAAATGCGGCCAGGGACGCCAAAATCCAAAATGCTACGCCCTCCACGCCCCGCCTCTCTGCTTCTTATGCTGCGTTGCCGCACTCTTGCACCACCAGCCGCAAAAGACTAGGCATGCCGCCACATTCACACACCAGGGGAATCCACTCATGGCCAGACCTAAAATCGCGCTCATCGGCGCTGGACAGATCGGCGGAACGCTTGCCCACCTCGCAGCTATCAAGGAATTGGGCGACGTCATTCTGTTCGATATTGCCGAAGAAGGCGACATCGCACGCGGTAAGGGGCTCGACATCGCAGAAGCAGGCCCCGTGGCCGGCATCGACGTCGCACTGAAAGGCACCAACGACTACGCCGAAATCGCAGGCGCGGATGTTTGCATCGTGACCGCTGGTGTCGCACGCAAGCCAGGGATGTCACGTGACGACCTGTTGGGCATCAACCTCAAGGTCATGAAATCTGTTGGCGAAGGCATTGCCGCCAACGCACCAGACGCTTTTGTCATCTGCATCACCAACCCACTTGACGCGATGGTTTGGGCACTGCGCGAATTCTCCGGCCTGCCCCACAAGATGGTCTGCGGCATGGCTGGCGTGCTCGACAGCGCCCGCTTCCGCCATTTCCTGGCCGAAGAGTTCCATGTCTCCATGCGTGATGTCACCGCCTTTGTGCTTGGCGGCCACGGCGATACCATGGTCCCCCTGACCCGCTATTCCACGGTCGCAGGCATTCCGTTGCCCGACCTGGTCGCGATGGGTTGGACGACCCAAGACAAGCTCGACGCCATCGTGCAGCGCACCCGCGATGGTGGTGCAGAAATCGTCGGCCTTCTGAAAACCGGGTCCGCCTTCTATGCGCCTGCCACTTCCGCCATTGAGATGGCAGAGGCCTACCTGAAAGACCAAAAACGCGTGCTACCCTGCGCGGCGCACGTCACGGGTGCTTACGGCCTTGATGGTTTCTACGTTGGCGTGCCAACCGTGATCGGTGCTGGCGGCGTTGAGAAGGTTGTTGAGATCAAGATGAACAAAGACGAGCAAGCCATGTTCGACAAATCTGTCGATGCGGTCAAAGGTCTGGTGACGGCCTGTAAGGGTATCGACGACAGTTTGGCTTAAGCCGACCCGCATACGAAGAAGAGGGCGCCAAAACGGCGCCCTTTTTTGGTTTTTGGGACCAAGTGTAGCTGTCGCGAATCAGTCAAACGATATGTGGAGAGAATTTTGTGATCACACAAAAAATACGTGTGATCACAAATGTCGGGTTTTTCCGGCATAGGC
This sequence comes from Pseudomonadota bacterium, assembly GCA_038526085.1. Taxonomy (GTDB): domain Bacteria; phylum Pseudomonadota; class Alphaproteobacteria; order Rhodobacterales; family Rhodobacteraceae; genus Yoonia. The sequence goes on along the minus strand of JBCBHE010000030.1, from coordinate 28,192 downwards.
AATAATGACAGTTTTTTCTTAAACCCTCTTGTGCTTGTGTGAGTGAAAATTCACCCCAGGACGAGGGACTCAGATGAACATCCACGAATACCAGGCCAAAGCCCTATTGAAGTCATTTGGCGCCCCCGTCAGCGATGGCCGCCCGGTCCTAAAAGCGGAAGAAGCGAAAACCGCAGCAGGCGAACTTGATGGTCCTCTTTGGGTTGTCAAAGCCCAAATCCACGCAGGCGGCCGCGGCAAAGGTAAGTTCAAAGAAGCAGACGCAGGCGACAAGGGCGGTGTTCGCCTCACGAAATCGGTTGAAGAGGCCGCGGAAGAGGCCAAGAAGATGCTCGGCCGCACGTTGGTGACGCACCAGACGGGTCCCGCCGGCAAGCAAGTGAACCGCGTCTACATCGAAGACGGCTCTGGCATTGAGACAGAGATGTACCTTGCCCTTCTCGTCGACCGTCAGACATCCCGCGTCGGCTTTGTCTGTTCCACGGAAGGCGGCATGGACATTGAAGAGGTCGCAGCAGAAACGCCTGAGAAGATCCTGAACTTCACTGTTGATCCGGCAACGGGCTACCAACCTTACCACGGGCGCCGCGTCGCTTTTGCGCTTGGCCTTGAAGGCCAGCAGGTGAAGCAATGCGTGAAGCTGATGGGCATCCTCTACAATGCCTTCATGGAAAAAGACATGGAGATGCTTGAGATTAACCCGCTGATCGTCACGGACAAAGGTGACCTGAAAGTGCTCGACGCGAAGGTCTCATTCGACGGCAACGCCGTGTACCGCCACCAGGATGTCGCTGCCCTGCGCGATGAGACGGAAGAAGACCCAAAAGAACTCGCGGCCTCCAAGTATGACCTGAACTACATCGCACTCGACGGTGAAATCGGCTGCATGGTGAACGGTGCGGGCCTTGCGATGGCGACGATGGACATCATTAAGCTCTACGGCGCGGAGCCGGCAAACTTCCTCGACGTGGGTGGCGGCGCGACGAAAGAGAAAGTCACCGAGGCGTTCAAGATCATCACATCTGACCCGAACGTCAAAGGCATCCTTGTGAACATCTTCGGCGGTATTATGCGGTGCGACGTGATCGCAGAGGGCGTTGTCGCTGCCGTAAAAGAAGTTGGTCTACAGGTACCTCTCGTTGTGCGCCTGGAAGGGACAAACGTGCAGCAAGGCAAAGACATCATCAACAACTCCGACGTCGACGTGATCGCAGCGGACGACCTGAAAGATGGGGCGCAAAAGATTGTGTCGGCAGTAAAGGGTTAGACGACCAGCCCGGTCGCGCGTGGCATTGTGAGGAACAAGGAGAGACATCATTAAATGGTCGACACTCTTTTTGGTCAGCATGATTGCCCTTGCGAGCGGGTGTGATGCTGTCGTTGGCAGTACCGGCCAAGACACCAGCTTTGGGCGCGAAGGCACGCTCGACTGCCAAGGCGCGAACGTGACCTCACAAGACTTTGTGCAAGGCACATCAACCGATCCAGTGCGCTGCGGGCCGCAAAGCCAGCCTGTCAGCTTGTAAACGTAAGATGAAGGGGATTTGAACAGAATTCGGGAAGCAACAACTCGGTAAGGTTTGGCCTTTAGCGCTTCTTAACAACGCGCCACGTCGCGCGACGTTAACAAGTTTAAAGGAAATCGACCATGTTGAAGCAATGTATCGCGCTTGTCGGCCTGATCGGCCTCGCGGCCTGTAGCACCTCGCTCGACGGGACCTATGTCGCCCGCGACTATACCGGAAGCCTCGATGGGTGTCCGGGTCTCACAGGGGTCAGCGCGATCTATTCCCAGACAGCTGCAGGCTTGCCAGTCCGGTGCGGGCCTCAGGCAGAAGCGCCGGTGACCTATCGGTGAAATTCCCATCGTTTGGTGACCGGTCACGGTCGCCAAGCTTCGGCCAACCGCCGAAATCAAAACCACAGACGACACGACTTGAAACGGAGAACCGCAAGAAAAAGACAAATTTGAGCCAAATTATCGCGCCGCTTCGTCGGCATTTTTCCGCCTATGTTCAATGAAACACGCGGATCTGCCCTGCGTCGAAATAAAGCGGAAACGATGATGAAGCCTGCCATTCTTGTCATGTCTACCTTGATGCTGAGCGCCTGTATGGGGGCAAGTATCGAAACACCGGCTGAGACCGTCACTTTGGGCAAAGGCGAAACGCTTTCAACCTGCCCAGAGATCACCGGGATCAGCGCCCAATATGCGCGCAGCGTGGAAGGTTTGCCTTTCCGGTGCGGGCCACAAACTCAATCGCCGGTGACTTACCAGTAACCGGGCCCTGCGCACCTCTCTGGTCGTAGGACGAACCAGAAAGGTGAAAGATGGGGGGATCACAGATATCCTTGCTTGCGACCTGTGGCTTTGTCTGCGGGCTAAGCGGCTGTGCGGCCGACAACACCTTTACTGAGTTGCGAGCCTTGCCAGTGCGCGCCGCGCCGCAAGACGCTGTTCCACATTCCGAAGCGGACCCAGCAGCGCCATTTCGCGGGACGGCCGTCGCCGTTGAAATGGCGGGGCAGTCATCATGATGCGCCGCGGTTTCTCTCTTTGTGCCATGGCCCTTCTTGCCGCTTGCGCCGGCCCGCCCGTTTCGCCCACGGCTGGGCCAAATCCGACGCCCGCCAATCCAGCCAATGCAGGTCAGATTTTTGGGAAAGCCTGCGTGCAGCAACTGCCGAACTTTCGCGGCACGCCCGGCGCCATCGCGAATGATCCGTTCACGCAGCGCCAAAGCTCCGGCATTTACTATCACAACGCCGAAAACCTGTCTGTGCGGCTAACTTCGACCAACCGCGGCCCAGCTTGCAGCGTGACGTTCGGGACAAACGTCGCACGCGAAACCGCCGTGCAGGCCTTTGGCCAAGCCGCCAGCGCCACCGCCCCCGGTGCCCAAGCCGATATCGCCCTGGACGTACTTCGGGGTGACGACGGCCTTCTCTACTTCACAGCCACAACTCGTGCCCAATAAGGACCTACCTCCATGGCCATTCTTGTCGATGAAAACACCAAAGTGATCTGCCAGGGCCTCACCGGCTCTCAGGGCACGTTCCACTCCGAACAGGCAATCGCCTATGGCACCAAAATGGTCGGCGGCGTGACCCCCGGCAAAGGCGGCCAGGTGCATCTGGATCTGCCGATCTTCAACTCTGTGCATGAGGCGAAGGCGAAGACCGAAGCCAACGCCTCCGTGATCTACGTCCCGCCGCCTTTCGCGGCCGATTCCATCCTCGAAGCCATCGATGCCGAGATGGAACTGATCATCTGCATCACCGAAGGCATCCCGGTCCTCGACATGATGCGGGTCAAGAAAGCGATTGAAGGCTCTGCCTGCCGCTTGATCGGGCCAAATTGCCCGGGCGTGATCACACCAGACGCTTGCAAAATCGGCATCATGCCCGGCCACATTCACAAGCGCGGCTCTGTCGGCGTTGTGTCCCGCTCCGGCACACTGACGTATGAGGCGGTAAAGCAAACGTCTGATTCCGGTCTCGGCCAGTCCACCGCTGTCGGCATCGGCGGCGACCCGATCAAGGGGACGGAACATATCGACGTCCTCGACATGTTCCTTGACGATGATGAGACCCATTCGATCATCATGATCGGTGAAATCGGCGGGACCGCCGAAGAAGAAGCCGCAGAATTCCTCGCTGACCAGAAGAAAAAAGGCCGCTGGAAGCCAGTTGCAGGCTTCATCGCAGGCCGCACCGCGCCTCCGGGCCGTCGTATGGGCCACGCCGGTGCAATCGTCGCAGGGGGCAAAGGTGACGCGGAAAGCAAGATCGAAGCAATGAAATCCGCAGGCATCGTGGTGGCTGACAGCCCCGCAACGCTTGGCGAAGCTGTGCTGGAGGCGATTGGCTAAGATGCCGGATGCTGCCTCAGGGTCGCAAAGTGACCGGGTGGGCCGGCGTTTGACCGGCCGGCCCCAAGGCCAGGTGCCAATGCGTGGTCGGCACCTGCACGTCCTGTTGGCACCAAGCAATGTCATCCGCCAAAGCCGCACGGATCGTCGCGAGATCCGACGCAGACGTCTCCAGGGTGGTGGCATTCATGCGCTCCGCCCCCTGCCGCAAACGGCTGCGCAATCGCGCGGGCAGCACCTTTTGCGCAAGACTGCGCACAGTTCCAGCCTGCATCAGCTTAGCAACCGCCGCAGATCGCGGCGCGTAGCCGGCGTTGTGATGTGGCGTGACGGAAGGTGCCGCGACCCCCATAATCTGTGCCAGCTGGGCAGAAACCGCCTCTGCCCCATCGGGATCATGGAAATCAAGGATGTGAAGATCACCACCAAACAAGCGCCTGTAGAGCTCAAGCGACGCGGCGTATCGGCTGCGGCGAATGTGGTGGAACAGCGGATGCCAGCCATCAGCGATGCGACGGTCTTCGGCCGCGAGGGACTCCGCCAGGCTGAGGGTCTGGTAACCATCCCGCAAGGTGTGCTGGTATTCGGACAGCACGCGCGCCACCGGATCACGCAGCACCGCAACCACCTTGACCGGGTAGCGTTCCGCAAAAGCCGCCAAACGGTCCGGGGTGATCGGGCACGACAGATAATCGGTCGAGGCATCCAGACGCCACCGCCCCTCACCGAACTGCGCAGCATAACTCGCCCAGTCGGTCGCCAGACTGCGGACGAAACTGTCCGCTTTCGGGCCGCGCCAGCGCCGGTCGGCAAAGTCGGTGAAATAGCGCGGCTCTTTCCCAGCTGCGACAGCGACCTCTGGGTGGTCCGCGAAAGCGGCTGCGAGGCTGGTCGTGCCAGCCTTCGGCGCGCCGATCAAGAAAAGGTAATTTGTGTTGGTCATGCAGCATCCCCAAATGCGATTGGGCATGACTGTGGGCAATCAAGGTTAACCGGGGGTTACGATGGGACCCGCTGAGGCAATCAAATCCGGCTTCAAGAAGAGCTTTCAGTTCTCTGGGCGGGCTTCCCGGTCTGAGTATTGGTGGTTTCTGCCCGTCGGACTTCTGATGCCGGCCGTTGCTTTGTGTGTTGTCGACAGATCACCAATAGAAAGCTCGATTTGGCCAAGCCTCGGTTTCATCGCTATTTCGCTTTTGCCCCTCATAACGCTAACGACACGACGACTGCGCGATACAGGCGAACATGTTGACGGTGTGCGAATTCCGACGATTCAATTGGTGGGTTTTGTCATCACACTCATGGTCTGGAGAGGTTTCCACGACTGGGCCATGACTGGCTTCGAAGACGCGGATGGCCCTGGTGGTTTTGGCCTAATGATCGTCTTCTGGCTTGGTTCCGCATCGCTCTTTCTTTTCGCCCTCCGCTTCTTCGCCCTTGGTCTAGTGACCGGTTCCGCGCTCTTCTCACAAATGGCCGCGCCGCCACATGACACCAAACACAATCGCACCTCCAACCCCAATGAGGTCCCCTCATGAACGATCAATCCCCCAACGACGTCTTCCATGCTTCGTCCTTTATGCAAGGGCACAACGCGGAATACATCGAACAGCTTTATGCCAAATACGCGGACAACCCGAACGCGGTGGATGAAAGCTGGCAGGCCTTTTTCCAGTCGCTCGGCGACGCCCCGCATGAGGCCAAAGCAGAAGCCGCCGGGCCGACCTGGGGTCGGACAGACTGGCCGCCGGTCCCCAACGATGACCTAACAGCGGCGCTCGACGGGCAATGGGCGGCAGAGCCCGAGGCAGCAGCACAAAAGATCAAAGGCAAAGCGGCTGAGAAGGGCGTTGCAGTCAGCGAAGAGCAGGTGCGGGCCGCGGTCCTCGATAGCATCCGCGCCCTGATGATCATCCGCGCCTACCGGATCCGGGGGCACCTGATCGCAGACCTCGACCCGCTCGGCATGCGCGCAAACGACCCACATCCTGAACTCGACCCAAAGTCCTACGGCTTCACCGAGGCCGACATGGACCGCAAGATCTTCATCGACAACGTGCTGGGGCTTGAGCACGCCACGATGCGGGAAATCCTTGCGATCGTGCAGCGCACCTACTGCGGCACCTTTGCCTTGCAATACATGCACATTTCTAATCCTGAAGAGGCCGGCTGGCTGAAGGAGCGGATTGAAGGCTACGGCAAGGAAATTACCTTCACCCAGAACGGCCGGAAGGCGATCCTCAACAAGCTGGTTGAGGCGGAAGGGTTTGAGAAGTTCCTGCACGTCAAATACATGGGCACGAAGCGCTTCGGCCTTGATGGCGGCGAAAGCCTGATCCCTGCGATGGAGCAGATCATCAAACGCGGTGGCGCGTTGGGCCTCGAAGATATTGTCATCGGCATGCCGCACCGCGGTCGTCTTTCGGTGCTCGCCAACGTGATGGGCAAGCCCTACCGCGCGATTTTCAATGAGTTCCAGGGCGGATCGTTTAAGCCAGAAGACGTCGACGGCTCCGGCGATGTGAAATACCACCTCGGCGCGTCAAGCGACCGGGAATTTGATGGTAACTCCGTCCACCTGTCGCTGACCGCGAACCCCTCCCACCTCGAGGCGGTGAACCCGGTTGTGCTTGGCAAAGTTCGGGCCAAGCAGGACCAAAAGAATGACACAGACCGCACCAAAGTGATGGCAATCCTGCTGCACGGCGATGCGGCCTTTGCCGGACAAGGCGTTGTCGCAGAAGGCTTCGGGTTGTCAGGTCTGAAAGGCCACAAAACGGGCGGCACGATGCACATCGTGGTGAACAACCAAATCGGCTTCACAACGGCACCGCACTTTAGCCGCTCCAGCCCCTACCCCACTGACATTGCACTCATGGTGGAAGCCCCAATCTTCCACGTGAACGGGGACGACCCAGAAGCAGTCGTGCACGCCGCCCGCGTCGCGACAGAATTCCGCCAGAAGTTCCACAAAGATGTTGTGCTCGATATTATCTGCTACCGCCGCTTTGGTCACAACGAAGGCGATGAGCCGATGTTCACCAACCCGGTGATGTACAAGAAGATCAAAAAGCACAAAACCACGCTGACCCTATATACTGAACGGCTCATCAAGGATGAACTGATCCCAGAGGGTGAGGTGGAAGATCTGAAGGCCGCCTTCCAATCTTACCTGAATGAGGAGTTTGAATCCGGCAAGGAATACAAACCCAACAAGGCAGATTGGCTCGACGGGAAATGGTCACACCTTGACCGGCAAGACGAAGACTACCAGCGCGGCGTGACCGCGATTGATGAGGCCACGTTTAAGGCTGTTGGCAAAGCACTGTCGAAAGCACCAGACGACTTCTCACTGCACAAAACGGTCGCCCGCCTTTTGGATGCCAAAGCGAAGATGTTTGAAACGGGCAAAGGCATCGACTGGGCAACCGGCGAAGCGCTCGCGTTTGGGTCGTTGCAAACCGAAGGCTACCCGGTGCGCTTGTCCGGGCAAGACTGCACCCGGGGCACATTCAGCCATCGTCACTCTGGCCTGATCAACCAAGACAACGAGGAGCGGTACTATCCGCTGAACCACATTCGCAAGGGCCAAGCGCAGTATGAGGTCATCGACTCGATGCTCTCCGAATACGCAGTGCTTGGGTTCGAATACGGATATTCGCTTGCTGAGCCCAACGCACTGACCCTCTGGGAAGCGCAGTTTGGCGACTTCGCCAACGGCGCGCAGATCATGTTCGACCAATTCATCTCATCGGGTGAATCCAAATGGCTGCGCATGTCCGGTCTCGTCTGCCTGCTGCCGCATGGCTACGAAGGGCAAGGGCCAGAGCACTCATCCGCCCGTCTGGAACGCTTCCTAACCATGTGCGGCGGCGACAACTGGATCGTGGCGAACTGCACAACGCCTGCGAACTACTTCCACCTGCTGCGCCGTCAGCTGCACCGGACCTTCCGGAAGCCGCTGATCTTGATGACGCCAAAGTCGCTGCTGCGGCACAAGCTGGCGGTCTCAACAAAGGAAGAGTTCACAACTGGCTCGTCCTTCCACCGCGTCCTTTGGGACGACGCACAGCAGGGTAACTCAGCGACGAAACTCGTTGCGGATGACAAGATCAAACGGGTCGTGATGTGCTCCGGCAAGGTCTATTACGACCTGCTCGAAGAACGCGATGCGCGCGGGATCGACGACATCTACGTCCTGCGGTTCGAACAGTTCTATCCGTTCCCCGCCCAGTCTGCCGTGAACGAACTGCAACGGTTCAAAAACGCCGACATGGTTTGGTGCCAGGAAGAACCGAAGAACCAAGGCGCCTGGTCCTTCATGGAACCCAACATCGAATGGGTCCTGACCCGGATCAAAGCCAAACACACCCGCGCGGCCTATGCCGGACGGGCCGCCGCCGCGTCGCCTGCGACCGGCCTCGCCAGCCAACACAAAGCACAGCAAGAGGCGCTGATTAACGACGCGCTGACCATCAAAGGATCAAAGAAATGAGCACCGAAGTTCGCGTTCCTACCTTGGGCGAATCCGTGACAGAGGCCACGGTCGCCACCTGGTTCAAACAGCCCGGCGATGCTGTGGCGGTGGATGAAATGCTCTGTGAGCTTGAGACCGATAAAGTGACTGTTGAGGTGCCGTCGCCCGTTGCGGGCACCTTGTCCGAAATCGTGGCGGCGGAAGGCGACACCGTTGGCGTTGATGCCCTGTTGGCGCAGATCGCCGAAGGCGATGCGGCCCCTGCCCCGGCCGCGAAACCGGCGGCAGCGACGCCTGCCGAAGCAGATGCGGCAGACCGTGCAGAAGCGGCCCCAGCCAGCACCAAGAAAGACGTCGAAGATGCGCCCTCTGCCAAAAAGTTGATGTCAGAGAACGACATGCACCCGTCCGACGTGCAAGGCACCGGCAAAGACGGCCGCGTAATGAAAGAGGACGTGTTGAACGCGCTGTCCGGCGCCACTGCCGCGCCGGCGCCAGCTGCTGCACCCCGCGCGCCAGTTGCTGCGTCTCAGGCAGAGCGTGAAGAGCGGGTGAAGATGACGCGCTTGCGCCAGACCATCGCCAAGCGTCTGAAAGACAGCCAGAACACCGCGGCGATGCTGACCACGTATAACGAGGTCGACATGACAGAGGTCATGGCGCTGCGGAGTGAATACAAAGACCTGTTCTTGAAAAAGCACGGCGTCAAACTCGGCTTCATGTCCTTCTTCACCAAGGCCTGCTGCCACGCGCTGAAAGAAGTGCCAGAGGTGAACGCAGAGATCGACGGCACCGATATCGTCTACAAGTCCTACGTGAACATGGGCATCGCGGCCGGCACACCAACGGGCCTCGTTGTACCAGTGATCAATGATGCAGACGCGATGAGCTTTGCTACGATTGAGAAAGCGATCGCCGAGAAAGGTGCAAAAGCGCGCGACGGCAAACTGTCGATGGCAGAGATGCAAGGCGGCACCTTCACGATCTCTAACGGAGGTGTCTATGGATCTTTGATGTCATCGCCCATTTTGAACCCGCCCCAGTCTGGCATTTTGGGCATGCACAAGATCCAGGATCGTCCGATGGCGATCAATGGCCAGGTGGTGATCCGGCCCATGATGTACCTCGCCCTGTCCTACGACCACCGGATTGTGGACGGCAAGGGGGCGGTCACGTTCCTTGTGCGGGTGAAAGAAGCGCTGGAAGATCCACGGCGGTTGTTGATGGACTTGTAGCAATCTAACATGGAAAAGCACGCAGGCGATCTTCGAAGAGAGCTAATAAAAGAACTCGGAATGAGTTCATTCAAGTTCCTTGTCACGCTTAATGGCGGGGCCTTCATTGTTATGCTGACCTTTGTAGGCAACGTACAACAGAACGCCCAATTCAAGATCGACCTTCTTGCCCTTAAGGTTGCGATGTCGATGTTTTTGCTTGGACTATTTTTTACCTTTTGCGGAATTGCGATTGCGTACACATCAGCGCAACTCAGCCTCGAAGATAGGACGTTGCCTGGCGCTGGCACGGCAAGAGGACACATAGTGTGGCTCACATTGCCGGTAGTTCTCGCGTTTTTTGCATTTGTTTTTGGAGTTGCCGCCGCAATGCTGGGAATTTCGGAATGACCCCCGAACTCACCGCCCTCGCCCTTGCTGGCCTTCTCCAAGGCGTCCAGTTCGCCCTGATGTCGATCCCCGCGAACCTCGAACTCGGCCCCGGCAAAACGCTTTCGCCCCGCGACCAGTCGCGCCTCGGCGGCTCGCTCGAAACGCAGCTCAGCGAAAAAACCGCTCGGCTCTACCGCGCCCTCAACAACCACTTTGAGGGGCTAATCCTCTTCACCCTCGCCGTCGTCGTCACCGTCCTTGGTGACAAGACGTCCACCCTGACCGCCGCCTGCGCCTATACCTATCTGATCGCCCGAATTCTCTACATCCCCGCCTACTATTTCGGCCTGTCGCCTTGGCGCTCGCTGATTTGGTTTGTGGGCTTTCTTGCCACTATGCTGATGCTTATCTCAGCTTTGCTCCTCTAACGGTGCACGCGCGGTGCACGCCTGGTGCACACGCGGTGTACGGCCAAAAACGAAGGAAACACCCTCATGGCCCTATGACGTCATCATCATCGGCTCCGGCCCCGGCGGCTATGTCTCTGCCATCCGCTGCGCCCAACTGGGCCTGAAGACCGCGATTGTGGAAGGGCGGGAGACGCTCGGCGGGACGTGCTTAAACGTGGGCTGCATTCCGTCCAAGGCACTGCTTCACGCGACGCATATGTTGCACGAAGCGCAGCACAATTTCACCACCATGGGCCTGAAGGGCAAGGCGCCCTCGGTCGATTGGAAAGGCATGCTAGAGTACAAGACCAACACCATCGGTCAGAACACCGGCGGCGTCGAATTCTTGATGAAAAAGAACAAGATAGATTGGCTGAAAGGTTGGGGATCGATCCCTGCTGCGGGTCAGGTCAAGGTTGGCGATGAGGTCCATGAGACGAAGAACATCGTCATCGCATCGGGGTCAGAGCCGTCATCCCTGCCCGGCATTGAGATTGATGAGAAAGTGGTCGTGACCTCCACCGGTGCTTTGGAACTCGGCAAGGTCCCGAAAAAGATGGTTGTGATCGGGGCTGGCGTGATCGGGCTTGAACTTGGGTCCGTCTACAGCCGTTTGGGGGCAGAGGTGCAAGTGATCGAATTCCTCGATGCAATCACGCCGGGTATGGATGCAGAAGTCTCAAAACAGTTCCAGAAGATGCTGACGAAACAGGGGCTTAGCTTTACCCTGGGGGCCGCTGTTCAGGGCGTTGCCGTCAAAGGCAACAAGGCCAAAGTGACCTATAAGCTGCGCAAGGACGACAGCGAACACACCGTTGATGCGGACACCGTTCTGGTGGCCACAGGCCGCAAACCCTACACCGATGGGCTCGGGCTGGACGCATTGGGCGTGGAGATGTCAGAGCGCGGCCAGATCAAAACCGACGCCCATTATGCGACCAACGTCCCCGGCATCTACGCCATCGGCGACTGTATCGCTGGCCCAATGCTGGCCCATAAGGCCGAGGACGAGGGCATGGCGGTCGCGGAAGGTATCGCCGGGCAAAAGCCCCATGTGAACTACGACGTGATCCCAGGGGTGATCTATACCCACCCAGAGGTCGCCAATGTCGGCAAGTCAGAAGAACAGCTGAAGGAAGAAGGCCGCGCTTATAAAGTCGGCAAGTTCAGTTTCATGGGCAATGGCCGGGCGAAGGCGAACTTTGCGGGCGACGGCTTTGTGAAGATCCTGGCCGACAAGACCACGGACCGCATCCTGGGCGCCCATATCATTGGGCCAATGGCAGGCGATCTGATCCATGAGATCTGTGTCGCGATGGAGTTTGGGGCGGCCGCAGAAGACCTCGCGCGCACCTGCCACGCCCACCCGACCTATTCGGAAGCGGTCCGCGAAGCTGCCCTCGCCTGCGGCGACGGCCCGATCCATATGTGATCTTTGCACCACCCGCGTCTTGTCACGTGGGTGGTGAATTGCTCCGGCGCGTGATCACGCCTAAGCACATGGCATGTCGCCCGAACTGACCCTTTTGATCGTGAACGCTGTGCTGATGGCCTATGCGTATCTTTGGGCCTACCCGTCGCTGCCTGAAAAGACCCTGTCTGCTATCATGGTGCGCGATTTAGCGATCAGCGCTGCAGCTTTGTTCGTCGCAGGTGCCTTATTCTGGAACAGCGGCGTGCGGTTTTCACTGATCCTTTTTGAGACGAATTGGCTTATCTTCTCAATTCTGACGTTGTTTCTAATGGAAACACCACTTTTTTTCTGGTTCGCAAAGAAGCACGGGCTGGACTTCACCGACTTTGACTAGATCCGTGGTAGGCACTTGAAGTTGCCACAATTTCTGGTGGAACTGTCCTTAAGGTCAACACAATTATATCCCAACCTAAAATCTGTTGCCGATATTAATTGGATGTCTCATGCGTTGGTTTTTTGCTGCCATTTCCGCCCTGTCATTATCAGGGGCACCTGCCTTAGCCGACTCGCACGCGCCATTTTGGGGCGAGTCCGAAACGTTGGTGTTTTTGAGCGAGACTGAGTTTACCGGCCCAAACGGGACGCAGAGCCTATGTGGCCAAGTCAACGATCACCACATCGCATATCTCCCTATTCGCCGCAACATCGAAGGTTACTACTTCGCGGATCGCAATTGCAGTCCCGAAAGCTTGGTGCCGATCCCGGAGAGCCGTTTTGCCATGCTCCAAGAAGCCGGGCTTATCCCCGCCAGCGCGCCGTCAGGGGCGGATATGTCCGTCACTTGGTCAGCGTCACAGCGCGCCAGTTTTGCAATCATCTTGCTGTTGGCAGCTTTGACAATGCTCGCGCTTCATCGGGCCTCTCTACCCCGAACCCTGCGGATGCGAAACGTGTCTGGAGATCCGCTCTATTTTGATGTGTTGCTCTCGGTCATGTTTCATACCGCGCGCACAGACGGCGTTATCGAAAAGGACGAATTGACCGCGATCCACGCGATCTATCATGAGATTACAGGCGCGAAACTTTCGCCCGAGGTCATGGCCGCGAAATTCACGGAAGTCTTTAACGACGACGGGATCATCAGCCTCGCACGCGTTTACCGCGGTCGCGAAGCGGAAGTGCTACTCGACGCCGCGATCCTTGTCGCAACGCGCCAAGGCAAGGTCACCCGGGAAAAAATGAACCTGTTGGTCAGCCTCAATCACGTACTTGAGCGGGACCCAAACTGGTTTCGCGACACGATCAACGGCGCGCTCTACCCGAAAGGCTCGCAAGAGGCCTAGGCCTTCAGCATCCGCAGGCCCTTTGTCGCGTCTGTCCGGACCGCCAAACGCAACCCCGGCTCATCCCCGGCCTTCAATGCAGAGATGATCATCCGATGGTGGATCGGCGGCTCTGTTCGATTGAGCCGCCCGTACAGTGCCCGCATGGTGGGACCCAACTGCAACCAGACCGTTTCCGTCACAGCAAGCATCGCAGGCGCCTGGGCCCGCAGGTACAGTGTGCGATGGAATTCAAGATTCATCTGGATATAGCCGGTGGCGTCGTGCCGTGCGACCATCTGGCTGACACCTTGGTTGATCATCTCAAGCCGCTCAATCAAGGCAAAGTGGGCACGGGGCAACGCCCGGCTCGCCAATTCCGGTTCGATCATCGCGCGCAGCGACGCAAGCTCCTCGATCCGGTCGTTGGACAGCTCTGGCGTGGACACCCGCCCGGACGATGAAAGGAACAAGGCGCCCTCCGCAACTAAGCGCCGCACAGCCTCTCGCGCGGGCGTCATCGAAACGTCGAATTGCTTTCCGATCCCCCGCAGGGTCAGTGCCTCTCCCGGAGCGACTTCACCGTACATGATTTTCAAGCGTAGGGCGCGGTAAACCCGCTCGTGCGCGGCAGCGGAACTGTCAGCAGGACGTGGTGGAATGGGATTAGGTTGTGGCATGGGTGGTTTGTGATCACAAAGTCCGCGCGCGTCAATTGTCGAACTGGATCCGGTGCAGCCGATCACCCTCTGTCCGCAACCAACGCCGGGGGCCAGTGTAATCCCCAAAGAGCCGCTCCACGACCGCCCAAAACGCCGGAGAGTGGTTCATCTCTTCTAAGTGCGCCACCTCATGGGCCGCGACGTAGTGGAGCACGTCCGGTGGGGCCATGATCAGCCGCCAGGAATACATGAGTGCCCCATCGGTCGTGCAAGATCCCCAACGTGACCGGGTATCCCGCAGTGTGAGGCGGCTGTACGGGCGGCCAAGCGCTGCAGCATAATCGTCAGACACAGTGGCCAGCTTGTCCCGCGCCTTTGCACGCAGCAGCGCTTTTACTTTCGCACCGGCGGTGGCGGCATCCGGCACGATGATTCCCTCCTCGGTCACTGCGGCCCGGCGCCCCGGGGCCAGCGTCACGGGCACGTCTTTTCCAGCGACAGGCACCGTGCCACCGATGCATACAACTTCCGCCGGTTTCACATCTGCAATATGGCGGCGCAGCCAGGTTTCACGTTCTTCCAAGAATGCAATTGCTAGGTTTTGGGAGGCGAACTGCGGTATCGTTAGCGTCACTTTGCCATCCAAGCGTGACAGCCGTAGCGAAAGCCGTTTTGCACGCGCAGATGTTCGCAGATGCACTGTGATTGGGGGGTTGCCTTGCAGGGTGTGTTGACCCATATGAACCTTTCGCTTGGCCCGTTCGATTGGCGTGCAGGCCAAAGCCTTTGACACCTTCGCGTGCTTATGGCAGTTGGCGGCGATCCGCTGCAAGAGCACGACCCGATTTATAAGGAACAGCACATGCCTAAGGAAGAGTGGGGCACAAAGCGCCTCTGCCCCGAAACCGGCAAACGCTTCTACGATCTCAACGCCAACCCGATCATCAGCCCCTACACCGGCAGTGAAGTGACGGTCGACACCGGCAAGACCCGCACCATGGTGGCAGACGCAGAAGACGCGCAAACCAAAAAGATGGAAGCGGCTGACGCGGATCAGGAAGATGATCTGGTTCTCGACGACGAAGAAGACGAGAGCGATGACGTCGATCTGGGCGATGACGTTCTCGAAGATGACGACGACGACACCGTGTCGCTGGACGAACTGGCAGACGTGGCCACCAATGACGGCGACGAGTAATCTGTACGGGTTTCGTCGGTTCTTTCATCTTTTCTCGAACAGAGGATGACGCTATAGCTTGACCGGCAGAATAATAATTGCTGGCAAGTCAGCGTAAGAGGCAGCCTAGATGACGAGCAATCGTCTGGGCAACCAACGTCACGGGAGAGCAGTGGGCGATGAAGCTAAGGCCAACCAGCCTTTTGGGCATCGCGGCAATCGTCGCATCCGGTTTGATCATTGCGAACAGCGAGAACGGGCCATTTGAGCGGTTCTTCGCAGATCCCCCACCCCCAATTGTGGCCGCCCCCGAAAACCAGATCGAGTCGATATTTATCGCGCTTGACGCGACATCAATGCCAATCCCGGTTGAACGCCCAGGCAGCGGTGGCGCCTTGACCAAAATGGGCGATAGCATCGTCTTGATGACCCATGAGGGACGGTTCTTTGATGTCACCGGCGATACGGGTGAAGAGGTATCGATCTCCGCGCCAGACAGTGGCTGGGACGCAATGCTCGCTTTTGAAGCGGCGAATCCAGCCTACGAATTTGCGCATTTCTACTTCCGCTACAACGATATCGAGGCGACATCAGATCATCTGATTGTCTCATTTACACACTGGGAAGCGGAGCAATCATGCTACCGAACTGTGCTAGCGCGCGCGCCGCTTGGCGGCGCAACCTCCCCCGCAGCTTTGGCTATCCAAACGAATGATTGGGAGACTTTGTTCGAAACGGATCCGTGCCTTGCGCCAAAGAACCCAGGCCGGGCGATCGATGGCCATATGGCAGGCGGCCGCTTTCGAGTGGATGAGAATGGTGATGTGATCCTCGCATCAGGTGACTATGCAGTAGATGGGACCTATGCGCCTGAAGCGCTGTCGCAAAACTCTGATACCCACTACGGAAAAGTGCTGCGTATCTCGCCGGAAACGGGCGAGGTCGTGACGCTGAGCCAGGGCCATTCAAATATGCAAGGCGTGTCGTTTGATGAAAACGGCGACTTGTTTGTGGTGGAGCATGGTCGCCGCGGCGGAGATGAACTGAACCTGATCGAAACCGGCGCAGACTATGGCTGGCCGACTGTCTCGCTCGGAACGCGGTACAACCGGCTGCCTTTGCAGACGGGAGATGGCAACTACGGGCGTCACGACGGTTTCCAGACACCCGTCTATTCGTGGTTGCCGTCGGTGGCTATCAGTTCACTGACAAGAATCGATGGGTTTCACCCGGCTTGGGATGGGGACCTCATCGCAGGGTCTTTAGCGGGGAATATGTTGTTGCGGATTCGCATCCGCGACGGACGGGTTTTGTTCAATGAGCGGATCTCAATTGGGGAGCGCATCCGATACGTCTTGCAAGACGAAGACGCGATTGTCCTTTGGACCGACAGCAAGCAGATTATCAAGCTGTCGGTGGGCGATTTCGACCCAAGCATTCAGTTTGCATATAACAAGATCAACGACCTTGACTTGTCCGAGGCACAGGCCGTTGCCATGAAGATTGTTCTCGAACAATGCAGCGAATGTCACAATTTTGGCGTCACGGCCTCAGAGAACGCACCGGCACTTGGCCTTGTATATGACGCCCCAATTGCAAGTGGCGATTTCGCCTATTCGGATGCGCTGCGCGGATCGTCAGGCAATTGGACCGCAGAACGCTTGGTGGCCTATCTGACGGACCCGGACAGTTTTGCTGCCGGAACATCTATGCCCAATCCGCAACTTGACGACCCAGAGCTGATCTCAGGCCTCGTTACCATTCTGGAAGCGCTGAAGAACCAGCCTGAATAGGATCATGACAAGCAGCTTGGCGCTGAGAAAAAACGGTGCCATCGAAAGGAGACAATTTTGTCTCTTGATCTCGCCTGCAGAGACGCCTAGACAGCCCCGCACGGCAAACGCCGCACCTATGATGGGGCCTTAGCTCAGTTGGGAGAGCGCTTGCATGGCATGCAAGAGGTCAGGGGTTCGACTCCCCTAGGCTCCACCAAAACTCACCTGTTTTTAATACTGTACCGGTCAACCCGGCTTGACGCGTAAACAGCGTGGCGCCCGCATCGCCATGCTGGGTACTAGACGTTCGATCGCTTGCCTCGTATCTCATCGGTGGGCCTGAAATATATGCGCCGTTTCACAAAGATTCGGCGCAGGGCTAAGGGGGGACACAGAATGACGACAGTACTTGGCTGCATCGCGGATGACTTTACTGGTGCGACGGATTTGGCAGGTCTTCTTGCCCGGTCTGGCGTGCGTGTAAGCCTGCGGATCGGTGTGCCCACAACGCCAGCGGATGATACGGCCCCCTTTGAAGTCATCGCTTTGAAATCGCGCACCGCCCCGGTCGCAGAAGCCATCGCTGATGCATCTGCGGCAATGAAGTGGTTGCAAGCCGCGGGCGCGCAGCGTTTCTTTTGGAAGTATTGTTCAACCTTTGACAGCACCGACGCCGGAAACATCGGCCCGGTGGCCGAAGCGCTGATGGCGCAGCTCGGCACCTCACAGACGATCTATTGCCCGGCGTTCCCAGAAAACGGGCGTTCCATCTTCATGGGCAACCTCTTTGTCGGGGAGCAACCGCTGTCCGAAAGCCCCATGCGGGATCATCCGCTCACCCCGATGCGCGACAGCAATTTGATGCGGCTGCTAACGCCACAGGTGACGCAGGGAGTAGGCCTTGCCAACCGGCTAACCGTTGCGCGCGGTGCAGACGCGCTCTCCAAACGGCTTTCCACACTCAAAGAAGAGGGGATCGCCCACGTGGTTGTGGACGCCGTTGCAGATGCCGATCTCACCACGATTGCAGACGCTTGCCGCGACATGCCCCTGATGACCGGGGGCAGCGCCGTGGCGATGCCGCTCCCCAGCCTCTACATCGCGGATGGCCTACTCGCGGCCGATGCGGTGGGCACAACCGTCCCAGACTTGCCCAAGGAAGCGATCCTTCTTTCGGGGAGCTGCTCACACATGACACGTGCCCAAGTCGCCACATATGCCGCGACAGGAGCCCCCTGTCATCGCCTTGATCCAATGGTTTTGGTGAATGAGGGTACGCAAAGCACGCTGGATTGGTTGGCCAATCAGGACCTGACGCAAGCTCCGCTCTTGTATGCAAGTGCTGACCCAAGTGACGTTAAAGCGGCACAAGACGCGCTTGGGGTGGCCCAGGCCGGTGAGCTGGTGGAAGCGGCCCTTTCGGAATGCGCCTTAGCCGCGCGCGACGCAGGCGCACGGCGCTTTGTCGTGGCAGGTGGGGAAACCTCTGGTGCTGTAACCAAGGCCCTTCAGACTGATCAGCTTGATATCGGGGCAGAGATCGCACCAGGCGTCCCATGGACGTTTTGTCAGTCTGGCGGGCATACCATCGCCCTGACGCTGAAATCGGGTAACTTTGGATCCGAGACATTTTTCAGCGATGCACAACGTGTCCTGAACGCAGACGGATCGTCGAATTAAACGGCAGATGATTTCTTCAAGGCCGGGTCTCAGTTCGCTCCGAACCTCGGGCTGTCTTGTCTGCGCGACTCAGAAGCGGATCAGGTTTCCGGTGAATCATTCGTTTCCACATATGGAAAAGTAATAGCAATCGACATTCATTGTCCTGCCAAGGGAAACGCAAAACACGCTCTGGATTGAAGATCCGCCGCAATTCGGCCGGTTTTGGGCTTTGGGGTTTACGGATTAACGCCCGTTTCAATAGCGTACGGCCGGACGGGTTTATTGTTAAATTGGTGGTGGGGTTTCTTATGACGGATTTCGAAGGACGGCAGCCGGTGCAGTTTCTGGCAGTATTGGGTGGCGGTCTCATAGTGGCTGGCATGATCCAGGTCGCGCCTCATCTCGCGTTAAGTTATCAGTTGGGCCTCAGCTTGTGTGGGGCGGATGCGGCGGTTGGTCAGGTTGCAGCAATGATGCTGCAGTTTGGAGGCCATTGCCCGGGATGTTTGGTCGCCTTGTTCGGGGCCGCGCTGATGGTTTTGTCGCAGTTCGCGCCAAAGGCCGCCAATCGGCTGGCGTCTATCTAGTCAACTTTCACAGTTTTTCTGGTCAGAATGCGCCATGGCAAAGCCTAGGCGCATTTTTGCGCTTGAGCCATTGCGGCCGTTAACGTTTGCTTAACCAACGTTCGAATGTCGCTTACCGATTCGACAGATCTCTCCAATGGCCAAGGCTTCGCAACATTGCTGACAGCGCGCGCCGATTGTTGCCGGGTCTTCCGCAAATAAGGCAGAAAGACGATCTCAATTTGACAAGAATGCCTTATTTCGCGCGATGATCTGTCAGCTTGAGCTCTGTTGGCTCCAAGTGTGCGCGCGAGCGTTTTGTTGAATGGTGCAGGGGTAACTATGGCCACTACGGTTGCGTCGACGATTGATAATGAACCGATTACTGGAGCCTTTGCTCTAGCAGTAGATGTGTCCTTTGATGATTTGTCTGCTGGTGAATCTCAGGACGTTTTTGAGTTTTCGAATGCCGAGGGTACGAGCCGCATTTGGTTTGGGCAGGTCGGCGACACCAATTCAGTCGAATTTGGAATTGAGAAGGAAGGCGTCGTTTACACCGTCGTCGCTGACAACGCGATCGTCGAAAACGAATTCGCCACGTGGCGCGTCGGCGTTGATCCTGACGGCACAATGCGGATCGCCAAGAACTACGACCTGTTGATCGAAGGCGAAGGCACGGTTCCTGACGACGCCCTGCGTGAAAGTCGTTTGATTGGCGCATCTCTCGATCCTGATGACGCTGACTTGGCTGGTCTTGTTCTAAACCTCAAGATCGCAAACTACGGCAACGTGACAGAGCTGGACCCAACCTTCCAGGCAAGCCCCTGCGCCACAACTGCCGAAGTCCGGTGTTTCTGCGACAAGCTCCGACCTGACGGGCCGGTTGAGCCCGGAATTGAGGGGGAGACCCAAATTTCCACCGTTGACCTCGAAGGAGACGGCGAGTGGAGCGCGGTCCAATCTCTTGGCATCATTCCAATCCACGCGATGGTCTTGCCTGACGGCAAGGTCTTTAGCTTTGGTACCGACGAAAACGGTGCGCAGGGCGCACAGTTCGTTTACAGCCTCTACGACCCAGAAACCGGCGTCGATATCATCCTGCCGAACACGACTGATACCGACATTTTCTGCTCTTCTATGGCCATCGATCCGGTCACCGGGAATATCCTGATCATGGGCGGCGACGCCCGCGGTGAAGGCGGACCCGTTAACGGCTCGATCAATGATGTGCTGGTCTTTGACTACGCCACGCTGGAGCTGCGCGATGCGACGCAGGGCGAGATGGCCTACGACCGCTGGTACAACACCGCCATTACCCTCTCGAATGGCGAAGTTATGACGATTGGTGGTCGCGGCGGCGGTCAAAACAACCCCGAGGTCTTCAATAACGACACTGGATGGCGCGAGCTGACAGGTGTCGATATCAGCATAAATTATTACTACCCAAAATCTTGGGTCACGAGCGACAACAAGGTGGTTGTCATTCCAGGCAATGGCCAAATGTATCGTATTGATCCGGCGGGAACGGGTAGTTCTGAAGCTTTGGGCGATCCTGGTTTTCCAAGGAACCCCTACCATCCCGGTGTGATGTACGATGTCGACCAAGTTGCAATCGTTGGTACCGACGGCAAGATCTACACCTCCGATATCAGTGCTGATCAGCCGGTCTTCACTGCAGTCGCAGACCTAAGCTTTGCACGGCAGGAAGCGGGGATGACCGTGATGCCAGACGGCCGTGTCATCATTACCGGTGGCGCGCCATCACGTTATGATCTTGAAAACGCAACCTATACTGCAGAGATTTGGGATCCGGCGACAAACACGGTCGAAGAGGTCGCCGATGCAGCCCTGGCCCGACTTTACCATTCATCCTATCTGTTGATGCCAAATGGGATGATCTGGGTCGGCGGCGGCGGTGCGCCAGGCCCGCTGACAAACACGAACCTCGAAGTTTATGCGCCCTCATATCTTTATGATGACACAGGTGAGATGGCAGATCGGCCTGAGATCAAGGAGGCGCCAACCAACATCGACAATGGTGAGGTGTTCCAGATCACAGTGGACGACACGAGTGACATCGCACGTGTCACCGCCGTGCGCACGGGCGCTTTGACCCACGCCGTCAACTCCGACACGCGCTTTGTGGAGCTGGACTATACGGTCGTGGACGGCACAACGCTTGAAATCACCTCGCTCCCCTCTGGCGTTATGGTGCCGGGGTCCTGGATGCTGTTTGTCCTTGATGACGATGGCGTGCCTTCGGTCGCAAGTATGCTCGGCGTCGCAATGGCCGAACTTGTTGAGACTGCAAACTTGGTCCCGGCGGACACGGGCTTGGATGTATACGGCATCGATGACGATGCCATTGATGGTGCTTTTGAGCTGACAGTCGAAGCCCGCTACGACGATGTCGCAGGCGGCTCTTACCAAAGGGTCTTCGACTTCGGGAATGGTGCCGGCCAAGACAACGTTCTTCTGACGCAAATCAACTCAACGACGGATATGGCCTTCTTCGTCTATGTAGACGGCGTCAGCTACCGCATCATCGCGCCCAATGCGATCGAAGAAGGCGTTGTTGCGAAATGGACGGCCGCCATCGACGACACCGGTTACATGCGCCTCTGGAAAGATGATGTCCTGGTGGCAGAGGGCCAAGGCGCGGTTCCTGCCGATATCGATCGAGAGTTCATGTTAGTCGGGGAATCCAACTGGCCTGCGGACGATCGCTTGACCGGGATGGTCCGTTACCTCGAAACCGTGAATGAAGGCGATGCGCCAGAGTACATCCACCTTGGACAGCCTCGCATCACGCTTGTCGCCCCGGCTGATGTGACCGAAGGCGATACAGGCGAAACGGGTACGCTGCAGTTTGAGGTTGTCTTGGACCAACCCGCCGCAGCGATCGTCACAGCCGACGTCACCGTTACGGGGGCAGTGGGCCCGGCGCAGGTATTCATCCCCGCTGGTCAAAGCTCCGCGATTATTGAGGTGACCTTTGAGGGCGATAGCACCTTCGCGCTCGACCGTTCGGTAGAAGTTTCGCTCAGCAACGTCACACAAGCGCGGGTGGTGAGTGACCTAACCGCAAACGCCGTCATCCGCGATGATGATGCCGAAGGCACCTATTTGGTGGCGACGCACTTTGAGACGGGGCTGGTAAGCTCGCTGGCCGAAGCGAACTTTGAAACGGACCCGATCTTGCAAGAGATCGTGACAGAAATCGACGAAAGCGCAGGCAGCGGTGCGTTCTTCCAGGACGGTCCAACGGACGGGTTTGCGGTCCTCTATGAGGGTGGTTTCTGGGTCGAAGACGCCGGAGATTTCGTCTTCTATCTGACAAGCGACGATGGATCCGCGCTGTTTATCGACGGCCAGCAGGTCATCAACAACGACGGGCTGCATGCTGCTGTGACGGAAACGGGCCTGATAGCGCTCGAAGCCGGCCAACATATGATCGAAGTCCGCTACTTTGAACGCCAAGGCTCCGCATCTGTTGACTTAGACTGGTCTGGCCCAGGCTTTGCCCGCCAGCAGATGGACTTTACGCCAGCGCCGCCGCCCATAACTGGGCCTGTGTCGCTCGCGGTCAATGAATATCGCTTTACCGCGACCGAAGATTTCCGGTTTGATTCCAATTTCGTCGAATTGCTGACAGAGCCCGGAGCATCATTTGACGGGCTAACGCTGCTGTTGATCAATGGCGAGAACCAGTTGGAAACCGATAATGTCGGCCGGATCACTTGGGCTGTCGATCTGACCGGTGCGACTGCGGATGAAAATGGATTGCTCTTGGTCGGGACCCAACAGTTGGCGACCTTTGAGGACGGCGACATCATCGTGCCAGACTTCAACCCGGACGGAAACGCCCAGACGATCCTTGTGGTGCGCGACTTTGCCGGGGCTGCGGGCGATGACCTTGATGCCGATGACAACGGGACGCTCGATAACCCACCGTTTTCAGAGGTTGTGGTCGGACTTGCCCTGCAGGACGAGGATTCCCGCCCTGACTTTCTTTATGCAAATGAAGTGGTTGAGGCGGATCCGCTTGTACCAGCGTTCATTTCCGCTGGTGCTTCCCGGCAGCCTGATGGCAGCTATGGGACCTTGGCCTACGATACCCCGGCGCAAGACACGCCCGGCAATCCTAATGCTGTGGCACCCCCACCGCCGCCGCCATCCCCAGATGGGACAAGCGTGACGGGTCAGTACTTTGTCGACCGCGATGGCACGCGCAACTTTACTACCGATGATGATGTTGTCGCTGGAGCGACGGTGCGCTTGCTCCAGAACGGTGTCGAAGTTGCGACGACCACTACAGACGCGAACGGTGTCTACGTCTTCGCCAATGTCGAAGCAGGTGCCGGTTACAGGGTTGCCTTCGAGGATCCCGCCGACAGCCTTGGCCAGGATTTGGAATTCATTACCGACCGCATCGGCGGTGACTCCCTGATCGACAGCGATGTCATCTGGACGGACGGTCGCGGCGACGGCACGACCCGCAAATTCAGCGTCTCTGAAGGTGAGGTCGTCACGGGTATTGATGCCGGTCTGGTTGGATCCGACGTGCCACCGCCGCCGCCCCCGCCAGATCCCGGACCCGGCGATACTGGAATTGCAGGGCGCTATTTTGTCGACCTCGATGGGTCGGGCACTTACAGCGAGGGCGACGCCGATGTCGTGGGCGCAAAGGTCGACTTGATCCTGAACGGGACCACGATTGCCCAAACCGTGACGCGCGACGATGGAACTTACAGTTTCACGGGTATTGAGGCGACAGGCGGCTACCGTGTGGCCTTCGAAGATCCGAACGATAGTTTGGATCAAGATCTGCCTTACATCACGCAGCAGGTTGGGAATGACGCAGACGTCGACAGCGATGTCATTTGGACGAACGGCCAAGGTGATGGAACAACCCGCAAAGTCACCGTCGAAGAGGGGCAACTGCTCGACGGCATCAACGCGGGCCTCCAGGGGTCAGAGTTCAATCCGAACCCAGACCCCGATCCTGAACCTGAACCTGTAGGCGCTGCTGCGGTCTCTGGTCGCTACTTTGTCGACCAAGACGGCGACGGCAATGCCTCAGCAGTCGACGCATATGTGGCCGATGCGACGGTCTGGTTGATCCTCAATGGCTCAACCGTCGCTGAAACCACCACGGACGCTGACGGCACCTATCGCTTCGAAGGGATGGAGGGGACCAGCGGCTATCGCTTGGCCTTTGAAGACCCGATCGATGCGCTTGGGGTTGATCTTGCCTACCTCACAGGTGGGAGCGAAAACAGCGCAACAGATAGCGATGTGATTTGGGCCAACTCCGCTGGCAATGGGCACACCTACAAATTCAGCCTCACGCCGGGCGCTGAGCGCGAAGGGATGAATGCAGGTCTGGACGGCACTGTGACGCTACCTGTCGACGATTTCATCCTACTCTAATCGCGAGTGGGCGGGGGCTGCGATGGGGTCCCCGCCCTACTCATGCCGAAAGGCCAAGCAAGCCGCGTCGCAGACCCAAAGCGGCGTTGTTCGGACGTCCCCGTCCCCCAAATCATGAAGCAGAAAGTCGCTAAGCGGCATGACAGGCATTCCATCAACTTCGTAAGTCTGCGTCACATGGCAATCAGCGCATCCATTTCCTTCAAAAAGGCGCAGATCAGATTGGCTTGCGAACGGATTTGGAGGCGCAGGAGACAATCGCTCAAAGGTCTTCAAAATCTCATCAAGTTGGTCGTCGATTGGAATGTCATGAGCCGCGCCAGCAATCGACGCGAAGTCTTCCAAGCGGGCAGCGGCAAGTGAGCGGCCCCATTTGCCAATCAACGGTCCGTCCGCGCCGCTCACAAATTGCACACGTCCAGCAATGCCATCGTTGTCGCGGTCAAACGCGTCCTCGAACAGCATCGGCCACGCTTCGGGGAGCTGTTTCAGGGCGGTGATCCCAACGATATCAAGTTGGTCGCCAACGATATGGCAACTGAGGCACTGGGCAACCGCATCGGCTTCCGCCAAGGCCGGCGCACTGACGCAAATTAAAATCAGCGCGCTTCGTGCAATCATCCTTCTTGAAACAAGGCGGCGGCACGCCGCAGTTCCACGGCAACCGCATCCGCCGAGGCGCGAATAATCGCAATTTCATCGCTTTCAGGTGACAACACCTCTTTACGATGCGTTTGGCGGCGCACGTCACGCAAAAGCATGTTCGAGGCTGCATTGACAGCATCATCGATCTCTTGGCTCTTCAAGCCAACGAAAGGTTCGACATTGCGCCAGACGGCAAGCGTACCAACAACGCGGCCGGAAACCTCTGCCCCATCAAGACCAGCTTCTGTGAAACTAAGATCGCTATGCCATGCTGGACTCTCAAGGTAGAGGGCCATGTCCGTCAGAAGTTCAGACAGCGCCGCAGTATCCGTGATGGCTTCCCGTTCAACCGCGGCTTGTTCGGCACTGACGGCGGCACCTTCGAGCGCCGCGGAAACATCGGCGAATGAGGCCGCAAGCGCCGCGCCTGCGGCGTCACATGACTCCACGCAGTTAGTGCGCGACGCATTTAAAGCCGTCAGAAGCACACTTGGATCAACCGGCGTGAGCGCGTCATCCATCGCAAAGACCCAATAGGATGACGCGTAACGCAGCAACATGGTTTCTGCTGCGAATTCCGCCTGCGCGGACAGCTCATCAAAAGCCAAGCCGTCGGCGTGAGCGACGTTGTCGCTGACGTACTTACCAGCACGCAGGCCAGACACCGCCAGCTTCCAATTCGTCAACACAGCCTGCTTCGCGGTCATCTGCGGGTCATAGCTTCCCTGGTCACCCGACGGCACAGATGCGGTGATCTGCCCTTCAGAAAAAGCGGACATGGGGCATGCAATAAAAAGCGAGGCGAGAAGACATCGGTACAGCATTGAAGGCTCCTTGACGTGAACAGTCATACGCTAGTGTTACACTGTGACAGGACCATTACACGACGTGGCAAAATGTAACTTGCACGTGCAGACGAATCTATTTACCTGACAAAAAAAGTCATGTACTTGAAACACACCAACTTCGGGGGTTCATATGTCTCTTTCCGCTCCAAGATTCGCACTTTGTGCCGTTATGACGATTACAACTGTTCCGGCATTTGCAAACACACCGCGTGATGTGATCAACGGCTACGCCGACCTCGCTTTTGCCAAGTATTCCGATAGCTTAACGTCCGCACAGGACCTCGATGCGGCCATAGCGGCCTTCATCGCCGCGCCCAGCGCCGACACTCATCAGGCCGCCAAAGATGCTTGGCTCGCCGCCCGCGTGCCCTATCAGCAAACCGAAGCCTACCGCTTTGGCAACGCCGTCGTGGATGCGTGGGAAGGCAAGGTAAACGCTTGGCCATTGGACGAAGGACTCATCGACTACGTTGACACAAGTTTCTACGGGGAGGAGAGCGAAGAAAACGGATTCTTCCTCGCCAACGTCGTGGCAAACCCAGCTCTGACGGTCGGCGGTCAATCCGTTGATGCGACCGAAATTACCCCCCAAATCCTTCAGTCCTTGCACGAAATCGACGGCGTCGAAGCCAACGTTGCGACGGGGTATCACGCGATCGAATTCTTGCTTTGGGGCCAGGACACAAACGGGACAGACGCCGGCGCTGGCGCGCGCAAATGGACGGACTTCAGCGCGGATCAGTGTACCAATGGCAACTGCGATCGCCGCGCCGCTTACTTAACGGCAGCATCAGCCTTGCTTCTCACCGACCTTGCCGAAATTGTCGCAGCCTGGGATGCGGACGGCGCGGCACGGACAGACCTTGCAGGCCAGTCAGATGCCCAAGGACTATCATCGATCCTGACCGGATTGGGGTCACTCAGCTACGGGGAATTGGCAGGCGAACGGATGCAACTTGGCCTGATCCTGCACGACCCAGAGGAAGAGCATGACTGCTTCGCGGATAACACCCACAACTCTCACTATTACGACGCGCTTGGCATTCAGAACGTTTATCATGGTCAGTACACGCGGCTGGACGGAACCGTCCTAGAGGTACCGGCGCTGGATGATCTCACTGCAGATGTGAATGCGGAACTCGATGCAGAAATGGCGGGCAAATTGGAGGCGACGATGGCTGCAATGCAGGTCATGAAAGATCGTGCTGACAGCGGCGTCGAAGCCTACGATCAGATGATCGGATTTGGAAACGAGGCTGGAAACGCCATCGTGCAAACTGCGATTGATGCGCTGATCGATCAGACCCGTTCGATCGAATCTTTGGTGGCGGCGCTGAATGCCGCAGAGATTAGCGTGGAGGGGTCTGATAGCCTCGACAATGCAGAGGCGGTCTTCCAATAAGTCTCTGACAAATGAAGTTTGGCTGGGCTCAAACTGCTGAGCCTCGCCCTTGCTTTGGGGATAAGATGCGCGTCGGTACTTCAGTCCTACTGATAATGCTCGCAACGGTGGCCGTGGCAGAGACACGCGCGGAGCGCAAAGCACGCATTTTGGCCCCAACGACCGACTTCAACCAGGCTGAAAAGTTTGAGACGCTGCAGGGTGGATCGGGCACGAACACCACCCGGTTTGATCGCAACGCTTTTTCGTTACCCTCCGGCGCGCTGAGTTTTGAGCAACGCTCCGAATTCTTCATCGGAAACGGCGTGTTTGACCGGCCGTGGGTCGCGGCCCCCTCTTCGACGGTTTCGTCCGACGGGCTGGGGCCGCTCTACAACGCACGATCCTGCCAGGGGTGCCACATTAAAGACGGGCGCGGGCATCCACCGGCGCCGGGCGACACAAATATGGTGTCGATGTTGTTTGCGCTCAGCGACCCCACAGGTGCACCAGATCCTGTGTTTGGACACCAATTCCAAGATCAGGCGATTCCAGGTTTCCAAAGCGAAGGGCAGCTCTCGGTAAGCTACGCGAATGTGCCGTTCACCTACCCCGACGGGACCAAGGTGAGCCTTCGCAAACCGACCTATGCGACCAATGCAGCGCTCGGATCAGGCGTCGCGTTGAACCCGCGCATTGCACCGCCGATGATTGGGCTCGGCCTGATCGAAGCGGTCGCGGCAGAAGATCTTTTGGTACAGGCAGACCCCGATGACGCAGATGGCGACGGGATCTCTGGCCGCGCCCATCGGATCGATGATCAGATCGGTCGCTTTGGGTGGAAAGCCACAACCGCAACAATCCGCGACCAATCTGCGATTGCCTTTCACAATGACATGGGC
>JBCBHE010000029.1:0-48860 GCA_038526085.1 Pseudomonadota bacterium | reverse complement strand
ACTTGAATGCGGTGACGCGCACCGATCATGCAATCCATTTTGGCGCGGGTGTTAGCATGACGGATGTGATGGAGACCGTGCAGAGCGATTATCCCTCCTATGCCGAAATGATCCGCCGCTATGGCTCTGTTCAGGTACGCAATGCCGCGACGATTGGGGGAAACATCGCCAATGGCTCTCCAATTGGAGACAACCCGCCGGCGTTGATCGCACTTGGCGCGACGTTGCATCTTCGGTTGCGGGATGTGGCGCGCACGATGCCGCTCGAAGATTTTTTCGTGGCGTATGGCAAGCAGGACCGGCAGCCAGGCGAGTTGGTGACCGGAGTGACCGTGCCATTGGGTCAGACGCAGCATCGCGTCTACAAACTGTCGAAACGGTTCGATCAGGATATTTCGGCCGTTTGCGGCGGGTTCAATGTGTCGGTGACCGATGGGATTGTTACCGACGCCCGGATCGCCTTTGGCGGCATGGCGGGCACCCCGCATCGTGCCGCGGCTGTTGAGGCAGCCCTGGTCGGTCAGCCCTGGACCGCTGAAACGATTGAAGCCGCGGCAAGCAAGATGTCTGACGACTACGCCCCAATGACCGACATGCGGGCTTCGGCCGCTTACCGATTGACGGCGGCCCAAAACATGCTGCGTCGATACTTCGCCGCGCTATCCGGCCAGCCGGTGAATGTCTTGGAGGTTGGGGCATGAGCGTGGCGAAGCCTCTCCCCCATGATGCTGCGCAGCTGCACGTGACGGGTGCAGCCCGCTATATCGATGACGTGCCGATGCCAGGGAACACCTTGCATTTGGCCTTCGGGCTGTCTGACGTTGCGAAAGGGACAATCACCGCGATGGACCTTGGCGCCGTCCTGGCCGCGCCTGGTGTTGTGGCTGTTCTTACGGCGGACGAGCTGCCTTTTGCGAACGATGTCTCTCCGTCGGCGCATGATGAGCCGCTCTTATCTGATGGCACGATCTACTATTTGGGACAGCCACTATTTTTGGTCGTAGCCCAAAGCCATCTGGCTGCGCGCAAGGCCGCGCGGCTTGGTGCTGTAGCGGTGAATGTCCAAACGCCGATCCTGACCATCGAAGACGCATTGGCTGCAGAGAGCCGATTTGAAGAAGGTCCCCGCGTTTGGACGAAGGGTGATGTTGATACGGCCTTGTCGCAGGCACCGCACCGGCTGCAAGGCCGGATCGAAATGGGCGGACAGGAGCATTTCTACCTTGAAGGGCAGGCGGCCTTGGCGCTGCCGCAAGAGGATGGGGAAATGGTGGTGCAATCCTCCACTCAGCATCCGACCGAGATCCAACATAAAGTGGCCGATGCGATGGGCGTGCCCATGCATCAGGTCCGTTGCGAGGTGCGCCGGATGGGCGGTGGCTTTGGCGGGAAAGAGAGCCAGGGCAATGCCTTGGCTGTTGCCTGCGCAGTTGCAGCGCAGCTGACGGGGCAGCCCTGCAAGATGCGCTATGACCGTGATGACGACATGATGATCACAGGAAAGCGGCACGATTTTCGGATTGACTATGATGTTGGATTTGATGCTGAGGGGCGCATTGCGGGTCTCGATTTCACCCAATTGACCCGCTGCGGATGGGCGATGGACCTTTCGTTGCCCGTGGCCGACCGTGCGATGCTGCATGCGGACAACGCCTATCTTCTCCCGACAGCTCGGATCACATCCCACCGATTGAAGACGAATACACAGTCCGCCACAGCCTATCGTGGTTTTGGTGGGCCGCAGGGTGTGTTGGGGATTGAGCGTGTGTTGGATCATGTTGCGTCGGAATTGGATCTTGACCCCGTCTTGGTGCGCCAGCGCAACTTCTATGCGGAGATGGTACAAGATCCGTCTGCGACGGATGGGGGGCTGTCTGCCCCCGCCCTGGCGGGCTCCCCCGAAGGTGTATTTGTCCAAAAGAAGGGGAAAGGTGTCCGCTTTGGTGGTGTCTATTCGCCGAAACAAGCCGTGCAATTGACCCCCTATGGGATGGAGATCTCGGACTTTATCTTGGGTGGATTAACCGCGCGATTGTTAGAGACGTCCAACTATGCTGCCCGGCGTGAGGCGGCGACAGCATTTAATGCAGAACATGCATACCTGAAGAAGGGCATCGCCTTTTCACCGGTGAAATTTGGAATCTCTTTTACGCTGACCCACCTCAATCAAGCCGGGGCGCTGGTGCATGTCTATCAAGACGGATCCATCCGCATGAACCACGGTGGAACGGAGATGGGCCAGGGGCTGTTTCAGAAGGTTGCACAGGTTGCGGCCGACCGATTTGGGGTCGATGTGGACCGCGTGAAGATCACCGCGACGGATACCGGAAAGGTGCCGAATACCTCGGCCACGGCGGCCTCGTCTGGGTCCGACCTAAACGGGATGGCGGTGGCGGCAGCCTGCGATGAAATTAAGGATCGGATCGCGGGGTGCTTGGCCGGGCTCTATCAAATGCCTGCCGAAACAGTACGATTTGCGGATGGCAAAGTGGGTATCGGCGGCGACACCCTGGATTTTTCCGAAGCCGTCAATCTGGCCTATGTGAACCGTGTCAGCCTGTCGGCGACGGGATTCTACAAGACGCCAGATTTGGAGTGGGACCGCATCAAGGGCGCGGGGCGTCCGTTCTTTTACTTTGCACAGGGTGCTGCGGTCACTGAGGTGGTGATAGACACTTTGACGGGGGAAAACCGCATTTTGCGGGCGGATATCTTGCATGATGCAGGGGCATCGTTGAACCCGGCGCTAGATATAGGTCAGGTTGAAGGGGGTTATGTGCAAGGGGCCGGATGGCTCACGACCGAAGAACTGGTTTGGGACAATAAGGGCCGCTTGAGAACCCATGCGCCGGCGACCTACAAGATTCCGGCCTGTTCGGATCGGCCCGATGTCTTCAACGTCGCCCTGTGGGACCAGCCAAACCCGGCGCAAACGATCTATCGCTCTAAGGCGGTGGGTGAACCGCCGTTCATGCTCGGGATTTCGGCATTCTTGGCATTGTCTGACGCGGTTGCAGCCTGCGGGACATCTTACCCAGATTTACAGGCACCGGCGACCGCAGAAGAGGTGCTCGCAGCTATTGGTCGGGCGCGGGGATGACGGCAATCCGCGTGACAGTGGTGAAAACAGCGGGGTCGGTGCCGCGCGAGGCTGGGACGCAGATGCTGGTGTTCGCGGATCGGATCGAGGGCACCATCGGCGGCGGCGCATTGGAGTGGGAGGCGATGCGACGGGCCCGCACCATGTTGGCCGAAGGCGTGGTGTCATTCGAAGAAGCGGTGCCGCTTGGCCCATCGCGGGGGCAGTGTTGTGGTGGGTCGGTGACCCTTCACTACGAAGTAGGCAAGAGTTTGTTTGAGAATGATAAAGTGCCTCTTTGGATCTATGGTGCAGGCCATGTGGGGCGGGCGCTTGTCGCGGTGATGGGACCCTTGCCTGACGTTGCGATCACTTGGATCGATACGACACGCGATCGGTTTCCGGAACAGATCCCGGACGGCGTTACACTCTTGGTTGCGGCTGATCCGGCGCGGGTTGTGGCACACGCGCCAAAGGATGCCGATCACCTGATCTTGACCTATTCACACGATCTCGATCTCGCAATTTGCCACGCGATTTTATCGCGCCCCTTCGGCTCCGCCGGGCTTATTGGGTCGGCCACCAAGTGGGCCCGGTTTCGGCGGCGCTTGCAGGCGCTGGGACATGACACCGCACAAATCGCGCGCATCGCCTGTCCGATTGGCGATCCCACCTTGGGAAAACACCCGCAAGCGATTGCACTTGGCGTCGCAACTGCGATGATGGCCCGCGGGCATGGGGCGCAAAGGAACCGGGCGGGATGACAGAGACGTTGTTGGCGTTGCAGGGGCTAACAAAGGCCTACCCTGGCGTTGTGGCGAACGACGATGTCTCTTTCGATATCGGCACGGGCGAGATCCATGCTTTGCTGGGCGAAAACGGCGCGGGAAAATCTACACTCGTCAAAGCGATCTATGGTCTGGTCAAGCCGGACAAAGGGCAGATGCTGTTAAGCGGCCAAGCCTTTGCACCGAATGATCCGCGTGCGGCGCGGGCATCGGGTGTTGGCATGGTATTTCAACATTTCTCGCTTTTTGACGCGATGAATGTGGCCGAAAATATCGCTTTGGGGATGGAAGCGCCACCGCCCCAAAGCGAAATTGCTAAGCAAGTGCGCGCTGTATCCGAAAAGTATGGGCTGCCCTTGGACCCGGACCGCATCGTTGGCGATCTGTCTGCAGGGGAGCGTCAGCGGGTTGAGATCATACGCTGTCTTTTGCAAAACCCTCGGCTTTTGATCATGGATGAGCCGACGTCCGTTTTGACGCCTCAGGAAGTGGATGTGCTGTTCCAAACCTTGCGGAAATTGTCGGCTGAGGGCACTGCGATCCTTTATATCTCGCACAAATTGGAAGAGATCCGTGCGCTTTGTGATCGTGCGACGATCCTGCGACTGGGTGCTGTTGTCGGTGGATGTGATCCCAAACAGACCTCCGCCAGGGAGATGGCGGAGATGATGGTGGGATCAAAACTCCAAACGCCTCAAAGATCCGATCGCGCCGTGGGGCGTGGATTGCTTCTTTTGGATAACCTCTCGGCACCGGCCCCGCATCAGTTCGGTACGCCCCTGCGCAGTATTCGCCTGACTGCGCGATTGGGGGAAGTCACTGGGATTGGTGGTGTTGCCGGCAACGGACAGGATGAATTGGTGGCAGCGCTGTCGGGCGAGATGCCGGTCAAGCCTGGTATGATCAAATTTGATGGTACTTCGATTGGCCACTTGCCGCCAAACGCGCGCCGCCAACTCGGCGTGTCGGTCGCCCCGGAAGAGCGTAACGGCCATGCGGCGGCCTCAGAAATGTCGCTGACTGAGAATGCAGTTCTCACCTCACGCGTTACACAGGGGCTGTCTTATAAGGGGTTTCTAAATTGGTCTAAGGCGACGACCTTCGCGGAAGCCGTGATTGCAACCTTTGATGTGCGCACGCCGGGTGCGGGGAACACGGCGGGGTCCCTTTCGGGGGGGAACTTGCAAAAGTTTGTCATCGGTCGCGAGATTTTGCAGGAGCCGCGGTTACTGGTGGTCAATCAGCCGACCTGGGGTGTGGATGCGGCCGCGGCCGCGGCGATCCGGCAAGCGTTGCTTGATTTGGCCGCGAAGGGGTCAGCCGTCGTAGTGATAAGCCAAGATCTGGATGAGCTGATGGAAATCTCGGATCAGTTCTGTGCCCTGAATGCTGGCGGATTGTCCGAACCACGGGAAGCCGCTGGGCTAACCGTGGACGAGATTGGGCTGATGCTGGGCGGTGCCCAAGCGGAGGCAGCCCATGTTTAGGTGCAGCGCAGTCAGTCGTTTGGGCGCAATGAAGAGGGGGCGTGGCGCATGATTGGGTTGGTGCGCCGAGCGGAGCCATCGGCGGGTTGGACCTATGCCGCCCCGGTCTTTGCCGTGTTATTGACCATGGCTGTTGGCGCGGCCTTGTTTGCAGCCTTGGGGCAAGACCCCGTGGTCACGATCCGGACGATCTTTTACGATCCGCTCTTTTCGGAGTTTTCTTGGTTTTATCGACCGCAATTGCTGGTGAAAGGCGCGCCCCTCGTGCTGATCGCGATCGGCCTGTCGTTTGGGTTTCGTGCAGGCGTTTGGAACATCGGAGCAGAGGGGCAATACATTGTTGGGGCCTTGGCCGGGGCTGCAGTGGGTCTTGCGCTTTATCCGGCGGAGAACCGGTTCATCTTTCCCGCGATGGTTCTTGCGGGTGCGTTGGGCGGTTGGGCGTGGGCAATGATCCCCGGACTTCTAAGGGTCCGATTTGGCACCAATGAGATCCTTGTGTCGCTGATGCTTGTATACGTTGCCGAACAATTGCTGGCCTCAATGGCGCTTGGCGCGATGCGTAATCCGGAGGGGATGGGGTTTCCTGGGTCGCGGAATCTGGCGCAATATCCGTCGGCAGCGAACTTGGAGCTGATCGAAGGGTCTGGAATGCACTGGGGCGTGGTTGCGGCCTTCGTTGCGGTGATCTTTGCCTATGTCATGCTGACCAGGCATGTCTTTGGGTTTCAGGTAAAATTGGCCGGGTTGGCCCCACGTGCTGCTGCGTTTTCAGGGGTGAACCCGGGCCGCTTGATCCTAATGTGTATGGGGATTTCGGGCGCGCTTGCAGGGATGGCGGGCTTGTTTGAAGTTGCGGGACCTGCAGGTCAAGTCAGCATCGATTTCAATGTTGGATACGGGTTCACGGCGATCATCGTCGCCTTCTTAGGTCGTTTGCACCCTGTTGGGATATTGCTCGCTGGGGGGTTGATGGCGCTGACGTATATCGGTGGTGAGATTGCCCAAAGCCAGTTGGGCTTGCCCGCTGCAGCGATCCAACTGTTGCAGGGTATGTTGTTGTTCTTTCTGTTGGCGGTCGATGTGTTGACCCACTACCGGATCAGGTTTGGTGCGGGGGAGACGGCGTAATGGATAGCCGCACTTTGAAATTTGCAAGCTTCGTTGGGGGGATTGTCCTTCCGGTTTTGCAACTGGTTTTGATCAAGTTGATTTGGGGAGAGAACCTTAACCAGTATCTTGTTCTTGTTGTCCTGGTTTTGTCTGCCGTTGTTGCCAGTTGGGGCTTTACACGTTGGCGCGAGATGTCGCGCAAGAAGGCGGGTATCACGCTTGACCAAGCAGACAGGCGGAGCTTCGAAGGTGCCGAGATCTGGTTTCGCTATTCCGCAATGGCGGGTGTGATCGTTGCTCTGAACTGGCCTGCAGGGGGCGTATGATGGGCCTGTTGTTTACACTACCGTTTATCGGATTGATCCTCGGGTGGTTCTTCGTCGGCGTCTTCCTGACTGCCCCAATTTCGCGAGAGTTGATGAGCACGAGCGCGACTTATGCGATGAGCCTCTTCGCGGTGCTTCTTTTCGGCATACTTATCGCAGCGATCATGGCGAAGTTTGAGGCACGGGTGAAAGAGGCCGCGGATGGTGGTGCATTGAAGTTTGGCGCATCGTTCCTCGCCATCGCCGTTGGCTTCGCCATGGGCTTTGCCCCGCCATTTCTCATGCTCTTCCTCCATGCGCCGGTGCCTGCCTGATGGATTTTTCTGCAATCAACCCCGTTCTTTTGCTGGCCTCCCTGATGGTTGCGGCCACCCCGATCTTGCTTGCTGCGATTGGGGAGCTTGTGGTTGAACGCGCGGGCGTTCTGAACCTAGGCGTGGAAGGCATGATGATCACCGGCGCGGTCTGCGGGTTCATTGTTGCGGTGAACACGGACACCCCATGGCTCGGGTTTGCCGGGGCTGCCGTCGGCGGCGCGCTCCTATCGGTCTTGTTTGGGTTGCTCACCCAGTATCTGTTGTCGAACCAGGTGGCGACAGGACTGGCGCTGACGCTTTTTGGTCTCGGCCTGTCCGCGTTGATGGGGCAGGGCTACATTGGGATCAAAGCGCCGAGTTTTCCGGATTGGCATATCCCGCTGCTGGGCGATATT
Organism: Pseudomonadota bacterium; assembly: GCA_038526085.1. Lineage (GTDB taxonomy): Bacteria > Pseudomonadota > Alphaproteobacteria > Rhodobacterales > Rhodobacteraceae > Yoonia. The sequence goes on along the minus strand of JBCBHE010000029.1, from coordinate 41,355 downwards.
CCGGTGGTGGGGGAGATCCTCTTCCAACATGACCCGATGGTCTATGTCGGCCTCATGATCGTCGCTGCGGTCTGGGCTTTTTTGAGATTTTCTCGCGCGGGTTTGATCCTACGCGCGGTGGGCGAGAATCACGATGCAGCCCATGCGCTGGGCTATAAGGTGCGGGCGATCCGGATGGGGGCAATTATGTTCGGCGGGGCCTGTGCAGGGCTGGGTGGCGCGTACCTGAGCCTGGTCCGCGTGCCGCAATGGACGGAAGGGATGACAGCAGGCGCCGGTTGGATTGCCCTCGCCATCGTCGTTTTTGCGAACTGGAAACCGGGGCGGCTTTTGCTGGGTGCCTATTTGTTCGGCGGGGTGACCGTTTTGCAGCTGAACCTGCAGGCCGCAGGTTTTGCCATTCCTGTCGAATATTTGTCGATGTCGCCCTATCTGGCCACCATCGCCGTTCTGGTTATTATGTCCGCCGGACGGGCGCCCGGGTCACTTGGGCGAATCTTTCACGCCTCGCGCTAGGGGCGAGCGATCAAGACCACCAATAGGGGAAATCACATGATGAAATCACTTCTGACAGGGGCCACACTCGCCCTTGGCATGGCAGGCGCAGCTTTCGCTGACGGCCACGAAAAGACAAAGGTTGGCTTTGTTTATGTTGGCCCTGTGGGCGACGGCGGCTGGACTTATGAGCATGACCAGGGCCGCTTGGCTGTGGAAGAAGCGCTTGGCGATGCAGTTGAAACCGTCTTCGTTGAAAGCGTGCCGGAAGGCCCGGACGCGGAGCGGGTGATGACGCAAATGGCGCTCGACGGGGCTGACCTGATCTTTACCACATCCTTCGGCTACATGGACCAGACGATCAACGTCGCTTCCAAGTTCCCAGACGTGAAGTTTGAGCATGCGACAGGCTATAAGACAGCCGACAACGTGTCTGTCTACTCCGCCCGGTTCTACGAAGGCCGCGCGGTGCAAGGCCACATTGCCGGGCAGATGACCGAAAGCAACGTCATCGGTTACATTGCCTCTTTCCCGATCCCAGAAGTGATCCGGGGCATCAACTCTGCCTACATCCACGCCAAAGAGGTGAACCCGGATGTCGAGTTCAAGATCGTCTGGGTCTACACCTGGTTTGATCCCGCCAAAGAGGCCGAGGCTGCCAACGTGCTGATCGAACAGGGCGCGGATGTTGTGCTGCAGCACACGGACTCAACAGCGCCACAAGCCGCAGCGCAGGCCGCTGGCGACGTTGTGACATTTGGTCAGGCGTCCGACATGGCTGAGTTCGGTCCGTTCCCACGCGTGTCCTCCATCATCGACGATTGGGCCCCTTACTATATTGCCCGTACCCAAGCGGTCATCGATGGCACATGGGAAACGACCAACACATGGGATGGTATTGGGCCAGGCATGGTGAAGATTGGTGAGATCACCGATGCTGTGCCTGCTGAGGTGAAAGCCAGCGCAGAAGCCATGGTTGAAGCCTTGCGCACGGGTGAATACCACGCCTTCACCGGGCCGTTGAACAAGCAGGACGGGTCTGCATGGTTGGCCGAGGGCGAAACCGCCGACGACGGCACACTGGCCGGGATGAACTTTTATGTCGAAGGCATCGAAGGCGACGTGCCGCAGTAAGTTCTAAGAACCTGATGAAAAGAGGGCCCCTGCCGCATGGCGGGGGCCTTTTTCGTTGGGGTTGGGTCGGCATGATATTGTGTCTCAAAGTCGTGACCAAACGAAGCTCTTAGCCGGTATGGACTTGCGTGGGGTGGGGAAAATCCACCCTGTAAGGACGCTCCAAGGCCTGATTTGTCCTGCTGGCTGATACTAAGTCCGAATGCAGCGGACTTTTGCCCGATCAAAAGAGCCAGATGACCGTATCGAGCCCAACGACGACGGGCTGCTAACAGGCGCGCCGTTCATCGCGGCCGAAGCGAGGGCCATTTATTCGCGGCAAAGTTCCGCTTCATATAGCGCGCCATTATTTGTCACGGTACGGGTCTCAAAAAGATAGCAGTTATCTTTATCGGACGGACGATAACGGATGTAATGGTCGCCGCCTTCATAGCTGTAGGTCATCAGGCGCTCTTCGGTTTCTTCATCATGAACGAAGACGAGATCGTCAACGCCGCCACGCGGCGGTCTGCCTGCTTCTGGAGCACGCGTGCCGTCGGTCGGTGACAAAGGTCTGACACGCGGCAACCTGTTGATATCCGGAACCTCGCCCACGAGGCATTGGAGAATATAGGGCGCATCTTCAGAAGTATGATAGCGGTAGCCAAAAATCTCATCGGCCTGCCCGTTGCAGATATCGAGCGAGCCCTCGGCAATCTGTGATCCGTCTGGGTTGGACTTGGCGTAAATTGGAAAACCGTCGAAGCCCCAACCGACGATGGCATCAGGGCCTGCATTTTGCATCTGTGCAATCATACATGTGGGCTCTGCGTGATAGTGATAATCGTCCCCGCGCCCGGCATGGCCGCCGCAAACGTCAAGTTGTCCCGTTGCGACAGTGTCGAGATGCGCTTGATAGCTGGCCAGATCGTCTTGCGACATTTCCCCGCCTGCCGTGTAATCGTAAATTGGTACCCCGTTGACTGCCACGCCAAGCGCTGCATCACGCGTGTGGGTTTCTGAAGTTTTTCTGGGTGCAAGCTGAACCGGCGAGGCATAGTTCAAGGGGGGAACCGGTACCTGTTCATTGGTGCCGATTATGCCGGTCATCATCTCGTGGTCGGGAAGAGCATCGCCGGAAATAAGGGCCTGACCATTTTGACATGTCACAGTTACACGATCGGAAAATCCAGCGTCTTCGACCGACGCGATAACCGCTGCGCAATGCGCGTTTTCCTCGTGCGCAAACGCCGAAGCGGCGCAAAGGGTGAAGCACAGGGCGAGACTTTGGCGGTAAAGATGCTTCGGCATGTGGCCCTCCAGTTTTCAGATTGCGGCAGGTAGCTTTTTTACGGATGATAGTGACCTTTCCGTCGGTCGAATATGTCGGCGTGTGAGGAAGTTCTTTGCGCTTGTGCTGCAAAAGCCATTCTCTGGTTGGCGGGTTGTCGCTGATATGACGTAAGGTCAGACGAAGTGTTCACCTCCGGTTCATTAAGAGTTCGTTAACTCCCCTACAACGTGTCCGGGACGGGGCATGTATTTGTTAAAATGTGAGAATACTGTAATGACCACTCTGCAATACGCCTTCCTCCTTCTGTGCTTTGCGCAGATGCTTCACTTTTCCCAACACTGGTATCGTTTGACGTCCAGTCTGTGGGGCGACTACCAAGAGAACCGCCGTCGCAATGCGGTGAACTGGAAATCAACGACATCCCGGCGCTAGACCCGGCGTGAAATCGTGACATGATGGCCTCAACGCACGGAGGCCCTATGCCCAACGATCCAATATTTCACATGATTGCAGGCGGCCCGCAGCCGGTTGCCCCCTTTAGCCATGCGGTCGAGGCTGACGGCTTTATCTTTATGACCGGCATGATGCCAGATACGCCGAAAGAGAAAAGCGTGTTGCCAGAGGGGATCGTCGCACAGACCCGCAACGTGATGGCGAACCTGACCACGAACCTGAACGGGATGGGGTTGGGGTTAGAGCATGTGATCTCAGTCCGCGCTTACTTGCTTGAGTTCAAAAGGGATTACGACGCCTTCAACGAAACCTATGCAGGCTACTTTGCCGAAGGCCGCCGCCCAGCGCGGACCTGCATTGGGACGACGGGGCTGGCCTATGATGCCTTGGTGGAAATTGATATGGTGGCCAAGCGTTAGGGCGCTTGCCTCACTGCACAGTTTGACCAATGGTGCGGGGCAAGGATGAACCTTACGGATTTCACAAATGCCCGAACTCAAAGCTGCCTCTGGCGCCCCGATTTCTCGCCTTACTTTCGGCTCGATGCAGTTCGGCGGCAAAGCTGACGCCGATGCCTCTCGCGGGATGTATGATGCTGCACGGGCCGCAGGGATCAACCACTTTGACACGGCCGTGGGGTACACCGGTGGGATGTCGGAGAAGCTGCTTGGTCCGATGGTCGCCGCAGAGCGGGACGACATCTACCTTGCCAGCAAAGTGGCTTATGTCGGTGGGGCGGGCAGCGCAAACATCATGAAGATGTTTGACCAAATTCGCAGCCAGCTTGGTCTCGACAGCGTCGACCTGCTTTATCTGCACCGCTTCGACAACGACACCCCGCTGGAAGAAACGTTTGAGACCATGGCCGCGCTGCAATCCGATGCTGCGATCCGGCATATCGGGGTGTCCAACTATGCCGCATGGCAAGTGGTGAAGGCGCAAGGTGTTTGCGCGAAACTTGGCACGAAGATCGACGTGATTCAGCCAATGTATTCGCTCGTGAAGCGTCAGGTGGAGGTTGAGATTTTTCCGATGGCCGTCGACCAAGACATCAAGATCGTACCTTATTCCCCGCTTGGGGGGGGCCTTCTGACGGGCAAGTATGCGCAAGGTGGGACAGGCCGGTTGACCGAAGACGACCGGTACAAGGCCCGGTACAACGTCGATTGGATGCATACCTGCGCTGCGGGGCTCGGTGCCATTGCTGCTGAGTTGGGCACAGAAGCAGCGACGCTGGCTGTTGCTTGGGCGGCACGGCATTCGGCGCGGCCCGCGCCCATCATCTCTGCGCGGTCGGTTGAACAGTTGACGCCGTCGCTCGCGGCCGAAGGTTTTGTGATGGACGATGCACTTTACCGTCGGATCACCGCCCTCTCCCAAACGCCAGCACCCGCAACGGACCGCCTGGAAGAGGCGTGATCGACTTTCTCGTCATTGGCGGTGGCATCGCCGGGGTCTCTGCAGGCGCGGGATTGGCTGCGTTGGGTCATGTTGTTCTGTTGGAACGCGAAACATCGCTCGCTTATCACGCTTCCGGCAGGTCGGCAGCGATGTTCGATGAGAACTATGGCGCACCGACGGTGAACGCGTTGAGCCAAGCGAGCCGGGCTGGTCATGAAGCTGCCGGGGTCTTGTCGCCCCGCGGCGTTATGATGGTTAGTAGGCCGGATGAGGCCGAGACATTTGCGTCAGACTGCGCGGCGCTTTGCTTTGAACCGATTGATGTGGCCGAAGCAAAAGACCTGGTCCCGATCCTGGATCTTACCAAAGTCGACCGGGCCGCTGCCCATATGGCTGCGCAGGACATCGACACCGATCGTCTGATCCAGTTTTACGCCAAAGCGTTGCGGGCAGCAGATGGAAAGATCGTGACAGGCACTGACGTGACCAAGATTACACGCACGATGGCCGGGTGGCAGGTGCATGCAGATCAAGTTTATGAGGCGCGCCATGTTGTGAATGCGGCCGGTGCTTGGGCCGATCAGGTGGCAGTGCTGGCAGGTATCCCACCCATAGGTCTTCAGCCGCTCCGCCGATCCATGGCGCGGATCCCCGCACCGGCAGACCATGACGTTTCCCGTTGGCCGATGTTCTTTGGCCCGGGTGAGGATTGGTACGCCAAGCCGGACGCGGGTGCCTTGATCGTGTCGCCGGCCGAGGAAGACCGCCTGGAACCGCAAGATGCTTGGGCCGATGACATGGTGATCGCAGAAGGATTGGATCGCTACGCGCACTATGTCGCCGCGCCTGTGACCCGGGTTTTGGCAACCTGGGCAGGGTTGCGTACTTTTGCACCTGACCGCACTTTGATTTTGGGCCGGGCCCCGCAAGACCCTTCTTTCATTTGGTGTGCAGGGCAGGGTGGTTACGGTTTTCAAACCGCGCCGGGCGCGAGCCGGTTCCTCGCCGATGTCATCGCGGGGCAGACGACAGGGTTTGACGCCGAAATGGTCGCGGCCCTTTCACCAGCCAGGTTCGCGTAGCCGTCCCCCCTTGCCCTGCATCTTGGCAACACCTTTCAAGGTATGCTTTCCCTGCCTTTGGTGTGCCGCAATCCTTTGCCTAATAGCGGTAGTCTGAGAGGAGTATGTTTTGAGACTCTTGCGCAAAGTTGTTGAGCAACTTGAAGCCCCTCGGGAGCAACGCCCGCTAGGGAGCGGATGGTTGTCGGGGTCGCTTGCTTTGCTCGCGGCGATCACGGGGATGCTTATCGTTCTGTTGCGTTGGTACCCGGAGACACTGTCCTATCCTGAGATAGCCTTCATCCAAGACAGTGGCATCGTCACGGTTTTTCTACGATTTGTCTTGCTCGCGGGGTATGCACTGTCACTGCTCAGTTTGATCCTGAGCACTCGGAAGTCCTTGGGCTGGACGGCTCTTGGTCTCTCAGTCATCGCATCTTTGATGGCGACAACCCAACCAACAGTCAGTGACGCCCCGCAAAGTCTGTACTTTGGTCTCGACTACTTCATCATCAACGTTTTGGTTGTGGGCTTCCTCTTTGTGCCTCTCGAACGCTTCTTTCCCCATCGGGGCGAGCAGATCGTGTTCCGGGATGAGTGGCAGGAGGATATGTTTTACTACCTTGTCAGCTCGATGTTGGTGCAGGTGCTCGGCTTCATTACGCTGGCCCCTGCAAATTATGTCAACGCGCAGGCGGACCTGGACGCGGTGCGCACCTACATTGTCGCGCTGCCCTTCTGGCTGCAGGTCATCGTGATCATGATGGCGACCGACTTTGTCCAATATTGGGTGCACCGGGCCTTTCATACCTTCCCGGTTCTCTGGCGGTTCCATGCTATCCATCATTCGACCAAAAAGATGGATTGGCTGGCTGGCGCCCGGATGCATTTTATTGAGATTGCAGTTCTACGCAGCCTGACGGCCCTGCCAATGTTCACCCTTGGGTTCAAGCCAGAGGCAATTCAGGGCTACCTGCTGATCGTCTATTTCTACTCCAGCTTCATTCACGCCAATATTGGCTGGAGGTTTGGGTTTGTGGAGCGTTTCTTGGTGACGCCGCGCTTTCACCATTGGCACCACGGCAGTGACCGAGCGGCGATTGATATCAACTACGCGTCGCACTTCCCAATCTACGATTGGTTGTTCGGCACGCATCACTTGCCGGAAACCGAATGGCCAGAGAACTACGGCGTTGTTGGAAATACCGTCCCGCAAGGGTATTGGAAGCAGTTCATTTATCCCTTCACCAAACCCAAACCGACCGATCCCCCCCAGATGCCGGGGGAGTAGATGCGCGGGCGCCGTCCTTCTTACATTTGCGGCAGTTTCTGACCTTTCGCAGTTGCGTCGGCTGCAGCCGTGATGCGTTTCGCGCGGGTCGCGGCCGTTTTAGCAAGTTTGATCCAACGGAGCACATTGCGACGATAGGAGGGGGCAAGCGCTTCCCATTTGGGGAGGTCGATTTGCGCTGCTAGGTCGTCTGGCACGATCAACGCGTCCACATCGGCAAAGAAGTCCCACAGGCCTGAGGCGCGACCCGTTTCAATTGACGCGCAGCCCGCAGGGTGCAACCGCCCCTCTTGAGACAACCGTTCTGCCCGGTCCTTGTAGGATTGTGCCCACGCCTGCTGCTGACGCGGGGAAATCAATTGGGCGGTCCGATCAGCATCAACAACAAATCGCCGCCCGTCGATCCAGCCATGGGCAATGAGTGCGTCAAGCACCTCTTCGCGGCTGACGTATTTGTCCGGATGGGCGGCCTTCCAAGTGATCAGACGGATACTGTCAGGTTGCGCATGGTTGGCGGCGAGCCATGACCAAAGTTGCTCCGGCGATGTGACTTCGAGTTCTGACATGGCCAGGAGTTAGATCGCACGCATCGCCTGTCACCCTACCAATGTGGTGGCTGTTGGTCAGTGAGCGGGATGGTTCCGCCGGAATCGGCTTCCCGCTCTGCCTCGCGCCGCATCAGCATCTCTATGCGCCGACGTGCGACGGCGAGCTCTGTCTCTTGCCGCGCGACGATGTCTGACAGGTCGTCGACCGTCTTGGTCAAATGGGCGATCTGTTCTTCAAGCTGAGTCACATCTGTCATGATCCCGCCCTACCACGCCTCTGGGTCGCGCAACAGCGATGCATTGCCCCTTTCCGTCCCAAGGGCTAAACGGCACCCGTATTCAAACCCCAAGGACCAAGAGATGGCCAAGATGAAAAAAGCCCCTCGCCCCAAGGCGCAGACCCCAAAAGGGTTTCGCGACTATTTCGGGGCGGAGGTGACCAAGCGGACTGAAATGCTTCATCAGATCGCTGGCGTCTACCATCATTATGGCTTTGACGCCTTGGAGACCTCTGCCGTGGAAACGGTAGAGGCTTTGGGAAAATTCCTGCCCGACGTAGATCGCCCGAACGAGGGCGTGTTTGCCTGGGAAGAAGATGGCGATTGGCTCGCCCTACGGTACGACATGACGGCCCCTTTGGCCCGTGTTTATGCCCAGTTCCGCAATGACTTACCGACGCCCTATCGCCGCTATGCGATGGGGCCGGTTTGGCGGAATGAGAAACCCGGGCCGGGCCGCTTTCGCCAGTTCTATCAATGCGATGCGGATACAGTCGGCGCGGCTTCTGTCGCGGCGGATGCAGAGATCTGCGCGATGCTGGCGGATGTATTGGAGACCGTCGGTATTGACCGAGGCGACTACATTGTTCGGGTGAATAACCGGAAGGTGTTGAACGGCGTGATGGAGGTCGCGGGGCTGTCTGGTGAGGACAAAGAGGCCGAGCGCGGGATCGTTTTGCGTGCGATTGATAAGCTCGATCGCTTAGGCGTGGATGGTGTGCGTGCGCTGTTGGGCGAAGGACGCAAGGACGAGAGCGGGGACTTTACAAAGGGTGCTGGACTGTCCGATTTGCAGATCGACCCAATAATCAAGTTCGTGAATCTTGGTAAAGAGACTGCGATTGAAATCGAAAACTATAGAAAGCGGTTTGAGGAGATTTTGGGTGATGAAACCCTGACCTTCGAGGAAAAGAAATCGCAGATTGAGGGTGCTCAAAAAGCGAACAACCCAAACTACAACGCTGTCCAAAAGTTGCGCTTGTTGGTTGGTACTTCGGAAATTGGGCTTCAAGGTGTCGACGAATTAACTGAAATAGCCTCTCTTCTTCACGTTCAAGGTTATGGGTTGGACCGAATAGCAATTGACCCCTCCGTCGTCCGTGGCCTCGGTTACTACACCGGCCCCGTTTACGAAGCTGAACTGACCTTCAAGATTGAAGACGAAAAGGGTCGACCTCGCAACTTCGGTTCTGTCGCCGGGGGCGGCCGCTATGATGACCTCGTGAAGCGCTTCACGGGCCAAACTGTGCCCGCGACCGGCGTGTCGATTGGTGTGGACCGGCTGCTGGCCGCGCTTGATGCAAAAGGTCGGATTTCGAAATCTGCTGTTGGCCCCGTTGTCGTGACGGTGATGGATAAAAACCAAATGGCAAGGTACCAACTTATGGTGGCCGAGCTTCGACAAGCAGATCTGGACCCCAACGACCCTTCAAAAGGTAAGATCCGGGCAGAGGTTTACCTCGGCAACCCCAAGAACTTTGGCAACCAGTTGAAGTATGCGGATGCCCGGAACTCCCCTGTGGCCGTGATCGCCGGTAGCGACGAGTTCGACCAAAGCAAAGTGCAGATCAAGGATCTGGTGCTTGGCGCTGAGATCGCCAAGAACGCCACCCTGGAAGAGTGGAAAGACCGGCCGTCCCAATATGAAGTGCCGCGTGACCAGTTGATTGCCAAGGTTCGCGAAATTCTGGCGGAGCAGGGCACGTGACACCGCAAAACATTTTGGTCGAAGCCACCCGGATCTCCGGCGTGTTTCGCGACGCAGGCGCGTTGCCTGTCGAGGCGGCGATTTTGCAGCCGGCAAGAGTTTTGCTTGACCTTTACGGCGAAGACATTCGCGGTCGGGCTTTCGTGACAGATGATCCTGTGCAAGGCGAGATGATGCTACGGCCCGACTTCACAGTGCCAGTGGTGCAGATGCACATGCAGACCCGCGCGGAACCCGCGCGTTACACCTACGCCGGACCAGTCTTCCGGCAGCAGGTCGAAGAGCCACATCGCGTGCGCGAATACGCCCAGGTCGGTTATGAGGTTTTCGCCCAAGATCGCGCCGCGGCGGATGCGGAAGTATTTGCAACAGTCAAGACCGCGCTTGGCGATGCGCCTTTGAAGCCTGCGACGGGGGACATCGGTCTGTTGAAGGCTGCGATATCCGGGTTGAAGACCTCCGACGCGCGCAAGGCTGCGCTGACTCGACACATTTGGCGACCGAAGCGGTTCAAGGCGTTACTTGAACGGTTCGGTGGGCAAAAGCCGGTTCCCCCGAAACGCGAAGCCCTTTTGGCAAAGGCAGATCCGTTTGAAGGGCAGGGGCCCGCTGTTGGGCTGCGTCGTCGTGTGGAAGTGCAAGCGCGGATTGATGCCCTGCGGGCCGATGCAGAGACACCGCCGATCTCAACAATGGAGATCGCGTTGATCGAAGCCCTGCTCGGATTAGAAGAAACACTGCCGCATGTGTTGTCGTCTTTGCGTGATCTGGCTGTTGATTTGCCGGTGATCACAGGTGCTGTTGATCTCTTTGATGCGCGGGTCACGGCCCTCGATGCTCGGGGGGTCGACGTTGACGCGTTGGCTTTTGAGGGGAGCTATGGCCGCACGTCGCTTGAGTATTACGACGGCTTTGTTTTCGGGTTCTATGGCAAGAAAGATGTACGTCCGGTTGCGACAGGCGGGCGATACGATGCGCTGACAGCGGTTCTTGGCGAAGGACGCGCCGTGCCAGCAGTGGGTGCTGTGATCCGACCCGATTTACTGTTGGAGGTCACATCATGCTGAAACTTGGCGTGCCCTCCAAAGGGCGATTGATGGAAAAGACCTTCAAATGGTTCGGTGACCGGGGGGTGACACTCCGCAAGTCTGGTGAAGATCGGGAATATGCGGGCGTTGTTGAGGGTGTCGACGGTGTTGAACTCGTCCTTTTGTCCGCGGGTGAAATCCCGCGGGAGCTTTCGGCAGGAACGATCCATCTTGGCGTTACTGGCTCTGACCTGGTGCGCGAAAAGCTAGCGACTTGGGACACCGAGGTCGTTGAACTAGCAAAAATGGGGTTTGGTGGTGCGGACTTGATCATTGCCGTGCCGGATGGCTGGGTCGACGTTGATACACTCGATGATTTGGATGCTGCTTGTGCGGCGTTCCGGGCCCGCCATGGCATGCGTCTGCGGATCGCGACGAAGTATCACCGTCTTGTCCGCGAGTTCTTGAAGGATCAAGGGGTCGCCGACTATCAGTTGGTCGACAGCCAAGGCGCCACGGAAGGTACGGTGAAAAATGAAACGGCAGAGGCAATTGCCGATATCACATCAACCGGCGAAACCCTCCGCGCGAACGGTCTCAAGATCCTTGATGATGGTTTAATCCACGCGTCGCAGGCCACGTTGTTTCGGGGCCGGCGCAGCGGGTGGTCGGACGCGCAACGCCAGACTCTCAAGGATCTGCTCGTGCACCTGGGCCATTAATGCGGCTCTTACGATCCGCCGAGAGCTTGTTGGAGCGTCGAAAGCTCATCGCAGCCGAGCGGGCAAAGTTCTTCGAGGCGCGCCAGGTTCGCCTGCGCCGCCGGTAGGTCGCCTTGCAGAATGAAGAGCTCCGCTTGGTACTCTAAAGCGCCGAGGTGGTTTGGCGCGACGTCCAAGGCCCGCGAGTAGTAGATCGCCGATTGGTCCAGATTTCCGATTTTGCGATTGGCATAGCCAATTAAATTAAGCACATCCGCTTCGTTCGGGCTGTCCTCATCAATCTTCAGAAGCACAACCAGCGCCTCGTCAAACTTTTCTTCTGAAAGTAAGGTTGTGGCGTCTTTCATGGGGCCGGTTGTGTCTGGCAGGTTATTGTCCTCCCAAGCGGCAAATGCGCCTGTTGCACACCACATCACTGAAAGCGCGAGCAGAGTCTTCTGAAACATCGTTGGTATTCCCTTTTTTGCTGAAAGCGCTTCACCTTTGTCGGAAGATAGTGCGCGATGATGTATCAGCCACGTGTCAGATGCGAGAAAGGTTTCAAACTAAGTGCTGCGCCGCAACAGACTATTTTTCTGCAAGTGCAAGATGCGTCTTGCGAGTCTGCGCGCAATAATCTACCCGAACGATATCGTTTTGCGTAACATTGATACCCAAAGGACCGCCTATGTCATTCCGCTTGCAGCCCGCCGCACCCGCTCGCCCGAACCGTTGTCAGCTGTTTGGGCCTGGATCGAACACTAAGCTATTTCCCAAAATGGCGGCTTCTGCGGCGGATGTGATCAACCTTGATCTGGAAGATTCTGTCTCGCCAACCGACAAAGATGCCGCACGCACAAACATCATCGACGCGATCAACACCATCGACTGGAATACGAAATACCTGTCGGTACGCATCAATTCGCTCGACACCCCCTATTGGTATCGTGACGTGGTGGATCTGCTCGAACAGGCGGGTGACCGGCTGGATCAGATCATGATTCCCAAAGTTGGCTGCGCTGCAGATGTCTACGCGGTGGATGCGTTGGTCACGGCGGTAGAGGCGGCGAAGGGGCGGACAAAGCCAATCTCTCTTGAAGTGATCATCGAGTCCGCGGCTGGGATCGCCCATGTTGAAGAGATCGCCGCGTCGTCGCCCCGCCTGCAAGCGATGTCCTTGGGGGCCGCAGACTTTGCAGCCTCAATGGGTATGCAAACCACTGGGATCGGCGGAACGCAGGAAAACTACTACATGCAGCATGGCGAGAGCCGGCACTACTCCGACCCTTGGCACTGGGCGCAGGCGGCGATCGTCGCTGCATGCCGGACCCACGGCATTTTGCCAGTCGATGGACCATTTGGCGACTTTTCGGATGATGAAGGGTTCCGGGCCCAGGCGAGACGCTCTGCCACGCTCGGCATGGTGGGTAAGTGGGCCATTCATCCCAAGCAGATCGCCCTCGCAAATGAGGTTTTCACACCGTCGGAGGAGGCCGTCGCCGAGGCGCGTGAAATCCTCGCAGCGATGGCAGACGCGAAGGCGCGCGGCGAAGGCGCGACCGTCTATAAGGGGCGCCTTGTTGACATCGCATCGATCAAGCAAGCCGAAGTGATTGTGAACCAGGCGGAGATGATCGCGGGGTAACTTGCCCTACCAAAACACTTGGGATAGGCGGGGCGCCATGTCAGTGCGCCCTGCAACATTTCCACGCGGCTTGAAAGCGTCTCGCGGTATGACCGTGGCCCTTACCGTGTTTTTGGCGATCGTTTGTTTGATGCCCTATCTGGCAGTGCTCATCGCCGCATTTGCAGGTTCGCTTGAAACGCTAGCCGGGCTGGCGGACACCGTTTTGTGGCGCTACACGCGCGATACGCTGATCTTGGTGGCAATTGTCATGGTCGGAACGGCCATGATCGGCGTAGGGGCCGCGTGGCTTGTGACCATGACTTCTTTTCGCGGGCGCGCGTGGCTGGAGATCGCGCTGGCGATTCCACTCGCCTTTCCCGCTTACGTGCTCGCTTACGCCTATACCCACATCCTCGACCACCCAGGGATCGTGCAATCGACTTTGCGAGACGTGATGGGGTGGGGGCCCCGGGATTACTGGTTCCCAGAGATCCGGTCGCTCGGCGGGGCAGCAATGATGCTGACTTTGGTCCTTTATCCATACGTTTACTTGCTGGCCCGCGCGGCATTCACCGCGCAAAGCGGCGCGGCCTTTCTTGCCGCGCGCGTCTTGGGGCGGGGGCCATTGCAGGCTTGCTTGTCGGTCTCTTTGCCGATGGCGCGCCCCGCCATTGCAGCCGGGGTCCTCTTGGTCGCGATGGAGACGATTGCGGACTACGGAACCGTCGCGCACTTTGGGGTGCAAACTTATTCGATTGGGATCTACACCAGTTGGTTCTCAATGGCGGATCGGGCGGCAGCGGCCCAACTGTCTTTGGGTCTTTTGGCGTTTGCCCTGCTCCTTGCCTTCCTTGAACGCACAAGCCGCGGCAACGCCAGCTATATTGACGCGCAACGCAAGCCACCAATGGAACGCATCGCTCTGAGCCAACGGGGCCAGGTTTTGGCATGGGTGCTTTGTGCAATTCCAGTTTTTCTCGGGGTTGTCTTTCCGACTTTGGCTTTGCTGAGCATGGCGCTTGGGTCAGAACAGGATTTGCTCAGCGATCGCTATCTTGGCTTCATCCGCAACTCTATCACACTCGCAACGGTCGCGGCATTTGTGACTGTCGCCGCGGCGCTGCTTCTTGGGACCTTTCACCGCGTTGCGGCATCACGCTTGTCGTCGGTCGCGGTGTCGCTCGGTCGCATCGGCTACGCTGTGCCGGGTGGGGTGATCGCTGTGGGTCTGATGGTGCCCTTTGCCTTGTTCGATAACGCGCTCGATGCTTGGATGCGGGCGACCTTTGATATCTCAACAGGGCTGCTCTTTACGGGGTCAATTTGGCTGCTGGTTGCCGCTTATATGATCCGTTTCATGGCCGCAGCGATTGGCGCGTATGAAGGTGGTATCGCGGGGGTCGGGCCAAACATCGATGCGGCGGCGCGGACTTTGGGATCAGGGTTGCCGCGCCTGGTCGGGCGGGTACATATGCCAATCTTGCGCACAAGTTTGCTGACAGCGGGCCTCATCGTTTTTGTGGACGTGATGAAGGAGCTGCCGGCGACGCTGATCATGCGCCCGTTCAACTTTGACACGCTCGCGGTGCAGGCGCATCGGTTGGCGTCGGACGAGCGGCTGAACGGGGCAGCGGTGCCGAGCCTTGTGATCGCGGCGATTGGGCTGATCCCAGTTATTTTGCTGTGTCGGCGGATGAGCCGGGGCGTGGCCTAGTCAGACAAAACCCGCCGGGCCATGTCGGCGAGCACGAAATCCACGTCTATCCCTTCGCCCATATCTGCCAAATCCGCATCTTCGAGGATGAAGGACAGCCCATGCACGAAGCTCCACAACATGAATGCCTTTTGGCGTACCACTGGTGACTCGATCGATTCTCCGATGCACAGCGAGACTTCCTGCATCGCGGTTTGAAAGACGGCCTCGCCAGCCGCTTTTAAGGCTTCGTTATCCATGCCGTCGGTGAAGCCGCCAAACTTCAGACGGAAACAGGCCGGTTCGGTGAGGGCGTAGTTGATGTACTCTTTGCCCAGGGCCATCATGCGTCGTGGGTCGCCTTCGGGGATATCAGTCACGGATGAATGCATGTTGGCCTTGAGCCGCTCCATCCCTTCGACACACACGGCAACAATCATTTCACCCTTATTTTTGAAGTGCTTATAGGGCGCGGCGGTCGACACACCGGCAAGCCGACAAGCGTCTGAAACGGAAAACCCATCGGGCCCGTTCTGCTCGACCAACTGCCGCGTCGCCTCGATCAAACCGGCGCGCAGGTCGCCGTGGTGATACCCCGCTTTGCGCAGTGTTGTGTCGTCATTGGTGTCGGTCGTCGCGGACATGCATTTTCCAATTTTTTGCTGATCCGGATTTTTTCAGATCACGTACCACTTGTCAAAGTGAGAGAGACTAACATATGTTAGAGAGGCTAACTTGAGAAGGCATGGGCCATGGAAAACGACCAACCAAAGACCAAACGACGCAGCGTTACATCGGTTCTCATGGGCGGCTTTCGCCTGGTCGGTCGAACGCTTTTGACATTCGCTGTCATCGGCGCTGCGGGCTACGCGGCTGTCTTTGGCACCGATGAATTGACCCGCAGGGCCGAGGCAGCCCCCGCCCCCGAAGCCGCAGCGCTGATCCCGGTATCCGCCTCTCCGCTTGTGATCGAAACAGGCTATGACGTGACCCGCGCCTTCGTGGGTCAAGTGGAGCCGCAGAAGACCGTCTCCCTCTCGTTCGAACTTTCCGGTCGCCTGCTAGAGCTTGGCGCGGATGAAGGAGTTTGGGTGTCCGAAGGGCAGGTGCTCGCCAGCCAGGACCTTTCACTCTTGGATGCTGAACGCACCCGCTTAATGGCTTCCCGCACGGCTGCAGAAGCGCAGTTGCGCTTTGCGATGCAGACTGTGGAACGGAATGAGGAGCTAACTGCCCGCGGATTCGCAACGCAGGCAGGTCTTGATGAAGCCTTGTCGCGCCAAGACGAGCTGCAAGCCCGCATTGCGGAAATCGACGCCTCCCTCGAAAATGTAGACATCCGCGTCGCCAAGTCCGAAATCGTCGCCCCCTTTGATGGGCGCGTGACAGAGCGTTTGGTGGACGGAGGGGAAACCCTTGCTGCAGGTCAACGGGTGTTCGGCCTCGTGGAACTCCGCAAACCACAGGTTCGGATTGGCGTGCCGCTTGACATGACCGAAGATCGCCTGGCCGACGCCGCGATTGAGATTGGTCAAGTCAGCTACTCAGCTACGCTGGTCACCTTGCGCCCCGATATCGATCCCGTGACGCGGACCCGCACCGCGATCTTTGAGATTGAAACAGAGATGCAGCCGGCCTTCGGCCAAACTGCCCGCCTGATGGTCACGGAAGCGATTGAAGCGCCTGGCCTCTGGTTGCCAACCACGAGCCTTAAAGAAGGCCAGCGCGGCCAGTGGACGATCCTAACGGTGGACCCAGAACAAACCGTGCGTGCGGCCTCAGTTGAGATCCTGCACGCCGAAAGCGACCGCGTCTTTGTTCGCGCAACCTTCCCAGACGGCACCATGCTGATCAACGAGGGCCCGCAGCGGGTTACCGTTGGCCAGCAAGTCATCACCAAAGAAACGCTGTAGCGCGAGAGAAGGAACAGACCGATGGAAACGCTCACCTTTCGCCAACCACGCCTTGTTGCTCTGATCATCATGGTTCTCGTTTCTGCCGGTTTGGCGTCCTTCCTGTCGTTGGGGCGGCAGGAAGACCCGACGATCACCAATATCTTCGCAACCGTCACGACACAGTTTCCAGGTGCTGACCCGGAGCGCGTGGAAAGCCTGGTCACGGCAGAGATCGAAGAGGAGCTTCGTAAGATCCCAGAGGTCGCGATCGTCGAGTCCGTCTCCCGATCCGGAGTGTCCGTGGTGTCTTTGGAGCTTCTTGAAACCCTTGATGAGACCAAGATTGAACAGGTTTGGGTCGAAGCGCGCGATGCCGTCGAAGACGCCCGTCGGAGCTTCCCCGCAGGTGTCTTGCCACCTGATTTCAATTCCGAAGGTATCTCTGCATATTCAGCTGTTGTTTCGGTAACCTCTACTGAAGCCGATATGTCACTTTCGGTTTTGTCTCGCCATGCGGAGGCGCTGGGGGACCGGCTTCGTTCGATCCCGCAGACCAGAGCTGTGGAGTTCTTTGGCACGCCGGAAGAGGAAGTCCTAATTAGTGTCGATCCGACCGAGGCGGCGGCGCTTGGGCTCACAGCTGCTGAAATCTCTGGCCGCATTGCAGAGGCCGACGGCAAAGTACAATCGGGCCGCCTGCAAGGTGACGTTGACCTAACGATCAGCGTGTCAGGGGAGATCGAGTCGCTTGACCGTTTGCGTCACGTGGTTTTGCGTGAGAATGCCTCTGGCAGCACGGTGACATTGGGCGATATCGCACGGATCGACCGTGGCCCACGCACGCCAGCTTCAGAACTTGCCATCGCAAATGGACGTCCTGCGATCCTTGTCGGGATCCTTGCCCAGGAAGGCGTCCAGATTGACCGCTGGATGGAATCTGTTCGTGATGCGCTGGCGTCAGGTGAAGCCTCCATCCCGCTTGGTATCGAAGAATCGCTGCTCTTCGACCAAAGCGTTTACACGCTCGACCGCCTTGCGGACGTTGGGCAGAATATGGCGATTGGTGTTGGTCTCGTGGTCGCTGTGTTGCTTGTTACCCTTGGGATCCGCGCTGCTGCCATTGTGGCGCTCGTCCTGCCAGTCGTGTCATTGGCTACTCTCGCGACGATGAATTTCATCGGTCTTCCGATCCATCAGATGTCCGTCACCGGCTTGATCGTGGCGTTAGGCTTGTTGGTCGACGCGGCGATTGTAATGACCGACGAAGTCCGCCGCCGTCTGCAAGATGGGATGGAGCGAAAGGATGCGGTGGGCGATGCGGTCCGCCGGCTTGCTGCCCCCTTGCTTGCCTCGACCGTCACCACTGCTTTGGCGTTCACCCCGATGATCCTCTTGCCTGGTCCCGCTGGCGACTTTGTTGGGGCGATTGCAATTGCAGTGGTGCTGATGCTGATTTGGTCGCTATTTGTGGCGCTGACTGTGACTCCGGCTTTGGCCGGATGGATATTGCCAACAGCTGACAAAGGAACCGCCTTGAGTCGAGGCATCTCGATCCCGCCGCTGGCCTGGCTTTTTGAGCGGTCGATCCGCCTGGCGGTGAAGAACCCCATCCGAGCGATCTCCTTATCGCTGGTCCTGCCAGTCATGGGTTTCATGGCTTTCCCAACCCTCACCGCACAGTTCTTCCCCGGTGTGGAGCGGAACCAGTTCTACATTGAGGTCGACATGGCTTCGGGTGCTGCCATCACCGGCACGCTTGAGACGGTGCAGGAGATGGATGAGATCATCCGTGCCGATGAAGGCGTGAAAAGCGTCTATTGGAGCGTTGGTCAGTCCGGCCCTGCATTCTACTACAATATCGTTGGTAACCGGTCGCAGGAGCCTGGCTACGGCCAAGCGATGGTCACGACCCAGACAGATGCGGATGCGACCCGCTTGGTGAGTGCCTTGCAGACCCAGTTTGATACCCAGTTCCCTGATGCGCAGGTCATCGTGCGCGGATTGGTGCAAGGGCCGCCCGTCGATGCGCCGGTTGAAATTACGATCAAAGGCCAGGACATCGCGACGCTTCGACTGTTGGGCGATGAGGTTCGTGCGATCATGTCAGACCTTGATCTCGTGACCCAGGCGCGCGCTGGCGTGAACGGCGGTGCCCCGCAAGTGCGATTCCAGATCGATGAGGTCAAGGCGCGGTTGCTCGGTCTCGATGTCGCCGATGTGGCTGGTCAGATGAACACCGCGCTCGTCGGTTTGACGGGCGGGTCGCTTGTGGAAGGGACGGAGCAATTGCCCGTTCGCGTTCGCATGGGTGATGGACTGCGGGGTGACCTGCAGGCGATCTCTGACATGCCGATCCTATTGCCGAATGCGGCGGCAGTGTCTGCGACAGGTGCCTTCCCAGCTGTTCCGCTGTCCGAATTGGCCACACCAATTGTGGAACCGTCCGAAAGCGTCATCACCCGCGCCGATGGTGTTCGCGAGAATACGATCCAGGCGTTTATCGTACCGGGTGTTTTGCCGGAGGAAGCGCTCCAAGACGTTTTGACCGCTTTGGATGATCGCGGGTTTGAATTGCCAGCGGGCTACACCCTCTCCCTTGGCGGGGATAGCGACGCACGGTCGAACACGGTGAGTAACCTGATGGCCTCGGTCGGATTGATCGTCACGTTGACGATTGCGACGATCGCGCTGACGTTCAACTCCTTCCGGCTCACCGTGGTCGCCCTTGTCGTCTGTGTCCTCTCTGCTGGTCTTTCAATGCTGTCGCTAGCGATTATGCAGTACCCATTTGGGGTTGTTGCGATCATTGGCGTAATCGGTTCGATCGGCGTGTCGATCAACGCCGCAATCATTATCCTGACGGGGCTGCAACAGGACCCGGAGGCAAGCGCCGGTGACCGCGACGCGATGGCCCGTGTCGTGACCGGGTCGAGCCGCCACATCATCTCAACCACCGTCACCACGTTCGGTGGCTTCCTGCCGCTGATCCTCGACGGTGGGGCGTTCTGGCCACCGTTCGCCGTTGCTATTGCGGGCGGTGTGCTCTTTTCGACCATCGTGTCGTTCTACTTCACGCCGCCCGTGTTTGCGCTGATCCACCGTCGGACGAAACCTGCCGAAACCCTTGAAGATGCGACTTTCGAAGATGCGGGACGCGAGGCACCGATCAAAGCGATCTCACTCAAAATCGCGGCGGAGTAACGACGGCTTTTCACATGTGCGGTCGACACCGAAACGTCGACCGTACAAAACTTCGATGCTCGTGACGAAATCGCGTCCCAAAAAGAGGGCGCGCCACTTGTCGGGGTCGACAAGTGGCGCATCTGTCCCGGATCTGCTTGGGAAATCCGAAGATGTTCTCGCCTCAAACTCACAACACGGGCACGTACACAACTGAGCGACAACATTATGGTCCGGCGTACTGCCGGTATGGCGTCTCACTATCAAAAAAAGTGCGGGCACATCTATACGCGTCACTACCTAGGACATTCTGCAACAGGGGGAGAAATTTTTGTCCTCTCCCCGGTTTGCGCCAAAACATTCCGTGATTTGGCCCGCTTTGTGACGCGTTCTCTGTGCTTTCAGCGCCCAATACGGGTTTGCTTCCCTTGCGCACAATGTATGATTGTAGTGCTATGTGTGCACCACTGCATGCATTGTAGGTGCCTTTGCAGAAAGGGAAAAATCTGATAGGCAATCTGCAAACGCGCGCCCTCCTTTTTGGAGGCCGAGGTTTTAATTGGGCGAAATTATTGAAAGTTCCTGAAGACAAGACTGCCAGACTGGCGGCGATGCCCATCCGGGCCCATCCGGTATGAGGCAATCGCTCGCTTTCGTTTTGATGCTGAGTTTGGCCGGGCTGCAGTTTGTCGCAATTTTGGTGTTCGTGCTCACCAGCTATCTGACCTCTGAACGTGCGATGCTGACCCACGCACAGGGGTTGATGCGGCAGGCGGGCGTCAATGCGAGCGACCGCACCCGCCTGTTTTTGAAGCCAGCCGGCGATATCGCGATTCAAACGGCAAATCTGATCTCGAGCGACGTGATTGCAGCCACGGACACCGGCGCTATGGAACGTCTACTGACCCAAATGGTGCAGACAGAGGACTACGTCGCAGGCGTCTACTACGGCGATCAGGTGGGGAATTTTATCTACGTCATGCGGAGCGAGGGGCCGGGGCCCTTTCGGACGAAACAAATCAACCGCGAAAATGAGGACCGGACGACAACATTACGCTGGCGCAACTTAAACTATCAGGTTGTCGCAACAGAGCTTGATCCGGCAGACACCTACGATCCGCGCGGGCGGCCTTGGTATGGGGCGGCGCTGGAAGACAAAGATCTTATCTGGACGGCGCCCTATGTTTTCTTTTCTTCTGGCAAGCCGGGTGTGACCGCAGCCGCGCCGGTTGTCTCTGATGCTGGGGCAGCAATGGGTGTGGTCGGCGTGGATATCGAAATTGGCGCGGTGTCGGCCTTTTTGGCCGACTTGGCCGTAAGTGACCGGAGCACGGTCCTGATCATTGACGAAGACAATCAAGTCATCGCACATCCTGATCAGAGCCAACTCCTAATTGAAGATGGCGATAAGGTCCGTTTGGCCTCGCTGACCGAATTGAGTGACCCAGTCGCACGTTTGGCTTTTGGGGATCCGGATGTTGAAGGTGCTTTGGCAAGCCTGAGTGATCAGCGCACGGAGATTGCGCACGCCGGTGAATCCCACCTTGCGCTCTTGTCTCCAATTTCGGGCATTGATGTACCGTGGTCGATTGGGGTGCACGCGCCAGAGAATGACTTCGTCAGTACCATCAAAGAGAACCGCCGCCGCAATGTGTGGATCGCGGCTGCTGTTTCTCTGACAACCGCACTTGTGGGCTTGCTCCTGGCAGACCTGATCTTGCGACCCGTCCGCGCTTTCGCGGTGCGGACTTCACTGGTTTCTCAGGGTGAGGTTCCCGCCGATACGCCGCTGCCGACCACCTTCAAGGAACTGAAACGGGCCAACGAGACCCTGATCAACGAAATCGCGCAACGCCGTGAATCCGAGGAAAAGCAGGCCGAACTGAGCCGACAGTTATTTCAATACTCCCGGGTGGATACACTTGGTCAGCTGGCCACAGGGTTGGCACATGAACTCAGTCAGCCGATCACGGCGATTACGCAAAACGTGGATGCGGCCCTGACCGTCGCGTCCCGCAAGACCCCTGAAGATGACGACCTGATGATGATCTTGAAGGAACTTGATGAGCAAGCGCATCGCGGCGGCGATATCATTGCAGCGCTGCGCGGGCTTGTTCAAAAAGACGAAGGCGCAGCCAGCGTTTTCGACATGCATCAATTGTTGGATCAAACCCGGCGGATTGTGCAACACGAGGCCAGTGCCAATGACGTGAAAATCCACCTGCCGCCATCGAAAGAGCAAAACGTGCGTGCAAACCGGGTTCAAATCGCGCAAGTTCTTGTGAATTTGATGCAAAATGCAGTCGATGCGATGGAAAACAGCGCTGAAAAGCAAGTTCTCATTACCACGACCCCACGGAACGGGTTGCTAAAGGTCTGTGTCGATGACACGGGCCCCGGTGTAGACCCTGAACTTTCGCTCTTTAAGCGGTTTGAGACCACTAAGATAAAAGGTCACGGAATAGGCTTGTCTTTGAGTAAAACGATGATCGAAGCCAATGGCGGCCACATTTGGTATGATCGTGACCATACCGAATTTTCGCGTTTTTGTTTCACCGTGCCGTTGGCATCGGAGCAGAATGAATGACCCCACAAGACCAAAGTCGTGACTCAGATCAGATCGTGTTCCTTGTTGACGATGAGCAGGAAGTACGCGCGACATTGTCCCGTGCACTAGAAGTGCGCGGACTATCAGTTGTTGCCTACGAGTCTGCCGAGGCCTTTCTCCAGACGTATACCGCCGATACGCCAGGGTGCCTTGTGCTCGACTACGGGATGCCGGGCATGAATGGGTTGGAGCTGCAAAAGGAAATGACACGCTTGGGGATTAGCTTGCCGATCGTCTTTATCTCCGGTCATGGCGGGGTACCGGAATCTGTCCAAGCGATGAAGGGTGGGGCGATGGACTTTATCCCAAAGCCATTCCGTCAAGGTGCCTTGATCGAAGCAATCGAAAAGGCATTTGCCCAAGATTCAGCAGTCCGTGCCAAATTTGCGCAAGAGTTTCAGACGAGGACGAAGTTCGATCGCCTCACGGCGCGCGAAAAAGAAATCGCAGATTTTATCCTCGCAAATCCTTCTGCCACATCGAGCAAACACATCGGACGCGAGTTGGATATCAGTCCGCGAACTGTTGATCACCATCGCGCGCGTATTCTTGAAAAGCTCGAGGTCGCATCCGTCGCCGAATTGATCACACTGTCCAGCACAATTGCACAGTCCTCAGACGGTTAAACGCCCTATGCACGATCATCCGCATCACGACAATGAAATGGATGAAATGACAGCGCGGGTGCGCGCCCTTGAGACGATCTTAATTCAGAAGGGATTGGTGGACCCAAAGGCCGTTGATGCGATTATAGAGACTTACGAACATCGTGTTGGCCCCCGAAATGGCGCCGCCGTGGTGGCACGTGCTTGGGTAGATCCAACTTACGCAGACTGGCTGCATGAGGACGCCAATGCCGCGATCGCGGACATGGGATTTGTGGGGCGGCAGGGAGAGCACATGGTCGCCTTATTTAACAGCCCGCAAGTCCATCATATGGTGGTTTGCACCTTGTGTTCTTGCTATCCCTGGCCGGTCCTTGGCTTGCCGCCCACTTGGTATAAATCCCCCGCCTATCGGTCTCGGGCGGTGCGGGACCCCCGCGGCGTCTTGCGGGAATTTGGTGTGCATCTCCCCGAAGATCGACCCATCAAAGTGTGGGATTCGACCGCAGAGGTGCGCTACTTGGTGATCCCGGAACGTCCTGCTGGTACCAATGATCTGGATGAGGCGGCCTTAGCTGGCCTCGTGACCCGAGACAGTATGATTGGGTGTGGCTTACTCACGGCGGCGGAAAAACCATGAACGGGCCGCATGATGTCGGTGGGCGACACGGCTTTGGGCCGATCATCGCAGAGGACGAAAACCTCCTTTTCCACGGCTCGTGGGAAAAGCGCGTTTTGGGTACCACGCTGGCCGCTGCATCCCTTGGGTACTGGAACATTGATGCGTCTCGCCACGCCCGTGAGAGCCTACCCCCAGTGGTCTACTATGGCTCGAGCTACTACGCGATTTGGCTTCAGGCGCTGGAAAATCTGCTCATGACTGCCGGCGAAGTAACGGCAGAGGAGCTTTCATCTGCAACAGTTGCCAAACCCGGGCATCGGGTGTCCCGAAAACTCACGGAACAAGAGGTTGCATCCGTATTGGAAAAGGGCGGCCCAACGAACCGACCGGGCCCTGCGCCGCGCTTCTCTGAGGGAGACAAAGTCGTCACGCGCAACCATCAACCGGCTGCGCACACTCGTTTGCCAGGGTACGCCCGTGGCGTCGTCGGAACGATCACAGCCTCGCATGGGCCACATGTCTTTCCCGACACCAATGCGCGATTTGAGGGCGAGAACCCGCAGCCCCTTTACACAGTGGCTTTTGATGCAAAGTCGCTATTTGGCGAGGATGCCGATCCGACGCTCACAGTCCATATTGAGGCCTGGGAACCTTATCTTGACCCAGCCTGACGCACCGTTTGACGCGCCCTGGCAAGCCCAACTCTTTGCCTTGACGGTGGCTATGAACGAGGCTGGTCATTTCACTTGGGCGGCCTGGGCAAAAACCTTTGGGCCGCGCGTCAAAGAGGCGGCGCCGAACCACTATTGGACTGTGTGGGCGGATGCGCTCGTCGCTCTTTTGGAACAAGAAGGTATCGCTGCTGCGGACGAGGTCAAAGATCTCGCACGCCTATGGCAAGAAGCGGCGCGGGCAACTCCGCATGGGCGGGAAATTATGCTCTCCTGACCAGACACGTCCGCGTGACCAGGACGACGCGCCGCACTTCGCCCGCTTGACAGGGCAATCCCGATGGTTGTGACATGGACGGAACCAACGGAGCTGCCCATGAACCCCTCTTTTCCCTTTATCTTTGCCTGCGCAACCCTGGCCACTGCTGCCACAGCGGAGGTCACCATCAGTCACGGGTATTCCGCCTTTGGTGACTTGAAGTACCCCGCCGACTTCGCGCACCTAGACTATGCGAACCCCGATGCCCCAAAAGACGGGACGATGACGCAGCGCCAGCTTTACGGCACGCCGACTTTCGACAGCCTGAATATTTTCATTATCAAAGGGGATTCCGCGTCAGAAATTGCGCACCACCTTTACGATTCCCTGATGGTGCGCGCCTACGATGAGCCGGATGCGGTATATGGGCTGGTGGCAGAAACGATCGAGTATCCAGAAGACCTGTCTTACATTACGTTCAATCTGCGCCCAGAAGCGCAGTTTCAGGACGGCGAGGCGCTAACGGCAAGCGATGTCGTGTTTACCCTCAATGCGCTGAAGACTGAGGGGCATCCCTATTACCGCAACCTACTTGCGAATGTCGAAGATGTAGTTGCCGAAAACGACCACCGCGTACGCTTAGATCTCGCGGAGGGCGCGGGCAGCGCCTTTCCCGGCACCGTGGCTGAACTGCCTATCTTGCCAGAACATTTTTATGATGAAACGCCGTTTGATGAATCGTGGATGACCATTCCGGTTGGGTCGGGGCCTTACATCATTGATCGGGTGGATGTACCGCGCAGCATTAAGTTCTGTCGTGACCCAAACTACTGGGCCGCTAACTTGCCCATGAACGTGGGCCGCAACAATTTTGATTGTTTTGCTTATGAGTATTTTGCGGATGAGACCGTTGGGCTCGAGGCGTTTGCTGCTGGCGAATACCAGATGCGTGTTGAGTATCGGTCTGCCAATTGGGCGAATGGCTATGAGTTCCCAGCAGCACAAAAGGGGTGGGTCAAGAAGATGCTCTTGCCCGATGCCCGTCCAGCGAACGCACAGGGGGTCTGGATCAATATGCGCCGCCCCATCCTACAGGATATTCGGGTGCGGCAGGCCCTGGGATACGCATTCAACTTCGAATGGACAAATGAGACGCTGTTCTACAACGCGTATAGCCGCTCTGACAGCTTCTTTGAAAACACAGAAATGCAAGCCACCGGTTTGCCAGATGCAGCGGAGCTGGCCCTACTTGAACCCTATCGCGATTCATTGGCGTCTGAGGTTTTCGTCGAACCGCCATCCACACCCTATGTGAGCGGAACAAATCCGCGCGACCGCGGCGCATTGCGGGCGGCCTCAGCGCTCTTAGATGAGGCGGGCTGGATCGCTGGTGATGACGGGATCCGTCGCAACGCAGATGGAGAGCCGCTGCAGCTTTCCTTCCCAGAAGACAGCCGTGGCATTGAGCGGGTCATGCTGCCCTTTGTCGAAAATCTGCAAAGTCTCGGGATTGAGGCGAACCTTGAGATGATTGATCCGAGCGCGGCGAGCGAACGCCTCCAGCAGTATGATTTTGATCTGGCCTCTGTATCGTGGCGAGTACCTGTGAACCCCGGCGCCGGTCTGCGCGGTTTCTACGGTTCTGAAGCCGCAGCATCTGAAGGGAGCAACAATCTGACCGGGTTGGCCGATCCGGTTGTGGATGAGTTGATCGAAACCGTTGCTGCAGCAGAGAACCGGGACGACCTGATCGTCGCTGTACGCGCTTTGGACCGCGTGCTCCGGTCACAGCATATCTGGATTCCCGGTTGGCATAGTGGCGATCACCGTGTCGCGGTATGGGATATCTTTGGAATTCCTGAAACCCCGGCGCCCTACGATTTCAATCGGGGTGTCGACTTCTGGTGGTTTGACCGGGACAAGTACGCCGCACTTGTTGCGGAAGGGGCTTTGCCTGACGAATTTTGATCGCGCAATGAACGGCGAAAAAAATCAAAAGGTCATAATCTGGCCCTAATAGTAATGCAACTTATGGTTGTCGAAAATAGAACGCACCACAAGGACGTTCAATCTCTCAGCCTCGACACACCTCACGCGAACGGCCCCCTGCTCCATGTCAGCCGGGGGCCAAACATTCCTGAGTGGAAGTGAATTACTTGTCCCGCGCTTCCGCGGCTTTCCGATGAATCTCAGCCCAATCTACGGCTTCTGGCTGAAGCGTACGTAGCTCGGCTTCGCGCGAAAGGCGATTGACCATGTCGGGTTGGATGGTCGGGAATTCAGCCTTCGATGTTGGCTCGGATGATTTCGTCTTCATAGTTGCTCCCCCAGAATGAAACTCTCTGTATGAACAGGGTGTCCTACTCTGCGTAGTTCATCGTATGGGAAGTCTGTCCCGGATTTCCCCGGACGTCGCGTCCGTAACTCTCAACTACCAATAAACTAAGGCCGCAATAAAACATAAAAGTGGCAAGGTTCGGCCACACAGCTGGACACAATTGAGCGCAACCGAAGCTATTGTTTCTGAAGCGGAAATTTTGCTGCCACAGTGTATGCGGCGTTGGGCGCGCTTCGATTCGGATAAAGGTGATAGTTTGACCGCGCAACACCCGGCCTTAGGGCGTTGCCGCGCGTACTCTGGCGGTGTCCGTGACACGGATGACGTGTGCGGGTACGACCGCGGTGATCTGCGCCATGGCTGATATCGCGATCAGTTGTGCGTCGCGCAGGGCGCCCACCAATCCAATTGGGCCATGAATGCGTGACAGTGCGTCGTCCGAGACGCCCATGCTCGCTAGGATTGCTTTGCGCTGGTCTTGGGCAGCTTGACTGCCAAGGCATCCGACAAAAATTGCTGGAGTCTTTAGCGCTTCTTTCAGCAGATAAGGCTCCCAATCGTGGTCGTGAAAAAGAGTTAAGAACGCAGCGTTCTCATCCAAGTCAGTCAAGCCTGGTGCTTGATCTGGCGTCGTCAGGTGGCGTGTCGGGCGCGCGGACAAAGCTTGAAGCGCGTCAAGATCGTCTTGCTCCGGGGACATGACGTTGACTTCAAACCCGGCTGCATGGGCGACAGCGGCCGTGGCGCGAAAGGCGGCACCGCGTCCGGCTAACACCAATCTAAACTTTGGGCGATAAGCAAACCGGATCGGCTCCGCGTTGGGAATGGTGAAGTCGAGTTCCGCAATCTGGCGCGATTGTAAGGCGGTGTGTGCATCCAAAAGCGCGGAGTGATCAGGCATTGGATCAACCAGAACCTTAAGGGCCCCTCCGCATGGCAACTTTAGATCCAAATAGGGAGAACCTTGACCGTAGTGCAACACCTCGCGCCGTCCGGTTTCGATCGCCATTTGCCCGCGAAGTTGAATGTCCCGGTCGATACATCCATTCGATAGGTACCCCACCATGCGCCCATCGGCCCCCACCATAGCTAAAGAGCCAAGCGGACGGGCAGAACCGCCCGAGATCCCGATCGATGTGATCAAAGCAAAGGGTGTTTTTGCCGCGATGGCAGAGGCCACCGCAGCAAGGACGTCCGCTGCCTGTTCCGCGTAGGTGATGGTGTCAGGCAACGGTGTCCTCTGCCATGATCTCAGCAAACGTATCAAAGAACTTTGCTGCCAGCTTTTTCGCGGTGCCTTGGATCAGCCGGCTGCCGAGCTGAGCAAGTTTGCCACCCACATCCGCCTTTGCCTCGTAGCGAAGGATCGTTTTGTCGCCATCAGCGGTTAGCGTCACATCGGCACCGCCTTTGGCGTGCCCAGCAGCACCGCCGTTGCCTTGCCCCGTCAACGAGAAGGCATCTGGTGCCCCGGATGTGTCCAAGGTGACATTGCCTCCGAACCTTGCTTTGACCGGGCCGACTTTCAACACGACCTTTGCTTCAAGCTCTGTATCGGAATGCTTGATCAATTCCTCGCAGCCGGGAATGCACTTCTGCAGCACTTCTGGATCATTGAGCGCGGCATAGACCTTGTCCTGCGGGGCGTCGATTGTAATTTCATCTGCCAGTTCCATTGAGGGATCCTTTCTTAGCAGCAGGGGAACTTGATCCGAGCGAGTTGATCTGCCTGATCGGGCGTTAACGCAAAGCGCCGCTGCCATCGCCGGAAGTGTTGCTTAATCCAGGTCATGTCACAACCTGTCTTCTGTTTCTGTCCCGGCATCTTGATGCGCGACACCGCGACGGCGCCATTGCGTCAACTCTGCGAGGATGGATAGTGCGATTTCCTCTGGTGTCACCGCACCAATATCGAGGCCAACGGGCGCCTTCACCCGATCGAGCGTGATTGGGTCTGCGCCCAATTTGATCAGTTTGTCGCGAAGCGCCGCGAATTTGCGTCGGCTGCCAACAAATCCGATCGATTGCGGCTGGGCTGCGATCGCTTGCTGCAATGCGTCGAGATCCCCTTGGCCTTGCGTCGCGACGATGATGGCCCTTTGTTTTCTGTTTGAGGGTGCCACCGACTCTGGCTGGGTCACCACAGCCCAATGAAACTGCGAGGCTTGCGTGGCAAGCGCCTTGGCGACCGGCGACGCCCCAAAGATCAAAAGCTCCGGCATTGGCAAACACGGCTCGATAAACACGTCAATTGTCCCTTTGGAGGGGCATCCGTTGCGGGCAAACGTCACGCCTTCGACTTCGGTCCCAGGCGCGACGCCTCTTTCCGCAAGCGCATCTTCTGGCGTGACGGAAATCAATTGCGGCTGTCCCGACTGCAACGCTTGCAACGTCGCTTTCTCAACAGCGCTGCGCGTGCAACCACCGCCCAACCACCCTTGTAGAATGGCGCCGTCGGCTCCAATCAATGCCTTCGCACCTGGCTTTGCGGCGGTCGCACCCGCGGTGCGCACGATGGTCGCAAAGGCAAACGGTTGGTCTTTAGCCCGCAACGCTTGTGCCGCATCGGCAAGATCGGACGACAGAACTTCGGCTGGGGTCATCGTTTGGCCAACTCTGGTTCAAGCGCAGCAAGGTCCGCCAGCGTATTCGCGGCTGCAAAGAGGTCGAGATGGGGCAGGGCGGCTTTCATCCCGGCGGTGACCGGCGCATAGTCTTGCCACCCTTTTAGCGGGTTGAGCCAGACAATAGTGCACCCACGCTTCTTCAACTGCGCAAGCCCCGCATCCAGCGCGTCCGGTGGCGCGGTGTCATACCCGTCCGACAAGATCAGCACCACGCTCCGCCCGTCCACAAAACGCTTGGCATAGGTCGCCGCAAAGCGTGCAATGTTTGGTCCGATTTTAGATCCGCCGCCAAAACCATCCGCCATCAGCGACATCCGGCCAATCGCCCGCATGGCGTCTTTGTCGCGCAGCGCTTCGGTGATGCGGACAAGGCGCGTGTGGAAGAGGTAGGCGTCTGCGGTGGGATCGGCCCGCATCAACCCAGCGATGAAGGCCAGGAAGACCTGCGCATAAACCGTCATAGATCCGGAGACATCGCAAAGCGCGACGATCTTGCGCGAACGATCAGGGCTGCGCTTCTTGACCAGAGCAAGCGGCTCCCCCCCAGTCGCGAGGCTTCGCCGGATCGTCTTGCGGAAATGCAGCTGGTCACCTTTGCGCGCCGCGACTCGCCGCCGTGACCGCCGGTCCCGCAACGCCGCACCCAGTCGGCGCGCAACTGCCTCGGCTTCAGCGATGTCTTCACTCCGCACCAATTCCCGCAGGTCCTTGCGCATGAGGTTGCGGACCTCCGTGGCGATTAACTTGCCTTCGCCGTCGCTCTCCGCCTCTCCGTCAGCACTATCCGGTGTCGTGGCCGATCCAGCTCCGCCCACGGCCTCCCCCTGAGCATCCCGAGATGACCGCACGTCGTCAGATGTATTGCCCGACGACACAGGTACGACCTTCTGCTTCACGCGGCCCGCATCGAGCCAATAGCTATCAAACAAGGCGTCGAACTGCTCCGCCTCTTCCTTGCACCCAGTGCAGATCGGGCGCAGCGCCTGCCGCGTTTGCTCTGGCCACGCGGCATCCACATGGGTCAAAGCCGAGAGCGCCAGATCTGTTTCGGCCACCCCCAGCCGCAACCCATTGTCCCGCAAATGCGCGAGAAACCCGGATACGCGGGCGGCAGGCCCCGGATCACGGGCAGCAAATCGTGTCACGCGTATCATGCGGCTTTCCCCGCTATGCGCTGTGCGACCTCTGTCGTGATGTTTGCGCGATCCGCTTGGGTCTTCAGCAAAGTTGACAGGGTCGCCTGCAAAATCCGTGGATCGTCGGTTAAATCCGCGATACCAAGTCCCATCAGGGCCGCCGCGAAGTCGAGCGTCTCTGCAATCCCCGGTACTTTTTCGAGCTCTTCTTTTCGCAAGTTTTGGACAAAGCCAATGATTTGATTGGCGAGCGCGGCCTCAACCTTAGGACACCGGCTTTGCAGGATCGCAAGCTCAGTCGATCTGTCCGGATAGTCCACATACGAATAAAGGCACCGCCGTCGCAGCGCGTCCGACAAGTCGCGGGTCCCGTTGGACGTTAAAATCACAATTGGCCGTGCGACAGCTTCGATGGTCCCCAACTCAGGCACGGAGATCTGAAAATCTGACAGAACCTCAAGCAAATAAGCCTCGAATTCCTCGTCCGCGCGATCAATCTCGTCGATTAGCAAAACCGGTGGAACCGTCTGCGTGATGGCTGCCAACAGGGGGCGCTCTAACAAAAACTCCCGCGCGAAGATGCGGTCTTCGACGGTTTTTCCCGTCTCGCCGTCTTCGGCCGCGGCCCGGATGGTGAGCAATTGCCGCTGGTAGTTCCATTCATAAATGGCCTGGGACGCGTCCAGCCCTTCATAGCACTGCAGCCGGATCAGTTTGGTCTCGCGCACGATGGCTAGGGCGCGTGCCACCTCGGTTTTGCCCACCCCGGCGGCGCCTTCCAGCAAAAGGGGGCGACCCAAAGCCAGCATCAAATGCAGCGCCATCGCCAAATCGTCCGACGCCACATAGCCGTCGTGCGCCAACGTCTGTTGCAATTCAAGATGGCTCGCCAAACGCGTCATTCCTTCTTTTGGACCAAAATACCTTGGAGGGGGTGCGGGGGAGGCAAAGCCTCCCCCGCCTCTGTCGGATCGCGTCAGCGATCCGAAACACCTTAGTCGTGCAAACCCAATCCGTTGGCGGTCTTCCAGATCCGCCAGTGGTCATGTGGCATGTTCGTGTGCTTCAGACCAAAGGGCCGGAAGGCATCCTGCACCGCGTTGGAGAAACATGGCACACCGCCCACATGTGGGCTTTCGCCGACACCTTTCGCGCCGATCGGGTGGTGCGGGCTTGGGGTGACGGTGTAGTCGGTTTCATAGTTGGGCACTTCCCAGGCCGTTGGGAGGAAGAAATCCATCAATGTGCCGGTCTTCACATTGCCCATGTCATCATAGGCAATCTCCTGGCCCAAAGCGACGGCGAGCGCTTCGGTCAATCCACCATGCACCTGGCCTTCAATGACCATCGGGTTGATCCGGGTGCCGCAATCATCCAACGCATAGAAACGGCGGATGTCCGTGACACCGGTGTCAACGTCGATGTCCATGACACACACGTATGCCCCAAAGGGGTAGGTCATGTTGGGCGGGTCATAGTAGCTGACGGCTTCCAGGCCAGGTTCAATGCCGGGAATGGCCTGGTTATAGGCGGCAAAAGCGATTTCCTTCATCGTTTTGAACCGCTCTGGTGCGCCTTTGACTTGGAACCGATCGACATCAAATTCCACATCGTCGTCATGAACCTCGAGCAGATACGCCGCGATCATCTGGGCTTTTGCACGGATCTTGCGACCTGCCATCGCGGTCGCTGCACCTGCAACCGGTGTGGACCGTGACCCATATGTTCCCAAGCCATATGGCGCGGTATCGGTATCGCCTTCTTCGACGGTGATACTATCCGCAGGCAGGCCGATCTCAGAGGCGAGGATCTGGGCAAAAGTGGTGGCGTGGCCCTGCCCCTGAGAAATCGTTCCCAATCGGGCAATCGCGGACCCTGTGGGATGGATACGAATTTCGCAGCTGTCGAACATACCCAGACCAAGGATATCGCAGTTCTTCACTGGGCCAGCGCCCACGATTTCCGTGAAGAACGACAGGCCGATGCCCATCAACGACCGGGTCTTGCCAGCTTTGAAGTCTTCGACCCGCTGGGCCTGCTCTGCACGGAGCCCGTCGTAGTCGACGGCTTTCAAGGCTTTGTCCCAAGCCGTGTGGTAATCGCCAGAGTCGTACTCCCAGCCAAGGGCGGCCGTGTAGGGGAACTGTTCCTTCCTAATGAAATTGATCCGGCGCAGTTCTGCCGCATCCATATTCAACTCGATCGCCAACACCTCAATCATGCGCTCGATGAAATACACGGCCTCTGTCACGCGGAAGGAACAGCGATAGGACACACCACCGGGGGCCTTATTGGTGTAAACACCATCCACCTCAAGGAATGCCGTTGGGATGTCGTAGGATCCCGTGCAGATGTTCATGAAACCTGCCGGGAACTTCGTGGGGTCAGCGCAGGCGTCAAAGCCGCCGTGGTCGGCCGTCACATGGCAGTGCAACCCGGTGATCTTACCCTCTTTCGTGGCGCTGATCTTGCCGGTCATGTGATAGTCCCGGGCGAAGGCGGTGGTCATCAGATTGTCCATCCGATCTTCGATCCATTTCACTGGCTTGCCGGTGACAATAGATGCCACGACAGAGCAGACGTAGCCGGGGTAGGCACCTACTTTGTTGCCAAAGCCGCCGCCGATGTCAGGACTGATGACGCGGATGTTATGCTCTTCGATACCTGAGATCAGCGAGACGACGGTACGAATGGCATGTGGCGCCTGGAACGTACCCCAAAGCGTCAGCTTACCATTGACCTTATCCATCGACGCCACGCAGCCGCAGGTTTCCAGTGGGCAAGGGTGGGTGCGGTGGTAGTACATGGTCTCTTCGGCCACGACCTCTGCATTGGCGATCACCTGTTCAGTCGGTTCCTTGTCGCCGGCTTCCCAGGTGAAGATATGGTTGTGATGCTTGCGCGGGCCATGGGCACCATCGGTCGGCGACCCATCCTCACCCACTGTATCTTCGCGGAGGACCACATCAGATTTCAGTGCTTCAAATGGGTCAACAAGAACTGGAAGCTCTTCATACTCCACCTCGACCGCTTCAATCCCGTCAGCAGCGGCGTAGCGGTCTTCGGCCACAACAAAGGCGACCTCTTGGCCCTGGAACAGCACCTTGCCGTCCGCCAACACCATCTGCTTGTCACCGGCAAGTGTCGGCATCCAGTGGAGCCCGAGTGGAGCAAGGTCAGCCGCGGTGAGAACAGCCAACACACCTGGTACCTTCAGCGCCTCTTCAGTTTTGATGCTCACGACCTTGGCGTGCGCATAGGGTGAGCGGACGAAATCGCCAAAGATCATGCCATCAAGCTTGATATCATCGACGTAGTTGCCTTTGCCTTGGGTGAACCGCGCATCCTCGACCCGCTTGCGCGAGCAGCCCATCCCTTTGAGGTTTTCGACCCGTTCTTCGCGGCTTGTGACGTCGTCTTTCATTCTGCCGCCTCCTTGGCTGCATTCATTTCCGCCGCAGCGGCCTGAATGGATTTCACAATGTTCTGGTAGCCCGTGCAGCGGCAGATATTGCCCGCCATGCCAAACCGAATCTCGTCTTCGGTTGGGGTCGGATTTTCTTCCAGCAGTTTGGTGGCACGGGTGATCATGCCGGGGGTGCAATAGCCGCACTGCAACCCGTGATGTTCCTTAAATGCGTTTTGCAGTGGGTGTAGATCGTCTGGGCCACCGATGCCTTCAATGGTGGTGACATCTGCACCATCCGCCTGGGCCACGAACATCGTGCAGGCTTTGACCGACTTGCCGTCGATGGTCACAGTACAGGCCCCGCAATGCGAGGTCTCGCAGCCGATGTGCGGGCCAGTGATGTTCAGCCGCTCGCGCAGTGTATAGATTAACAGTTCCCGTGGTTCGGCGAGGAATTCCTCCTCTTTGCCGTTCACGGTCAATTTGATGTGCATCTTCTTAGACATGAAAATCTCCCTCAGGCGCGTGACCAGGCGCGCTCAATCGCGCGGGCCAAGATCACGCCCGCGACGTGGTTTTTGAAAGCGACAGGGCCGCGGTTGTCGTCAACCGGGTCGATGTCAGACAGCATGGCCGTGACGGCGGATTTGATGGCGCTCGCGTCAACGTCACTGCCAACCAGAGCTGCCCCAGCGGAGGCGGAGTAGATAGGTGTGTCGCTCAAGTTGGTCATGGCAATGGAAGCTGATGTGCATGCTCCGCCGTCTTTCACCAGTTGGACAGCCGCAGCGGCAGTTGCGTAGTCACCGATCTTCCGCTTTTGCTTTTCATAGGCATAGCCGCCCTGCGGTTTGGCGAAGGAGACTGCGGTGAGCACCTCTTCATCTTCGCGGGCGGTCATATAGGCGGCTTCATAAAACCCGCGCGCCGCGACAGCGCGTTCTCCGTCGGGCCCGGTCAGGTGAAAGGTTGCATCCAAGCACTGCATCAACCCTGGCATGTCATTGCCGGGATCGCCATTCGCGACGTTGCCACCGACGGTGCCCATGTAGCGGACTTGTGGATCCGCGATCTGCAGCGCGGCCTCGCGCAAGATCGGGGCGGCGGCGGCAAGCGAGTCATCATCGATCAGATCTGCCTGGGTCGTCATCGCGCCGATCCGGATTGTGTCCCCGACGTCGATGCCGCCCATGCCTTCGACATCTTGCATGTCGATCAGATGTGGGACTTCGGCCATGCGCAGTTTCATCATCGGGATGAGGCTGTGGCCACCCGCCATCACGCGGGCATCATCGCCATGCTCCTGAAGCAGCGCGATCACGCCGGTCAGGTCTTTCGGTCGATGGTAGTCAAATGCAGCTGGAATCATCGGTTTCCTCCCTCCAATGGTCTGGCTTGCGAGAAGACTGCATGCGTTGGTGTGCAAACACCCCCGGATTCACTTTGTTGCAGGTGTTTTTGCACGAGTTGCGCCGCTCGCAGCACGAGTTGCGCGTCAGGCCGAGAGTCCTTGTTCGACGTCCTTCAAGTTTGACCGGCTGACGGGTGCTTTTGGCACCGATGTTGAGGCGAAGGTCAGGCTGCCTTTGTCTTTCGTCCGTTCAAACCGTGCCACTTTGCCCGGATTGATCAGGTAGCTGCGGTGCGACTTCATAAAGCCAGCAGGTGTTAGGCGTTTGGTCGCTTCGGTGATTGGCCAGACACAGAAGAAGCGCTCTTGGTCAGTGTAGATCTGGGTGTAATGCCCGTCCGCCCGGATCAACGCCACTTCACGGGGGGCCACAAAAACTTTGCTCCCATCGCGCTCGCAAGGGATCTGCAGGCCAGGACCAGTGACGGCTGGTGTTGGGGCCGGAATAGGATCCGAAGCCTCAGCGAGGCCGAGAGGCGCCACCGGTGCGGCGATCAGATAGGTGGTGCTCACCAATAAGAAAGCCCCAAAGATCACAAAACTAAACAGGATGACGCCAACCGCCATGATCTCATTGCTGATCGTCGGCCCAAACTCTGCCAGTTGAGGCACCGCAACAAAATTCGTGCCAGTCATAGCGAGGAAATGCACAGCACAGACCGCACCACCAAAGCAGAGCGTGCCCAAGACGATGTTGCGGTCCGATCGGTGCCCATATGCGACCCAGAACGCGAAGGCGCATAGTGCGATCGCCACGACGGATGAGGCAATGATGCCGAACGGCGTATAGACGGCGCGACACATCTCCAGCCCGGCCATGCCGATATAGTGCATTACGAGGATGCCAAACCCGACAATTCCACCGGCCCCCAGAATCAAGAGCGGGGTCCGCTCCATAAAATGCAGGAGGATCAATGCGCCGCCCACGATCAATATCGCCACGAGCGCGGACGCTAGGGTGATCGCCGCGTCATAATAGAACAGGATCGGCATCTGGAGGCCCAACATGGCCACGAAATGCATCGACCATATCCCACCTCCCAAAGCGACCGCTGCCATAGCAACGGCCACCTTGCGCTGCATCACGGTCTTGTCCGACAGGTTGCGCGTTAGCGTCAGGCCGGTAAAGCCTGCCACCAAGGCAACCATAATCGACATCGCAACCAGCAATGCGTTGTGACTGTAGTTGAGGACCTCCATGCGCGCGAAAATGACCAATCATTGGGCATTTGGCAAACGGCCATTTCACTGATCACACAGCTTTGCAGTCATAGGTAGACTTAGAACTGGAATCCGACCCCAATTGTGATGTCGGCAAGGCGATCGTCGTCGACCAACGGGCTTTTGGCGGCGTCGCCGAGATCCTCAACCGAGACCTCTCCAAGTAGAAACATCCGATCACTTAGTGGATAGACCGCGGTGAGACTGGCGAAGGCGGTGGTAGTGTCACCGACGTCGAAGGCAGCACGCGTTGCAGTTGCTTCACCATCCGTAACACCAAAGAGGTAGTTGTTAAGATTGGCATCGCGAAACTTAACGCCAGCAGCGGCGTTTATGCCAAGTTGGCCGAGTGCGAGCTCATATCCGACACTTGCTGTGCCCTCATATCCTTCATGCGCGTCAGTGATGTCGTGCAGGAATGTCAGCTCCGCATAGGCCGCTCCAAACTGATAGGTCGCTCCAAAACCCAATTCCGCAGCGTCGTCGCGGTCAAGACCTGCGAAAAGATCAGAATCGGGAAAGTCTGGTGCGAAACGGGGGCTCAGCAACACATCGACCTCGAGCCCTTGATTGTCGAGAAGCGTATAACTGAGCCCGCCAACGCTCAGACTGAGCCGTTCGGTTTCATAAGCGAAGTAAGGGAAGAGCGTCGCATCGTCCTTATCGCCGACATAAGGGCTTTGGCTGGCGTTAACGCCAGCGCCGAGGATCCATGTTCCCTCCGCCGTGGCGGATGTGGCCCAGATGCCTGTGATGCTAAGGCCGAGAATCAAGTACTTCATGAACGTTGTCCTTTTGGTTTTGTTTGGGTGGACAAA
Source organism: Pseudomonadota bacterium (assembly GCA_038526085.1). Classification (GTDB taxonomy): domain Bacteria; phylum Pseudomonadota; class Alphaproteobacteria; order Rhodobacterales; family Rhodobacteraceae; genus Yoonia. Next base: position 3,864 of record JBCBHE010000029.1, on the reverse strand, counting down.
ACCGAAGCGGATGGTGCCTGTCGTCCAAGAGTGACGTATCGGACAGTCAAACATGTCCGATCCTAAGCATTCGGACGCCGGACACTGGCGTTCGGACCAAGACTTGGGCGAAAAGGACGCCATGACGATGACACTCTCCGATATCCTCGTGACCGCGACCTTCAGCCTGGGCCTGTTTGGGGCCGCGTTTTGCTACCTGCAAGAGCGCGATGTCTGGGCGTTTCGGACGCTGGGCCTCGTCTTGTTGCTCAGTTCAGTGTCCGAACTAAACGATGTCCCATTTCCCTTCGCGACGATGGCCGCGACAGAGAGTTATGAGATCGTGGCGGTCACACTTTGGATCGCATCAATCGTGTTATTGGCGCCGCTCTTTTGGCATTATGTCTGCGCGCTGACATCCGTCACACCGAAAGTACCGAAGCGCTGGTGGTTGCACGCGATCCTGCCGGCGTTGGGTGTCTTCGTTGCTTTTTTGGTCGTGCTTATGCCGCACGATGCGCGGCTTGGGCTTTTCATTGATGGCTATGACTTACCAACGGGGTGGCCGTTGGCGGTTGGGTATTTTGGCCAAATCCTTCTGCTCTGCGCGGTTTTGCAGTGGGGCGGCTACTTCGTCGCGATCATCCTACGACTGCGGCGCTATCGCGGGCGTTTGCCGCAGTTTGTTGCAAGCACGGAACGCAAGGAGCTCACGTGGATATGGATGCTATGCCTTTCAGTTTCGATCTACTGGGTCGTCAGTGCCGTCGATGTGTATACAGAGACGTTTCACGACCGCGCATTTGTCTCTGATCTTCAGGATGACGTCCTTGGATTGCTCCTTTTGCTCGTCATCATGCTCTTTGGCCTGCAGCAAAGACCCGGCTTGGCGCCGGACGTGACGCCGACGGAGACAGTGAAAAAATATGAAAAGTCGGCGCTGACTTCGGATGTCTCCAAACGCATTGAACGCAAGCTGCGGCACGCCATGACCAATGATGCTTTGTATCATGATCCCAACTTATCGCTCTGGACGCTGGCCAATCACATTGGGGCTTCGCCGAACTATGTCTCACAGACGTTGAACGACGATATTGGGGAAAGCTTCTTTGACTTTGTGAACGGCTACCGGATTGCTGACGCCCAATCGCGGTTACGCGACAGTGACGAGACGGTGCTTGCCATCGCATATGACGTTGGCTTCAATTCGCGGTCATCCTTTTATACCGCATTTGGCAAAGTGACCGGTCAAACCCCGACAGCCTACCGACAAGGCGTGTCCGTCTCGGCATAGCCGGACAACCCCACTGTCCGGACCTATGGCTTTGGACGATTGATCGCGCTGACTGCGCCAGAGCTTCGTCATCACGAACGGAGCAATATCGATGTCATTGAAGACACCCACACTTATCACTGCCCTTTGTTGTGGCGCCTGTGTCCCGCCTTTGGAAGACCCACGCCTCAATGGACTCTGGAAATCCAAAGGCTACGGCATGGTCGTCGCAATTGATGGTAAGACTGCTGAAAGCTACGGCGTCGCAGGCGCAACCTGTGTAAGCGAGGGCAAGGAACCTTTGGGGTCCCTTTTGGACGGTTTGGCGGCGACCCCAACAGAAGATGGGCAGCGCATCGCGCTCAGCCTGGAAGGGGAAGACCACAAAATCATCTTTGACCGCATTCCGGATCTGCCGGCCGTTTGCGACACACCGCGCCCAAACACGCCGACTGGAAACTTTGAAGCATTCGTCGACTATTTCGCGACGCACTATGCCTTCTTCGATATCTATGGTGTGGATTGGGATGACCAGGTTGCCACGGTCCGACCGCGCATTAACGACAGTATGTCAGACGCACAGCTGTTCGAAGTTCTCAGCACAATGATTGCGCCACTCAAAGACGGTCACGTGGACCTGCAAGGCTCAGTCGACGGACAGGACCGCGTGTTTGAGCCGAACCCCGGCGCGCTCTATGCTCACTTGTCTGCAACGGCGAATGCAAACGGGGTGGATCCGGAAGAGGTGATCGACACCTTCCAAACAGAATTCTGGATCGAGTCCGTTGCCGGTGATCTCCTTGGTGGCAATGGCACCTTTGCGGGGCAGAAGTTTGTGCAATACGGGCTCCCTCGACCCGACGTGGGATACATAGGTCTGGTGACGATGGGTGGCTACGCCAATGGCGAAGAAGGTGCGCTGCAAGAGGACATTGCCGCAATTCACGACATTCTTGATAGCGCGCTCGCGCAGTTCCGCGATGCAAAGGTGACGGCCGTCATCCTTGACGTCAGCCTCAATTTCGGTGGCTATGATGCGGTGTCTTTGGCAGTTGCTGAGCGTTTCGCGTCGGGATCCACTTATGCTTTTTCGAAATATGCCGCGGATTCACCCGACCAGTCTATTGGTCGGTTCAGCATCACGCCCAGCGACCGGAGCCGCTTTACGGGGCCGCTCTATCTCGTCACGAGCAATATGACAGTGAGCGCGGGTGAGATTTTGGCGATGGCATTGCGCGCGCTCCCCCAAACAGTCCACGTAGGCATGCCAACGCGTGGTGCATTGTCCGACGTTCTTACGAAACAGCTCCCGAACGGCTGGGAAATCTCACTTTCCAACGAGGTGTATCAAGACCATCTTGGCGCGAAATGGGAAGGTCGCGGTATTCGGCCGCAAGACCGCATCGCCGTTTTCCCACCAGAAGATCCGATCGCGGGGCACAAAGCAGCGATCACTGCAGTGCTCGATCAGTTGAGCACTTTTCCGGAACCCTAAGCCCAGGTGTGGTCAGTCTACATGCCAGTTTGCTGACCACTTCGGTTGTGGTGCCTGCCAAGACGTCGCCAAAATTGAGAAGCACCTATAGCGTGTGTGCCCGATGACTAAGCAGAAGCAGAGAATCGTGTTGACATTCCAGTCAGATTCGCGCCGGAAGCCTAGTCTTTGATCGTTTTTCGGGCGATAGTTCGGAAAACCGATGCTTTTTTGTGCAAATGCGCCGAGAGCGCATCACGAATGCGGCCTTAATCTAGCCAACCGCGCCCCCAACCGCAGAACTTACCCACGCCCAGGGGGGCATCGCCGCGCGGTGGACAACCAGCAAGTTCTTACCACCACGCGACCACAACATCACTGTTGCGGGGCCAAACTAAGTCAGTTTGGTACGCTCTGGGCGTCGGTTGGCGTCGTGACAGAGCCCCGTAGCGACAAACGGGGATCATATTCTATGACCAAAAACCTGAAACTCTCGCTTCTTGCCTCTGCTGCAATCACAGCGACTGCCTCAATGGCGGCTGCCGAATGCGCAGACCCGATCAAAGTCGGCGTGCTGCACTCGCTGTCCGGCACAATGGCGATTTCCGAAACCACGCTGAAAGACACGATGGAGCTGCTGATCGCTCAGCAGAACGAAGCCGGTGGTCTGCTCGATTGCGAAATCGAAGCCGTCGTTGTTGACCCAGCATCTGACTGGCCGCTCTTCGCTGAAAAGGCGCGTGAGCTGCTGACAGTGTCCGAAGTTGACGTGATCTTCGGCTCTTGGACCTCTGTGTCCCGGAAATCCGCACTGCCAGTGCTGGAAGAGCTGAACGGTCTGATGTTCTACCCAGTTCAGTACGAAGGCGAAGAAAGCTCCAAGAACGTGTTCTACACAGGTGCTGCGCCAAACCAGCAGGCGATCCCTGCGACTGACTACTTCCTGGAAGAACTCGGCGTTGAGAAGTTCGCGCTGCTTGGCACCGACTACGTCTACCCACGGACCACAAACAACATCCTTGAGTCCTACCTTCAGGACAAAGGCATTCCAGCTGAAGACATCTTCGTGAACTACACACCCTTCGGTCACTCCGACTGGGCAACTATCGTTGCTGACGTTGTGGCGCTGGGTAGACGG